>JAGBEI010000026.1 GCA_017937065.1 Clostridia bacterium | reverse complement strand
GGACTTTCCGTTTTACGGAAAGTCCTTTTTAATGTTGTTTTAAAATACAAATCTAAATTAAATTTATGTATTTTTTCGCTTTTTTTAATGATATTATTGACAAAAGCGGTTTAAATACTTATACTTTAAGCAAGCTTTTGCTTAATAAATTGAATGTAGAGGTAAGTAATTATGGGACTTATCAAGGTTGAAGGGCAGCTAATTCATGACGCTACCGTATTTGTAGCGCACGGCGGTTATCAGATAATATTCAATACCCGCGATAAAGGGCTTGCCTGGGTCAAGGTCGGCGAAAATGTTTACAGTGACGACAATAACGGAAATATAAATTCCGAAAAGACTGTACATAAAATCTTTGTTGACAAGGATGAGCTTGACAATGCCAAGGAATATACCATACGCTTTGCAAGATGTATTGACAGAAAGCCGTACTTTGCAGAGTCGGGTGAAACATTTGAAAAGACGTATTCCTTTAAGCCTATGAATAAGGATGATGATATCAATATCTATATGATATGTGATTCACATTCCAGAACGGTTGAGCCAGCGCAGTCGGGTAAATATTTCGGTGATGAGCTGGACGCACTTGTTTTAAACGGTGATATTCCAAATCACAGCGGAAGTATAGAGCATCTGCTTTCGGTTCATTATATAACTTCAAAGATTACAGAGGGCAGGGTACCTGTAATTTATGCCCGCGGCAACCATGATACCCGCGGTCGCATGGCGATAGATTTCGCCGATTATGTTGCGACAGATAACGGCAATCTCTACTATACATTCCGTATCGGAAGCATATGGGGCGTTGTACTCGACTGCGGTGAGGATAAGAACGACGATCATCCGGAGTACGGCGGTATGGCTAATTTTGACGCTTATCGTGCTGCACAGACAAGGTTTCTTAAAAATATTATCAAAAACAAGGAAAACGAGTACGCGGCTGCCGATGTCAAATACAAAATAGCTATTTGTCATGTACGTATGGATCTTTATAAGGATGAGTATTTTACCCGTCACTATAAAGAATGGCTTAAGGCTCTCAATGAAATCGGTGTAGACGTTATGCTCAACGGTCACGAGCACAGGAAAAGCTATCTGCCCGCCGGTCGTGAAACAGAGCTTGGCACAATCGGATATCATACTGTGCTGGGCGGTTCGTTTGATCGCCGCGATTTGCCTGACGGTACAAAAATACGCAATATGAACGGTACTGCGCTTACTTTCAACAATAATAAGATTGATGTTGTATTTACTGACGGTACTTACGAAAAGCTCGAAGAACATATTATTGATATTGACAAGTAACGTAAATTTTAATATAATTTCAAGTGGGAAAGAGTGCTTTCCCACTTGTTTTTATTTAAGGTGAAATTATGGAATATAAAATGTCAGTTATCAGTACGTCGTCCGAGGGAATAGAGCCGGTTTCAAACCTGCTTGTCATTTGCGGCGTCGGCGGCTTTGAGGTGTGCGACAGTGAGGATTTTAAGGAGTTTTTACAATCCCGAACGCCGGCATATGACTATATAGATGATGAACTGATGCGTCTTTGCGCACAGCGTTCTCTTGTAAAGTTTTATACTGCGGTCAATTCTCAGGGTGATGATATTATAGCGCAGGTGGAATCGGCGCTTTTAAAGCTCTCTGAGACGGATAAAGACAATGCTTTCGGTACATTGGAGCTGAGTGTCACTGTTGTAGACGACAGTGACTGGAAGGATAATTGGAAACAGTTTTACCGTCCTATGGAGATAGGCAGCAGGCTTATCGTAGCGCCTGCGTGGGAACAGGTGACAACGGATAAGCTGCTTCTGAAAATAGATCCGGGCATGGCTTTCGGCACAGGCTCCCACGAAACGACTTCGCTTTGTTTGGAACTTTTACAGAAAGAGCGGCTTGAGGGTAAGCGTGTACTGGATGTCGGCTGCGGAAGCGGAATACTGTCTCAGGCGGCTGTGCTGATGGGTGCAGACAGTGCATGCGGCTGTGACATTGATGAAGCGGCTGTTTGCGCTGCAAAGTCAAATGCCGTACTCAACGGTCTTGAGTATAAAACATCTTATTACAAGGGCGATCTTCTTGAATTTGCCGTCGGCAAATATGAAATAGTTGTAGCCAACATTGTTGCCGACATAATAATGCAGCTTACCCGTGACATAAAAAAGGTTTTGCCTTACGGCGGCGTTTTTATATCGTCAGGTATAATTGACAGCAGAGTACAGGAGGTCGTGTCTTTTATTTGCGACAGCGGCTTTGAAATAACTCAAATCAAGGAAAGGCGGGGTTGGGCTGCCATTCGTGCAGTTCTTAAATAAATGCAGCGTTTTTTCTTTGATAATGAACAAATTATTGATAATAAGTTTTCTGTCGGCGGTGAAAAGTTTAATCATATAATCCGCTCACTGCGCATGTCGGTCGGGGAAACGGCGGTCTTTTGTGACGGTGAGTTTGACTGTGAATGCACCCTTTTATCGCTTGATTCATCGTGTGCGTTTTTTGAAATTACCGATAGATATATTAATAATACCGAGCCTAAGCTTAAAATAACGGTTTTTCAATGCCTCACTAAAGGCGATAAGATGGACGATATGGTTAAGCGCTGTGTTCAGTTCGGAGTACATAAAATAATTCCCGTGCTCAGCCGCCGCTGTGTTTCCCGCCCGGACGGTAAAGCGGCTTCAAAAAAGACAGAAAGGCTTAACAAAATCGCGCGTTCATCCGCAATGCAGAGCATGCGCGGATATATTCCGCAGGTTGCAGAGCTTGTTGATTTTGAGACGGCGCTGAAGCAAATGTCCGGATTTGAGCATCGGTTTATATGCTATGAAAACGAGCATGGCAGGCTGCCTGAAATCCCGCCGCCGGGAGCAGGGGAAATTGCGTTTCTTATAGGTCCCGAGGGCGGATTGGATGATGCGGAGGTACTCCTTGCATCTAAAATAGGTATAGAATGTGTTTCGCTTGGCAGACGTATACTTCGCACCGAGGATGCCGCGGCGTTTTTGATACCGATTTTGCTTTTTAATACGGACAATTTATAATAATCTGAAATGGAGAAAATGCAAATGAGCAATAAGAAACTGAATGCAAAAGAGCTTGCGATAAGCCGTGTCACCGTGATGCTGTTCTCGCTTATTCTGTTGTCAGTGCTGACTTATATTTATATAATTCCCTTTAAAAAGCACTATCTACAAATAAACGATTATTATGCTTATATTGAGTATACCGCAATGGCGGTTACCTTTGCGGCATTTGCGGCGGCTGTTGTTTTCTCGCGTTTAAAACGCGGGTTAGACTTTTCGCAAAGGCTGATAACTCCCAACTATTTTCTGATACTGTCTTTTACGGCATTTGCGGCGGCTGTTATAATTCCGCTCAGCTCAAACAGAACGCTGTCATCCAAGTACTCCATAATCTGTTACGCCTGCATTTTCATAGCATATACAATTTATTACTTTATAAACCACGGCTACGCCTATCAGGCTGTTGTGTGCGGCATTTACTGCGTACTGTTTGCTTTGACTGATGTATTCTTTTCAAAACGTGTTACCTTTAACGAGTCGCTTTCAATAGGATACTCAACATATCTGACATTATTTGGGGCTCTGCTGATTTTTATTATTATAATTACATTTTTTGTTTCAAAGAAGTATCCGTCCGTGAAGCTTTGGCATACGGCTGTATTTTCCGTTATTTCAGCGGCGGCGCTGATTACGCGCGTATTTGTTATAAGCTACGTTTCGACGGCGGCTGTAATAGCTATCATTGCTGCATTTGTAATTTTAGCAGTTTTTGAAAAAATAGGTGAGAAAAAAGGGGCATAAATGCACCGTAATTTTTAAGTTTACATAAAATATGTTCAAAACTCTGTTGAAAACGTTCAAAACTCATGTTTTATGCTCTTAAACCCGCATGTTTCCACACTTTTTATTTTTCAAAACTTTTGAAAAATAATATTTTGTTTATATTTGGAAGTAAAAAATCTAAAAAATTCTTGCATTTTGATATAATTTATGGTAATATAAATGTCGGATTACTTGAAAGGTTGTGAATGATAAAATGACACTGGTTCAGATAATACTCGGTTCTGTGGTTTTAGTTCTTTGTGTGGTAGCTATCGTTTGTATAAGTGCGCAGCAGGGAAAGAGCAACGGCTTGGGCGCTATGGCAGGCTCTTCTTCGGAGATGGATACTTTTTTCAATAAGAACAAAAGCCGTACCAAGGACAGCATACTTGCAAAGATTACTGTTGTTATCACTGTGATTTTGGTTCTGTGCATTCTTGCACTTAACTTTACAAGCCTTGCAGGTTAATTTAAGACAGAATTAGAAAGTCTCTGAGTTTTTCTCAGAGACTTTTTTATTATTCTTTTTCTTACGGATTTAAAAGGCAGTAATCAAAATAGATATTTGCCGTCAAACACATCAAATCCCGCATCAATCGGCAATATGATAGCAATGGCTGTCAATACGGTAAAGAACGCATAGGTAATGGGTATTACTGAAGCGGCAAAAACATTGTTTTGAGCGCTTCAATATTAGAGGTCAGTGTTTGAATACTGTTTTTTTATCAATTTCCATTTTCCGTGGATGACAGAAGGGTCGGCAGTAATTTTTATGTTAAAGCCCCGGCTTTTAAAAAGATCGGTATTGCGTTTCCCGTTTCCGACTGCCGTTGAAACAAACGATGGGGCGACCTTTACGGTATAACTGTCATTTTTGTCTTTGAGGCAGGCGATTACTTCGTTGAAAAACACCTGTGAGCGCACAAGCTCGCCGAAAGCGGGATGGAACGGTCCGGCAATGCCTCCGCTTGCCGTATGCAGTCCGATTTTAAGTATTGTAACGTCATTGCCGCAAAACAAGGAATACAGCTCAGAACATATATTTACAGCCTCATCGACAGAAAGGGGAGTATAGACGCCCTGCCTGTACAGACGGCAAAGCTCAGTGCCTTCAATGACGACGACCGGGTAAATGCGCACCTGCTTGCATCCGAGCTCTATTATTTTATTTGCGGTTTGGATATCTTTTTGATGTGTGTCCTGAGGCAAACCGCACATCATTTGAATACCGAGCTCAAAACCGCGGTCTTGTATAAGCCTGCATGATTTCAGCGCCGTGTCTGCCGTATAGCCGCGCTTTGACGCTTTAAGAACCTCATCGTCAAAGCTCTGTATGCCGAGCTCGATTGTTTTTACGTTGAACTTTGCCAATATATCAAGTGTATCCTCATCTATACAGTCGGGACGGGTTGAGATACGGATACTGTGAAACTTGCCTGCTCCCGTAAATTCGTAAGCAGTTTCGAGATAGGAGAGCATGAGCGTTTTGTCAATCGCTGTAAATGAACCGCCGAAAAATGCAATCTGTGTGTCTTTTTTAGATAGCTTTTCGTTAACCTCAGCCTTAGAAAGCAGGTTATAAACATCTGAGGGAGTGACAGCGCTGTCACTCCCTGTTATTTTGTATTGATCGCAGAAAATGCAGTTAAACGGGCACCCTAAGTGCGGAATGAAAATGGAAATATTAGAGTGCTTCACAGCTTTTCACCCATAAGCTTCAATGCTTCGTGCGCCGCATTTTGCTCGGCTTCCTTCTTGCTTTTTCCGTTAGCGGTAGCAAGCAGGTTACTGTTGAGATAAACGCTTACCGTAAAGTTTTTATTGTGATCCGGTCCAGATTCCCCGACTATTTCATAATGAATTATTTCACCGGGGTTTTGCTGCGCGATTTCTTGAAGCATAGTTTTGTAATCGCGGTTCAGTACATGTGTATACTTATTGCTGTCCAGTGCTCCGATTAAAAATGGAAGGACAAATTTTCTCGCGCTTTCCAAACCGCCGTCAAGATAAATTGCGGCAATCAGGGCTTCAAATGCGTCCGATACCGTCGACGGACGCTCTCTGCCACCGGCAGTGTCCTCGCCGTGACCGAGCAAAAGAAAGCTGCCAAGGTCAATAAGCGCGGCATACTCTGCAAGTGCGGTTTCACACACAAGAGAGGAACGCATTTTTGACATCTCGCCCTCAGGCTTTTCGGGATAGCGGGTATACAGCAATTCTGCACAGATAAAGCCCAAAACAGAGTCGCCGACAAATTCCAGCCTCTCGTTGCATACTGCGCCGATGTTTTTATGCTCGTTTGCATACGATGAGTGGGTAAGCGCAGTTTCCAAAAGCCGCTGTTTTTTGAACTTGTAGTTTATTATATTTTGTAGCTGTGAAAAGTTCATTTGTTTGCTATATAGTCAAGAAAATCTCCGACTGTTTTCAGATTCTCTATCTCGTCGTCGTCAATGTTAACGCCGAAAGCCTCTTCAATATTCATTACCGCCTCGACAAGGTCAAGAGAATCGGCACCCAGGTCATCAATGGTTGTCTGCGCAGTAATACTGTCCTCGTCAACTCCCAGCTGCTCTGCAAGTATTTCTTTAAGTTTATCAAAATCTGACATATAATGTTCTCCTTAATTATTTTATTATAGTATAAGATATAAATTAAAAAATTTCAAGTATACTTGTCAATATTACTGCTTATCGCCGAGCTTTTTTGAAATTACATCAATCATTTTACTGTCGTAAAACGCCATTGCCTGACGTATGGCGTTTTTGACAGCGCGTGCGTCAGATGAGCCGTGCGCTTTGATTACCGGCTTGGATATTCCCAAAAGCGGCACGCCGCCGTATTCCTTGTAATCGAATTTCTTCTTGAAAGCGTTCAGCTCTTTTAATACAAATACAGCGCCTATTTTTGTCAAAAGGCTTTTTTTAAATATATTTTTAATACCATTTGACATCATCTTGCTGACGCCTTCAAAGGTTTTGAGTGCAATATTACCGCTGAATCCGTCGGTTACTATAACATCGCATCCGCCCAGCGCTATATCGCGTGCCTCTACGTTGCCTTTAAAGTTAAGCCCGGACTCAGAAAGCAATTTGAACGCCTCCTGGTGCAGCTGGGTGCCTTTGTGCTCTTCCGTTCCGTTGTTTAAAAGTCCTATAAGCGGATTTTCTATTCCGTGCATATTTTTCATATACTCGGAAGCCATCATTGCAAACTGAGGCAGATATTCCGGCTTGCATATTACATTTGCTCCCATATCGGCAAGCATAAGCGGACCTGTCTGAGAGGGGAAAACAAAAGCGAGAGCGGCTCGTTTTACTCCGCGTATTCGCTTTACAATCATTGTGGCGCCGACAAGTACGGCACCGCTGTTTCCGGCGGATACCGCCGCGTCGCAAATGTCGTTCTTGAGCAGCTTAAACGCGGCAGCCATGGATGAATTGCTTTTTTCCTTTATGACTGATGTCGGGTCATCCTCCATTGTGAGAATGTCGGGCGCATCTTCTATTTCAAAGATATTCGGTGAAATCCCTTCGCTTTGCATTATTTTTAAAATTTCGTCTTTTTTACCCGTCAGCACAATATCTGCATTAAATTCATCATGCGCCAGCTTGCAGCCTCTTATTATTTCCAGGGGAGCGTTGTCTCCGCCGTAAGCGTCTACTGCTATTTTCATAATGATTCTCCTATTATTTTATTCAGCTTATCAAGGGCTCTTGCCGATATAGCCTCATATCTTTGGGATTTTATTTTAATCCGCACATCGAGCGGCTCGATAATTCCGAAATTTACATTCATCGGCTGGAATGTGCCGCAGCTTCCCTCACTGATATAGTTTGCCAGCGCGCCTGTTGCGGTAAATTTTGTAAAGTCAACCGGTGCTTTTCCCAAAATTGTACGGGCAAGGTTAATTCCCGCCGAAAGTCCGGATGATGCCGATTCCACATACCCCTCGACACCTGTCATCTGACCTGCAAAGAAAAGGTCGGCTCTTTTTTTACAGCTGTAATATTTTGTAAGAGATTTCGGTGAATTAATAAAAGTGTTTCTGTGCATTACGCCGTAGCGGACAAATTCAGCGTTTTGCAGTCCGGGTATCATTGAAAAAACGCGCTTTTGCTCCGCAAATTTAAGATGCGTCTGAAAACCGACCATATTATAAAGCGTGCCGTCTGTGTTGTCTTTTCTGAGCTGTACCACAGCGTGAGAGCGCTTTCCTGTTCGGCTGTCAATAAGCCCCACAGGCTTCAGCGGCCCGAACAGCAGCGTTTGCGGCCCTCTTTTTGCCATAACCTCAACAGGCATACAGCCCTCAAACACATTGTCGTTTTCAAAGCCGTGGAGCTTGGCGCATTCGGCGTTTATAAGCTCGTTATAAAAAGTGTTGTACTGCTGCTCTGTCATCGGACAGTTTATGTAATCGGGCGTACCCTTATCATATCTTGAAGCGAAAAAGGCAATATTTGTATCTATGCTGTCCAGTGTAATAATAGGCGCTGCCGCATCAAAAAAATGCAGATATTCATTGCCCAAATACTCTCCTATACTGTCAGACAGGGCTTGACTTGTCAGCGGCCCTGTCGCTATTATAACATTTTTTTCTTTCGGAATTTCCGTTATCTCGCAGCTTTTGACTGTGATACCGGGATGATTTGTTATTATTTTGGTAACTGAATCGGAAAATTTTATACGGTCTACTGCAAGCGCTCCTCCTGCCGGAACCTTGTTTTCATCCGCGCATCTGATTATTAACGAATCGAGCCTGCGCATTTCCTCTTTTAAAAGCCCTACAGCATTGGAAAGTGAATCTGCGCGCAGTGAGTTGGAACAAACAAGCTCTGCAAATCCGTTGTAGCTGTGAGCGGGCGTTTTTTTGTCCGGCTTCATTTCGTATAGGTCAACCTGTATTCCGCGCTTGGCAAGCTGAAACGCCGCTTCGCAGCCGGCAAGCCCCGCACCGATAACTGTCGCTTTATTGCTCATGTTTATATTTCCTTAATATGGTTTGTCTTATTATTTTTTAGCATTATTATCCGTATTTCCGTTTTCGTCTGTGCTGTTTTTGTCGGCTTTTTTTGCAGAGACTGCTTTTTTACATTCAGGATTGGGACAATATATAATCCTGCTTTTGCCGCTCTTTCTGAAAAGATTGCTTCCGCAGTTTTCACACTTTGTTTTAAGCGGTTCATCCCACGTCATATAGTCGCACTTGGGATAATTGTCACAGCCGTAGAAGACCTTTCCGGTTTTGGTTTTGCGTTTTAAAATTCTTGCTCCGCATTTGGGGCAGGGCACGCCGGTATCAATAACTATCGGTTTTGTGAATTTACATTCGGGAAAGCCGGGACATGCTAAAAATTTACCGAATTTACCGCTGCGTACAATAAGATTTCTTCCGCAGACAGGGCATAGCTCATCGCTTTCGATTGTCGGCAGCTTAATGCGGGTTTCCTTCATCGCCTCTTCCGCTTTTTCGAGCGTGTCGCTGAATACTGCGTAAAATCTTTCTATAAAGTCATTCCACTTTACCTCTCCGTCGGACACTTTATCAAGATCTGTTTCAAGATTAGCCGAAAAATCGTAGTCGATGATAGATGAAAAATAATCTTTCATCAACTGGGTCGTAATCTCTCCCAGATAAGTCGGCTTCAGGGATTTCCCGTCGCGCTCAACATAATCGCGGGCAAGGATAGTCGATATTATCGGCATAAATGTAGACGGTCTTCCGATTCCGTTTTCGTCCAGTGCCTTTGTAAGTGTACCCTCGGTATATCTTGCCGGAGGCTGGGTAAAGCTCTGTATTTTGTCCATGTCGGCAAGAGTCAGTTTCTCATCCTGTTTAAGCTTGTATAGTGTCTTGTCGTTTTCTTCCTTATCTGCGTCCTGATATATAACTGTAAAGCCTATAAACTTTACGGATTGACAATACGCTTTAAAAAGGTACTCACCGTCTGATATATCGGCAGACTGGGTGTTGTATATCGCTTCGCTCATCTGGCTTGCTATAAAGCGCTCGTAAATGAGTTTATAAAGCCTGAACTGATCCTGAGAAAGCGAGGAACGTACTCTTTCCGGTGTCAAAGCGACATTGGACGGACGAATAGCCTCGTGCGCGTCCTGAGCGCCTTTTTTTGTCTTGAAAACGCGGCGCTTTTCGGGGTAAAACTCCTCTCCGTAGTTTGAAATTATAAATTCTTTGGCGGCATTTGCGGCGTCGTCGGAAATCCTGAGTGAATCGGTACGCATGTAGGTAATAAGACCGGTGCGTCCCATGTGCTCGATATTTATGCCCTCGTAAAGCTCCTGTGCCGCTTTCATTGTGCGCTTTGTCTGGAAGTTAAACCTTCTTGACGCCTCCTGCTGCAAAGTAGAGGTAGTAAACGGAGGCGCAGGACTTTTTCTTTTCTGACCGAGCTTTACAGAGTCTATATTGAACTGCTTGTGCAGCGTTTTTTCATAAATTTCATTTGCCTGCTGTTCATTTTCTATTTCGATTGCTTCTTTTAATGTTCCGTAAAATTTTGCGGGTATTTTGGAGCCGGTGTCTTCATTTTGAAACAGCGCCGTAAGCGTCCAGTACTCTTTTGATTTAAAGTTCCGTATTTCATTTTCACGGTCCACTATCATAGCGGTGGCGACAGACTGCACACGACCCGCCGAAAGACCTTTCTTGACCTTTTTCCAAAGAAACGGTGACAGCTTATATCCGACTATTCTGTCCAAAATGCGGCGCGCCTGTTGTGCCGCTACAAGATCCATGTCAATATCGCGCGGATTTTTAACCGCCTCTTTAACGGCATTTTTTGTTATTTCGTTAAATACTATTCGCTTTGAGTTTTTGTCATTAAGCCCCAAAAGGTCGTAAAGATGCCACGAAATCGCTTCACCCTCTCGGTCAGGGTCGGTTGCAAGATAGACGGTATCTGCGTTCTTAACGTCCTTTTTGAGCGATTTTATAAGATCGCTTTTCCCGCGAATTGTCATATAATGAGGCTCAAAGCCGTTTTCTATGTCGACTCCGAATGTGCTTTTGGGCAAATCTCTGACATGTCCCTTTGATGATACAACCTTATATTTTTTTCCGAGATATTTTTCAATCGTCTGCGCTTTTGCCGGAGACTCAACTATAAGTAAATCTGACATCTTTAACCTCTTATATTAATTATACTAAAATTTTATATTTATTTCCGGGACAGCTGACGATTGCGCCCTTTGCCTCCAGAGCTGATATAATGCCCAGAACCTGCGGCACCGGAAGATTTGTGCGGTCTATAATATAGTCGGCGGTTATTTCCCTGTGACTCATAAGTTTAAACACCTGCTGTTCTTCATCACTCAGCTGTTTCATAATAACACGCTTAAAATCTTCGGCTTTTATAAAACAGTCGTCCTCTGAGCGCTTAAGCGTTTGACTTAAGTCCTCCTCGGCACGCCGCACAAGCCGGTCTTCGAATTTCGGAAGATAGACCTCCAGTATGTCCTCGTATCCGAAAATCGGCGTCGCGCCGTCTTTTATCAGGCGGTTTGAGCCTTTTGACTGCACCATGTCGATGTTGGCTGTAAGAGCGAATACGTCACGACCCTGATCGGCGGCATAATTTGCCGTGATAAGTGCGCCGCTTTTTTCGGGCGCCTGTGTCACTATCGTACCCAAAGATATTCCGCTGAGGATTCTGTTTCGCTCATGATAAGCATATTTGCTTGTTCTCTCGTTTGGAAGATGTTCCGATATTACAACACCATTATATCGAATATTTTTAAATTTATACTTGTTTTGATAATTTGTGGATATAAGCCCGTCCGGCAAAACCATAATCGCGCTGCCGTCTGCCTTGACTGCGCTTTCAAGCGCCGCAGTATCAATACCTTTTGCTACGCCGCAGGCTATTGTAAAGCCGCATGCGGCAAGCATTCCGCTGATGTATGAGGTTGTTACCTCGCCGTAGGTTGTGCAGTCTCTTGTGCCTACGATAGTTATGCACGGCTTTGAAAGAGCCTTTTCATAATTGCCGTAATAGAAAAGCACACACGGCGGATTGTCTATTTCTTTTAAAAGAGCCGGATAATTATCATCGTCTATTGTAACAATTCCTATACTGTTTGATTCACAGAGCCTTATTGTTTTTTGTGCGCCGCCAAGGTCTTTGTCAAGTAAAGCCGCTTTGTCTTTTTCGTCAAGAAAATCAAGATTTTTAAGAGCATTTTTATCGGCATTGAATACGGCGTCTATGCTTTTAAACTCCTGATAGGTTTTGTATGTTTTAAGGCTCCTGTCATTCAGTGCGGTTTTAAGCCAAATCCAAAGTACCTGGTTTTCTTTCATTGTTTTGTCTTTTGTTCTCCCACATTATTATTGATGCGGCAACGGCTGCGTTAAGTGATTCGTTCTCTCCGTACATCGGGATGTACATGCCGATGCTGCAAATATCTTGTATTTCTTTTGATATCCCGCTGCCCTCGTTTCCTATTATAACTACCTTTTTCTCGGACTCGCAAAGTTTGTCTACCGTTTTATAATTTTTATCAAGTCCCGTACCGATTATATCAAAGCCCTGCATTACCTTTTCCGTTAAGAACTCGCGCAGCTGCACATATGATATATTAAGTCTGAAGGTACTTCCCATTGCCGCACGCAGAGCCTTCGGTGAATATATGTCACAGCATCCGTGTCCCATAACTATGCTCTTTATGCCGAATGCCTCGGCAGACCTCAGAATCGCGCCTGCATTTGACGGATCTTGTATCCGCTCTAACGCCAGTATAAAGCTGTCCTGTGTGTCCGGCGGCGTTTGCTCCTTGATTTTGCATACGGCGATGAACTGCTGTGAATTTGTGAGCGGGGAAATTTTCTGCATTACATTCTCGCCGGCAATGATAACGCGGTCTTTGTCAACGGAGTTTGGCAGGACAGACAAGTCGGCACCTTCCTGAACAAAGCATGTAAGTATTTCATAACCGGATTTGACAACTTCATATATAAGCTTTATGCCGTCTGCAAGAAAAAGACCTTTTTCAGCACGCTCCTTTGCATGGCAGAGCTTGGCGGTTTCTATAACTTTTAAATTCTTACAGCTTGTAATTTTTTCCATAAAAGTACCTTTGAAAGCAGAGTGTTATTTGCCGAAAACATTCATAATTATAATATATTTTTGAAAAAATACAAGACTTTTTTCTGTTTTGTAAAGAAACGGTAATAATTTGAAGACGCTGCGTATATAAATTGAATAAAGAATATGCCTAAAATAATGGCGGAACGGAGATAGCTATGGATTGCAATATAACTAAAAACAATATTTATTCATGCAAAACGGTTTATGAAAATTTTTCAGAGGAAAAGGTTGACTTAGATATAGTCATACCGGATTATTGTGCCGCCGCCGTCAGAATACTGAAATGCGAGGTACAGCCCGTAATAAATTCCAAAACCATTGACGGTGACAGGCTTATGCTGGAGGGAGTCTGTACCGTAAATGTAATATACGTAGATGAGCAGACGGGTGCGGTCAGATCGATAATAGAATCAACAACCTTTTCTCAGACGCAGCAGCTAAAGGAGCAGCTTTCCGCTTACCGCATAAAAATAAGACTGAGAACCTCCAATGTAAGCTGTCGTCTCCAGAATTCAAGGCGTATCAGCGTAAAGGCGGTTATCGGTATTGCAGCCAAGGTTATGGGCAATGCCGAAACGCCGATAATAGAAAGTATAGACGACTGTGATATCGAAACGCTGTTTGAGCAGGCTGAATTCTGTACATATGTAAACAGCGGTGACGCTGATATACGTATAAGCGGTGAGAGCGAGCTTGCGGTGCCTGTAATGGATGTTATCAGGTGTGACGGATGTATCAGCGTAAGTGAAATCAAGGTGATAAACGATAAGGTTATTCTAAAGGGCGAAGCGATTATCAGCTGTCTGTATACGGCAGGTGAATCAATGAGCGATTTGGAATCGGTTGAAACCGTCATTCCCTTCAACGAGATAGTTGACGTAGACGGCGCGCAGGAGGATTCGACGGGAGAAGCTGAATGTGAGCTTATCGGAATACGCTGTGATATCAGTGATGATTCCAATGCAATCAGCTTTGAAATAGAGGCAAGAGCAACGGCGTCCGTTTATAATAATGTACGGGTAAATTTGCTTAAGGATGTTTATTCACGTTCCGGTGAGCTGAAAATAAGCCGCTCGGAGATTAATATAGAATCTCTTTCTGATAATATGATATTTACGGAGAGCCTGCGCAATTCGGTTGAGCTTGATATAGACGAGGCAAGAGTTGCGGACGTCGTATTAAAGCCCGTTATAAAAAACATTTCTCCGGGTGATTCGTCTCTTATTATTGAGGGTGATGTATACGTTTGCATATATGCTGCAAACCGCGATGAGTATCGGTTTACCGATAAAGCCGTGCCGTTCAGTATAACAAAATCATTTTCCGAAACTGCGGAGAATATGAGGTGTGAGGCAAGCGTATGCGCTAAAAATGTGAGCTTTTCCATGCCTGATGACAATACTCTTGAGTTTAAAGCGGATATGGAATTTAATATTCTCATATTTTGCGGCGGCCGTTTTACGGTAATCGACAATATTGAGGCAGACGAGCAGTCTGAAAATACATGTTTTGGCTCAAAGCTTGTTCTTTACTATGCCGACAGGGGAGAGAGCCTGTGGGATATAGCTAAAAAATATCATACCTCCGTCGAAATCATAAAGCGGGACAATACGCTTGACGACAGCATTATGACCGAGAATAAAATGCTGCTGATTTCGGGTAATTGACATAAAATTATAAAATCCCGTATGCAAAGCATACGGGATTTTCAGTTTAATAGAATGTTGCAAGCTCTTGCTCTGGTGCGAGGGCAGCGTCAAGACTTTCTGCATAAAGAACAGGTCCTTTTGACTTGTATATTTCGTTGTATTCAACGCGTATTTGTGAGCATGTCAATGCCCAGTCGCGTGTGCTGAATTCATTTTGACCGTTATATATCATTATCAGAGCGCCGAAAGAAATATCCTCCGCACAGCATGTCATAATGTGTCGACCGATAGCGTATACGTTCTGCGGCATGGCACTGTCTTTTGCAATGATGCCTTTAAACCGCACTTTTTTACCGTTGTATTTATCGGTTTCTTCCATCAGGTCTCTGTACCATATTGCAAAATCCCTGTCTTCGATTTCGATTATATCGGCTTCAATGTCGAAAGGCAGAGGGTCTTCTATTTCGTCATATTCAATTTCGCCGTTTTCATATTCGTAGATTATCCCTGCGCTGCGGCTGAACGTGCGTACCTCTTTGTGATACTGCATCAAATTCGCGCCCTGCTTTACACGGTTGAATATAACTGTTTCGGCAGTACGCAGCTTATCTGCCATAAGATTTCTCATGTTTGCATTATATACCGAAAAAGTACCAGCGTGTACAAACATCATTTCCTGATAAATAAGCCAGTTGTCAGGCAGATTTTCGTATAAAATGTTCAGCTCCCACATTCCGTTATATTCTATAAGCACGCGCTGCATACGGTATTTTTTCTGAAATCCGAGCAATTCTTTTTTAGTGAGGTTTTCTTTTTCGTCTATTGTATGGAAAAACACATTTTCAGACGGGAATTTAGACGGCTCATACTCTGTTTCTCCCTCTTCGCAAAGAATAACAAGCGTGCGCTCTCCGTCGTAAAACCGCGGATCTTCCAATGTCTCCTGAATAAATTTGGTCTTTCCGGCGTCAAGAAAGCCTGTGAACAGGTAAACCGGCATTTCCATAAGGGAGCCCTCCTTATTTAAAGAGCTTTTCAAGCTCTTGTTCGTTTATCTGCGCGCCGATGACGCATATGCGCCCCGTAACATCTGCCCCGCCTACACGTATATCGGATTCGCCCGGAACATAGTCAAAGTGCAGCCACTGTCCGTTGTCGGACGGGACAATGCCCTTTGCGCGCAGAATGCTGCCGTAAATGCTGCTGTCCTCAAGTGAAAGAAGGGCTGCACCAAGCTCATCGCGGCTGTATTTGTGCGAGGTTTGCTTGCCCCAGCTTGTAAATACATCGTCGGCGTGGTGGTGTGCATGGTCGTGGTGGTCATGACATCCGCATGTGCAGTTTTCATCGTGCTCATGATGGTGCTCATGCTCGTGACAGCCGCAGTGCTCGCCGTGCTCATGATGGTGCTCATGGCAATCGCTGTCATCTTTATGACCGTGTTCATGTTCTTTCAGCAGTGCTTGTGTAAAGTCGCAGCTTCCCGTTTCTATTGCTTCAAGCAGCATATCTCCCGTTATTTCGTCCCAGTCGGTTGTTGAAATAATTGCCTTCGGATTGAGCTGCCGTATCATATCGGTGCAAAACTGCATTTTTTCATCTGAAATACCTTTGGTATGGCTCAGAATGACCGTGCGCGCACTCTCTATCTGGTTGTCAAAAAATTCGCCGAAATTTTTATGATATATTTTAAATCTTCCGGCGTCTGCAACTGTTGAAAAGCTGTTGAGTATAACATTGTCGGAAATAACTGTATTCACCGCTGAGATAACGTCTGACAGCTTTCCGACTCCCGACGGTTCGATTATAATGCGGTCGGGAGAATACTCGTCGATAACTTTTTCAAGCGCTTTTGAAAAATCTCCCGAGAGTGAGCAGCATATACATCCGCTGTTCATTTCGTTTACGGTAATGCCGGCGTCTTTTAAAAAACCGCCGTCAATGCCGATTTCGCCGAATTCGTTTTCTATGATTACAATTTGTTCCCCGCCCAGAGACTCCTTAATCAGCTTTTTTATCAATGTCGTTTTTCCCGCGCCCAAAAAGCCGGAAATAATATCAATTTTAATCATTCTGTACACTTCCCGTAAATTTAATATGTTTAATATAAAGTATAGCATTTGAACTTTCAAAGTTCAATGAAAAAGTCTAAACTTTATTGAAAAACACAAATATAGTGTTTTCAAATAATGTTATTTCTATTGATTTTACGTTTCAACGGATATATAATATAAAAGGCGGAGGGGGTAATTATGGAAATAAAAAGGAACAGCCGCATTTTGTTTTTCGGTGATTCGGTGACGGATGCCGGCAGAAATCGTAATTCAAAAAATGATATTATGGTGCAAAAGCCTTTTGGTGACGGATATGTTGACCTGGTTGCGGGTATGCTCCAGGGCTTTTATCCTCAGCTCAATCTACGTGTTTTTAATTCCGGTGTCAGCGGTAATACTACAAGGGATTTGCTCGACCGATTTGAAACCGATGTTGCGCAGCTAAAACCGGAAATTATTTTTATGATGATTGGAGTAAATGACGCTTGGCGGCATTTTGACAGTCCGTATTCTACCGAATATCATATATCCTTGAGCGAGTATGACGGCAACATACGTCGGCTTATCGGTCTTTGTGCCGGTGTTGCAGACTCGTTGTTTGTAATGTCGCCTTATATTCTGGACCTCAATAAAGATGATGCTATGCGAAGCATGATTGATAAATTCGGCGCGTCCTGCAGGAGTGCTGCCCGGGAAAGCAATGCCGATTTTATAGATATGCAAAGTGTTTTCGATAATGTTATGAATGTATGCCATCCGTATGTATTTTCGTGGGACAGAGTTCATCCCGACCGTGCGGCGCAGATGATAATTGCACGTGAAGTCATGCATGCTTTGGGACTTTCGCTTGATTGTTAATATTTTGTTTTCAATCCGTACCGATTTATTTTTTATTTATGATGTATTATAAAATAAGTAAATTCGGCGTCAGCCTAAAATATTAAATAAAAGGAGAATAAACATGAGCAACAGATTTGTACTCAACGAAACCTCATATCACGGCGCAGGTGCCGTGCAGGCAATTCCCGACGAAATAAAGGCGAGAGGATTTAAAAAGGCGCTTGTCGTGTCCGACCCCGATCTTATTAAATTCGGCGTTTCCGCTAAGGTCACAGATGTTTTGAAGGCTGCGGCAATTGATTTTGAATTCTTTTCGGATGTCAAAGCCAATCCCACAATAGAGAATGTACAGGCGGGCGTTGCGGCGTTTAAGTCCTGCGGCGCAGATTGCCTTGTCGCTATCGGCGGCGGTTCGTCTATCGATACGGCAAAGGCAGTCGGCATTATCGTTGCGAACCCGGAATTTGCGGATGTCAGGAGCCTTGAAGGCGTGGCGCCTACAAAAAATCCGTCTGTTCCGATAATTGCCGTTCCTACAACAGCGGGAACAGCTGCCGAGGTAACAATAAATTATGTTATTACCGATGTTCAGAACAACCGCAAGATGGTTTGCGTAGATGTTCACGATATTCCCGTTGTCGCAGTGGTCGACCCCGATATGATGGCTTCGATGCCTAAGGGACTTACCGCAGCTACCGGTATGGACGCTCTGACACATGCTATCGAAGGTTATATCACAAAGGGCGCGTGGGAGCTGTCCGATATGTTCCATCTCAAGGCGATTGAAATAATTTCACGCTCGCTCAGAGACGCAGTTGCGAATACGCCCAAGGGCAGGGAGGATATGGCTTTGGGTCAGTATGTTGCAGGCATGGGCTTTTCCAACGTAGGGCTTGGAATTGTTCATTCAATGGCTCATCCGCTCGGTGCGCTTTACGACACACCGCACGGAGTTGCAAACGCAATCATTCTTCCTACCGTTATGGAGTACAATGCTCCCGCAACGGGCGATAAGTATAAGTATATTGCGGCTGCAATGGGTGTTGAGGGTACAGATAAAATGACGGAAGACGAGTACAGAAAAGCAGCAGTTGACGCTGTTAAAAAGCTTTCGGCAGATGTCGGTATACCGGCAGACCTCAAGCAGATTGTGAAACCGCAGGACGTAGACTTTTTGTCACAGTCTGCGTTTGACGATGCTTGCCGTCCCGGAAATCCGCGTGATACGAGCGTTGCTGAAATCAAAGAGCTGTATCTGTCACTTATGTAATTATTATATTTTATTTTTGCGGCGGCGTGTTCTGCGCTGCCGCAAATTGCTTTGATTATAGAAAAAGTTTATTAACGGAGGATTTATGGATAATAAAAAGTGGGTCTCTGTCTGGGGCAATTCTATAACATGCGATGAGTTCAGTCCGTCTAATTATGCAAAGGATATAACTTTGCGGTATTTTATTACGACTGCAGTGAACGGAGAAAAGATAAAGCTGCGTTTTTCAAATACTTACGGGTATGAGGACGTCGTTCTTACCCGCGTTACGGTAGGAAGGGCAGATAAAGACGGGAATGTGAGCGAAATTAAAGACGTCACTTTCGGCAAAAATAAGTCTGCGAAAATAGCTAAGGGTACATATCTTTACAGCGATGAGATTGATTTTGTTACAGAGTTTAACGGCAAAATTGCCGTGAGTATATATCTTGAAAATTATACGGACATGCATTCTGCAATAAGCACTGCCGGTCCTTTGACAAACAACCGATTCTGCAAGGGCGATTTCAGCGGTGCAAAAGCGTTTGAGCCGCAGCTTTCCGAAGGGACTGCCAGAACTTACTTTTTGGATACTGTTGAAGTCCTTGCGTCTAATGACTGTAAGGCTGCCGTTGTTTTCGGGGATTCCATATCGGCTCAGTCCTGGCCGGAATGGCTGGCTCTTCGTCTGCTCGGGGAAAACAGGAGTGATATTTCCGTCGTACGCCGTGCGGTTAGCGGAAGCCGCGTTTTGCGTGAGTACTCCAATCTTTCGCTTTTGAAATATGCCCATGCCGGCATTGCAAGATTTGAGACGGATATATCTTCCGTCAAAGGTGCAGACAGGGTCTTTGTCCTGCACGGGGTCAACGATATAATTCATCCGCAGGAGGGCGTGCTTTTTCGCCCGATGTCCGACCTGCCGACTGCCGAAGACCTTATTGCCGGTTACCGCAGGTATATTGATATTGCACATAAATACGGTCTTAAAATATACATTGCCACTATAACGCCGTTTTGTAATTGGCGCACGTATGATAAGACGCGCAACGATATCCGTGAAAGCGTGAATAAATGGATAATGTCGTGCAACGAAGCGGATGGCTATATTGATTTTGCAGGCGCTTTGTGCAATCCCGAAAAGCCCGCGGTACTTTTGGATGTGTATAACAGCAAGGATAATTTACATCCGAGTCTTGAGGGCGGAAAAGCGCTTGCGGAATCTGTTCCTGAGGATTATCTTAAATAGCGGGCTTCAGGTACTGCTTAGACTGCCGGGGTTGACAGTAACTATTTGGTTTTTCGTTCTCTAAAAAAACGTGATTTTAACGATAAAACCAAACGATTTTGTAAAATATTGCAATGACGCCAATATACGGGAATAAAATTTTGAAAAGTGAAGGACACAGTGAATTTTTGTAAATAAACGCTGTGAAAAGAAAATTAACTATTGTTTTTTGAATTTATACTTGACTTTTTATAAATTTTTGTATATCATATACGTCGGTAGTCGGCGTAAGCCGAACTGCTTTTATTTGCGGGTATGGCGGAATTGGCAGACGCGCTAGATTCAGGTTCTAGTGGGGGCAACTTCGTGGAGGTTCAAGTCCTCTTACCCGCACCACGTCGGAACGAGTTTTACTCGTTCCGATTTTTTATATGTAGATATAATTGCTCAAAAGCAGTTTTGCCTTATTGCCTTGCAAGCGAGTATATTGCTTGTAAAAAGTAAGGATACTTATTTGTTTTTTTGCAAAATATTTTTTTGTATTTCCTGTAAAAAAATAACATTTTATATTATAGAATGTTAGTAAACAGTATTTGACTTTTTTATCTCTACGTGGTACAATAACGTAAAATACAATATTATGATTAAATTGTTACCGTATTGTAAAAAAAGTATTAGGGTGGTGCTATTAATTGGAGATCAAGGAAAAACAGACACCTTCAGGTCTAAAAATTGCCATTATTGTGCTTTCCGTACTGCTCGTTTTGAGTGTGGGAGGACTTGCTGCACGCTGTATTTATTTGGCATATTTTTCACCGGTGCAGTCCACAGTGACTGTGTCGGATAATATAATAGGAAAGGATAACGCTTTTGCTTTTGCAGCAGCTTCCGATTTGAAAGCGGAAAGTCTGAATGGAGCCGGTGCGCCGAGAGAAACTGCTTATTCTTCTAATACCATGCCGATGACCTTGCTGTCTTTATCGTCCGTAAGCACTGATAAAGGAGATACATCGGCAGAGGACAAGCCTGCGTCGGTTACCATTGAGCTGTATAAGAATAATCCGTCCGATAATGAGAAATTCACAGCTCAGAACTTATTCCCCGGTGATATTATTACAAAGTCTTATTGCGTTAAAGTTTATCATAATGACGAGGTAACGCTGATTTTTAAACCGGAGGTTACCGATCAGATTAAAAATCTCGGCGATATACTTAATATAAAGGTTACTCATGTCCAAACCGGAAATGTTTTGTGTAATGCGTCTTTTAATCAGGTGAAGGATACCGAATTTCCGCTTGAGCTTGCTGTCGGCGACAGTAATGAAACAACAGTTGATTTTACGATTGAGGTTTCTTTGGCAACATCTGTCGGAAATGAGTATATGCTTTCATCGCTTAATGCTGATTTTAACTGGATGGTGAGCGGCGATGACGACGGTTCCCTGGTTCCTCCGGAGCCTGAGCCCGAGCCCGAACCAGAACCGACTCCGGAACCCGAGCCTGATCCTGAGCAGCCCGAACCCGACAGCACAGACAGCGACGAAACGGATAAAACTCCTGATAAAGATGACGGACCTCAAACCGGTGACAATACTAATTTACTTCTGTGGATAGTAGTTGCTTTGTCAGCCCTTGTTGTTACTGTTCTTCTGTTTGTCAAGCTCAGAAAGGAGAACCGTTAATTATGAATAATTCTAATAAAACCGCAAGAAAATTAAAAGCAAGCATCATTTCTGTTGTCGCACTTGCCGTTTGTTTATTAATGACCTCTGTTGCGTTTGTGTATTCTGTGGTATCGGTAGACGAGAACTCTTTTGCGCTCGGAGAGGTCAAAATTAATCTGAATGACGGTGAGTCTATAATTGAGGATAACGAGTTTGTTTTTGAACCCGGCATGACGGTTAATAAGGACTTTTTTGTACAAAACGACAGTACGATTGATGTTTATTATAAGCTTTATTTCAGTGATACGGACGGTGAACTTGCCGATGTTTTGGATGTCACGGTTTATGACGGGGATAATGTACTGTTTGCCGGTAAGGCTTCCGATTTCACAAAAGAAAAATCGCCCGCAGCGCAAACAGCGCTTGCTGTCGGTGAACGCCGTACTTTGCAAATAACATTTCATTTCCCGGAAAATGCCGGAAAAGAAGCGTCCGATTCGTTTTTGTCATTTGCGCTCGGAGCGGATGCCGTACAGACAAAGAATAACCCCGACCGTCTGTTTGACTGATATATCAACCACTCTTTAACACTGGAAAATGAGGAAAAATATGGATTTTAAAAAAATCCTCGGACTTGTCAAAAATATAATAATTTGGATTGTCATGGCGGTTGCGGTTATCATGATGGTATTTACCATTGTTTCGGTTTCAACCTTTGACCGTGCAGACCGCAGTCTTTTCGGATATAAAGTTTTTGTGGTAATGTCCGATTCAATGAGCGCGACCGATTTTGACGCCGGCGATCTTATATTTGTCAGGGAAACCGACCCTGCTGAATTAAAGGCAGGGGATATTGTTTCGTATTTATCGACAAATACCGAGAATTACGGAGCGGTTGTTACTCATAAAATCCGCCGTCTCACAACTGATGATAGCGGTAATCCGGGCTTTGTGACTTACGGTACAACGACCGATACCGATGACGCTAATGTTGTTACTTACGATAGAATTATCGGTCAATATAAGGCAAAGATGCCCGGTGTGGGTCGTTTCTTCCGGTTTTTAAAAACAACTCCCGGCTATATAGTATGCATTTTTCTTCCTTTTTTGATTTTGATTCTTGTACAGGGCTTTAACAGCATCAAGCTCTTTCAGAGATACAAGCGCGAACAGCTTGCCGAGATAGAGGCGCAGCGGGAAAAGCAGAGGCTTGAAATGAATGAAGAACGCAGCCGTATTGAAGCTGAGAGGCTTGAATCTCAAAAAATGATGCAGGAAATTATAAAACTGCGTCACGAGCTTGAAGCAGCAAAATCGTCGGTTTCAAATGATTCGGAGCCGCAGTCTTTCGAGGAAAATGTTGTCTCCTCGGTATCAAATACCGATTCAGACATATAATGCCGACCGATATATAATTCGGATACCGTGCAAAGGAGGTTACTTATGCAACTTGCACAAATGGCAAAAAATGTAAACGGGGGGGGGTATGCCTACCCTCTGATAGTCAAACTGACTGAACCTTTAACGAGGGAAAATAACAAAGCTATATAGATACCTCCGATTTTAGCGGTTTTGTCGGAGAGTATCTAAGCAAAAATCCGATAAAGCCGACAAAAATTACGGAGGGTCATGGAAAATGACTAAAAGCACAAATACAAAAAGAGCATTGCTTTTAAGCGTGCTGTCACTGTTTTGCTGTGTGGCTATGTTTATCGGTTCAACTTTTGCATGGTTTACCGACTCCGCAACTGCAAGCGTAAGCAGCATCACATCAGGCAAGCTTGATGTAGAGCTTATCGACGCATCGAGCAAACAGCCTGTTACCGAGGCATTGAGCTGGGTTAAGGCTCAGGGTGCTCCGGCTGATGAAGCTGTTCTGTGGGAACCCGGCTGTACGTATGAGCTTCCGGCAGTTATGGTTGCAAATAAAGGCAATCTTGCTTTAAAGTACAAGCTCAGCATAGAGGTAGCTGACGGCGATAAGCGCCTTCTTGATGTAATCGATTTTACTGTTGACGGTTTATCGCTTGATACCGAAAACAGCCTTGCTAAAGATGAAACTTCAGCGCCCATTGTTGTTAAGGCTCATATGAGCGAACAGGCGGGCAATGATTACATGGGTCTTTCGCTTAACAGTGTAAGGCTTGTCGTTGTCGCAACTCAGGATACTGTTGAGTTTGACAGTATTGATAATAAGTATGATGAAAACGCATACTACGCGGATTATAATGCGGCAACTGTTGCAGAGCTGAACACTGCGCTTGCAGCTGCTGCATACGGTGATGTTGTTGCTGTTACCGAGGATATTTCGCTTGACAGCGCGGTGACCGTTCCCGCAGGCGTTACCCTTATCGGCAAAAACAACGCGGTTGTTACGGTGCAAAATGATGTGACATATCCTGTAACACTCAGCGCAGGCGCAAAGGTTGACGGTCTGTCCTTCAAAATGGATGAAATCAACACCACCGAGGTTGATTTTGTCTACATGCAGACAGGAGCCTCTGTTACTAATTGCTGCTTTGAAGGTCTGTTCAACGGCGGAAGTGAAGTCAGCCGCGGTATAATCATGGAGGCAGGCGTTAAGGATGTCGTTATATCAGGCAATACCTTTAAAAATCTTCGTCAGCCTGCATATGTCGAGGGCAGCGGTATTATAGCAGATAACTATGTTGAGGGAACGCGCGGCTTTGTAGTGTGCTCAAATTCTGATTTTACGTTTACGGGCAATAGCTTCGGCGTTAACTTTGCAGATGATTTTGCTATTATCTACAACAATTCCGATGTTGACAACTATCAGGATACAAAGGCTCTGAGCGCCGCTAACAGCAATGCGTCCGTTGACAATCAGGTTACAGCTGAAGCTGAAGATATTACTAAGAATTATGTAGACAGCGCGGCTGATCTTACGGCTGCTATTGCAGATAATAACGGGGAAATCATTGCCCTGAAGCCTGATGTTGAATATGTTGGTAATTTCAGCATTGATAAGGATATTATTATAAACGGTAACGGTGCTGTTGTTACAAATGACGGAAGCGCCAATACATTTGATGTTCGTTCGGGTGTCAATGCTGTTATTCAGAATACCAAGATAGAAAGCACAAATAAAAAATACGGTATTCATATCCAGCCGGGTTCAGGCGAGGTTACAATCGATGGCTGCGAAATTACCGGTACAACAAGCACCATGGGTCATTCTATATGGATTAACGGCGGCAACAGCAGCGATGTTGTGATTAAAAACTGCACAATCAGCCGTCCTGTTAATTTATCCGGCTATAACAGTTCCATAAAGAATGTTACCATTGAAAATAACACGTTTAAAAACGGTTTTGGTGTTTATGCAATTACTCTTTGCGGTGATCTCGAAAACATTAAAATTTCAAACAATACCTATGGTTTCAGCGGTCTTGCAAGAGTTCATAAAGACGGTGCTGATAACTTCAGCTTTGTTAATATTCTGATTGAAAACAATACTTCTTCATCAAATACAAACAAAATAGTCGTTGATGCGGAGGTTGAGGAGCTTTACAATGCAGCCGTTGCAAACGGTAACGTTGTTATTAAGTAAACTGAAATTCTGAAATTGTCCCGCTCACCCTTATGGGTGAACGGGAATCAAAGGGCACAAGCTTTAGTCTTATGCCTTTTGATTCCCGCGAAGGGAGAAGTGTTGCAAAGGGAGATCGGCTATGCAAAATGCACAAATGACAAAAATTTCCACCGGGGGGGGGGTATGCCTACCCTCTGTTAGTCAAATTGACTAAACCCTTAACGAGGGAAAATAACAAAGTTATATAGATACCTCCGATTTTAGCGGCTTTGTCGGAGAGTATCTGAATTAAATCTGATAAAGCCGACATAAAATTACGGAGGGTCATGGAAAATGACTAAAAGCACAAATACACAAAGAGCACTGCTTTTAAGCGTGCTGTCGCTGCTTTGCTGTGTGGCTATGTTTATCGGTTCGACCTTTGCATGGTTCACCGATTCGGCAACTGCAAGCGTAAGCAGTATCACATCAGGTAAGCTTGATGTGCAGCTCGTTGATGAAAACGGCAACGAGATAGATGAAAATGCGACTCTTAACTGGATTAAAAAAGAGGGTACGGACGCTGTTCTGTGGGAACCCGGCTGTACGTATGAGCTTCCGGCTGTCAAAGTTAAAAACAACGGAAGCCTTGCGCTGAAGTATAAGCTTGTCGTTAATGGTCTGGCAGGGAGTGCAAAGCTCCTTGAAGCTATTGATTTCAGCTATACCGATAAAAACGGCGATACGGTTGAGCTTTCAAAAGAAGGTTTTCTTGCTCCTCAGGCAGTATCGGATGAGATTGTTATCAGCGGTACTATGAAGCAGACTGCCGGAAATGAGTATATGAATCTTTCTCTTACAGGCATCAGCATTTCAGTTGTTGCAACACAGGCGGTACATGAGTTTGACAGCAATTCAAACGATTATGATGCAGATGCACAGTACAGCGATCCTATCGTTGCAGACGGCAAAGAGGTTTCTGTTAACCTTGAGGAAACACCCATCTATGCGGACGGCAACGACGGTGCAATTCATGCTGTAAACAATGCGGTTGTTACTGTAAGCGGAAAAGGCACAGTAACCGCTGTTGAAAGCAAGGAAAAATACGCAATGGCTGTGTGGGCGGATAACGGTACTGTAATTATCAATGACGGCTATTTTACCCAGGATATCAGCGGAGATGATGATCAGTACGATCTGATTTATGCATCCGGTACCGGAGTAATTGAAATTAACGGCGGTACATTTAAGTCTGTAACTCCTAAGTGGACACTTAATATAAAGGATAACTCTGAGGCTAAAATCATAGTAAGAGGCGGCTCCTTCTATAAGTATGACCCCTCTAACAGTGAAACTGAAAATCCGACCGCAAACTTTGTTGCTGACGGTTATACCGTTGTTAAAAACGGTGACTGGTATACAGTAGTTAAGGCTACCGCATCTGATACTGAAGAGTTTAAGAATGCAGTTGCAGGTGCTAATGACGGCGATACAATTCTTTTGACTGACGATATCGTGCTTACAAGCACACTTTCGGTAAATAAGAATATAACCATAGACGGAAACGGCAAAACCATATCTGAAAACCCCGTATATGTCGGCGCGGATAATAAGGTTACATTTAAGAATGTAAACTTTGCCGAGCCTGTAAATGCAAAAAACAATGCGTCTAATGTATACGCTTCGGGTCTTACCGGAAAGGTTGTATTTGACGGATGCACATTTGCAGATACGCAGTGGGATTCCATTCAGATAACGCCTAAAGCAGGTGCTGAAATTGTTATCACAAACTGTGAGTTTTCAAACAATGTCAGCGGTGAACGCTTTATTCATATTCAGGCGGCAGATAATTCAAACACTGATGTGAAGATTACAATAAGAAACAATAAGTTCGGTTCATCTGAAAATATGAAAAACTCCATAATTGATATTGACTATGTCAATATTGACGGTATAGATGCCGGCGGCAATACTTTTGCCGATGAAAACGGTGATATTTATATCTGCGGTGCATCCGCTGCCAGAACGATAAGCTGCGCAGACGCTTACGTAATGTTTAAAAAGTAATTTTGCACTTTGCGGTTCCCGCCCGTCTTTTACTTAAAGACGGGCAGGAATCAAAGGGTATAAGTATTAGCTTTAACTTGTACCCTTTGATTCCCGAAATGGGAATAAACGGGTTTAGTAAAAAGTATTATAGTAATAATCTGATATATTTTATCGGGAGGACGTGTGATAATGAAGCGTTTTTTTAAATCATTGTTTTATATGCCTGAGCATGAAAAGCTGTCGGACCGTAATATTGTGCGTCTGCTCATGCCGTCTGTTATAGGCATAGTGATTTGTGTTGTGTGTATGGCGGGTATGAGCCTTGCATGGTTCAGTGCAAATGCACAGACACGGCTTCAGGATATAAAATCTGCCGATTACGGCGTGAATGTTACTGTGCAAAAAATCACTAAATTATCGGGAGAGGAGCCCCTGAAAGAAGACGTAAATCCTGAATCGGACGGAAGATTTCTTTTATATAAGGATAATAAATATGAAATTACGATAACGGCGTACGGTACTGCAACAAAGGGCTATTGCGTGATTCAGTGTGATGAGCTTGAGCCGCAGTATACCGATGTGATTGCCACCGGAAATCATCTTGTTTATACTTACACCTCGCAAACTGGCGGACTGTATTCATTTAAGGGAAGCTGGGGAACATGCACTGTAGACCCCGATACGAGAATTAAAAACGGTGATACTATCGGTGCGAGTGTGGAAAATATACAACAGAATTCTTTGCTTTTACAACAGTCGGATGATGTTAAAAATGAAATTTCTTCTGATATACCGACGCTTCAGTCGCCCGCGTCAAATGAAGCTGCATCTGATGCTACGACGGTTCACAACGGAGAGACGCCTGACACCGGCTCTCCCTCAGATACAACAACTACTGATGTGACAGGTGATTTACAATCTGATCAGACGCCGTCGCCCAATCAGTCGATAGATAAAATCCAGCCGTCACAGACGTCGGAGTCCGTGCTTGACAATACCAATCAGCCGAACAATGAAACCCCTGAAAATACGGAGAGTGATGATGGTACAGTTGAAGTGGATAATAATATAAGCAATAGCGAAAATTCATCTGATGAATCAACACCCTCGGAAGGCAATGATTCTGCCGACTGATTTAGAATTTAAAATACCCTGCCGTTTTCGGCAGGGTATTTATTTTGTCTTAATTTTAAATTACCGGATATTTTTTATTTTTACAATGAGTCTGTTTAATTTTTTTGTAAGCCTGCTGCGTTTATCTCGGTTTAAAACAATTCCTGATAATTCTCCTATTTGCTGTATTATCTCATCTATTCCCATATTGTCAGTCATAATTTTAGTGCCGGGTATATTTCGGTCAAAGGCGTTGATACATTCCCGCGCCTTTCTTGCTGCCCAGGAGTTTTTCCGTTCAAATCGAGTAGACAATCGTTTTAATATAACTTTTTCTGAGGCGTATAAAATGAAATGTTTTACAGTATAGCGTTCGGATAATTTTAAAATTAACTCGTCATAATATTGGCGGTTTGTTACAGTCATGGGGACGATAATTGTTCCGTCGAAGCTGTCGGCTATAAAGCTTAGCATCTTAAAATTAAAATCCCGCCATAATTTATAGTCCTGAAAATTGTCTTCGGTGTTTATTTGCCGAGGAATATTCTCTCTTATAAAATAACCTATATTTTCAGGGTCATATATACAGGAGTTGTCAATTCTTCGTTTAAGTTCGTAAGCGGCAGTCGTTTTTCCCGCTCCGAAAGCTCCGTTAATCCATAATATCATAACTTTATGTAGCCAAGCATATCCTGCGGAAATTTCAGTATGCCGTCCGCCTTGGCAAACTGAGTGTCTGAGTAAAACCCCCATGCAGCGCCGAGTGTAAGCGCGCCTGCATTCC
Organism: Clostridia bacterium; assembly: GCA_017937065.1. Classification (GTDB taxonomy): domain Bacteria; phylum Bacillota; class Clostridia; order Oscillospirales; family QAKW01; genus RGIG9041. The sequence goes on along the minus strand of JAGBEI010000026.1, from coordinate 121,104 downwards.
TGCCGGTGTCAATATCCACGCCGCTGTCGCCGCAGTAAATGCAGTCTTTAACGCTGACGTTAAGCTCGTTGAGAATTTTTCTGACCATAAACGGATCAGGCTTTGCAGGAATATTGTCTCGCTGCCCGTAAACTACATCAAACATATTCGGGAAAAATTCAGCACAGGCGTGTTTAACTATTGCGTGAGGTTTGTTTGACAATACGGCAGTTTTGATTTCTCTTTTACGCAGCTCTTGCAAAAGCTCAAATATTCCGGGGTAGACAGAAATGTTGTCAGCACCGTTTTTATTATATATCTCAAGAAATTCACGCTGAAAATCATTAAATATTTCAGAGTCTGCATGTACGAACTTGAAAACTCCGCGTATAAGTGCTTGCGCACCGTGCCCGACAAACTGAGGATATATTTCTTGCTCAACAGCGGGAAGCCCGAACTTTTCAAGAGCCGCATTTGCGCATTGTGCAATGGATTTAAGCGTATTCAAAAGCGTGCCGTCCAAATCAAAAATTACAGCTTTTTTCAAAATATCACCTTAATTTTAACATAAACCGCAGTGCGGTCACTAATAAGTCTTATTATATCATTTACTGATATATGTTGTCAAATTGCGATTGAAAAAGTGTATATATTTTGATATAATAAGTTTACATTAAGGAGGTGGCGCCGTGAACAAAAAAATACAGGACAAGCTTGCGGTGCTCACGTCAAATCCTGGCGTGTATATAATGAAAAATGCCGATGATGATATTATATATGTAGGAAAGGCAAAAAATCTTAAAAACCGCGTCAGTCAGTATTTTGCAGCAAACTCCCAGCATACGCCTAAGGTACTTAAAATGGTTTCCAACATCGATCATTTCGAGTACATCGTTACAAGGTCTGAGCTCGAAGCGCTCATACTTGAAAATAATCTGATTAAGCAGCATAGACCCAAGTACAACATACTTTTAAAGGACGATAAAACATATCCGTACATAGCACTTAGCAAGAACACTGATTTTCCGCACTTTACACTTTCAAGGCGCCGCAGTGACACGGGTTACCGTTATTTCGGCCCGTTTCAGTCCTCAAAATCGGTATGGGAAATTATTCGTACAATAAATTCCGTATTCGGTCTTTACAGCTGTAAACATGTCTTTCCGCGTGATTTTAATAAGTTTCGTCCGTGTCTCAATTATCATATAGGAAAATGTATCGGTATCTGTACGGGAAAGGTTTCCGCCGATGAATATAGGGCAAATGTTAATCAGGCGATAGCCTTTTTGAACGGAGATTACAGACGTGTTATAAATGAGCTTGAGCTTCAGATGAATGAGCTGAGCGAAAGTATGGAATTTGAAAAGGCAGCTGTTCTTCGCGACAGAATCAGAAGCATAAAGCGGCTTGAGTCTAAGCAGGTTATTGTTTTGTCCCCTGATGTTAACCGCGATATCATAGCCTATTCGGAGCTTGAAAACGAGGTCTGCTTTTCTGTTATGCATATACGTCAGGGCAAGCTTCTGTTCCAGGATACTGTATTTATGACCGATTCTGCCGAAGATATCATCGGTGTTTTTATAGAGCGGTATTATCAGCAAAAGGATATGATACCAAAGGAAATTGCCGTGAGCAGACTGCCGGGCACACATGAGCTTTTAACACAGTGGCTTTCCGCGCAGAGAGGAACGGCAGTTCGTCTGTTTGAGGCACGCAAGGGAGAAAATGTTCGTCTGTTGGACATGTGCCGCAAAAATGCGTTGGAAAAGCTTGCAGAAAAAAAATCGAACGGCGTGCGTTCCGGCAAGCTTATGGGGCAGATTGCGCAGATGCTCGGCATTACCGATATTCCTTCCAGAATAGAAATGTACGATATTTCTCATTTTGGCGGCGACAGTATTGTCGGCGGTATGATTGTCTGGGAGGACGGGAGATTTCGTAAAAGCGAATATAAAAAATTTAAGTTTGATGATTTGGTACAGGATGACTATAAGCATACCTATGAAATGATAGAACGCAGGCTGAAGCGCATGGAAAACGCATCTGAGGGGTTTGATAAAAAGCCCGATATTATTTTTCTTGACGGCGGCGTCGGTCATCTTAATGCGGTTTATGAGCTGGTGTCAGGCTACGGAATTGCAGTGTTCGGGCTTGTTAAGGACAGAAAGCACCGCACACGCGCCTGTGTAGGTTTGCAAGGCGAAGTTGATATACGTACAAACCCTGCGGTATTTAAATTTTTTACCGCTCTGCAGGATGAGGTACACCGCTACGCAATTACATACATGCAAAAGAAAAAGAGTAAAAGCATGCTGTCTTCTGAGCTTATGGCAGTCGAGGGAGTGGGAAAATCGAGGTATAAGGCGCTTATGGATAAATTTAAAACGCTTGATAATATTAAAAAAGCGAGTATAGACCAGCTTGCCGACACATCGGGTATTTCTCGTGCTTTGGCGGAGAAAATTTATTTACATTTTAAGGAGGAATGCTTATGATGCGGATTACCTCCGGCTTGCGGCGCGGCAAAAAGCTGTTGTCGCTTGAGGGCAACAGTACGCGTCCTACGCTGGAACGGGTAAAACAGGCGTTCTTTAACGCCATACAGTTTGAAATAGACGGCAAGACAGTACTGGATTTGTTTTCAGGAAGCGGTCAGCTCGGGTTAGAGGCTCTTTCCCGCGGTGCGAGCTTTTGCTTTTTCAATGACAGCAGCATAGATGCATGCAAAATAATTGAAAAAAATATAAATGCCTGTGATTTTGCAAAAATATCTCAGCTTACTTGCAAAACACATACAGAGTGTGTTAAAATAATTAAAAATACCGGACGTAAAGTGTCTCTTGTGTTTCTTGACCCGCCTTACGGTCAATCGCTTATTAATGATTCACTGTCTCTGCTGTGTAAAAGCGATATACTTGACAGTAATGCTGTTGTTGTCTGCGAAAGTGCTGAAGGTGATCAAATTTCGTCTGTGGGTTTTACGGTCAGGCGCGAGTATTTGTATTCTCAGATAAAGATTACGATCCTTGACAGGAGTGAAAAGGTTGAAGTCAGATAAGAAAAATGCTATCTATCCCGGTTCGTTTGACCCTATAACTAAGGGTCATATGGATATCATTAAGCGATCTGCAAAAATGTTTGATAAGCTGTACGTTGCAGTGCTTACAAATTCTGCAAAAAGCAGCAGCTTTACTATTGAAGAACGCATGGATATGATCAAGAAATGTACGGAAAATATTTCAAATGTAGAGGTATGTACCTTTACAGGGCTTTTGGCGGAATATGTAAAAAGAATTAATGTGATAACTATTATCCGCGGTCTGCGTGCTGTGACTGACTTTGAATACGAGTTTCAGATGGCGCTTACAAATAAAAAAATCAATAAAGAGCTGGAGACAATATTTTTGACAACAAATTCAAAATACATGTATCTGTCGTCAAGTATTGTAAAGGAAATTGCACGCAACGGCGGTGATATTACTGATTTTGTACCGCCTGTTGTACTGGCGGATATAAAAAACAGACTAAATGCAAAAAATCAATAATTAAGAGAAATAGTTTAAGAGAGGTTAAAAAATGGATTTTGAAGAAATATTGAACGCTTTGGAGGATCTTGTAGAAAATTCGTGGACGCTGCCCATGTCGGGAGGGAGGACTGTTGTTGACAGTGCTCAGATATTGGAATTTGTCAAGGAAATGCGTCTTAATCTTCCTGAGGAGATAAAAAAATCCAAGCGTATAATAAAAGAGCGTGATGATATCATAAATCGTGCGCGTATTGAGTCGGAGGGAATAATAACTGCGGCTCAGACGCAGGCAAAGCGTATGCTTTCCCAGGAGGAAATTTATAAAAATGCTCAGATAAAGGCAAATGAAGTTGTTGCCAATGCTCAGAGCGCGGCAAAAGAGCTGAGAGGTGCTACCGTCGAGTACTGCGACAATGTACTTAAAAAGACCGAGGATACACTGAGACGGGGATTTGAGAGTGTTTCGGAAACACGAAAAAATATCAGAAAGTCTGAAAAGTGATGACCGATATTAATTCAAATGATATCAGCAAAGTAAAACATGTAAAAAAACGTGTATATATGCTTGATATCCTGCGTGGTGCGGCGGTTCTGGGAATGGTGCTGCATCATGCGCTCGTATCCTTTGAAATTATTTTTGAAAAGAGCTTTGAAATCCTGTATTCAGAGGCGTTTTTATTGCTTCAGCTGTTGTTTGTTGCGGTTTTCCTGCTTGTATCGGGAATTTGTACAAATTACAGTCGGAGTGTTTTAAAGCGTGGACTTATTGTTTTTGCAGCGGCGCTTGTAGTTTCTTTTGCTACCTGTGTTGTTATGCCTGCGATGGGTTTTTACGGACTTAATATATATTTCGGCATTTTGCATATGATTGGTCTTTCAATGATATTGTATGCGTTGCTGAAAAGATGGCTGGATAAAATCAAACCGCCCGTTGGCATTGTGCTGTTTACGGTGCTTTTTGTTGCTTACTATATGTTTTACAGAACGGAACCGACCGGCAGCTCGTACTTTTTAATGATTTTCGGTATTCTGCCGCAGGGAATAGGGTCATACGGTGATTATTACCCGTTGTTTCCGTATTTATTTTTGTTTCTTGTCGGTACTTATGTCGGAAAATATATCAAAAACGGTGTGTTTCCGAAGTGGTTCTATACAAAGCGGTGTGTGCCGCTTGAAATTTGCGGAAAGTATTCGCTTTGGGTATATGTGCTGCATCAGCCGGTTATTTTCGGCATTATGTATGCTGTATCTGCGATAATAAAATAAAGACCTGAGAAAATTTATTTTTTCAGGTCTTTTGTTTTACCGGGCAGCTCACTGAGCATTGCGGCACCTAATATCATTGCTGCGCCGACAAAGTTTAACGGTTTCATTGTCTCATTTAACAGTAATACGGAAAGTAACACTGCCGCGGCAGGGTCTATATAACTTAAAATTGCCGTTGACTGTGCCGGAAGCTCTTTGACGGCACTGAAATATAACACATATGCAACACCTGTATGAAGTATACCGATAACAGCCGTCAGTACTGTTGTTTTAGGATTTATGCTTGTTGCGCTTATAGTTTCTGCTGAAAGCGAGTAGGGGAGTATTACAATGGCAGCTGTAATTAGCTGCACGATTGTTTTGTCAAATGCGCCGATATCGTGAATTTTTTTGTTCGATACCATGACTGCAGCATAGAACACGGCAGCACCGACTGCAAGTGTAATTCCTTTCCAGTCGTCTTTCATAAATATATTTTGATTGAAACCGTTGTCAACTATACCCGATATCAGTATCATTCCGCCGAGTGCTGCAAATGTACACAAAAGCTTTTTCAATGTCATCTTTTCATTCAGGACAAACGGTGAGATTATTACAAAAAAAATCGGCGCAAGATAATAGCATAAAGTTGCTTTTGCCACTGTTGTATGCCTGTAAGACTCAAAAAGCAGTATCCAGTTGATACCTATTGCGGCACCTGATAATAAGAGAATTATAAAATTTGCTTTAATGGCTTTAAATGAAATCCGCTTTTTTAAAATATAGGTGAGTATAATCAGGAAAAGCGCGCCTATAAATCCGCGAAGTGCAGCCAAAATGCCTGACGGCACGGAAACTGAGCGCACAAAAATTCCGATAGTGCCGAATATCAGCATAGAAGCTGTCATTTTCAGTTTTGGCAGGTTGAGTTTTTTCATATTACTTGATTTCTTTATAATACAGACCGCGGGTAAAATCTTGTTCGGATTTTTCCCGATTTATATATTTGTTTATTATTTCACAGCATTCTGCCTGCGTCTGGTCTGTAAAGTGCAGACTGAGAAAATCCGCATTTCGGATTTCATGCAGACGGTCCGCCATATAAATCGGTTTTGGATTTAAAAGCTGCGAATATTGTTTATCCTTACACGATATTGTCATCTCGTTGCCGAATCTGTCGGTGATTTTAGGCATGCCGCTGCAGCCTTGACAGCCGTTTTTGCCGCGTGCGGGACAGGCGCGAAATGTCATCAGAGGCATTTTTCCGTATACAGCAAGACCGCAGGGAATCGTTTTCAGCATTTTATTGAATCTGTTTACCGAACATTCAAATGATATTTCCGCACTGTCAATCCCTAATAGGCGATACTTATCCAAAGCGGCGCTGTTCATAATATTTAAACCATATCCGCCCGTTACCTTAAAGTTGTGCTTCTCTGCATAATTTATAACGTATATATTAGGCGCGTAAAGAGTGTCGATACCGAGACTGCGCAGTTCAGAAAGCTTGCTGTCTGCGTCGATGTATTTTTCGGAAAACATAAGCGCCGGCATTTTAGCTATTAGCTTGCCGGCATATTTCTCACACAGCTTTGGGTTTTTGTAAAGGAGATTATAATCTATAATGATTTTATCTGCATTATCGCATATTTGTAGCTCGTTTTCAAAAAATGCGTACAGCTCAGGCTCTTTATTTGTAAATTCGTGTGAGACCTCAGACAGCTTATCTGTAATACTGTTTTTTCTTTCTTTTATCGTGTACGGTTTAACGGTTTCTCTCTTTTTCAGCAAAAGCTCCAGTGCCGTTTTTCGCAGTGTATTTAAACGGGACATGGAAACTGAAAGTCCCCCCTCGATTTCGCAGCTGATGTTTTTTGCAAAAAACGGTGTGCCTCCGCACTTTTTCAGTGCCGTTTCGGCGAAAGCTGTGTCTGTTTGGCGGTTTACCGCCTGCTCGGGCGGGGGTTGGCTGACAGATACGGTGTTTTCACCGTCGCTTACAGTCAGTAAAATTTCCTGTCCTTTTTTAATTTGAAGCCGCATGTTTACGCCGACGACCGCAGCTTCCTGTCTGAAGTCAGCCGCAATCTGCTTTAGTACAGGCGCCGCCGAAATGACGTCATCCTTTGTGCGAAAACCAAATAACTTAAAATCGGGTTTGCCTTCCATATATCCGTTGGTAAAGCCGCTGCGTGAAAAAACAGCGCGAAGCTGTTCTCTGTCGTATTGCTGACCTGCAAGCGCCATTTTACAGGCGCGCGTTGCCGCCGCAACGTATTCGGGACGTTTCATGCGTCCTTCAATTTTAGCGGAGGTAATTCCGAGCTCTTTTAGCTTTGTAAGCATTTCTATGGCTGAAAGATCCTTTAGTGACAGAGCATACTCACGTCCTAAAGCCTTAAAATTAAGTCGGCAGGGTTGAGCGCACATTCCCCGGTTGGCGCTTCGCTGACCGAATACGCTTGACATATAGCATTGCCCCGACACACACATACACAAAGCCCCGTGGACAAATACCTCCAACTCAAGGGATGTGTTTTCACGTATATACGCAAGCTCCTCAAGCGACAGCTCACGTGCCGGAACAACCCTTGAAAAGCCCATCTTTTCGAGCATTTTTACGCCGCTGAGATTATGCACGCTCATCTGTGTGGAAGCATGAAGCGGCATTTGCGGAACAATATCCTTTACAAGCTGTACCATTGCAAGGTCCTGAATTATTACAGCGTCGGCACCAAGCCTTGCGATGGCTACGATTTCTTTTTCCGCAAGTTTCAGCTCACAATCCTTTATAAGCGTATTAAGCGCTATGTAAACCTTTACTCCGCGTGCATGACAGTATTTAAGCGCATTTTCAAGCTCCTGCATGTCAAAGTTTGCGGCGTTTTGGCGTGCGTTAAAGTGCTGCGTACCAAGATATACGGCGTCTGCGCCGCTTCTTACCGCCGCTTTAATATGTTCCGGTGAGCCTGCGGGTGATAGTATTTCCATAAATTATCCTTATTAAATCAAAATCCGGAAAATAAATTCCGGATTTTATATTTTATTCAAAACCGTGCGGGTTTTTCTTCTGCCAGTTCCAAAGGTCTCTGCACATCTCGTCAATGCCGCGCTTGGCTGTAAAACCGATTTCCTTTTTTGCCTTTTCGGTGTCTGCATACAGCGTTTCAACATCACCGGCGCGCCGGTCCGTTATCTCATAGTTTATTTTAACTCCGCTTGCCTTTTCAAATGCGTGTACTACATCCAGAACACTGTATCCTTTGCCTGTGCCGAGATTATAAATAAATACGCCTGTTTTGCCCTCGCTTGCGTTCAGAGCTTTCAAATGACCGATTGCAAGATCAACAACGTGTATATAATCACGTACACCGGTGCCGTCATGTGTATTGTAATCATTGCCGAAAACCATAAGCTTTGGCAGTCTGCCGATGGCAACCTGAGATATATACGGCGTAAGATTGTTAGGAATGTTCTGCGGGTCTTCACCTATAAGTCCGCTTTCATGCGCACCGACGGGGTTGAAATAACGCAGCAGGGTAACTGTCCATTTGTTGTTTGATTTATAGAGGTCACTGAGTATAACCTCCTGCATTATTTTGGTCTCTCCGTAAGGATTTGTTGCATGACCGACGGGCGAGGCTTCGTTTACAGGCACTTCCTTGGTGTCGCCGTAAACAGTTGCCGACGATGAGAATACAATATTTCTTACTCCGTGCTGCTCCATGGATTGTATCAGGTTAAGTGTACCGCAGATATTATTGTTGTAATAAAGTACGGGCTTTTGGCAGCTTTCGCCGACAGCTTTGAGTCCTGCAAAATGTATTACGGCGTCGATTTTGTTTTCATCAAAAATCCTGTCCATCTCGCCCTTATTAAGCATATCAGCTTCATAGAACTTAATATCCTTGCCTGTGATTTTTTTTATTCTGTTGAGCACCTCGGGTTTGCTGTTGTAAAAATTATCAAAAGCTATGACCTCATGCCCGTTTTCGAGCAGCTCAACAATTGTGTGGGAGCCGATGTATCCCGTGCCTCCGGTTACCAATACTTTCATGATTTATACTCCTTTATAAATTTATATTATCTATATCAAGAAGCTCGGCGATTTCAATATTGACTGTTGAAAAAACATCGCCGCTTTCGGTTTTAAGCTCTTGTACACTGCGCAGAGCAGGTATTCTGTTGTCAGCCTTTGGCAGAGTAAAGCCGACAGAGACACCGCCTCCGGGATTTTCCGTGGCAAAGACCTGACCGTCGTGGTCTGTAACAATTTTTTTGATTATTGACACTCCGACGCCCGGATATTCTCCGTATTTGTTTCCTAAAGGCTTTTTGTGTGACGAAAATGTCTGCATTATATTTTTGCAGCCGATTCCGTTATCGGAAAAAACTACAAGATTAAATTTATCGTGAACGGCGGTCTGTACTGTTATATTGGACTTTCCGTGAGCGTTTTTAACCGAATTTGATACGAGATTGCAGATTAAAATTTCAAATATCCGCGGCTCGATTTCCGCCAGCATAAGTCCTGAGCAGAGTTCTAAACAGAAGCTGAGTCTGTGAGCGCCGATTTGCTTAACGATTACACCCGTAAGATACCGAAGATATTCGTTTATATCAATAACCTGAGAATATTTACCTTTAACACTGGGAGAGGCAAGTATATTCAGGTGCCTGAACATTCTTCTGATGTTTAAGATATTTTGAAGTATAATATTAACGGACTTGTCTGTCGGGAATTTATCCTTAATAAGTCGCATGTGTGAAACAATCAGAGATGTAGAACTGATAACAGAGCTTTCGATAACCGATATTCCGCGCTTCAACTCAAATTTTCTCAGGTTGTCTATTTCCTCTGATGCGATATCCGTGAACAGCATGACGCCATATTTTTCACCGTCATAGAAATAAGGCATCATTGTACATCTTTTAGTGGAATTATCATTTACACTTTCAAATCTGAGCGAAAAACATTCTCCTTTATCAAATGCCGCTTTTATGGACTTTAAATATTTGCGCATAAAAACACAGTTAAGATGCAGTATAGGGCTCTGTTCCAGACCGAAGATATCATAGGCGGCGGAAGAAGCATAAATAATACTTAAATTTTCATCAATACAGATTACCGGTTCATAGGCATTGCCGTAAATACTTTGAAAGAAATAATATGTGTTGCCGTTCATGCTTTCCGCTCCTTTCTGAATATATATTATATTATAGGAGTTGAAATTTGTAAAGTAACAATTATAAATTCATATATTCCAAAATGACAGAGAAATATTCACGCAGGTGCAGATTGATAATCAGTGCGGGAATGGGCGGCATTTTTGCATTAAGCATTACTGGTGTGTCTATTCCTTGCTTTTTTGCGATAAGTTTTGTTCGGTACAGATGAAATCCGTTTGAAACTATTGCTGTGGACGGGATACCGCTGTTGCCTGTCGACCTGATTATATTAATTGCATTTCCTATGTTTTCTCTTGTGTCTGTTGAATGCTCCTCTTTAATGAGTCTTTTTTTATCAATTCCGCGTGACAGCAGATATGTTTCCATAGCTTGTGCCTCAGTAATGAGTTCTCCGGAACCTTGCCCTCCGCAGAGTATTGCTGTGCTTTCCGGATAATCGTTTAGGTATTTTTCGGCTCTGTCAAGACGGCAGGCGAGGGCAGCGGACGGCTTTGTGCCGTTCACGCCTCCTCCGAGAACGATTATGTATTCGCATTCGGATTCATTTTCTTTCATTCCATCTATTATTAAGGCTTGTACTGCGATAAATGATACCGTAAAAATACATATAAGTATAAGCGCTGAGACTCTGCATATTTTTGCTATAATACGCACGGCGTCATACGGACATTTTTCAAGCCTGCAAAGCAGACCGTAAATTATACAGCAGCTGCCGCAGAATACTGAAAAAAACAGCATAAAACGTATATAGGGTATAAAAGGATACAGTAATGAGCCTGTAAAAATCAGCAGCAAACCGATAGTGTACAAAATTTTATGCTCGGCATATATACTCTTTAATGCATTTGATATTTTCAACAACGGTTACCCCCTGGTTTTGACATTTTTCTTTTGAGTTGTGACCATTCGGAATAAGAATACATTGAGCGCCGAGCGCCTTTGCCGTTTGCGCGTCGTTTATAAGATCGCCGACAAAAAGTATATTCTTCGGATTTAATTTATTTTTATCAATATAATTTTTTGCATTTTCATATTTAGAGCCGACAAGGGTGTCCGTCATTCCGATAATTTCATCAAAGCAGTCGGAAATATTGTACTTTTCTGTTTCTGCCTTTAAAAAATCAATGTACAGCGAGGACATGAGTATATTTTTTATACCCTGCGCCTTTGCAAATTCAACGGTTTCATGAAAACCGTCAAAGATACGGCTAAGATTATCATGCTTTTGACAGTACGTACGAAATTCCCAAGACAGCTTTTCCATATCGGCGTCGGCAATACCGAGTCCGTTGTAATAATTGTCAAGAGGCAGCGATACCGTGCTTGTATATTCCTGCTTTGTGGTCGGAGGCAGACCGCGCGCCTTCAGCATATCGTTGACAGCCGCAACAGATGCGTCCACATCGTCTGCCACCGTTCCGTTGTAGTCCCAGATAATATGCGTTATCATGTTTCTCCTATAAGCAAAAAGGCACCGTTCTCGGTGCCTTTAATTAATCAAGATTATATCTCTTCTTAAACTTGTCTACACGACCGCCGGAGTCAACCAGCTTTTGTCTTCCTGTGAAGAAGGGGTGGCATTTTGAGCAGATTTCAACACGAATCTCACTCTTTGTGGATCTTGTCTCAAAGGTCTCGCCGCATGCACATTTAACAGTAGCCTTTTCGTAATTGGGATGAATTCCTTCCTTCATTTATCTCACCTCTTTTGACTGTATTCATTAGACCGATTTATTATAGCATAGTTGTTTGTTGATTTCAAGTATTTTTTTATTTTTTTGACATTTTACGTTTAAGCGCCTTTATATTATACCTTTTCCGGAAGATCAGGCGTTTGCACGGGATTTTTTTCTTTATATTGTTCCGGAATTTTTGAGTTGAAAATTATAAGCTCGGTAAATTTTCCGTCTGTCCCGCTTGTAAGTACTGTACGGTCTTTATTTAAAACGGTAACGCCGTTTTTCGACAGAGCAAAATCATAAATATTATCCTGCACTTTTTTAGGAGCCGCAATAATTTCAGACCCTTCGGCACCCGCCTTGCAGTTTGAATTATCACCCCATACGTACAGCTCTCCGCCATAGGTAAGTGCCGCGCAGGTATTGCCGTTTACGCTTATTTTTTCAACGCCTGTCATTACCGGCACAAGCTCGGCGCGAAACTCGCCGCCGTTGTTGCCCAGCTGACCCTTTTCGTTTGTGCCCGCTGAATACAGTTCACCGTTTACGGTAAGAACAAGTGAAAAATAATTGCCCACTGCGACATCTCTGACGCCCTGCATTACCTTTGTAAGCTCTGTCGACGATATTGCATTTTTGTTGCCCAGCTGCGAATATGAATTGTCTCCTGCGGCAAAAAGAGTGCCGTATTTATCAATAATCATTGCGTGAGTATCGGATATATCGGCACGCTCGACCCCGCTCATTACAAACACGGGAGACGGCTTGTTTTTAGTTGTATTATCACTGAGCTGTCCGTACTCATTAAAGCCCATGGAGTACAAATCTCCGCTATTTGTGATGTAGAACAGTGAATTATCCGTAAAGCTGCAATACTTAACATTTTTTGCTATTGTTTTATTAGAATATCCGAGGTATTCCTCATCATACTTTGAGTATAGGAAGTATCCGTCAAGAATTAAGTCTCCGCTGTCGGTAACGGTTGCTTTAAGTGTTTTATCGCCGCCGATAAAAACGGTATTATTCGAGCTGGTGGTGAAAGAATGTGAACCGTCCTTGTCGGTTTTAAATATAAAAGCGTCGTTTTTGGAGTTTGTAAAATAAATGTCGTCGTTTTGGGTGAATATACCGACGGGGAGAAAAGGGTAAGCAGCGTCCTCTCCGTCTTTTTCAAGAATTTTCTCGTATTCAGCCGGCAGCTCGTATGTCTTGAGTCTGTCAAAAAGCTTTATATTTTCATTCTTACAGTATATCACTCCGAAAACCGCGCTGCCTATTATGCAGATTACGGTAAAAGCACCGGAAAATCTGTGAAAGACCGAGGACTTTTTTCTTTTTTTGTTTTTACTGCGACCTGACGCTAAATAAAATATTAAAAAAATAATTGCTGTTACTAATAAAGTAATTGATAATTTTAACACATTAACGCTCCTTATTTTACTGAAACGACCGCTTCAAAATTGTCTCGCGGACCGCCTTTTCCGAGCTGCTTTACGCTATCGTAGCCGCAGGCGTTAATTTTTCCGTCATTTGTCAGGATTACCGTATGCAGTCCAGATGTTGATACCGAGGCAACGCCGGATGCTACAAGCTCAGGCGTTAAGACATTATCGGTTTTGCCGTTTCCCAGCTGACCTGCATTATTCTGTCCCCATGCGTAAAGCTCTCCGTTTTCCTTAAGCGCAAATGAGGAGCCTTTTGCTGCATAAACAGAGGAGATGCCGCTCAATACTTCCGTAAACTCCGTAATCGGCTGTTCGGAAGATATTCCGAGCTGACCGTGGCTGTTGCTGCCGCATGCCAGAACTGCTCCGTTTTCTTTAAGCAGTAAGATGAAATCGTCTCCCGCCGCAATATCCGAAATATTTTCGGCAAGCTCAAACGGTGATGTAACCGCCGTTTCCTTTTTGCCAAACTGTCCGTGCGCGCTGTTGCCGAATGCAACTGCTGTTCCGGACTCCTGAAGCGCGAGGGTAAATGAAGCCTCACACACAACCTTTTTGACATTTCCGAGCACTGCTTCGGGTTTGCTCTTTGATTCTCTGTCATATGTTCCGAGCTGACCGTAGCTTCCGTCGCCGTACATGTACAGTTTACCGTTGCTTTTAATATATCCTACCGTTGTTTCCGAAACAGAAAAGTCGGTGACATTTTCATCAATCAGTTTGAATTCGGCGCTCTGTTTTTCATCTTCTGTATTTTCGGAAAGCGTATCCGGCTTTTCATATACGAGCAGCTCTTTCTTATTCGTAAGAATAAACAGTTTGTCTTGTGTTGATGCCGCTTTTAGTGCGTCTTTATAAATTACACCTCGCAGCTTATCGTCGATAGGGGGCGTAAGCTGTCTTCCCCAGCAGTATATATCTTTGCTGTCCGTTAATGCGTAGGTGCTGTCGATGCCCGTAAACACGTCGGTAAGCTTAGCTTCTATTATCCGCGGCTGCTCATAGTCGGTGTCCGCAGTATTCAGCACCTGCTTGGAATACTTATAGTTTTGAATCATGACAGGAATATTGTCGTAGGCTATTATTGTGAGCACTGCGGCAGCAGCAAGCCCGATAAGCAGTCCTATCGTTTTGCGAGACGGTGACGGCAGCTTGGAAACGGCGTATGCAATCGGATTTGTCTGCATATTGTCCTTGCGCTTTGAACGAAGAAAACAAACAATAATAAGTCCCGGGATTGTAAAGAAAAAACCAAGCAGTCCCCATGCTCTGCTTCTGTTTTTCAGCTGTGCAAGACGCGATGCGAAAAACGTACAGAAAATAATCAGAAGCAGCATTATAAATACTATAAGTATTGCCGGTCCGAAATTAACTTCCAAGATTTTTAACTCCTTAAAAATTCAGTTTAATATATAATAAAGGAAATTATACCAATTTACAAGACTTTTTTTGAAAGGCTGTATTTTTATACATGAATAAATCACAATTTATATCAAAAAATAAGTTTCGAGAAGGTGATGAAAATTAAAAAAGCTATTGCCGTAATATTAGTATTAGCACTTTGCTTCGGTTTATATATCGGTCTTCAGCCGGATGATTATTCCTTTTATTCTGATGAGAATATTTCCTCCGGCAGTCCTTTTATAAAGCTGGATATGGGCAGCGCCGAAACGTCGAAAAGCCTGAATTCAACGGGAACGCTCACTCAGGGAAAATATAAGGCTAAGGTAAAGCTTTTCGGTGTTTTGCCTATAAAAACGGCTGAAATAAGCGTGCTTGAAAAGCAGGAAATAATACCGCTTGGCGTGGCGTTCGGTGTAAAGCTGTACACTGAGGGTGTAATCGTTGTTGATATAACCGACTTTGTGCATGACGGAGTCGTTCAGAACCCTGCGTATAATGCAGGGGTGCGGGAAGGCGATATTATTTTAAGCTATAACGGAGTGGAAATCAAGTCCAATGAAGAGCTTATCGCTCAGGTAAAGGTGAGCGAGGGCAAGCCTCAGAAAGCCGTTGTGCTGAGAAATAATCTGAAGTTTGAAGCTGATATAACACCTGTGACAGATGATACTGACGGCAGCTACCGCATAGGTCTGTGGGTGCGTGACAGTACTGCGGGCATAGGTATGCTGACATATCTTGACGAAAAAACAAGTACGCTTGCAGGTCTGGGTCACTCTATTTCCGACAGCGATACGGGACTTATAATGCCTGTCAGTACGGGCGAGCTTGTGCGAGCCAATATAGAGGGTGTTGTAAAGGGTACAAACGGCTCTCCCGGAGAACTGTTGGGCTCATTTGACGAGGAATCTATTATCGGTGTGTTGACGGGCAACTCCGTTACGGGTCTTACTGCTGCATGCGTTACAGATGAGTTTTCGGGTATGGAAAAGTATCCCGTTGCCCTTCGTGATGAAATAACAACAGGCAAAGCACAGATAATATCATGCGTCGAAGGTCAGGAAAGCAAGCGCTATGATATCGAAATCGTTAAAATAAACAACAATCTGCAGGAGACCAAAAATATGGTTATAAAGATAACCGATAAGGAACTGCTTGACAGGACCGGGGGTATTGTACAGGGCATGAGCGGAAGCCCGATTATTCAAAACGGAAAAATAATCGGAGCAGTAACCCATGTTTTGGTATCCGACCCGCAGAAAGGCTACGCAATTTTTATTGAAAATATGCTCATTAACGATTAAACTATAAAGCCGCCCGAATTTTTCGGGCGGCTGTTTTTAATGTGATACCTCGATTTGAATTTTCTCGGAGACTGCAAATGCTTCATTTTCGCTGTCGGTCAATAGGGCGGGCTCTATTGTAAATTCGCCTGAAAGAGCTGCATAGCACTCGAGAGCGACATTCAGCTTTCCGTTTTCAAAATAGAGTCTTGCTTCTGTTTTGTCCTGCGGCAGGTAGAAACCGCCGCTTTCGGACTTGGCGGAAATTATTTTCATGCAGTAGGGAAGCTTTATATATACGGACGCATCTGTGATATTATCTTGCGGCATCTGTGCCGTTACTGTTATAAGCGTTTTTTCGCCCGCTTTTATTTCCCGGGCTGCATTTATCGTTATATCGGCAAGCTCGGATATATCATTGTATTTTTCCGAGACGGTATTAGCAGACGCACTTCCGAGCGCAGTTAAGACACTGGTGCCGCTCACAGAGGTAAAGCTTGTTTTGGCAATTTCCTCATACGGAATTTTTATTACTGCACTGCCTGTTTTTGCGTATGAAATCTTTTCGGTGCTTCCGTCGGCATAAGTTACTTCTACGCTGTTTTCTCCTTTTAGATAGGGAATATAGCTTTGCAGAAATGCACTCAGGATAATATTTTTTGAGCCTGTCAGATTATCGCAGCCGATAATATATTTTGTGAGTGCCTTCGCTTCGGGTACGCTGATTTTTACGGCAAGCATCGCCGCAAGTCCTGTCATGTTTTCTGTGTCATAAGCCGTATTTTCGCTGAATTCGGAAATTCCGTTTGCGGTTTTAATCAGCGCTGAAACTTTCGCGTCATATAAGGCACCGGCGCCTTTGTAATCACCGGCATAGGCACGTGCGAGCGCAAGACACAGTATCTCTTCGTCTGTCAGCGTATCTATTTTCTCGGCGTATATATCAAGGTCGTTCAGAATCGGTTCGCCGAGCGCTGCAAGCGCCCAGTATGAATACAGCGCACTCGTTACTGTCGGAGTGCTTTGCAGAATATCGTAATAGTATGCCTTCTGAATTTCCGTGTCAAGCGCATTTCCCGCTACTGCTGTGATTTTCGCAGCAGCTTCCGGTGTGATGAAATCACTGCTTTGAAACAGAGAGAGCTTATCGTCGTCTTGGTATTTTTTAAGGTTGGAAAGGTCGCTTGACAATAACTGCCCGTTTTTAAGACCTGCCGCGAAAGCCCGCGCTGTCGCTTTGCCGATTGCCTGCTCAAGCCGGTCCTCTCTTGCATAGAGCAGCGTATCCAAAACAGTAAAGTAAAAATCATAGTTTTCATCGTATATATTTACCGTGATATCTGAATTGAAATTTGTCTCCAAAACGGTTTTGCTGCCGATATTTTGGCGGCTTGTAATGAGTTTTTCGCTAAAGCTGTCTTGCACGGTGAAATCAACGCTTACCGAGTCATTGTATTCACCGTATTGAGCGGTGACCTTAAGAGTGTATGTCCCGGCGGCAAGCCTGCTGAAATTTTCGGATATAACAGAATTTATTTCGGCGGTACCTGATTTTGAATCCGCGACGGAGCCGTTATTTAAAATCTGTGCTGTGTAGCTGCACTGCTGCGTTTCTTCTGTCTGTGTTTTCGGCGCAGTGAATTTAATCGGAAATACGGCATCGTCGGCAGTTTTGATTTCTCCCGTACTTACCGACAAATAAAAATCCTTTGTTGAAACTATCTCTGTGTGCGCCTGACCGACGCTTGCGTCGTTTGTGAATGCCTGTGCCGTGACATACCAGCTTGTTATGCTGTCCGGCAGCTTGAAGGTTGCAGACGCCTTTCCCGTTTCGTCTGTCGATACTGTTTCAAAATAAGGGGACAATTCAAAATCCGTTCTTGTATATTCGCCGTTGCCCCCGCCCTCGCCTCCGGGAACGTCAAACTGATATTCGGGAAGGTATGTGGATACTTTTCGGTTTATATCGCTCAAATAAAGCCGCGGATTATAGACGTCGGAATAAATATCATGCTCATTTATAAACAGTTCGCGGAGTGCGCTGTCTATGACGCTGATATTCACCTCTGCTTTTCGGGGATTGCCCTTACTGTCTTTGACCGATATATCAAGCGTCACGTCTTCGCCGGGTGAATATTTTGATTTGTCAGTTTTGATTTCTATATCAAGCTCTGATTTTTCTGCCGTTATCCACAGCTTTTCGACAAGCTGAACGCTGCTTCCGTCGAAATATGCGCCCGATATGCAAAAGCTCGGTATAAACAGCTTATCAAAGCCAAGGCTTATTTCCGACGGAATGCCGTAAATTTCATTGGTTATAATATCGGCGTTTATTCCGCTGATAAGAAGTGTTCCGCCGCTTGCTTCTTCTCCAGTTTTCATATCTTTAAGCTTTAGGGATATATTGTCACCCTGAGAATAGCTGTCCCTGTCGGCTTCAAGTCTGTATGAAAATGTGCTGTCAGTATTATTTTCGTATATATCGTAACGTGCACACAAATCCGGTTTTTCAATCCCGTCTGCATAAATCAGAACATAATATTGAGCATTTTCCGCCTCTGACGGAAAATCAAAAGCTGCTTTGCCCAGCTGTGTGTTTAAAGTATAGCTTTGTACAACCGTATCGTTTGGCTCATAGGTGTACGAATGTTCTACCTGCATTGTGACGGGATTATAAACCGAGTCGGAAATACTTTTGCTGTATTCGACTTTGTGAAGCTCTGCACGCAGTGCCGTGTCATGCGGGTCTTTTATATACGCCTGTGCGTCGGCAGTTTCAATATAAAGCTCGCGTCCAAGACCTGTCATGCTCTTTTCATTAAGTTTGTCAAGCGTTACTGAATATAATTCTATGACAATGCTCTCGCCCGACCTTTCAAATTGAGCTGTGACGTCCGAATCGAATACGGATACGCTGTGATAATAATTTTCGGAAATTCCGTCCGGCTGTGTGACGGTAAATGCCGCCGAAAATACGCTCGGTGAGTTATTATCGCCTGACTGACTGTAATCGTAAAACTGTGCCGCTTGGCTTATTTGTGCGTAACCGTTTTCGTCGGTTATAATCTCATGGTTTTCTCCGTTTATCTCTGCCTGGAGTGTGATATTTGCCGCAGGTGTGTTGTCAAATGTGCAGGCGTGTACGCTGTATTTGATTTCTTCACCGTCAAAGTATGCGTTTTTATCGCTGCTTATATCAAGTGTATAGGCGGGAAGCGTGTAGTCGGAGATATATATACCGGCGCTTGACAGTCGTATTTCTTCGCTGCTGACGGAAATTTCCGAATATTCGTCGGGACAGGTGTCTGTCAGCTCAAAGACTGCGGTAAAGCTGCCGTTTTCGTTTAACTGAACATCGGTGTATTTATCGTTCCACTGTGTGTAAAGCTGAACTGCTTGCGGTCTGCTTGCATCATCTGTGCGCGGAATGACAAAGCCCCAGATTTTAACGTTGTCGCCCGGTCGGTACAACTCGCTGTCGGTGCAGAGGTAGCTGTAATAGTTTACAGCCGCATCGTTTTCGCGGGTTTTGTGTGTAGGTCTTATTGACGAGATATATTCAGGGGAGCTGTCGGTTTTAACAGATAAAATTATATTTTCACTGTCACTGAAACTGTCCTCATCACTTTCGGATATATTTCCCTTAAAGACAGCAACGCCGTTTTTATCAGTATATCCCTGCTCATAGCCCTCTATTGATACAGAGGCGTTTTCTACGGATTTTGAAGTTGAGGTGCTGTTTACCCAAACGGTATAATCGCCGTTTGACGTTACTGAATATACAGCAAGCTTTGTTACTTGAAAAATGTGATACAGCGTAATGTTGCCGCTTTTTATTTCCGAGATGTAATATCCTTCGTCATAGCTTTGAGGATATTGCACAAACGCGCGGTTTATTCCGTTGCCGCCGTTACTCGTTATAAAGTCGCCTGTAAAGCTTGTGACCTTGCCGTATGTTTTCAGCTTATCTGAGACGGCAGATGAAACGCTGTTAAAGCCGATATAGTTTTTATGAATATTTTTATACTCCTCGGCGGTAGGGACTTTATAAACCGTAACCTCCGGCTTTTCAAGTTCGAAATTTGCATACTCTATACATGCCGCAGGCGTTTGTTCAGGCAGAAAGCAGTCCGCAGGCTCGTCGGACGTATAGCTTACATAAATATAAGAATCGGGGTCTTGTACCGTAAAGGAAAATTTGTAATCATCCGATAGCGTTTCGCCGTCTCCGTCGCTTATATTTTTGTTTATGGTAACAGTATACATGGTGTTTTGCTCAAACTCGGCGGAAGGCACAAATATCCAGCGTCTGCCGTAATGTTCAAAGGTACCGGGTATGGAAGGGTATATGGAAAAGCAGTTTTCGAAGTTTTCTACGTTTGCGTGTGTAAAATCGAGAGCTATTATATCGCCTTCACTCAGCGTGTCGGAAGACGGCAGGTGAGATACTACGCCAAAGGTGTTGTCTGTCTGAAATGCCCAGCTGTAAATTGTTTTGCCGTCCGATACGGAGCTTACGGTGTAGAGTGTGTTTGCCGCAAGTCCGCGTTCAAAAGATACGGTAAATGTGTTTCCGGTGTTCTTTTTTACATTGTAATGCTCACTCGGAGAAATGGAAAACGCATCTTTAAATTCATTTATGCTCATGGCGCTCGACGTGACTACCTTCAGCTTTGTGTCGGCTGTTATTTCTTTACCGTTCAGGTTTGTCGCGCTGACGGCACTGATAGGGCTTATTCCTTTAAGCTCTTCGGGCAGGTCACTGGCAGACGCTGTCGGTACATTCATAATGCCCAAATAAATACCGCCTGACAAAAGCCCCAGTACGAGAACAGCCGCCGTTATTGCCGACAGCACCCGCAAGGCGCCGCTTTTTCCGGATTTCAATGCCCTCTTACGTATTTTTTCCTTGTCGGGCATGGCGTCTTCTTTTGCAATATTCAGCAGGTGTAAAAATTTCATTTTAAAACCTCACTTTGCGATGTACTCGTCCAGAAAGTTTTTTCTGATTTCATCGAGCAGTCTGTAAATATAATTGTTCAGGGTTGTGCGTGGGACGTTTAACAGTTCTGAAATCTTTTCAAGCGGATAGCCGTAGTAAAACCGAAGTATAAAAGCTTTTGACTGAATTTCGCCTTTTTGTATTATATACTTATTGATTTTTTTAATCAGCAGACTGTCAGCTGCCTGTTTTTCGGTAATGTTTATTTCGGTGTTCAAAAGCAAATCTATAAATGGCTGACAGTCGCTGCCGTCTGCGGCTGCTATATCCTCATATAAAAGCTCGCTGTCCGCTCTCTTGACGTAATATTTTTTTACCGAGTTTTTAAGGCACGTGAAAAAGTAATTTCGGATGTTTTCTATGTCAAATTCTTTGCTGTTCAGCAGACGCCGGTATAGTGCGGAATACGTGTCGGCAAGTATATCCTCTGCTGTCTCGGGATTACCGGTCGATTCAACGGCATACGCCAGGGCATTGTCGTATGTCAGGTCGTAAAGCCTGTTGAAGCGCGCAGTAGCTTCGGTTTTTTTCATAACTGTAAATCCTCCCCGCTTAATATATAAGAGGCTTTAAAAAGAAAATTTTTATCAGAAATCAACAAGTTTTTTGAATTCGTCAAATGCTTTGGGATTTGCGGCGGCTACGGCGTATTTGCTTTTAAAATCAATATCGTGTCCGCCGCGGGTTTTAATAACCCCGCCCGCTTCTGTGAGGATAAGGGAGGAGGCGGCAAAGTCCCACGGCGATATGCGCAGCTCGAAAAACAGATCTGTTCTGCCTGCGGCGACATAGCAGATGTCAAGTGCCGCCGAGCCGCATCGGCGAAGGTCTGCCGCATGCGCAAACACTTTTGCGGCGATTTCAAATGTTTTTTCTGTTAAGTCCGGGTAGTACGGTGCAGTGCCGAAGGATACAAGCGCATTGTCCAGTCCTTCGTCCGAAACATGAATGGGACTTCCGTTGAGGTATGAGCCGCAGCCCTGCTTTGCCTCAAACATTTCATTGAGATACGGATTGTATACTACTCCTATATAAGGCTTTCCGTCCTTTAAAAGTCCGATAGATACACAGCTGTGTCTGTAATCGCGTATGAAGTTTGTGGTTCCGTCTATCGGGTCGACTATAAATACAAATTCGTTTTCGCTATAAACGTCCGCACCTGCTTCCTCTCCCATGAATTCGGCTTGCGGAATAAGACGTGAGAGCTTATTTTTAACATAGTTTTGGATTTCGACGTCGAATTGTGTTACAAAATTGCCCTTTCCGCTTTTGCATGTAATGAGCCGTGTCTTTTCACCGGCTTCAAGCATCATCTTTCCGGCTTCCCTTGCAATCTGCTTTATTTCTTCAGTCATTTATGTATCTCCTCACAGTAAAGTTTTACTTAAATAATAAAACAATTTATACTGTCTGTCAACAAGTCAAAAAATTAGCAAAAACTATTTATTTATTAATTTGTTTATGATATAATACATATTCAGATTACATCAGGCGGTAAGATATGATTATTTTAGGAATTGACCCCGGGTATGCAACTGTCGGGTACGGAGTTATAGAGGCAGACGGTATGCATTTTCGCACTGTCGATTACGGTGCGGTGACAACACCTGCCAATACTCCGTTTGATATCAGGCTTGAAATGATTTATGACGGAATATGCGAGCTTTGCGACAGATATAAGCCCGATGCCGCTTCCGTTGAAGAATTGTTTTTTAACACAAATATAACGACGGGTATCGCCGTCGGTCACAGCCGCGGTGTGATACTGCTTGCACTGCGTAAAAGCGGCGTTGATTTTTATGAATATACTCCGCTTCAGGTAAAGCAAAGCGTTGTGGGTTACGGTCGCGCGGAAAAAAAGCAGGTTATGATAATGACAAAGACTCTTTTGGGACTTGAGCGTATGCCGCGTCCGGATGATGCGGCAGATGCACTTGCTCTTGCAGTTTGTCATGCACATTCTGCCAAGTCACAGCTTTTGGGTCTTATGTGAATGGTAAACAGGAGGCATTATGATATATTCGCTGAACGGTAAGGTTATAGAAAAACTGTCTGACAGGGCTGTAATAGAATGTTGCGGAGTCGGATACGAGGTACAGATGACGCGCAACGGGATTTCTGCGCTGGCGGCTCAGGGCGACAATGCTTTTGTATATATTCATATGGTTATAAGAGAGGACAGCATCGAGCTGTTTGGGTTTTGCGACGCCAACGAGCGGGACAGCTTTAAGACATTGCTCGGTATTTCGGGAATAGGACCGAAGGCGGCGGCAGCGGTGCTGTCCGAGCTTACCCCGGGAGAGCTTGCCGCAGCAGTTGCAACAGGAGATACGGCTCTGATAACGCGTGCTCAGGGAATAGGGCCAAAGGCGGCGCAAAGAATTGTTTTGGAGCTCAAGGACAAGCTTCAGGGCTTATCCGCTGTTCCGGTGCGCCAAAGCGGCTTGCAGCAGGGCGGCGCCGCAAAGACAATAGAAGCTATTGACGCGCTTATGACGCTCGGCTATACCCAGCACGAAGCAAAGCGTGCCGTAGCATCTATGGATATAAATGAAATGAGCGTTGAGGACATAATAAAGGTTGCGCTGAAAGAAATGATGTAAAGTAATGACAACAGATAAGAGGTTTAGATGATAGAATCGGATTTTGATGAAAGAATAGTTACGTCTACGTTGACGGGGACAGACAATGAAATTGAGGAATCACTGCGTCCGCGCCGTATCGGTGAGTATATAGGACAAGGGAAGGCAAAGGAAAATCTGAATATTTATATTGAAGCGGCAAAATCACGCGGCGAGAGCCTTGACCATTGTCTGCTGTACGGTCCTCCGGGTCTCGGCAAGACTACGCTTGCGGGAATTATAGCTTCCGAGATGGGTGTAAATATCAGGATAACGTCCGGGCCTGCGATTGAAAAGGCAGGAGATCTTGCCGCTATAATCACAAATCTTCAGCCTGGAGATGTGCTTTTTATTGACGAAATTCACCGTCTTTCACGTGCGGTAGAGGAAATACTTTATCCCGCTATGGAGGATTATGCGGTTGATATAATTATAGGCAAGGGACCGTCTGCAAGAAGCATACGAATTGACTTGCCGCGCTTTACTCTCATAGGCGCTACAACAAGAGCAGGTCAGATATCGTCTCCGCTGCGCGACCGCTTCGGCGTCATGCTGCGCCTGGAGCTGTACAGTGCCGATGAGCTGTGCGAAATCGTCATGCGTTCGGCAGGTATTCTGAATATTCCTGTCGAGAGGGACGGGGCGATGGAAATTGCCATGCGCTCAAGGGGCACTCCGCGAATTGCAAATAGGCTTTTAAAGAGGGTGCGGGATTTTGCACAGGTTAAGAGTAACGGAGTTATAGATAAAAAAATTGCAAAGCTCGCACTTGCAGCTCTTGAAATTGATGAGCTGGGTCTTGACAATATAGACAGATTAATGCTGACAAGCATAATAACCAATTTCGGCGGCGGTCCCGTAGGGCTTGAAACGCTTGCTGCTACAATAGGCGAGGAGGCTGTTACGCTTGAGGATGTTTATGAGCCGTATCTGCTGCAAATGGGATTTATTTCAAGAACTCCCCGCGGCAGAACTGCTACGGTAAATGCATACCGGCATTTGGGCATGCCTACGGACGGCGAACAGGTTTCTTTTGAGGTGTAACATGTTTTTGGCTGATGAATGGAAAGATTATAAACTGCTTGATGCTTTATGCGGTGAGCGTCTTGAAAGCTGGGGAGATTATATTCTTATCAGACCCGATCCGCAGGCAATTTGGAAAAGTGAAAAAAGCCATCCGCTGTGGAAAAAGGCAAACGCTCACTATCACCGTTCAAAAAGCGGCGGCGGAAGCTGGCAGATTTATGACCTGCCCGAAAGCTGGCAGATAAAATATAAAAACCTTACTTTCAACATAAAACCCATGAATTTTAAGCATACGGGTATTTTTCCGGAGCAGGCGGTAAACTGGGATTTTATGAGTAATAAGATTGAAAACGCGGGACGCAGGGTGAGCGTTCTCAATCTTTTTGCATATACCGGCGGTGCAACTATGGCTTGTGCGGCAGCCGGTGCAAATGTGTGCCATGTCGACGCCTCAAAGGGTATGGTTCAGTGGGCAAAGGATAACGCGCAGGCTTGCGGTCTGAGGGAAAAGCCGGTTCGTTATATAGTTGACGACTGTATTAAGTTCGTGGAACGTGAAATCCGCCGCGGCAATAAATATGACGGCATTGTTATGGATCCGCCGTCCTACGGAAGGGGGCCGGGCGGTGAGGTCTGGCAGCTGGAGGACATGCTCTATGATTTTGTGAAAAAATGTGCATTGCTGCTGTCGGACAAACCTTTGTTTTTTATTCTTAATTCATATTCTACGGGTTTGAGTGCGTCTGTTATGGAATATTTGCTCAGAACATGCATAGACGAAAAATTGGGCGGAAGGTTTGAAAGCTCGGAAATCGGACTTTTGACTGAAAGCGGCAGGGCATTTCCGTCAGGCTCGGTGGCAAGGTGGTACGGCAGATGAGTAATATTAAAACCGAAATTATAAAAACAGAAAACATTTCATTTTCGTATAACCCCGAAGAAAACAGTGCGCTTGTACTTGACGGTATCGACCTTGAAATCGAGCAAAACAGCTTTGTTGCTATCCTCGGTCATAACGGAAGCGGTAAAAGCACGCTTGCAAAAAATTTCAACGGAATTCTGCTCCCGACTGGAGGAAAGGTCTACGCGTGCGGAATAGACACTGCGCAGAGCGATAAAATACTTGAAATACGACGTAATATGGGTATGGTATTTCAAAATCCGGATAATCAGATAATTGCCACTGTTGTTGACGAGGATATAGCGTTTGCACTTGAAAATCTTGGTGTACCGCATGATGAGATGGTACAAAGGGTAGATGAGGCGCTTGAGATTGTCGGTATGACCGAATATAAACATCATGCACCGCATCGCTTGTCGGGAGGACAGAAACAGCGCGTTGCTATTGCAGGTATCATTGCCATGCGTCCCAAATGTCTTATTATGGATGAACCAACGGCTATGTTGGATCCCAAAGGCAGAAAAGAGGTTATGGCTACTATAAAGCGGCTGAAATCGGAACAGGGTGTGACGGTCGTGCTGATAACTCATTATATGGATGAGGCGGTGCAGGCGGACAGGGTGATAGTAATGGACGACGGAAAAATTCTTGTTGACGGAACACCTGAATATGTATTTCAAAACGTAGGGCTGCTGCACAGTGTTGCGCTGGATGTGCCCCAGGCTGCGGAGCTTATGTATAAGCTGCGTGAATATGATATCAAGGTGCCGATTTCAGTGCTCAACGAAAAAGATTGCGTAGAGGTTTTGTCAAAGCTTCTGGAGGGTAAAATTGATAATAACCACAGAGAATTTAACTTATAAATACGGCGTCGGAACTCCTTTTGAAAAGACGGCGCTTAACAACGTGTCTATCGGTATTGAAGACGGGGATTACGTAGGCATAATAGGTCACACCGGCTCCGGCAAGAGTACACTTATTTCTCATTTTAACGCTATTTTAAAGCCGACCTCAGGTCGGGTTTATGTTGACGGCGAGGATTTGTGGCAGGAGAATAAGCTTAAAAGAATTCAAACAAGGTTTAAGGTCGGGCTTGTTTTCCAGTACCCTGAGTATCAGCTGTTCGAGGATACGGTTTATAACGATATTGCATTCGGTCCTAAAAATATGGGACTTTCCGATAAGGATATAGAACAGCGCGTAATGATGGCAACGGAGTTTGTCGGACTTGATAAAAAGTATCTTGAAAAGTCGCCTTTTGATTTGTCCGGCGGGCAGAAGCGGCGTGTTGCAATTGCAGGGGTGATGGCAATGTCACCGAAGGTTTTGGTTTTGGATGAGCCGGCGGCAGGTCTCGACCCCAGGGGCAGAGATGAAATACTTGCAAGAATACGGGAATACCATCAGGAGACAAAAAGCACGGTGCTGCTTGTATCCCACTCGATGGAGGATATTGCAAAAAATGCTAATTCAATAATTGTCATGAACCGTGCTGAATGTATGATGCACGCTTCTGTGAAAGAGGTATTTGAAAAGGCAGAAGAGCTTGAAAAAATCGGACTTGATATTCCGCAGATAACCAAGGTTTTTATATCGTTAAACAAGCTGGGATATAAGGTTTCGCCCGACATATATACGGTTGAGGATGCGCGTGACGAGATAATGCGGTGTATAAAGGACGGTGATGTCAAATGATTAAGGATATCACGATAGGTCAGTATTTTCCCGGAGATTCCGTTATCCATAAAATGGATCCGCGGATGAAAATTATTCTTACCGTTGTTTACATTGCGGCTCTTTTTATGGTTAAAAATTTTTGGGGCTTTCTTCTTACGGGCGGTCTGCTGATTGTAATAATTCTTATTTCAAAAATACCTGTCCAAACGGTGCTCAAAGGCATAAAGCCGCTGTTGTTTATTATAGTTTTCACCGCCTTTTTTAATATCTTTTACGGTACGGGAGCTCCTGTATTTCCGGATATCGGCTGGCTTGCATGGCTTAAGTGGGGCGGGCTCAGAAACGCAGCGTTTATGGTAATACGTATTGTTTTGCTTATTACCGGTACGTCATTTATGACTTATACCACAAGTCCTGTAATGCTTACAGACGCGCTGGAGCGGCTGATATCGCCGCTTCGGTATATAAAGGTGCCCGTTCATGAGCTTGCAATGATGATGACCATTGCCATGCGTTTCATTCCCACGCTTACTGACGAGACGGAAAAGATAACAAACGCCCAGAAGGCGAGGGGCGCGGATTTCGAAACAGGGAATATAATAAGGCGTGCCAAGGCGCTGATTCCGATATTGATTCCGCTTATCGTATCCGCCTTCAGACGTGCCGAGGAGCTGGCGGACGCTATGGAGTGCAGATGCTATAACGGAGGTGACGGCAGAACCCGTTATAAAATATACAGCTTTTCGCTAAGGGACTATATAGCTGCGTTTATTGTTTTGGCAGTTTTTGTATCTATAATTTTAATAAATGTTTTTATTTAGGAGACATTGTGTCAAAATTACTTGTAAAATTAAAGTATAACGGTTCGGCTTATGTCGGATGGCAGGTACAGAAGAACGGGAAAAGTGTGCAAAGCTGCGTACAGGATGCTGTTGAAAAGCTTTACGGAGTCCGAGCCGATGTTACGGGATGCAGCAGGACGGACAGCGGAGTGCACGCGAACGGCTATTGTTTTTGCTTTACGCCGCCGTACGAGGTTGAACCCTTTAAAGCGGTGGCGGCACTTAATTTTGCTCTTCCTGACGACATGGGGGTATACGACTGCATAAAAGTGCCTGACGATTTTCATCCGCGTTACAGCGCCGTTGCCAAGGAGTATATTTATAAGATATACGGCGGACGGCCGCGCAATCCGTTTTTAAACGGACTTGCATATCATTATATCGGTGAGCTTGATACAGATGCTATGAATGATGCGGCAAAGGAATTTGTGGGAAGGCATGACTTTCGCTCATTTATGGCAAACGGCTCAAAAATAACAGATACGTTTCGTACCGTATATTACTGTTCTGTGATGAAAGCCGATGACTGCGTGCAAATACGTATATGCGCCGACGGTTTTTTATATAAAATGGTTCGTATTATTGTGGGTACTCTGCTTGCCGTAAACGAACAAAAGATTGACAAAAATCAAATTTCGTATATAATTTCAGCAAGAGACCGCAGTGCCGCCGGAAAAACCGCGCCGCCGCAGGGCTTGTATCTTAACAGAGTTTTTTATGATATAAAGGAGGTGGAAAACGCTGATGCCGGAATATAGCGAACAGGATGATTTAATGGACATGAGTGAGCAGCAAGGCTCGAAAAAGGAAAGAATTAAATCGAAAATCAGGTTTTCGCGCTTTCTTCTCCTGTTTGTGGCGGCTGTGTTTGCCCTTGTTTTGCTTTTTGTTAATAAAGATAAGCTGAATGCAGATAATTTCAGACGGCTTGCCGCAAAAATCGATATAGGTCTGTCATCTGACAAAAGCACGGATAATTCTGTCATTGATTACGATTATAATTCGTCAGGCGCTGTCGGTGTTTATAAGGACGGAATTGCACGGGTTACATCGGACAGTCTTGTTATTATGGATAATGCGGGGACGCAGTTTCAAAGCGTGCTGACGGGATTTAACAATCCGGCTCTTGTCACTACCGATAAGTATGTCATGACATTTGACAGAGGAGGGCGGCATCTTATTGTTACAAACTCCTTTGCTGTTGTCTTTGATATGACATTTGACGATAATATTGTTACGGCGTCAATGAACGACAGCGGCTATTTTGCGGTTGTAACGGAAAGCGATGCATACAAGAACAAACTGATAGTATACAATTCTTCTTTTGAGGAAATATACAGGCTCAACAGTATGTCGCGTTATATTCTTTCCGCTGACATTTCAGAGGATAACCGTCATGCAGCGGTTTCTTCTTATTATATTGAGAACAGCAGCATCATTCCTCAGATTAATTATTACAGCTTTACGGAAGAGGAGAGTCTTTGGAACGCTGAATTTGAAGATAATATAGCAGTATCGGTCTTGTGCAAGGATGATTCGACCGTATGCGCTCTGTTCGAGTGGGGTGTTTGTATACTGGATTCCAAGGGTAAGGAAAAATACAGATACGAGTTCGGCAATAAATTTTTACAGGCTTATTCGCTCGGAAGAGGTAAATATAACTGCGTTGTTTTAAGCGACAGCCACAGCGGAAGCTCTGCCGTGACGGTATTTGACAATGCCGGAAAAACAATATCGGAAACCGGAACGGATGTAACCGTTATTTCATCCGATATTTTCGGTGACAGATTGGCACTTTTGTCGAGAGATAAAATTTATATTTATACCGTATCGGGAAAGCTGATTTCGGAACGTGAAAATCCAAATGACGCTGAATATGTTTTATTTTCCGATAAAAATTCTGTTTTGGTTGTAAGTGATTCAGGGATAGTATATAATTTAATTAATTGAAGATAAGGAGAGTTTACTGTGAATATTATAATTGATATTGTTTTGGCGGCAATACTTATTGTATCTGCGTTTTTTGCATTAAAAAAAGGGCTGATCGGTACACTTTTCAGTCTTTTGGGCACGGTTGTTGCCATAGTTTTATCTGTTATGCTGAGCGGACCGGTCTCCGGATATATAAATCAGGAGTTCGTTAATCCGTCTGTTAAGCAATACATATTGGGTGCGGTAGACTCAAGCTCGGTGGGCAAGTCGTATGAAGATGCCTTAAACAGCATTGATGTTGCGGGCGCTGTCGAAAGCATGCCGACAGAACTGAAATCTGTTTTGGAATTTGCCGGTATCGACACAGGTGAAATTATCAAAATGGCAAACTCCGTTACGGAAAACAGCAATGCAGCAAAAGATAATCTTATTGACAGTATAGCGGCGCCGATAAGTGGGACAATAAGTAGAGTTATTGCTCTAATCGTATTGTTTGTTATATTAAGTATAGTTTTATGGGTCGTTTCCAGACTTGTTACTGCCGTATTTAATGCGTTGCCGCTTGGAGGCACAGTGAATAAGGTCGGGGGACTTTTATTCGGAGTACTGAGAGGTCTTATTATAGTATTTGTAATTTCAGTCGTTTTCTCTGCTGTATCCAAAGGAGTTGATCCTGACAGCGGCAGCCTGTTTTCAAAGAAGACGATTGATTCGACCGTTTTGCTTAAAACTGTTTCGAATATTAATCCGATAAATTCGATTTTAAATATAAAATAACGGAGCTTAATATGAATTTACCTAATATACTTACAATTATCAGGCTGTTTTTAGTGCCTGTTTTTATACTGACGTATACGACGGGCGACGGCACGGCGGCTCGTGTGTCGGCAGCTGCAATATTTTTTGTCGCTTCCGTTACGGATGTTCTTGACGGGTATATAGCGCGTAAGTATAATAAAATTACCGATTTCGGCAAGCTCGCCGATCCTGTTGCAGATAAGCTTATGCAGCTTTCCGCTGTCGGCTGTCTTGCGATAAATAAAAGAATTTCCATGTGGATTCTTGTATTGTTCATTGTCAAGGAAGTTATAATGATTCTCGGCGGTATAAACCTATTGAAAGAGAAGTTTGTCGTTCAGTCAAAATGGTCCGGTAAAATTGCCACTGTAATACTTTTTACATGTGTAATGATAATTCTTGCCACCGACGAACAGACTCTGCCTGAGCATTATGCTACAATTCTTATGTGCTGCAGTATTGTGGCTACCATTATAGCATTTTTTGATTATGCACAGATGTATTTGAAGATTAAAGAAAACATGGCAAAATCTCAAGTTAACAAGGAGAAGAAATGATGCTTTGTGCAAGATGCAATAAACGTATGGCGGTTGTGTTTGTCTCAAAATATGAGGATAACAAAACCGTAAATGAAGGTTACTGCCTGAAATGCGCTAAAGAGCTTGGTATACACCAGGTTGATCAGATTATTAAGAATATGGGCATTTCGGATGAGGATATAGATAATATGTCTGAGGAGTTTGATTCTATGGTTGACCAGATGGGTATTTCCCCGGATGAAATGGATTCTCAGACTGCGCCTTCATTCCCTCCGTTTTTCGGCAATTTTATGAATAACATTGTGTCTTCCGGCAAGCAGCCGGAAACGGAACGCAGTGCGGAAAAGACTGATAATAAAAAGGAGGAAAAGAAGCAAAAGCGTACTGATAAAAAGAGAAAATATCTTGATCAGTACGGAGTAAATCTGACAAGAAATGCACATGACGGAAAGCTTGATCCCGTAATAGGTCGCGATGTGGAGCTTACCCGTTTGATTCGAATATTGAACAGACGTACGAAAAACAATCCTGTTTTAATCGGCGAGCCGGGTGTCGGAAAGACTGCTATTGCCGAGGCGCTTGCGCAGAAAATTGCAGATGAGCAGGTGCCTGCAAAGCTGCTTGATAAAGAAGTATATCTTCTTGATTTGACGGCACTTGTTGCGGGCACTCAGTTTCGCGGTCAGTTTGAAGCCCGCATTAAGGGACTGATATCCGAGGTTGTTGCACTTGGCAATATTATACTCGTTATTGATGAGGTTCATAATCTTGTGGGAACGGGTGACAGCGAGGGAACGATGAATGCGGCGAATATTCTGAAGCCGGCACTTTCCCGCGGTGAAATTCAGGTAATAGGCGCAACTACTCTTTCGGAATACAGAAAATATATTGAAAAGGATGCGGCGCTTGAACGCAGATTTCAGCCTGTTATGGTTGACGAGCCTACTATAAACGATACGATAGAAATACTCAAGGGAATACGCCCCAAATATGAGCAGTATCATAATGTTAAGATATCCGACGCACTATTGGCACAGGCGGCAATCATGTCTGAACGGTATATCACCGACAGGTTTTTGCCCGATAAGGCAATTGACCTTATTGATGAAGCATGCAGCGGTGCGGCACTGGAAAATGTGGCGCAGAATACAATTGTCAAAAACACTCGTGCGCTTGAACAGATAAAGCAGCAGCTTGAGGAGCTTACGGGTGCCGAGCAGAATGAAGAGACATTCAAAAAAATTGCCGAGCTTCGCGCGGCTGAGTGTGTAGCGGAGAATGCACTCAAAGAATATACCGAAGCCGATTCCGTAACAGAGCTGAGCTTTGGTCATATTGCATATGTGCTTGAGCTTTGGACGGGTATTCCTGCTGCAAAAATACAGGAACAGGAATATGAAAAGCTGACAAAGCTTGCCGATAATCTGAAAAAACGCATTATCGGTCAGGATAAAGCGGTAGATGCGGTTGCTGCTGCTATAAAACGCCGCCGTGTGGGTATAGGCTTTAACAGAAGTCCGGTGTCATTTATTTTTACCGGCCCCACAGGCGTAGGTAAAACGGAGCTTGTGCGCAGACTTGCAATGGAGCTGTTTGACAGTGTTGAAACTCTTATTCGCATAGATATGAGTGAGTACATGGAAAAGCACAGCGTGTCAAAGCTTATCGGGGCTCCGCCCGGATATGTTGGCTATGACGATGCGGGCCAGCTCACTGAAAAAATACGCAGAAAGCCGTACAGTGTAGTCCTGTTTGATGAAATTGAAAAAGCGCATCCGGATGTGCTGAACATTATGCTTCAGATACTTGACGACGGAAAACTTACGGACGCGCAGGGCAGAACCGTCAATTTTGAAAATACCGTAATAATTATGACTACAAACGCCACCGCCGGTGCAATGAATGCGACGGGATTTAACCGTACGCAGGAGGAATTGGAATCGGAAAAGGCAATGAAAGCGTTGCTTACGTTCCTGCGTCCCGAGTTTATAAATCGTGTTGATGAGGTTATAACCTTTTCTCCTTTACAGGGAGATACCGTCAGGCATATTGCCGGTATTATGTTGGGTGACCTTAGAGATAATCTCAAAGTGCGTGAAATAGAGTTTTCGTTTGACGATAAGACTCTTGATTATGTTTCGGAAAAGGGCTTTGACCGCAAGTTCGGCGCCCGCTCGCTGAAGCGCTTTATCCAAAAAGAGGTCGAAGACAAAATAGCGCAGATAATTGTTGAAAATTATATGTCCGACATTAAATCTATATTTTGTACTGCGACGGTTGACGGTGTAATGCTCACTTATTGATAAAACTCATTCAAGCGGAGACTGAAAGTCTCCGTTTGAATAATGTACGGGGAGGAAAGAAAAATAAAAATCGGAAAAATTGTAATGTCGCGTGCACAGATGATAACGCTTGGATTTTTCCTTATAATCATGACCGGAACATTGCTTTTGATGCTTCCGATTTCTACAAGAGACGGGCAGAGTACAAGCTTTATAGGTGCGCTTTTTACAGCGACCTCTGCTACATGCGTGACCGGGCTTATTACATATGACACTTTTTTGCATTGGACGTACTTCGGTCAGATTGTTATTTTGACCATGATTCAGATAGGCGGATTGGGGTTTATTACCTTAGGTGTTTACGGAATGATGCTGCTGCGCAAAAAGATCGGTCTTAAAAGCAGAGAGCTTATCCATGACAGCTTAAATTCAATGCATGTGGGCGGCGGTGTTCGGCTGGTTAAATTTGTTCTGTCGGGAACGCTTATTTTTGAATCCGCGGGTGCATTGATCCTGTCTGCAAGGTTTATTCCGGAGTACGGATTTTTAAAAGGCGTATATTTCGGAATATTTCATGCGGTTTCTGCTTTCTGCAACGCAGGCTTTGACCTTATGGGTGAGCAGGGCGCCTATTCGTCCTTTTGTAATTATGCCGGCGATATAACGATAAATGTTGTTATTATGCTGCTGATTATTATAGGCGGTTTGGGCTTTTCGGTCTGGAACGATATATACAGAAATAAGCTGCACGTAAAAAGGTATATGCTGCATACGAAAATCGTACTTATTACAACATTGGTTTTACTTGCGGGCGGTACGATATTCTTTTGGGTATCGGAAAGCCGGGGCATATTTGCCGATATGAGCTTTAAGGATAAGCTGCTAACTTCTGCATTTTCTTCGGTAACTCCGCGGACAGCCGGATTTAATACAGTTGATACCGCGGCGCTTTCCGACGCGGGAAAGGCGGCTACTATGCTGCTTATGTTTATAGGCGGCAGTCCGGGTTCAACAGCCGGCGGTATAAAAACAACGACTGTTGCGGCAATAGTATTCTTTATTATTGCATATATCAAAAAGGAAAAGGGCTGTAATGTATTTAAGCGCAGAATTGACGACGATCTTATCAAAAAAGCAAGTACAGTGTTTTTTATAAATATCTCTCTGGCAATTACCGCGATATTAGTTATCACACTGAATCAAGATATTTCTTTGACTGACGCGTCATTTGAGGTGTTTTCCGCATTGGGTACAGTCGGAATGACAACGGGCATTACACGCGATCTTACCGCGCTGTCAAAGCTTGTTATAGTTTTTTTAATGTTTTGCGGCAGAATAGGAAGTCTTTCATTCGCGGTATCTTTTCTCGACAGGAAAAAGATACCGGATATGCGTTATCCAACTGAGGATGTAATTATCGGTTAGGTATATAATAAGGAGAAAGCTATGAAATCAATATTGATAATTGGAATGGGCAGATTTGGTCATCATCTTTGCAAAAATCTTATTGAACAGAATAATGAAATTATGATTGTCGATAAGCTGGAATCGGCAGTCGAGGATATGATGCCGCTTGTTACAAGTGCGCTTGTAGCGGATTGTACCAAAGAGGACGTACTAAGTCATATAGGTGTGTCTGACTTTGATATTTGCTTTGTATGTATCGGCAGTGATTTTCAGAGCAACCTCGAGATAACCTGTCTTTTGAAAGAGCTCGGTGCGGGATACGTTGTAAGTATGTCAAAACGTGTGATACATACAAAATTTCTTCTTCGTAACGGTGCCGATGAGGTAATTCACCCCGATAAGGATATAGCAGAGCGTGTTGCGATAAAATACAGCAATGATAATATTTTTGATTATATTGAGCTCAGAAACGATTATTCGATTTTCGAAATATCGCCTCTTAAAGAATGGATAGGTCACAGCCTGAAAGATTCCGATATCAGGGCTCGGTATAATATTTCTATAATTGCCGTTAAGGACGAAAATTCGGAAATGAATGTAACTCTGCACGCGGACTATGTTATAAAGCCGAATGATCATCTTATGATTATTTCACGCAAGAAGGACATAGATAACGTTATAAAAAAACTGCAATAAAATTTAATATTAAAATTAGCACTCGATATCGTCGAGTGCTAATTTTTACGGTTTAGACATAATTTATACCTTATATTTTAACAATCGGTGTGTATAATAATAAATGTCAAAGGGAAAAACCGAGACACAATATTACATACGGCGTCACGCCGATATATTTTGGGAGGTAATAACTATGTTTGGACTTACACCTTATGAGCGCAGCTCAGCGCTGAGAAATTATGATATTTTCAAGGAAATGGAAAATCTTGAAAAGCAGTTTTTCTCACCGGGAAATATCGGATTTAAAACCGATATAATAGATAACGGCGGAGAGTTTGTGCTGAAAGCAGACCTGCCGGGCTTCAGGAAAGAAGACATCAGCATTGATGTGTCCGGCGGTTATTTAACTATTTCCGCTGTGCGCAATGATGAGAAAGAAGAGAAGAATGACAAAGGAGAGTATATAAGACGCGAGCGTTCTTACGGTTCATTCTCACGCAGCTTCGATATATCGGAGATTGATGAGGGAGCTATTAATGCAAGCTTTGATAACGGGGTTTTGACGCTCAAGCTGCCAAAGCTGGAAAAACGCGAGCCGGAACAGAAAAAAATCGAAATTCAATAATATATACAAAAGGTGCGGATTATATCCGCACCTTTTTATTTTTAAAGTATTGGTAGTAATTACATTTAAGCCTTCCGTTATAAAGCTTGCGTATTTTGTCTGCGTTTTTACCATAGGCTTTTTCAAAGCCGTCAAATGAGGAAATAATGTAAATTTGCCAATTATCCAGAGCAGAGAAGGCATTGCCCATATCATTGTATAACTTTTCTACTGATTTTAAATCCATAAGGCGTTCACCGTAGGGAGGATTACAGACAATGGTGCCGCGCCTGCCGTTTGTTTTTATATCCCGCATATCCATTTTAAATGCTCTGATGTTATTTTCTACTCCGGCTCGTTTTGCATTTGCCTTTGTCAGACTTACGCATTTGTCATCAATATCAGATGCAAATGCTTCAAATTCGCATTTACGTATTATTTTGTCTTTCGCTTCTTCCTTTGCTCTTTTCCATATATTGTTATCGAGAAATTCAAACTGCTGTGCGGCAAAGCCGCGGTTGATGCCCGGCGCGGTATTTGTCATTAACATCGCGGCTTCAACGGCAATGGTACCGGAACCGCAAAATGGATCCCATAAAAGAACGTCTGTGCGCGGACGGGCGATTTTTACCATCGCTGCGGCAAGCGTTTCCCGCAGAGGAGCAGCATTTGAATCAGGTCTGTAGCCGCGTTTGTGCAATGGCGCGCCGCTTGTGTCAATCATTATTGTTACAATATCGCGTGATATGAAAAATTCAATACGGTAAAGCGTGCCGCTTTCTTTGAACCAGTCAACCCGGTAGCTTTCCTTGAGTTTTTCTACTATCGCCTTTTTTATAATACTCTGACAGTCGGGTATGGATGTGAGCTTTGATTTTATTGAGCTGCCCGTTACTGGAAAACAATCGTCCTTGCCGATGAAACATTCAAACGGAAGCTCCTTAGTCCCGTCAAAAAGCTCGGTAAAGGTAGATGCATAAAAGCTTCCGAGTTTTATGTAAAGCCTTTGAGCATATCTTGAAAAAATATTAAATCTTGCAACGGCATCTTCATCGCCGCCGAATGTTACTCTGCCGTCAACCGTTTCCAGCTTTTTATATCCGAGTGCTTCGATTTCATCTGCTAAGAACTTTTCGAGACCGAAAAGGCATGTGGCTACGTATTCATAATAACCCATAAATTCTCCTGTGTTAATCTTCAAAGTATGATTTGTACTCTATTTTAAATTTGCTGCCCGGAAACATCTCGCGGTATAGCTCGATAAAATAATCGTCCGTCATGCTGGCAATGTAATCCGTGACGATAAAATCGGGGCTTTCGCTCAGATAATCAAACTGATTGTAATATTTTGTCTGATAATTTATGTCATTTATATGATGTCTGAAAATAAACGAGTTTCGGTTAAATTGCTTGATATCGTCCAGTAATTTATCGTACATCTGTTCAAACATCGGTTTTATAACATTATCGTAAACATTATTTATCTCTTTGTTTTTGTATATTATTTCTGTATTTTCATCTTTTGCTTTTTTCAGGTCGTTATACGCTGTTGAACTTAAATGTATGAAATCCTTGCCGTAGCTGTTTTCAATTATGTCAACTATTAAATTATTGATAATTTCAGCATTTCTCGAGCCTGTTTCATTTGGAGCAAATTCACTGTTTTTGTCTATTATTTTTGCTGTTTTTGCATCCTGTCTGTCTTTTCCGAGGTAAGCTATCATATCGCTGATTCGTACTACACAGCCTTCAAGAGTTGACGGAATCAGTTTGTTAATTGCTTCCTTTCCCGAATGGTAACACTCGGAAACCTTGCTGTCAAAATCGCAAAAGTTTTCGCATGGCTCCGGTATATACTCCTTCATTTCAAATTCGCCGTTATGACACAGAATTCCGTTAAGAGTCTGTATAGTGAGGTTCCTTCTGTAAAGGCTGTCAACAACTCTTACACTATGTACATTGTGATTGAAATAGCAGCCGGTATTTCTGTACAGCAATTCGCTTAAAAAACGCTCTCCGGCATGTCCGAAAGGAGTGTGCCCCAAATCGTGTCCGAGCGCTATTGCTTCAATAAGGTCAATGTTAAGACCCAATACGGTGCCTATATTGCGTGCAATGCGCGAGACAAACTGCACATGCAGTCCTCTTCTGGTGATATCGTCGTTATGGTACAGCGAAAAGACCTGGGTTTTATCGGCATATCTGTTATACACCGGCAAATGAAGTATTTTCTCAATATCACGTACAAAAGCAGGGCGCCACAAATTTGCATTGTCATGTGTTGTGTCCCGTCTCAGAGCGTCAAAATCTTTGCATTTATACGGATTTTCCCGTTTTTTTGTGCGGTCTTCAGTTATTTTTTCTTGAATTTCTTTGCTTAAGACATGATATTTCAACACCGTTTATCACCTCGTTTATTTATTATAGTTTAATTTGGAAATAAAATCAATATTTGAATAAAATAAACCCGGCACACAGTGCCGGGTCTAATCTGTTATTTTATTAAAAAGACATATGCTCTATGAAAGAACCGGCTGCCCTGAGTGCCTTTCCGGCAGTTTTCTTAAGGGTTCCTGTTTTGCAGCAGATGTTTTTGCCTGCCATCATGCCGATACCGGCACCCAGTACCGTACCTATTGCTGTGTAAATCAAAAGACCGTTTTTATTTTTCATGTTTTCATCTCCTTTGCTTTTTTAATATTATGCTTCACACGGGAGAAAATATTCTCGGATGTATGTCTTAAATATAATTATATTTACTTTTTTACGATTATATGATATAATCCAAGTATATTTTTGAATTCTGCGATAATTTTGAATAATATGGAAATAAATAAATTTAAAATAATAAATGAAATAAAAAGACTGCTGCGCTTTACCTGTACGGGTATTGTCAGCGCTGCCGTGGATTGCGGAGTTTATTATCTGCTTCTCAATTTTGCGGATATAAACTTTCGTCTTATACAGCCGATATCCATGTCCATAGGTTTGTGCTGCAGCTTTATTGTAAACAGGGAGCTTGTATTCAGGCGTGAAAAATCGTCTTTGGGGAAAGAAGCGCTGAAATATCTTGTTGTGTGTCTTATTTGTATACTTTTAAGTCCTGTAATTATTTCTTTTTACTGCATGATTTTTGATGAATATGTAGGAAAAATTCCGGCGACCCTTACGACAGGTTTTCTGAATTATTTGCTTAATAGATTTTTTGTATATAAAAATTACAGGTTCTTTTTATCATCGGATAAAAATAAAAGAGGAAATGAAAATTCTTGAAATTTTATAAGTTGAACACATTTGAATTGCAGCAGGAGCTGGCAACGGATTTGAAGTCCGGCTTATCTCAAAGTCAGGCAGAGGAGCGTCTGAAAAAGGACGGTCCTAATTTTCGTATGTCTAATTCAGTGTGTCATACAAAATTCCGTCTTTTACGCTCACTGCTTTTTATTTTGCTTGCAGCGGCAGTGTATTTTCTGACCGCAATTTTTAAAAGGGATATAAATTATGTTTTTTATGGCATTACTGCTGCGGTATTTCCGATAGTTTGCTCTTGTGCCTTACATTTTTTATTTAAGTGGATAAAGCATAAAAACAGTCATGTATCTCCTTTAGATTACGGCAAGCTGACAGTACTGCGCGAAGGCAGGGAAGCTGAGCTTGAATACAGAAATATAACATACGGAGATGTAGTACTGTTAAAAAAGGGCGATTATATTCCGTTTGATGCAAGAATAATCGAATCTGACGGACTTGTCGCCGATGAATCCGATATAATTCACGAAAATGCGGTACTGAAACATGCCGGAGTGATTAATGAAGAAAACGCGGATGTTTCCAGGCAGTATAACATGCTGTTTTGTTCAAGCTATATTGTTAAGGGCAGTGCAAAGGCGGTAGTAACCGATATATCGTATCGTGTGTACGTGCAAAGGCGGGCAGACGGTGCAGACCGCCGTTTCCGTCCGGCTGTAAGGGTGTGCGATTTTTCAAAAATACTATCTTTGCTTTTGCTTGCTGTATCGCTTGTATTCGGTTTAATAAGCGCTTTAATCGCTTCGGATTATTTAGCGTTTTTTTCATCCGCATTTTTGCTTGCCGCCGTATTTACGGCTGACTTTGTTTCGGTATTTGCCGAAGCGGCGTTTAACATATGTGTGCGAAAGCTTTATAAAAAAGGCGTATTTTTAAAGTCTCATGCTGTAATTGACAGTTTGAACAGCGCCGATATTTTTCTTATAAAGCACAGTGCTTTTTATGATAAAGGCTCTGAAATTTCAGGGTTTATACTGGAAAACGGTGAGTATCGTGAGCTGTCCGAGGTAAATAAAAGTAATTTCAGTATATTTTTGTATTGTTCGTTTTGTAATGAAAATGCCCAAAAACAATCGCCCTATTATTCTTTAAAAAAACTTACTGCCAAGGTGCTAAAAGGCGTTGGCATTGACTATAAAGATGTTTCTTCGATGTGCCCCGTTATTTCTCATTATTCCGACGCCGATTCCGACTATGCTGTCTGCGGAATTGTATATGACGGCAGCAGTGTGCTGATTGCAAGGGGAAACTATACCTCCGTTCTCAAGCTGTGCGCAGACGGGGAGCTTGAGCGTTATCATAAAGCGCTTGACAGGCTCAGAGGCACGTCGACCGAAATTATCGCTGTTGCAGTCAAACAGACAGATATCATAAACGCCGATTTATCTTATGAAAAGTCGGGATTTAAGCTTATCGGGTTTATAGGTCTCAGGCGTGATATCTCAGCCGACAGGCTGAGTATGCTGCGCGGTATTAAATCATGCGGAGTTCGCAGTGTTATCATTTGCCCCGACAACGAGGTTTTTGCAAACGCATTTGCAAAGCAAATTTATAAAAATGACTCGGAAATAAAATGCGTTTCATATAATTCATTAACAGACAGCAGTGAAATATCAGATTGTGATATAATATATGATTTTGACGGCAAAGGCGAAAAGCTGGCTGATATATGTGTGAATAACAAACATACTCCTGTTTATATCGGCGGCAAAAGTGCCGATTCGTTAAAGAGCGTTGCGTTTAACACATGTTCTTGCCCGATGTACGACAGTAAGAGCAACGACGTTATTTCAAACAACGGCATTGCCTCGGTTTATTCGGCGGTCACGGGAGCCAAGAATGTATTTGCTTCGATATGCGATTTACTTGTAAATGAGATACTTTTTGCGATGGTTTTTGTTGTATGCGGAATTTTGTTTTCGCTGATGAACAAATCGCTTTTGTTCAGTCCTCAGATACTCGGCTTGGTTATTTTCGGCTCGGTGCCTTTGAGTGCCGTATTGTCTGTTTTTTGTGTCCGACGTCGGGGGCTTGAACGTACGGCTGCGTTTGCAGTCGAACCGCTTCAGAAACAAAATTTGATTTTTTCGGCGGTTTGTACCGTTATGTTTGTTTTACTGACTGTTATTTTGAAGTTTACCGCTTTGCCGCAAACAGCCGGCGGATTTGCAGCAGTTGCGTTTATGTCCGCTGTTCCTCCGACATTTTTAGACCTTGACTTTAAGAACCTGCGGAATTCAGCGCTGGTTGCTTTGTCGTTTGTCCCCGCCTTAATTACTGCGGTACTGTTTATGACCCCTGCGTCAACAATGTTTTTTGTAAGCGGCTTTTCCGCGGTGCACGCTCTTGCGGCAATAGCGGTCGGAATTTTAATTAAATATATATCTTGTTTGATAAGCAGGTCGGCAAAGCTCTGACCTGCTTTTTGAAAGTGTAAAAAGTAATTGATATTACAGCAAAATATGATATAATATAATGTATAAATCATGAAGGAGCACAATATGACGTCGATGGCGGAAGACAGAATGGGGCAGGACTATATTTTCGGAAGAAATAATGTTCTGGAAGCACTGCGTTCGGAACGGCAGGTGGACAAGCTGTTTGTATCCGAAACTGCCGGAGGCAGCGCCGGGAAAATAATTACGCTGGCTGCGAAAAAGCGAATACCTATAATTAAATTGCCGTCAAGTAAATTTAATTCGAAGTTTCCTGAGGATAACCATCAGGGTATTGCGGCACAGGCTGCAG
Source organism: Clostridia bacterium (assembly GCA_017937065.1). Lineage (GTDB taxonomy): Bacteria > Bacillota > Clostridia > Oscillospirales > QAKW01 > RGIG9041. The sequence continues at coordinate 78,989 of JAGBEI010000026.1, read as the reverse complement.
TGGCTGATTATGCGCAGCTTGAGGATATTTTCAGTCTTGCGGAAAGCCGCAATGAACGCCCGTTTATAATAATTGCCGATGAAATTGCAGATCCTCATAATCTTGGAGCTATTATACGCACTGCCGAGTGCTTCGGTGCACATGGCGTTGTCATTTCCAAAAGGCGTGCCGCGGGACTTACGGCGTCTGTTGCCAAGGCGGCGGGCGGGGCGTTGAATTATTTGCCGGTAGTCCGTGTTTCAAACCTTGCGTCAGCCGTTGATGAGATGCAAAAACGCGGAGTATGGATTTTTTGCTGTGATATGGATGGGGAAAAACCTTATTACAGTGAAGATTATGACTGTGCTTTGGCACTTGTTGTAGGCAGCGAGGGCAGGGGTGTGTCGGCGCTGCTAAAAAAGAAATGTGATTTTGTTGTTAATATTCCTATGCATGGCAGGGTTTCATGTTTAAATGCGTCAGTTGCAGCCGCCGTTGTCATGCAGGAAATAGCTAAAAACAGATGAATTTTGGGGATTGGGTATGAGTGATAAGCTGAATTTAGAGGAATTCAAGAAATTTGAAAATGCCGGATATGAAAATACAGGCACAGACGATTTTGACCTTGATACTATACTCAGGGATTTCGGCGGCGGTGAAAACGTGCCCGATGTGCCCGAACTTTCAAAATCCGATATAGATGATGTCGAGGTCGTCAAGCCTCAGGGACTGTCCATTACGGGCGTTTTTGAAGCTATTCATTCGGAAAAGGTGCATGAAAAAGATACTCGGACTGATAAATCACAAGGCTTTGAATCTGAGATTGCCGGAAATAATGACAGTACATATGATACGGCAGAAAACAAAATTTCTAAGGAAAATTCTGATGGTAATGGCGAAAAGGAAATTTTGTCGCCTATTGAAAACGTAAGATATTTTGATACCGCTACATTTAATTCCGTTAAAGAGCAGGCACATGAAAAGATTAAAAGCCCGATCGCTTCATTTGCCAAGGGAGACGGAGAAGAGGAGGATGTTGAGGGAGAGGAAATACCTGTCTTTGAACCGACCGAGGAAATTGACGATTATGAAAAGGAGGAGGAAAAGGAGGATGTTTCCGCCGAGCTTAAGCGCATACGCTCGTCAGCGTCGCTGAAAACCATTCTGACCTTTATAACAGCATGTCTGTCGGGTGTACTTTTTGCCGCGCTTTGTACGGATTTTACCGTTCCCGGCATTGATATTGAATATGATATTTCCGTTTATATTCCGATAATGCTCGCGTTGTCGGTCGCGGCAACGGCTGTTAATGCGGCTTCTGTCTGGAACGGCTTTATAGGAATATTTAAGCTCAAATGTTCTTCCGAGTCGTTTCTTGCCTTGATATTTATTTTTTCGTCCGTACTGGATATTTGTTATATTATTTTAAAAACTCCGGCAAATGAATGTATCGTATTTGATATGCTGTATGTAATTATGCTGTTTTTCAGCATAAATTCAAAAAGGATAATTGCCGACAATATCTATAAGAACTTTTCGGTTGTCTCTGCCGATGGTACTAAAATGGTTATGGATAACAGGCAGAATGATGAGCTTATAAATGATATTATTGTCGATACGGGCTGCAGTAACGATATAGCATATGCTGCCAGAAGTGAGTTTGTTTCCGGTTTTGTCCGCAGGAGCTTTCTGGATTTTGACTTATGCAGCAGATATGCCGCGCCGGGGATTTTTCTGCTTTTCGGGTCTGTTTTGGCGGCGGTTGTAAACTATGCCGTTATTGGCAGTTTTACTACCTGTCTTAAATTTGCGGCAGGTGCTCTTTGTGCCGTTTCCCCTTTGCTTCAGGGCATGAATTTTGCCGTTTCGGTATATACTAACAGTAAAAAAACACGCAGAAACGGCGGCAGCATTGTAGGGATTAACAGCTGTATGGAGCTTGACGATGTTCAGACCGTTGTTATTGATGATTCGGATATTTTTTCTGTTTCCCTTAACGGAATACGGTTTTACGGCGATTCCACGGCTGATAAGGTGATTTTGTACCTTAATTCTCTGTACCGTGTTGCGGGCGGACCGCTGAAGCCCTTGTTCAGTGATATGCTCAGTGAGGATATTAAGACTCTGCCGAGGATTGACGATATTTATTATCATGATAAAATGGGATATTCATCCCTTATTGATTCGAAAGTATTTCTTGCCGGAAACAAGCAGTTGATGGAGCATTTCGGAATTGAGATTGACGACAGGGATTTTGAAATCATTTATCAGCAGAAATCAAAGCATGTTCTCTTTGCGGCATATGATGGCAGACTTGCCGGCGTTTTTCTGCTCAGCTATTCATTGCCGCAGAATGTTAAAAGAGCGTTTGAAACATATGAGAGAGATCAGGTTTGTGTGGTTATTGCCGAACATGATGAAAACGTAAATACCGATACCCTGTTTTATCATTATCGGACGGACGATAAGCTGCTTTTCAAAATACTCAACTTCGGCAGCGCGCAGAGATGTGTTCAGAAATTCAGACTTATGGAAAAAGCACCCTCGCTCATTGCGTCAAGAACCGGCATATGCGGTCTCGCGTTTGCCCTGCACGGCTGTAAGTCTGTCAAGTTTGCTTTCGGTGCGGGCAAAATCATTAAAGCTATTTCTTCCGTTATTGCGTTTGCGTTGGTCACTTTTCTGGCTTTTTTCTCCGGAATGACCTCCTATTTTCCGGTTCAGATTTTGGTGTACCAGCTGTTATGGGCACTGCCGGCGATGTTTGTTGCTCTCTTTTCTAAATAACACTTGAAAATGTATCGGTAATATTATATAATATACTATATTTGCGGCATAAAGTGAAATCACACTATCCGGGGCGTTAGCGGTGCCCTGCACCCGCAATCCGCTGCAGCGGGGGAGAATGCCTTTATGAGGGCGTTTGCGGATACGGTAAGCGGCACGGGTTTTACGTTGAGAAACAGGTTCGGCGCAATATCGAGTTGTGAAATATGTCAGGCGGGGAACCGAGCAGCATTAAGCAATATACGGTATGTGACGCCGAGCTGCCTGTTTTGAGTAAATCCTGTGTCAGGCTCGTGTTTACAGACGTTCGAACAGGGCTGTGTGATTTCATTTTGTGCCGCAAAGTCGGAGGTGTATCGTGTACAGGGCTCTATACAGAAAGTACAGACCGCAGGCGTTTGAAGACGTTGTAGGTCAGGAGCATGTTGTTGAAACGATAAAAAATCAAATTATAAATAATAAGATTTCTCATGCATATATGTTTACCGGTACGCGCGGTACGGGAAAAACAACCTGTGCTAAAATTTTGGCGCGCGCTGTCAACTGTGAAAATCCGCAAAACGGAAATCCCTGCAATGAGTGTGATACGTGTAAAGGAATTTTAAACGGGAGTTTGCCGGATGTATATGAGATAGACGCCGCGTCAAATAACGGAGTTGACAATATACGCGAGCTGCGCGAGGATGTTATATTTACTCCCGCTCTTGCAAAATATAAAGTGTATATTATTGATGAGGTGCACATGCTCAGCACGCAGGCGTTCAATGCGCTGCTGAAGACATTGGAGGAGCCGCCCGAGCATATTATTTTTGTTTTTGCAACTACCGAAATAAACAAAGTCCCTCAGACTATTCTTTCACGCTGTCAGCGCTTTGATTTTAAGCGTATTGCCGTTTCGGATATTGCGGAGCGCTTGAAATATGTTGCCGGGTGTGAAAAAATCGAGCTTTCCGACAGTGCCGCAAACCTTATAGCTAAAATTGCCGACGGTGCTATGCGTGATGCACTTTCGGTTTTGGACAGATGTATTAACGGCAGCGATACGGTTACGCTTGAAACCGTTGAAAATACTGTCGGTATTTGTTCATATGACGAGCTATCTTCAGCAATTACCGCTATTGCTGATAATGATACGGCGGCAGCGCTTGAATTCTATTCAAGATGCCGTAGAAACTCAAAGGACGCCGTGGCTCTGTTTTCGGAGCTGTGTTCCTGCTTTAGGGATATGATAATCGTAAAGCTCGTTAAGGACGCCGGAACTTTTCTGTCCGTTGATGACCGGCGGCTTGCCGAAATATCTGCTCTTGCCGATAGGTTTGAGCTTGAAAAAATGGTGCGCTGCGTGTCACTGCTTCAAAACGGTATCTATGAAGTTTCAAGATATAAAGACAAGCATATTATGGCGGAGCTTACGCTGATACGACTCACAAACCCGCAGCTCGGCAGAGATTTTGACGATTTAAACGCACGACTTTCCCGTATAGAAAAAAACGGTGCTGTTTCATTGCCGTCCGATACCGAAAAAAATATATATGAAAATAATGTTGATTTCAAACATTCGGAAAAATCAAAAAATAAACAAAAATCAGTGCACGTTAGTGATTTAACCGATAAAGAAACATCGGATGCCGGAGATAGTTCTTTGCAGTCCGACAGCGAAACGCACGAATTTGCCGCAAAATTGCTGCATGAGATTACGGCGCTGGGCGGCAGGTCTATTCTTCCGTTTATATCTGAATCGTCTGTTGTAACAAGCGGCAAAACTCTGTATATCGTTTGCTCTAAAAGCGATTTTGCATACTCGGTTCTCAGCAGCACCGAAAGTGTATCTATTATTGAAAATGCCGCCAAAAATGCGTCCGGCAGTGATTGGACAGTTCGTTTTAAGGAGCCTGACAGCAATGCAGATATAGAGCATGATGAAACGGACTCGTTCAGCGAGCTTTTAAGCAGCGCCGAAGATATTTTGTATAAGGAGTAAGTTATGAAAGCAAGATTACCAGAAGGCTATAATATGAAGCAGGGCGACATGATGCGCAAGGTACAAAAAATGCAGGAGGATGTCGCGGCTGCTCAAAAGGAAGTCGAAGAGAGCATATTTAACGCAAAGTCCGGCGGAGGAATGGTTTCGGTGGAAATGAACGGTAAAAAAGAACTGCTTTCGGTCAAGCTGGAAAAGGAAGCCGTCGATCCCGATGATGTTGAAATGCTGGAGGATATGATTGTGGCTGCCGTTAATGAGGCTTCAAAGCAGATTGACTCTGCACTTGAAGAAAAGATGAACGCCGCAACGGGCGGACTTAATCTTAATTTTCCGATGCTTTGATGTAAAGGCGTATTTATGCAGTATATTCCTATTTTTTCCAAATTGGTTGAGGAATTTGAAAAACTTCCCGGAGTCGGTTCAAAATCCGCACAAAAAATGGCATATTATATTATTTCCGCTGATAAATCGGTTGCAAAGGCGTTTGCGGATACATTGATTGAAGCAAAGCAGAAAATTCGCTGTTGCTCTGTTTGCCAGAATTTGACAGATAAAGAACTGTGCTCCATTTGCGCGGGGGACAAACGGAATCGTTCTGTTATTTGCGTTGTTGAAAAGCCCAGCGACGTGGACGCGATTGAACGCACCCGTGATTATAACGGATTGTACCACGTTCTGCACGGACTTATTTCACCTATGAATGATGTTGGTCCGGATGATATCAAGCTGTCCGAACTGCTTGTTCGAGTCAGTGAAAACGATATAAGCGAGGTTATTATGGCAACCAGTCCGAATGTTGAGGGTCAGGCAACTGCTATGTATATCGCCAAGCTGTTAAAGCCGTTTGATGTGAAGGTTACGGGTCTGGCACTCGGAATTCCTGTCGGCGGCAGTTTGGAATACTCGGACAGTATAACGCTTGCAAGAGCTATGGAAAACAGACGCGAAATATAACTTAAGGGGATTTGTTTATGGATTATATTAAAGAATATGAAAGATGGCTTTCCTTTGCAGGTCTTGATGAAAGGAATAAAGCGGAGCTTATCTCCATACACGGAAATGACGAGGAGATATTTTCGCGTTTTTATGCATCGCTTAATTTCGGCACGGCGGGACTTCGCGGTCTTATGGGTGCCGGAACGAACAGAATGAATATATATACCGTAAGGCAGGCGTCCTACGGCTTCGGAAAATACTTGTGTACTCTCGGTGAAGAGGCAAAAAACAGAGGTGTTGTAATAGCCTTTGATTCACGCAACAACGGTGTTCGCTTTGCGGAAAATGCAGCACTGGCACTATGTAAGCTCGGCGTGCGTGTATTTGTATTCGATTCGCTGCGTCCGACGCCAGAGCTTTCATTTGCGATAAGGGAGCTGCACGCCGTCGCCGGTATCAATATTACGGCGTCGCATAATCCCAAAGAATATAACGGTTATAAGGCATATTTTGAGGACGGAGCGCAGATTGCAGGTGAACAAGCCGATATAATTTTAGGCTACATGAAAGATACCGATCCGCTTACGGTAGAGCTTGCCGACAAGGAGGCTGCCGTACAGGCGGGGCTTTATACAATTATCGGTGATAAGATAGATGATGCTTATATTAAGTGTGTTCTGGGTGAACAGTTATACCTCGGAGATATTTCCGAAGAGGCAAAAAATGTCTCTATTGTTTATTCTCCGTTTCACGGCGCCGGATATAAAATTGTTCCGCGTGTTCTTGAGGCAATAGGCGCCAATGTTACCGTTCAGCCCGATCAGGCTGTTCCGGACGGAGATTTTCCGACGCTGAAATCCCCCAATCCCGAAGAGCGGGAAGGGCTTTCAATGTCGATAGAGCTTGCCGAAAAAATAGGCTCGGATCTTGTTATCGCAACCGATCCCGATGCCGACCGCTGTGCTGTTGCGGTTATTATGCCGGACGGCACCGTAGAGCTGTTGTCGGGAAATCAGATAGGCGTTTTACTTTGTGATTTTATCGCTCAAAACCTAAGGTCAAACGGACGTCTGCCTCAAAATGCCGCAGTTATCTCGACCATAGTTTCCACGCTCATGATTAAGAAGGTCTGCGCCGATAATAATATTAAATACTTTGAAGTGCTGACGGGCTTTAAATACATCGGTGAGATGATTGCCGAATTTGAAAAGACGGGTGATTATACATTTCTGCTCGGATTTGAGGAAAGCTTCGGCTATCTCAAAGGTACATATGCCAGGGATAAGGATTCGGTAGTTGCGGCTATGCTAATTACACAGATGGCGATGTTTTATAAAAATAAACATATGAATCTGAAGCAGGCGATGGATGAGCTTTATAAAAAATACGGTTGGTTTGCCGAAAAAACAGTCAGCTTTTCAATAAGCGGTGCTCAGCCGATGGAGCAGGTGGGCAGGATTATGAAATCACTGCGTGACAGCAATGATTCTGACGTTGCCGGTACGGATATTATTTGTCTGCGTGATTATAAGCTGAGACAAATCAGAAATTTTTGTACAGGAGAAATTACTCAGACAACGCTTCCCGTTTCGGATGTGCTTTATTATGAGCTTGACAACGGATGCAGTGTTGTGGTTCGCCCTTCGGGAACGGAACCTAAGGTAAAGCTTTATGTTTTGACTGTCGGCGATAATAAATTTGAGTGTAATGACCGTATTAATAAATACTTAGAGTTCTTTTCGGAAAAACTTAAATAGATTTTTATAAATCATATTACGCTGCAGTATATACTGCAGCGTAATATTTGAATAAATTTTTAATAAATACTTGACAAAAGATGAATATTGCTTTAGACTATAAAAAAATAGTTACTAAGAGTCTTATTTTATTACGGTATGAGCGTCAACTTTTGAGGTAATTATTATGAAATACCAGTTATGCGAAAAGAATATGTATTGTGCCGGTTCAAATTCAGCACCGGCTGAATTTGCGTGTTCTTTTTCGGATAGCGGGATAATTGCCAAGGCATCTTTTGCCTTGGCTTATTTTATAATTGTGATTGCAGGCGTGATTGACCTACAATCAGCAAGGTATAAGTTTGTATAAGGTTTTTGGTAAAGTTATGGTAAAGTGGCTTTGCCGTCTGGCAAGGCCTTTTATAATGTTAATTACAGAAAAGAGGAAGAAAGATGAAGAAATTCACGAGAATTATTTGTGTCATGCTTGCTTTGGTTATGGCGCTTGCATGCTTTTCCGGCTGTAAAAGCGGCGACACCCAAACGGGCAGTGACGGCAGCACCGGTACGTCTACAATAAAAATCGGCGGTATCGGACCTACCACCGGTAAGGCGGCGCTTTACGGTCAGGCAGTAAAAAATGCGGCTGAAATTGCAGTTGAAGAAATCAACGCTAAAGACAGCTCTGTTAAATTCGAACTCAAGTTTGAGGACGATGAAAACGACCCGGAAAAATCAACTAATGCTTACAATAATCTTAAAGACTGGGGTATGCAGATACTGTGCGGTACTGTAACAACTCAGCCCTGTATTGCCGTATCGTCAGAAGCAAATAATGATAAAATATTTACGCTTACGCCTTCAGCATCTTCAACAGATGTTATCGGCGGTCAGCCTGATGCTGACGGGAATGTAACAATCCAGCGCAAGGATACGATATATCAGATGTGTTTTACCGATCCTAACCAGGGAACAGCTTCCGCTCAGTATATTAAGGAGCAGAATCTCGGTACTAAGATAGCTGTTATTTATAATAACTCCGATGCTTATTCTACCGGTATTTATCAGAAATTTTCAGCAGAGGCTGAAAAGCTCGGTCTTGACATTGTCTCGGTAAATACGTTTACGGACGATTCGGATAATGACTTTAAGCCTCAGCTTAATGACGCAAAGAGCAAGGGTGCAGACCTTCTGTTCCTGCCTATATATTACACTCCTGCCTCCCTTATTCTTAAACAGGCCAAAGAGATATCATATGCACCCAAGTTTTTCGGCGTTGACGGTATGGACGGCATTCTCAGCCTTGAGAATTTTGACACATCGCTTGCAGAAGGCGTAATGCTTCTTACTCCCTTTACAGCTGATGCAACCGATGATCTTACCAAAAACTTTGTAACAAAGTACCAGGAAAAATACGGCGGCATTCCCAATCAGTTTGCTGCTGATATGTACGACTGCATTTATGCGATTTATGAAGCCTGTATCAATCAGGGTGTGACCTCAGATATGACTGCTGAGGAAATCAGCCAAAAGCTTATCGCTGAGTTTACAAGCTCAGATTTTACCTTCAGCGGTCTTACAGGCGAGAATATGACCTGGTCTGACAGCGGCGAGGTTTCCAAAGCGCCCAAAGGTATGGTAATCAAAAACGGCGAATATGTCGGTATGTAATATCATAATGAAATTTCGGCGTACAATTTTGTGATTTACAGCAAAGAAGCGGCTGTTAAACGGTCGCTTCTTTACTGTGTTTTTATACTAAAATTTATTGGGGTGTAAACAAATGACTTTTGTTTCAAATTTAATAAACGGAATAAGTCTCGGCAGCGTTTACGCCATAATTGCACTCGGTTATACTATGGTATACGGCATCGCCAAGATGCTGAATTTTGCTCATGGTGATGTTATTATGGTTGGAGCATATGCATCGTACTGCACAATGATTTACCTTAATTGGCACCCGCTGCTTTCAATTTTGTTTTCTATTGTTGTGTGTACGATTTTAGGCGTCGTTATTGAAGCGTTTGCGTACAAGCCTTTACGCAGGGCAGGCTCTCTTGCCGTTCTCATTACGGCTATCGGTGTTAGCTATCTGTTGCAAAACGCCGCGCTTCTAATATGGGGCAGTACGCCTAAAATATTTACGTCTGTTGTAAATATTAAACCGTTGTCTTTATTTGGCGGTAAACTTACCATAACGGCTGAATCTATTGTCACGGTAGCGGCGTGCGTGCTTATTATGATAGGGCTTACGCTTTTTACACAGAAAACAAAGATGGGTAAGGCGATGAGAGCGGTATCGGAAGATAAGGATGCTGCAGAGCTTATGGGAGTAAATGTTAATACTACTATTTCCACAACCTTTGCAATAGGGAGTGCTCTTGCTGCCGTTGCAGGTGTTTTACTGTGTTCTGCATACCCAACGCTTGTTCCCACAACAGGCTCTATGCCGGGCATAAAGGCATTTACTGCGGCAGTTTTCGGCGGCATAGGATCTATCCCCGGCACAATGCTCGGAGGCATTCTGCTCGGTATAATCGAAATATTCAGTAAATCATATATATCAACATCGCTTTCGGACGCAATTGTCTTTGCGGTGCTTATTATCGTTCTTCTTGTTAAGCCCACCGGTATTCTCGGCAAGAAGGTAACCGAAAAGGTATAGGGAGGAGTGTAATATGATAAAGTTCAGATCATTAAGTAAATCCGCCCGTACCGGGATTACTTCTTATTCGATAATATTGCTTGCGTTTGCAATTTTATTTCCGCTTCAGAATTTGGGGATTATAAATCATTCTATAAGCGGTCAGCTTGTGCCTATATGCACATACATTGTTATGGCGCTTTCCTTAAATCTTACCGTTGGATTTTTGGGCGAGCTCAGCCTCGGTCATGCAGGGTTTGTAAGTGTGGGTGCCTTTACCGGTGTAATTGCGGCGTCAAGTCTTCAGGATAAGGTTTCTCCTGACCCTCTGAGACTTGTTATTGCCATAATAATCGGCGGTATTTTTGCGGGAATCGTCGGCTTGCTTATCGGTATCCCTGTTTTGCGTCTGCGCGGGGACTATCTTGCTATTGTTACGCTTGCGTTCGGTGAAATAATTAAAAATATTATCAACTGCCTGTATGTCGGAGTAGATAACAAGGGATTGCATTTCAGCATGACTGATATAAAATCTCTGGGCATGGAAAACGGCAGAGTTATTTTGAACGGTCCGCAGGGTGCTGTCGGGATTGAACAAATTGCAAGCTTTACCGCCGGAATTATACTTATTCTGTTTACGCTTTTTGTTATCTTAAATCTTGTGAACAGTAAGGCAGGCCGTGCCGTTATGGCAATAAGAGACAATAGGATTGCCGCTGAATCGGTTGGAATAAGTATAACAAAATATAAGCTGACAGCGTTTATCACATCAGCTGTGCTTGCAGGAATGGCGGGTGCTCTGTATGCGATGAATTATTCCACAATCGCGGCAAAAAAGTTTGATTTTAATACGTCAATTCTTATTCTTGTATTCGTTGTTTTGGGCGGTATGGGAAATATTGTGGGTACGATTATTTCTACGGTTATATTATATATGCTGCCTGAACTTTTGCGTGAATTTTCCGATTACCGAATGCTTATTTATGCGATAATCCTCATTCTTGTGATGCTTGTTACAAACAACGACAGAATTAAGCTTATCCGTGCAAATGCCTCTGCTGCCATAATGTCATGGCTTAGAAAAGCAATGTCACGCACGAAAAATCAGCCGAAAGGGAAGGAGGACGCGCATAATGGATAGAATGGTGCCTTATCCGTCCAACTCGATTGTGCCGGAGCGGGATGTAGATAAAAGACCGGTTCTTGAAACACATCATTTGGGTATTGATTTCGGCGGTCTTACTGCTGTGGACGATTTTTCCATAACAGTCGGCAGAAGCGAGATAGCAGGTTTAATCGGTCCTAACGGAGCCGGCAAAACTACGGTTTTTAATCTTTTGACAAATGTTTATCAGCCGACAAGAGGCGATATAATACTTGACGGCGTGTCAACATCACGTAAAACAACTGCGCAGATAAACAAAATGGGTATTGCGCGGACATTTCAGAACATTCGCTTGTTTGCAAATATGTCCGTTATGGATAATGTTAAGATTGGCATGCACAATTCAATAAATCAGAACTTGCTTTCTGCTTTTACCCATGGCTTTGGATACAGAAGGAGTGAAAAGGCGTCCCGTGATGAAGCAATGGAGCTGTTGGAATTTTTCAATATGGAAGACGTAGCGGGCGCTGAGGCAGGCGCGCTGCCTTACGGTGCTCAGCGCAGACTTGAAATTGCCAGAGCTCTTGCTACTCATCCGAAAATAATTCTTCTTGACGAGCCGGCTGCGGGAATGAATCCGTCCGAGACGGCAGAGCTTATGGAAAATATCAGAAGAATACGGGATAATTTCAATATAGCTGTAATGCTTATAGAGCACGATATGAATCTTGTTATGAATATCTGCGAGGGTATTTGTGTGCTCGACCACGGTAAGGTTATTGCAAAGGGTTCTCCTGATGAAATAAAGTCCGACGCTAAGGTTATCGAGGCGTATTTGGGCAAGAAAAAGGAGGCGGACAATAATGCTTAAGGTGGATAATATCAATGTATATTACGGTAAAATCCATGCGCTTAAAGATGTTTCGCTTGAGGTTCATCCGGGAGAAATAGTCGCACTTATCGGAGCTAACGGCGCGGGTAAGTCCACTACACTTAAAACTATTTCCGGGTTGCTTCGCTCAAAAACCGGAAGTATTAATTTCATGGATGAGAATATATCGCATACTGAGGCGTATAAGCTGGTTTCAAAAGGCATGGCTCATGTTCCGGAGGGTCGTCATGTTTTTTTGCAGATGACTGTTTTGGAAAATCTTGAGCTGGGTGCTTATACGAGCGGTAAGTACGTTAAAGAGGGCATTCAGAATGTGTTTAATCGCTTTCCGCGTCTAAAGCACAGAAAAAACCAGATTGCAGGTACTCTGTCGGGCGGTGAGCAGCAGATGCTTGCAATGGGGCGTGCACTTATGAGCAGACCTAAACTTATCATGATGGATGAGCCGTCAATGGGTCTTGCGCCTATTTTGGTTGAGCAGATTTTTGATATAATAAGGGATCTCCATGAGTCCGGCACGACCATTCTGCTTGTTGAGCAGAACGCCGAAATGGCGCTGCGTATTGCCGACAGGGCATACGTGCTTGAATCGGGCAGGATAAAGCTGTCCGGGACCGGCGCAGAGCTTGCTCAAAGCGATGAAATTAAAAAGGCATATCTGGGCGGCTAAAAGACATTTAATTAAAACAGCTGCGGCTTAAATGCCGCAGCTGTTTTAATTAATAAAATACAGCGCCGTCGGGTACGCAGGACTGGGGTGAGTTTTTGTCTCCGGATGAATAATTCCATTTTGGAATTTCTGCGGACTCGCTTTCGATGAAAATTAATCTATCATTATCTATTGTAAAGGCATATGTGTAATTATTGTCGTCGGTTTTACAGATTAGCTTACCGTTTTCCTTTGTATAGCTGCCGATTGGATAGTAGCTGCTGAGGCTTGAATAGAAAAAACTGAACCTGTTATTTTCGTACAGAGTTAGAGTAGGAGGCATAATATCCGATGATTCTTTGTAAACGTATGTCTTTTGAATATCTTTATCAGAAAATGATATATAGTATATTTCAAAATCCACAGTAACCGAATATTTAGTGTTTTTATCATCATCAAAATTATAATTTATTTCAAAACGATATTTCCCGGGTGATGACAATATATAATAATCGGTAATGTTGTAGGTATATTCTCCATGTCCGCCGGGCAGGAGTGAGATTAGGATATCGTTCCATGCCATGTTATCATTCATTTGGCATTTTTCTAAGCCTTGTTCGCTGATTTTAAAAATTTCATAATTTTCACCGAATTCTATGCTGCGCTTTGAGCTGTTTTTCCACTTTGCCTTTAAAGCAGCATTAATGCCGTCATATGAGGCTTCTTTAAGTGAAAATTTCACATCATCGTGTCCCGTGTCAACCTGTAATACCTTCATTCCGTCTGTTTTTGAGGCGTCGGTTTCAGGACTTGTTAAAAAGCATAATGCTAACACTGCACACACAGCAGCGGAAATAAGTATTATCCACAGCGCCGGCTTTTTGTAATTAATAACATTTTTTATTCTATGCTTTATGCCGCCCTCACCGAATGCCAGCGGACATGCACTTACTTTCATTTTGTTTATGCTGCATCCAAGCAATGCCGACGAATAATCTTTTCTTTCTGTGTTGTTCATTGTTTTTATTACCTTTTCGTCGCAGGCAAACTCAATGTCACGGCAAAACATAATGTACGATAGCCATAGTATCGGATTAAACCAATACACGGCAAGCAGTATAAATGCAAATGGCTTCAAGATGTGGTCATGCCGCAGAATGTGCGCGTTTTCATGCAGTAAAACACAGGTTTTATCGTTTTCATTCAGATTGTACGGAAGATATATGCGCGGTCTGAACAGTCCGAAAACAAACGGCGTCAAGGCATACTCGCTTTCATATATGTTATCATATAAATGAGTCGCAGTTCTCAGCTTTCGGCGCAGTATAATACAGCTGATTAGCATGTATATCATCATGACGGCAATTCCGACAAGCCAAATAACAGAAGTGATAAAAACCAATACCTGTGCAGGATTTATGCTTGCGGCTGGATTAGGTGCAAGGCTTTGTGAAAGCGACGGATTTATTGTATTGTCGATAATCTCTATTCCGCTGTTGATAGAAGGCGAGGCTGCGTATAAAATACTGTCGGGTACTGTATCAAAGCTCGGAATAAGACTCAGTGCACTTTCAGCGGAAAATGGCAGCAGCAGGCGTGCGGCAACAATCGCCCACATAAAGCACATAACTGTTTTCGGAGCCCTTTTTAAAAAAAGGCGCAGAACAATAACAGCTATCGCAAGCCATCCGGCGGCAATACTTAAATTGAACACTTTTAAAAAAACGGTATCCACAGCTATTTACCCCCATGTTCAATAATTTTCTGAATTTCATACAGTTCTTTATCTGACAGCTTTTGTCTTTTGGCAAACGCAGAAATAAATGCGGGCAGCGACCCTTCAAACTTCTTCTCTAAAAGCTCATCAAGCTCTGAAACCTGTGCTTTTTCCTTGCTGATAAGTGAAGTTACAGTTGCATTTTCGTTTTTAACAACTCCGCGCTGTGAGAGACGTTTGATAACTGTATATGTTGTTGTTTTGGACCAGCCGAGCTTATCCTTGCATAAGGCGGCAAGCTTTGTGCTGTTTATCGGTTCATTTTCCCATAAAATAAGACAGAATCTGTATTCGCTTTCAAAAATTTTCGGCATAGACATCTCTTTCACCTTGGTCTAATGTATTAGTTCAAATCAATTCTAACATATTAGACCAAGGCTGTCAATAAAAAATTGCCGCACTGCGGCAATTTTATTGTTTTAAATGTCGTATTTTTCTTTTATTCGTTCTAATGCTCTGCCTGTTGGGAGCAGCAAAACAGATATAAATATAACATTTGAAACGGCATATGTAAGTGTTGATTTGGCTGATCCGAGTAATGCCGCCGCATAACGCGTAAAGTTAAAGCTGTTATCCATCCACAGAACAGTCCATATATCCATAATCATTGAGAAAAGAATGCCGGCAAGTGCCGAGTAAATTAAAAGAAGCCACTTATTCTTTTTAAGATATCCGGATAATATTCCTCCGAGCAGACCGACAATGCCCCATGCCAGCATTTGAAAAGGCGTCCACGGTCCCTGACCGAAATAAATGTTGGAAATTAGGGCGGTGAGTGCTCCTGTCATAAACCCTGCCTGAGCGCCGAAATATAATGCTGTAATTATTATTATTGCCGTTACAGGCTTAAATCCCGGAAGCATGGCAAATAGAAACCTTCCCGATACTGAAAGTGCTGTCATTGCTGCGGTAAGCACCAGCTTTATGCTGCTGTGCCTGCCGTATTCAAATGACAGAAAAAACGCGGCGCAGGCAATAACGGCGATGCCGATGCTGATAAAAGAGTATTTTTTATTTGCAAATACACTGTTTCCGATGATTATCAGAGTCGGTACGCAGAGTAAAAGAAGCAAATATGAAATGATTTTTTTTATTGAATTACCGTTTATATTTGTCTGCCGAGGATTTCTTTGCAAAGCTCAGCGACCTCCTCACATAGAATTGTATTTTTGAATATTTCCCGTGAAATACGGCTTGCCGCGGTAGTGTAAAAATAATTTTCGGAAAAGAATGTGTGCGGGTCTTCCGGCTCTGAAATTTCACCGTTAAACAGCATAGCACATCGGTCTGAATATTTTGCTGCAAATTCAATGTCATGGCTGACAATTATAATTGTTTTACCTTTGGATTTCAAGTTCCTCAGATATTCTCCCAGCTTATTTTTATAAAATTCATCCATTCCTTTTGTCGGCTCGTCGAGAAGGAGTATCTGAGGGTTGCTGAGGATAAGTCTTGCAAGTGCGCATTTTTGCAGCTCTCCGCCGCTCAGGTCAAACGGATGTCTGTCCAATAAATCTTCTATTTCAAGCTGCTTTGCTATTTCTTCCGATAACTCTGAATGTCCGCAAAGCTCGGATTTTACGGTATCTGCAGTAAATACGGCTTTCGGGTTTTGAGGCAGCAGTGATATACAGCCTTGATACAGTGAATTGTTTTTATATGATAAAATATTTTTACCGAGTATTTTAATTTTCCCTTTGTATGGGCGGCTCAGTCCTGAAATTATGTTTAAAAGCGTTGATTTACCGCAGGCGTTTCCTCCGAAAAGCGTAAATATTTCACCGTGCTTTACGTTAAGCGAGGTATTTTTGAGAATATCTTTGTCCTCTTTACCGTACCGGAACCATATGTTTTTTATTTGGACAGCCGATGTGTTCTCGGTGTCATCAGACTGCAAATACATATTTGGATTGTCGGTATTTATAGTGTCTTTTTCAATACAAATATTTTCTAAAAAGTTTTTGCCGTCTTTTACAGAAACGGGACAAGGCTGCCGTACATCAAGTTCTTTCCAGATTTTCGCGGATGCGGGAAAGCCTGTAAATATATTGTAATTTTTGAGTTTGATACATGCGTTTTCCGGTGTACCGTCAAATAGCAGTTCACCGTTTTCCATAACCAGTATTTTATCTGCATAAGGGAAAATATCTTCGATACGGTGTTCGGATAATACTACGGTAACTCCGAATTGGCTGTTGATTTTACGCAAAGTTGATATAAATTCAGACGCTGCCACGGGGTCTAACTGTCCTGTCGGTTCGTCGAGAAGTAAAAGTTTTGGCTGTGTTACCATTACAGAGGCGAGATTCAGCATTTGCTTTTGACCTCCCGACAGTTCGTATGTACATTTGTAAAACCAGTCCTGCATTCCGAAGTAATTTGATATTTCGGCTATTCGCCTTTTTGTTATATTAGGTTTTATTCCGAGATTTTCGGGACCGAATGCAAGCTCGCTCCAAACTCTGTCGGTTACAATCTGCCCGTCGGGCTGCTGACTTACAAAACCGATATCTCCGACATCGGAGCTTGAAATGTCTTTACCGTTAAAGGTTATGCTTCCGCTCAGATGCCCGCCGGGTGCAATTTGGGGCATCAGGGTTTGTAAAAGCGTTGTCTTTCCGCAGCCTGAAGCACCGTACAGCAAAACAAATTCACCCTTTTTAACCGAAAAACTTATATTATTCAGAGCTTTTTTCGGTCTTTTGGGATACTCAAAGCTCAGATTTTTGACCTGCAGAAATTCCATTGCACAAGCTCCTTTAATTCTGTTAAAAACGGTAAAAGTGACATCAGTCCGAAGCATAGATAAGCTATTGCGGTATATGTCGGGCTGCCTGCTGTTTTGACACCTTCCAGCTCAGGGTAAAATACAAATCCGATACACCCCATACAAGCTGCTGCCGTAACCGATGAAAAAAGTATTACATAAACGATAAGCAGAAGAGTATCGGAAAATCTGAAAGGATATTCAGAACAGCTTGTGCGGGCAGCGCTGCCGTATCCGCGGGCTTCCATGCTTTTAACGGTTTGAGCAGCATTTTCAAGTGAGCATGATATAAGCGTGGAAAAACAGCTGAGATATAAACGTATTTTTCCTTTTGTGTTTGATAAACAGTAGTTTCCGAGTGTTTTTTGAGTGTCGGAGATATGTTTCCATTCTCTTTTCATCATCGGAATATAGTGCAGTGACATGGAAATTATAAGTGCGAGCTTTGGCATATGTCCTTTAAACAGATATATAATTCTGTCTCCTGCAAGTGTCAAACAGAGAATTCGGCACCAAAGCATTACGGAAATCAGCATAAGCGCCGTTGATGCGCCGTATGCAAGTGATTCAAGCGTTACTGTTATTGCAAATACTTTTATCAAAACGGTATTTCCGACAGGTGAGAACAGCGGATTTGACAAAGTAACCAATATAAAAATAAGTAAAAAAAACTTGTAATCTGATTTTAATACACGAGCCTGTCCGGCAACGATATTAAAAAGAATTGCTCCCGTGAGTGCGGTAAGGCTGATTATCGGATTGGATGTAAACATGACTGTAAGCATCAAAAATAAAAAATGAACCGATGAAATAATAGGATTGGTTTGCTCGTATGCTTTCACCGCTTACACCTCATTTCGGAGTTTTTATACTTATATTTTTTGGGCAAGCGTAGCCCAAAAAGTCGGTATGCCGAATTCATGCAGTTTACCGCTTCCGTTTGTATCTTCGTAAAGATCAGTGAGCTTAAATCCCGCTTTAATCTGTCCGCGTATTTGCTCGTCCAGCGTATGGGAGAATTGTACGCCTTCGTTTTGCTTAAGCATTTCATCTAAAAGCTCTTTGTTTTTTAAGGGATTAAAGGGCAGGGAACGGCACAGACGGGTTTCATTCTCGTCAAATATGTAGTTAATTCCGTTATCAAGCCCTGACATCAGCAGTCCGCCGGACTTTAAAACACGGTAGCACTCCTGCCAGACATGCATAACATTTTCTATATAACAGTTTGAAACGGGATGGAATATAAGGTCAAAGTAACTGCTTTCAAAAGGCAGCTTCTGCGTCATATCTGCGCAGACTATATTAATTTGGTATCCTTCTCGTTTTGCTACTTTTCGTTCGCTTTCAAGCTGCGCTTCAGAATAATCAAGAACAGTGCAGTCTGCACCGAGTGCCGCGAAAATCGGCATCTGCTGCCCGCCGCCCGCTGCTAATCCCAGTACCTTTTTGTCTTTGAGACTCGGAAACCATTCTTTCGGTACAGGTTTTGTAGGTGTTAGAACCATGGACCATTTTCCGTTTTTGGCTTCTGTAAAATCCCTGTGAGAAATAGGCTTGCCCCATTCCCAGCCGTCTTTTACCCACGAGTCAATAGTTTCGGCGTTTATTTTCGTGTAATTAATTTCATTATTCATTGTGCATTACCTCAAAAAAATAAAATCGGGGCAAAGAAACTTTGCCCCGACGTGGAGCTACTGGCCGGATTTGAACCGGCGACCTGCTGATTACGAATCAGCTGCTCTACCGACTGAGCCACAGTAGCAAAAGACATTTACTATTTTAACATAAAAAATAAAAAAATCAAGTGTTATCTTTAAAATGCTTGCATTTTAACACTAAAAATATTAAAATATTATCCGTGAAAAAGAGAGTGCATATATTTTCGTTGGGGTGTTTGGTGATTTATAATGACAAATGATTTGAAATCTGCAAATCTGCTTGCAAAGATAAAAAAAGAATTTAATAAAATGAGTAAAGGGCAAAAGAAAATTGCCGAATTTATTCTTGAACACTATGACAAAGCAACATTTATGACCGCATCTGTTCTCGGGGAAAATGTCGGCGTAAGTGAAGCTACCGTAGTGAGGTTTGCCATGCATCTCGGCTTCAGCGGGTATCCGCAGCTTCAAAAGGCGCTTCAGGATATTGTGAGAAATAAGCTGACAACGCTTCAGCGTGTAGATATTACAAATAATCTTATAAAAGACAATGATATTCTGCGCAGTGTCATGAATCTTGATATAACTAAAATCAGAGCTACTCTTGACAGTATTGACCGTACCGAATTTAACAGGGCGGTTGAAGCAATATCCAACGCCGAGAATATATATGTTCTGGGCACGCGCAGTTCGTTTGCACTCAGCCAGTTTATGTGTTTTTATCTTAATTACATGTTTAAAAATGTGCGCAATGTCAACAGTAATTCTTCAAGCGGGATTTTCGATCAAATATTTAAAATTTCGGAAAATGATGTTTTTATTGCTATCGGATTTCCGCGATATTCTACTGTTACAATAAAGGCGGCGCGCTTTGCAAAGGATAAGCATGCAACTACGATTGCCATTACGGATATGGCGATTTCTCCGTTGAGCGAGGGAGCGGACATAACGCTCATAGCAAGAAGTGATGTTATTTCGTTTGTAGACTCGCTCGTGGCGCCGCTCAGTCTTATAAATTCACTTATAATCGCACTTGCCGTTAAGAATAAGGATGATATCCCCGGTACACTCAGGGAGCTTGAGCAAATATGGAGAGAGTACGAGGTCTATCAGTTTAAAAATGAATAGACGGATTATTGTTGTCGGAGGCGGGCCTGCGGGTATGATGGCAGCCGGTACCGCTGCACGCTTGGGAGGTACGGTTTGCCTTTTTGAAAAAAACAAAATACTGGGTAAAAAATTGCTTATAACCGGTAAAGGGCGCTGTAATGTTACAAATTTTTGCGATGTAAATAATGTTATTGAAAATATTACAAGCTCAAACCCGCGGTTTATGTACGGGGCGTTGAATGCGTTTGGTTGCTATGATACCTATGCTTTTTTTGAAAAGCTCGGTGTTGAACTGAAAACTGAGCGCGGAAATCGCGTCTTTCCCAAAAGCGATCGAGCGGCTGATATACGTAATGCGCTTGAAAAATACATTAAATCTGCCGGTGTTACTATTGTAAACGAGCAGGTTGTATCGGTAAAAACAGACCCGCTTTGTGTTCTGACAGACGGTAAATGCTATAATGCAGATGCCGTGATAATAGCTACGGGAGGACTTTCGTATCCGGCTACGGGCAGCACCGGAGACGGCTTCAGGTTTGCGCGTGAGCTGTCGCACAGACTTGTTAAACCCGAACCGGCGCTTGTTTCTCTGATAGGGTCGCAGGAGATATGTGCCGGACTTGCAGGGCTTTCGCTTAAAAATGTGTGTGTCAGCTTTATAAATGAGAGCCGTAAAACCGTTTTTTCTCAATTCGGAGAAATGCTTTTTACTCACAGCGGCGTGTCCGGTCCCGTAGTGCTGACAGCCTCATCTGTACTTGACTTTTCAAAGCATAAATATAAAATATGTATTGATTTAAAGCCGGCGCTTTCGGAGAGCGAGTTAGACGCGCGTATTCTTCGTGATTTTAAAAAATACAGCAATAAGGATTTTATTAATTCTTTAGTTGATTTACTGCCGAGAAAAATAATACCTGTCATAGTGGAAAAATCAGGAATAGATATGAGGCAAAAGGTAAATAATATATTGAAGAGTCAGCGACGTGCGCTTGTTGACACCATAAAGTCATTTGAGCTTGATATGAGCAGAAAATCCGGCTTTGACGAGGCAATTATAACGGCTGGCGGAATAGATACTGCCGATATAAATCCCAAGACAATGGAATCTTTACATGTAAAGGGATTATACTTTGCGGGCGAGGTTGTAGACGTCAGTGCAAATACCGGCGGATATAATTTACAGATTGCTTTTTCAAGCGGATATCTTGCAGGCAAGTCCTGTGTCGTAGGAGGTAAATAATGGGGTATAACATTGCAATAGACGGACCGAGCGGTGCGGGTAAAAGTTCACTTTCGCGCGCAGCGGCTGAGGAAATCGGTTTTATGTATATTGATACCGGTGCGCTGTATCGAACGATAGGTTTATATGTATACAGAAATAAAATATCCGCAGAAGACGAGTCGGCTGTGGCTTCGGCTCTTTCTGATATTAATATAAATATTAAGTTTGTTGACGGATGTCAGCATGTATTTTTGAACGGCAGCGATGTTTCGGAGGATATACGAATTCATGAAGTGAGCGACTATACTTCAAAGGTAAGTGCTTTTGCATGTGTGCGAGAGTTTTTGCTTAGAACACAGAGAGAGCTTGCCGAAAAATACGATGTTATAATGGACGGTAGGGATATAGGCTCTGTTGTGCTTCCCGATGCAGAGCTTAAGATTTATCTTACGGCGTCAGCTGAGGAGCGTGCAAAACGCCGTTTTGATGAGCTTGCGGCTAAAGGTCAGGATGTGAAATACGAAACCGTACTTCACGATGTTATTGAGCGTGATTTTCGGGATATGAACAGAAAGACGGCTCCGCTAAAGGTTGCTGACGGTGCTGTTGTTGTGGACACTACCGGAAATACATTTAAACAGTCACTTAAGGAGCTTACGGATATTATTAAGGAGAAGCTGAAATGAGTTTTTATACAGTTGCAAGAGCGATTGTGAGACCTGTCGGAGCTTTGTTCTTCCCGATAAAAGTCCACGGAGACAGAGACTTGCTGCCTGAAAATACCGGCGTTGTTCTTTGTGCAAATCATATTTCGTTTCTTGATGTAATTTTCCTTGCATTGACATTTAAACGGCAGATTCATTTTGTTGCCAAGGAAAAGTATGCGCAAAATTTCATATTGAAACCGCTTTTTAAATGGCTCGGTTCATTTGGAATAAATACAGACAAGCCTGATATTGCCGCCGTTAAGCGCTGTATAGGTGTTGCTGCCGGAGGAGATGTTCTCGGTATTTTTCCTGAGGGCACAAGGATTTTGAACGGTAAGGTGTCAAATCCGATGCCGGGAGTCATTATGATAGCGCATAAGGCAAAGGTGCCTGTATTTTATGCTAAAATAAGCCCGCGCCGCGGCAAGTTCAGAATGTTTGTCAAAACCGATGTTTATATCGGTAAAGTGGTTTCAACCCAGGAGCTGGGAGTTACCGGCGGGCGCGGCAGTGAATATAAGGAAGCTGCCGAGGAATTAATGAACAGAATCTATAAATTAGGTGAGTAATGACTATCAGGGTAATTGAAAATGCAGGCTTCTGCTTCGGAGTATCACGGGCAATAGATCTTTTAAACGCCGAAATAGAAAAGGGCAGTGAAAATTTATATACACTCGGTGAAATTATACATAATCCCGATATAATAAAAGACGTTACAGATGCCGGCGTACGGATTATTAACGATGTGAGCAGTCTTGCGCACGGAGACAGGCTTGTTGTGCGCGCGCACGGCGCAACCGTTTCAGAGACCGAGCTGCTTGAAAATACGGGTGTATGCGTTATTGATGCAACCTGCCCGTTTGTTTCAAAAATTCATGAAATCGTCAAAGAGCGCAGTGACAAGGGTGACGTTATTCTTATCGGAGGAAACGGAATGCATCCGGAGGTTGCCGGTATAAAAAGCCGCGCAGCGTGCAGCAGAGTGTTTTCCGATAGTGCAGAGCTTGAAAGTTTGGCTGAAAATGAGCCGGAATTATTAGCTAAATCTACCACATTTGTTTGGCAAACAACCTTTAATTTGCAGGAATTTGATAAATGCAATAAAATTATAAAAAAAAGATTTAAAAATACAAAAATTTATGATACAATATGTAATGCGACAGAACTGCGCCAAAAACAGACAGTTGAGCTTGCCAAGATATCTGATGCAATGCTTGTTGTCGGAGGAAAAAACAGCTCAAATACAAACAAGCTGTATGATGTCGCAAAGCGTTTCTGCGAAAATACTTTTTTTGTGGAAAACGTTAAAGAAATACCAATAAAACTTATATATAATTCAAAAAATATTGGTATTGCGGCAGGTGCTTCCACACCTCACCGCATTATTGAGGAGGTAAAACAATTTATGTCTGAACTGACAAACAACACAACGGTTAATGAGGATATGACCTTCGAGGAAATGCTTGAGAATTCCTTAAAAAAAGTTATTACGACAGGAGACAGAGTAAAGGGCATCGTTGTCGGTGTTAATCCTGCTGAAGTCAAGGTTGACCTCGGAACCAAGCAGTCCGGATTTATTACTAAAGATAACTTTTCCGCCGACCCGTCCATTGATCTGACGACGGCGGTTAATATAGGCGATGAAATTGATTGCGTTGCTCTGCGTGTAAACGATATTGAAGGCACTATTGCACTGTCCAAAAAGCGTGTCGATTCCATGAAGGGATATGAGACAATCGAAAAGGCATATGAAGAAAAAGCTGTACTTGAAGCAGAGGTTAAGGAAGTTTCGGAAGGCGGTCTTGTTGTTATCGTCAACAATGTACGTGTGTTTATTCCGAAATCGCTCTCCGGCAGACCTGTTTCATTTGATCTCAATACGCTTAAAGGCGAGACTGTTCAGTTTAATATTATTGAGTTTTCTCAGAACCGCGGCCGTAAAAAGATTATCGGTTCGATGAAGGCTATTGAGAGCGAAAAGAGAAAAGCGGCGAGAAAGGCATTTTGGGAGACTGTTGAGGTTGGCAAGAGATATGAGGGTACCGTTAAGTCTCTTACGACCTTCGGTGCTTTTGTAGATCTCGGCGGAGTTGACGGTCTTTTGCATATAACCGAGCTTTCCTGGAAGAAAATCGGTCATCCCGGCGATGTTGTAAATGTCGGAGATAAAATTTCAGTTTATGTTAAAGCCATAGATGCCGAAAATAAAAAGATTTCTTTGGGATATAAAGACCCCGATGCAGATCCCTTTGTACTTTTCACTGCAAATAACAGTGTAGGCGATAAAATAAAGGTTAAGATTGTAAGCATTATGCCCTTCGGTGCTTTTGCAAACATCACTGACGGAGTAGACGGGCTTATTCATATATCTCAGCTTTCCGATAAAAGAGTAAATAAACCGTCGGATGTTGTTTCGGTCGGTGATGAGGTTGAGGTAAAAATAGTTGATATAAATACCGAGACGCGAAAGATAGGTCTTTCTATGCGTGCAGTTATAGAAGAAGCAAATGCAGCGGCAGAAAGCGCCGATGTCGCGTATGAATCTGCTTCCGAGGCAGAATAAGTTTAGTATTATATTTAAAAGCCGTTTAGTTTATCTAAACGGCTTTTTATTTTTAAGGATAATAGTTTTTTCTGTATTTGTTAGGTGAAATTCCGCGCGACTGTCTGAATACGCTTATAAAATAGCAAAGATCGTTGTATCCGCATTCATAAGCTATATTTGATACGCTGTCATCTGTTGTCAGCAGAAGCTTTTCCGCGTTGTTGCAGCGTACGGTATTTAAATATTCTCTGAAGCTTTTGCCTGTAACCTTACAAAACTGACGTGAAAAGTAGCTGTAACTAAGTCCTATTTCATGAGCACAGTCCAGCGCAGTTATATCGTGCATATAATTTCCGTTAATGTATTCGATAGAACGATATACCAGCGTTGAAACATCTGAATTGTTTTCGTCGTTGCACATTCCGCACGCATTCCAATCCCGTAGCACGTACAGCAGTAAATGCATACAGTTGATTTTTTTGCTTAAATCTCGCGCGTATTCTTGCTTGTCTACCGAATCCGTAATATTTTTCAGCACATTATATATTTGACTGCTTACAAGCTCGTTTTTCCTCCAAATACAGCGTTTATTTTCCTTGTTCAGCTTAAACGGAATTATATATTGATATGGGGATTGGTCGGTGGGGCTGTATAGTACGGCGGGATCTATTTTCATGACGTAGTAACCGTGTTTTTCACCGTCCTTGGCACGCAGGCTGTGTATATCCCTTGATAAAATCAACAGTAAATCGCCCTCGTGAAGCTCAAACTCATTTTGATTTATAAATGCAATAAAGTCTCCGTGCTTTATGTATATAAATTCTACGGATTCCTGTATGTGCGGCGAAGTAGTAATCATATTAGGCTTAGACGGCTGATAAAAAGCGTCGTATTCAAGGCGTTTACCGTTGTTGATATCGGATTCGACACGATATTCAAGCTGCATGTATTTTCTCCTATGACAAATAATTAATGTTTTTGTACAATAATATCATAACAATTCACGTTTGTAAATGGTATTATTATCTTGTACGGCAAAAAGCCGAAAATTGTTCAAAGTGATAAGGAGATAAGCTATGGAAAGAAAGATAAAAATAGGCATCATCGGCTGCGGCGGAATTGCCAACGGCAAGCATATGCCGTCTCTTGCGTCTTTGCCTGATGTTGAAATGGTTGCGTTTTGCGATTTGATTTCAGAGCGGGCAAAAGCTGCGGCGGAAAAATACGGTACGCCGGACGCGAAAGTTTTTACAGATTATAAAGAACTGTTAAAGCTTGATGATATCGACGTTGTTCATGTACTCACTCCCAACCGCGAGCATGCGGATATCAGTATTGACGCTTTGCGTGCGGGTAAGGATGTAATGTGCGAAAAGCCGATGGCAAAATCAGCCGCAGATGCGCAGCGTATGCTTGAGGCTGCAAAAGAAACCGGCAAAAAGCTTACTATCGGTTATCAGCACCGTCATAAACCGGAGAGCATTTATGCAAAGCAGCTGATTGATGACGGAAGGCTTGGCGAGATTTATTATGCCAAGTGTTATGCTCTGCGCAGACGCGGTACGCCTAACTGGGGAGTATTTCTTAATGAACAGGAGCAGGGAGGCGGGCCTGTAATTGATATTGCAACCCATTCCCTGGATCTTACTCTTTATCTTATGAATAACTATGAACCGCAGATGGTTGTCGGTAAAACGCATAAAAAACTTGAGCACCCCGAAATGGGCAATGTATGGGGTGATAAGGGCGTCAGCACAACTCCTTTGGAGGAATCGGCGTGTGCGTTTGTGCTTATGAAAAACGGTGCGACAATTCTTGTTGAAACGAGCTGGTCGCTGAATACTTCGGAGGAAATAAAAGAGGGCAGCTGTATGCTGTGCGGCTCAAAGGCAGGTTTGCAGATTATTAATGATAAACTGACTGTTAATGAAGTTATATATGACCGCAAAACAACTACTGATGTTGATACGTCGGCAGGCGGTGTAGCTTTCTATGACGGGAAGAAAGCAAGTCCCGCTCAGACAGAGGCGGCAAGATGGATTGATGCGGTTATAAATGACAAGCAGCCGGTTGTTCTGCCCGAACAGGCGCTTGTAGTGTCAAAAATTCTTGAGGCAATTTATACTTCAAGCAAAACAGGCAAGCCGGTATACTTTGATTAATATAAAAAACGGTGCGGTATTTAACTGCACCGTTTTTTATATTGTTTAAAAGAATTTATCTTTGATTCCGAGTATAAAAATAATTGCAATTATTATCGGCAAAACGTATTTCATGTAAATACGAAGTTTGTTGGAGATCTTAAGACCCTTTCCGGCATTGGCTTCATTTAAAAAGTTATCCCATCCCCAGCCGTATTTTGAAACGCAGAAAAGCAGGTATATCAAAGACCCTATCGGCAAAATAATGTTGCTGACAATAAAGTCTTCGAGATCCAGCACAGTGCTTCCTTTGCCGAACGGGTCAAAGCCTGACAGCAGATTAAAGCCCAGCACACAGGGAAGCGAAAGAACAATCATAATTGCGCCGTTAATAACCGATGCCTTTTTTCTGGTACAGCCTGTAAGATCGATTGAACAGGATACGATATTTTCAAAAACCGCAATTACGGTTGACAGCGCGGCAAATGCCAT
The DNA here is from genome assembly GCA_017937065.1 of Clostridia bacterium. Taxonomy (GTDB): domain Bacteria; phylum Bacillota; class Clostridia; order Oscillospirales; family QAKW01; genus RGIG9041. The sequence goes on along the minus strand of JAGBEI010000026.1, from coordinate 51,858 downwards.
AAAAATGAAGAAAAGGCTTCCCCATAGCCTGCCTCCCGGCATATTGTTGAATATATTGGGCAGAGTCACAAAAATAAGATTTGGTCCGCTGTCGGGATTAACCCCAAATGAAAAGCATGCAGGAAAAATAATAAGGCCGGAGAACAGTGCCACAAATGTGTCAAGCGCTGCCACTCTTACCGATTCACCGGCAAGGGAGCGTTTTTTGTCTATGTAGCTGCCGAAAATCGCCATTGCACCTATACCGAGGCTGAGAGTAAAAAATGCCTGATTCATTGCCGCAACGATTGTAGTGCCTATTCCGATTTCCTTCATTCTTGCAAAATCCGGGAGCAGGTAAAACTTCAGTCCTTCCATGCCTCCCTTGAGCGTCATACTGTTTACTGCAAGTATTACAATGAGTACCAGCAGTGCTACCATCATGACCTTTGTAACCTTTTCAACACCTTTCTGAACACCGAATGAGCAGATGCCGAATCCGACGATTACAACAAGAATCATCCACAGAGCCATTGTCCATGGCTGTGACAGCATTCCGCTGAAAATGCTTTCTACCGCTTCTACGTCAGCACCTTCAAACGAGCCCTTTGCCGTAAGGTAAAAATAGTGAAGCATCCATCCGGAAACCGTGGTGTAGAACATCATCAGCAGATAGTTTCCCGCAAGCGCCATATATCCGTGAAGATGCCACTTTTGTCCGGGTTTTTCAAGCACTTCATATGATTTGACAGGGCTTTTTCGGCTTGCTCTGCCGATTGCAAATTCCACCGTCATCATCGGTACTCCCATGATTATGAGAAAGAAAATATAAATGAGCACGAAGGCGCCGCCTCCGTACAATCCCGTTATATACGGAAATTTCCATACATTACCGATACCGATAGCACAGCCGGCAGAAAGCAGAATAAAACCGAGCCGTGAACGTAAATTTTCTCTTTGCTCCATAATTCTCTCCTTTTTATAAATTTTAATGTATTGTAACATTTTATTCCGAGTTTTGCAATATTATAATATTTTAATCAGTTTTTTGTTGTATGTATCGGAATTTAGTGATACAATTAATCTATTAAATTTTTCTAATCGGAGAAACGGTATGAACACAAAATTATCCTCGCTTATCCTGTATACTGACGGTGCAAGGCGTAAAATATTAAACAGCTTTATTTTACTGTCGGAAAATTGTCGGGATAATGCGCAATGCCGCGATACGGCGTATAAGATTTTCGGCGAGCTACTTGAAACTGCCTATGATTACGGCTTTTCATCAGATGCATGGCAAAGCTATATTGCGCTTCTTGCCGTAACATCTGATAATGTATTTTGCCGTGCGTGTGAACGTCAACGGATAAACGACTGTACGCTGTACGATTTTGCACGCCGTGATGCAGATATTTTATATGCATTTTTTAATTATGATTTTACGGAAATAGAAAACAGACTTAATACAGATTGTTTTACAATGCTAAAAAATTATCGAACCGCCGATAATTTGCAAAGAGCCTGCTATGCCGGTATTTCCAAGCACCTGAATGCGCTTGTGCCTAAGCTTCGGATTTGTAAAGACAGCAGTGAGTTTTTTGATTGTCTTTGTACCTTTTACGAGTGTTACGGTTACGGAAATCTCGGACTTAACAGAAGCTTTCATTTCAGTGATTCAGACGGTAAAATTGCATTGGAACCGATATTTAATGCCTGCGATGCTGCTCTTGAAGATATTGTCGGTTATGAAAGCCAAAAACGCTTGCTGTATGCCAATACAAAAGCATTTATAGATAAAAGACCGGCAAATAATGTATTGCTTTACGGTGACAGCGGTACGGGAAAGTCGACAAGCATCAAGGCGATAATAGATAAATTTTATGACAGCGGTCTTCGTATGATTGAAATATATAAGCACCAGTTTGAAAGGTTGCCGGGACTTATCTCTTATCTTTCGAGAAAAAACTATCGTTTTATTATCTATCTTGATGACTTATCCTTTGAAGAGAATGAGACGGAGTATAAATATCTTAAAGCCGTCATAGACGGCGGAGCACAGAGCAAGCCGGAAAATATTCTTATCTATGCCACATCCAACCGCAGACATCTTGTCCGCGAAACATGGCGGGACCGCAGTGATGTAAAAGTTGAAAATGATATTCACAGCACAGACACTATGGAGGAAAAGCTGTCTCTTGCGGCGCGCTTCGGACTTACTGTATATTATCCTAAGCCCGGGCGGGACGAATATATGGAAATAGTTGAAAAGCTGGCGCAGAGGAACAATATCGATATAGATTTGAAAACATTGCAGGACAAGGCACGGGTGTGGGAGATGCATCACGGCGGCATATCAGGCAGGACTGCCGCTCAGTTCATTGCGGATTTACTCGGAAATCAATAATGGTATATAAATAGCAATTTAATTATATTGTCAATTATTAAATAATGTGCTATCATTTGTTTAATCTATATAAAGGAGAAAGCTAATGAGATATTACGAGAATTTAGCAAAAACCAGCGAAAACAGATTACCTCAGCGCAGCTATTATATTCCTGAAAATGACGGCGCGTATACTTTGCTCAACGGCAAGTGGCGCTTTCATTATTACACAAGAGATGTAGACGTTGAGCAGAATATCACTCAGTGGGATGAGATAGAGGTTCCGTCCTGCTGGCAGTCGCTCGGATATGAAAATCCTAACTATTGTAATGTTGAGTATCCGTATCCTATTGACCCGCCGTACGCGCCCGATGAGAATCCTTGCGGTGTTTATGAACGTGAGTTTGAAATTGTAAATACCGATAATAAGACGTACTTTGTTTTTGAGGGCGTCGCTTCTTCCGGTAAGCTCTTTATAAACGGAAAATACGTCGGCTTTACAATGGGCAATCATCTTCAGGCCGAGTTTGATATTACGGATTTTGTTAAAAAGGGTACAAACACCGTACGTGTAGAAGTACTCAAATGGACGCTTGGCAGCTATCTTGAAGATCAGGACTTTTTCCGTTTCAACGGTATTTTCAGGGATTTGTATATCCTGTCCAGACCTCACGGTCATATTGTGGATATAGATATACATACGGAAAATAATGAAGATATTATTATAAAATTTGACGGCAGCGCAGATATAGAACTATATGATAACGGAAAACTGCTTGATAAAAAAACAGCAGACGGCAGCGCCGTTTTCCATGTTGACAATCCCACGCTGTGGAATGCTGAAAATCCGTATCTTTATGAGCTTAAGTTTATCTATAAGGATGAAGTCATCACTCAAAAGATCGGCTTCAGAACGATAAAAATATCCGAGCAGTATGAACTGCTGATAAATGACACTCCTGTTAAAATTCAGGGTGTAAACCATCATGATACTCATCCTGTAAACGGATGGGTTATGACTGATGAGGAGCTTTTGCATGACCTTGAGCAAATGAAAAAGCTCAATATAAATTCTATAAGAACATCACATTATCCGCCTACTCCGCATTTTTTGGAGCTGTGCGATGAAATGGGATTTTATGTCACACTTGAAACCGATCTTGAAACTCACGGCTTTGTCTGCCGTTACGGCAGTGAGAAGGAACGCCGCGGTTACGATATGACGTCAAACGATTGGCCCTGTCAGCGCCCTGAATGGAAGGCGGAGTTTGTTGAGCGTATGCAGCGTGCGGTTGAGCGCGATAAAAACCATGCCTGCATATTTATGTGGTCAACCGGAAATGAGAGCGGACACGGTGCAAATCATAAAGCTATGATCGAGTGGACAAGAGCCCGTGACAATACGCGCCTTATTCATTGTGAAGACGCATCGAGAAAGTCTGACGATTCGAAGCATCCGGAATATTATAACGAAAGATATGTCGCGGATGTTTATTCACGTATGTATCTGTCTGTGGATAAGTGCCGTGAATATTGTGAAAATCCGGAGAAAAAACAACCGCTTTATCTTTGCGAGTATGCTCATGCCATGGGCAATGGTCCCGGAGATATCGGAGATTACTGGGCTCTTGCGGACAGTCAGCCCAAGTTTATCGGCGGTTGTATTTGGGAGTGGGCAGACCACACCGTAATACAGGACGGCGTTCCCAAATACGGCGGTGACTGGGAAACGGAGCTTACGCATATGAACAATTTCTGCTGTGACGGTATGGTTATGTGCGACCGTTCGTTTAAAGCCGGCTCATACGAAATTAAGACGGCATATCAGCCGATCCGCGTTTATGTGGAAGACGGAAAAATCCGGGTATGGAACAGAATGTCCTTTACAAACCTTCGTGACTATACCTTTAAATATGAGGTTATGTGTGACGGCAACGTGCTTGCGTCTGAAGAGACAGCCCTTGATGTTGAGCCTAAGGCGTGCGTATATTTTGATATGCCCTGCGATTTGCCTGCCTCCTGTAAATACGGCTGTTATCTGACGGCAAGGCTGTTTGATAAAACCGGATATGAAGTTGCTGTATCTCAGGTTGACCTGAATGTATCAAGAGTATCGATCGGAAATATTTCAACCGTTGCTGCTTTGGAAGATGACGGAAAGTATATCAAGGCTTTTGGTGACGGCTTTGAATATACAATAGAAAAGCTGTACGGTACTTTTGTATCCCTGAAGCAGAACGGCAAAGAGAAGCTCGCTTCCCCCATGCGCATAACAACATTCAGGGCACCTATTGACAATGAGCGTCACGATAAGAAAATGTGGATTCGCAACGAAGTGAATTATGCAGAGAATATGGATGCCATGTTCAACAAGGTTTATTCCTGTGAGATTAAAAACGGCGCAGTTGTAGTAAAAGGCTCTCTGGGCGGTGTTTCGAGAATACCGTATTTGAAATATGAAACCGTTATAGTTATCGGCAGTGACGGGCGGATTGACTTTAATGTTAAAGCAAATACACGTGAGGGCTGCTGCTGGCTTCCGCGCTTTGGATATGAATTCTCCGTGTCCGAAACAAATTCGAAGTTTACATATTTCGGAAAAGGTCCGGGTGAAAACTATTGTGACCTTAATAATTACACAACCTACGGCATGTGGTCTTCGGATGCAAAGAGCGAGTATTTTGCGTATATTATGCCCCAGGAGCACGGAAACCATATAGGAGTTTGTTATCTTGAGCTTGAAAACGGACTGAAATTTGTTTCCGATACTCCGTTTGAATGTAATGTATCCCAATATACAAGCGAAGCTCTTTTTGAAGCTCAGCATATTAACGAGCTAAAAAGCGACGGTACAACACATGTCCGTATAGACTATAAAAACAGCGGCTTGGGTTCACATTCCTGCGGTCCGGAGCTTATGGAAAAGTACAGAGTTTTAGGAAAAAATATTGATTTTAATTTCAGTATAAAGCTGTAACAGTCTGATACAGATGCGCCTGCAAATAAATGCGGGCGCATTTTTGTTATCCGCTGTTGACAAGTTGAATATAATTTAATGCTGTGTTATAATAAATATAACGGTAAATTTTACTTGTACTTTAGGAGAAATTATAATGAGCATATCGGAAAGGGCGCAAATATTACAAAATATAAAGCCGGAAAATGTTTTCAGATATTTTCGGGAAATATGTGCCGTACCTCATGGGTCTGGTAATACCAAAAAGATAAGTGACTATTGCGTGTCAAATGCCGGGCGACTTGGTCTGTGGTGCAGGCAGGATGAATTTGATAATGTTATTATTAAAAAACCTGCCTCTGCCGGCTATGAACAGAAAGACGCTGTCATTCTCCAGGGGCACCTTGACATGGTTTGTGAAAAGGAAGCTGATTGCGATATTGATTTTGAAAATGAAGGCTTAAGACTTTTGACGGACGGAGACTATATTTTTGCAGACGGTACAACTTTGGGCGGTGACGACGGTATTGCCGTCGCAATGATTTTGGCTCTGCTTGAGGACAGTACAGCAGTTCATCCGACTTTATACGCAGTATTTACATCAGATGAGGAAACCGGAATGACGGGTGCTGCAAACATTGACCTTTCGGATATCCGAGCTGATATGCTGATTAATATTGATTCTGAGGAGGAGGGCGTTCTTACCGTCAGCTGTGCCGGCGGTGCCAAATGTCATATAAATCTTCCGCTTGAATCGCAGCTTTGTATCGGAAGCGTATTTGAAATGAAGGTGCACGGTCTTTCGGGCGGGCACTCAGGCATTGAAATAGATAAGGGAATACCGAATGCCGATATAGTTGCGGTTGAACTTTTAAAATTTATGCAAAGGCGTTTTGACTTCAGTTTATGTGATATTGCCGGAGGGCTCAAAGACAACGCTATTCCGCGTGAATGTACGGTGGTAATTGAAAGCAATATTGATTATTCGGAGGTTATTTCCGTTTGCGCAGACTTTATATCTGAATTTTCTCCGTCGATGACGCAAACGCCTCTGATAAGCGTCAATAAAGGTGTATCTGAGCATAGCTTTAACAGAGAATCAACCGATAGAATTATAGAGTTTTTATCAGCTGTACCAAACGGTGTTGTTAAAATGAGCGATAGTATACCGGGACTCGTGCAGACTTCACTGAACCTCGGTATTTTATATTGTAAAAGTAATGAGCTTTACAGCACAATAGCGGTCAGAAGTTCGGATAATATTGAAAAGGAAGCTCTGATAAGCGAGCTTGAAAATATTTCAAAGAATTACGGCGGAAAAATGAGTATCGACGGTCGGTATCCTGCGTGGGAGTACCGTGAAAACTCCCGTCTTCGTGAATGCATGGTATCGGTTTTTGAACAAATGTTTATGAGAGAACCTGTTGTAGGCGCTGTTCATGCCGGACTTGAATGCGGACTTTTGAGCGCAAAAATTAACAACCTTGACGCCGTATCTTTCGGACCTGACATCCTTGATATACACACGCCTAAGGAGCGGCTTGATATAAAATCAACTGAACGAATGTATAATTATCTTAAGGAAGTATTGAAGGAGCTTTGAAATGACTGACAGGATTAATAAATTGCAGGCGAAACTGCATGAAAATGAGGGTGCGCTAATAACAGATGCGGCGGACAGACTGTATCTGACGGGCTTTCCGTCCTCTGCCGGTATTGTCTTTGTAACGGCAAAATCCGCTTTATTCATTATTGATTTCAGATATTTTGAAAAAGCAAAAAGAGAAGTCAGCGGAGCAGAGGTTATTTTGCCGGAGGATGTAAAAACACAGCTTTGCAATGTGATTTCAGCTGAAAAGATTACCGAAATTTTTGTAAGAACAGAGTGCATGAGCATGTCTGAATTCCGCTTGTATAATAAAATGCTTGACGGTATTTTATCCGAAAGCCGTGTGTTGGATAGCATAATGACGGAACTTCGGAGTATAAAAACCTGCGATGAAATTGAAAATATCCGCTGTGCACAGGCTTTTACCGAGCAAACGTTTGATTACATACTCGGTCGCATTGAATCGGGCAGAACCGAGCGTGAAATAATGCTTGATATGGAATTTTTTATGCGCAGGCTCGGAAGTGATGGCGTGGCTTTTGACTTTATTGTAGTTTCCGGGAAAAATTCTTCGCTGCCGCACGGTGTGCCGACAGATAAAAGGGTTTGTGCGGGTGATTTTGTAACTATGGATTTCGGCGCAGTGTATAACGGTTACCGCTCAGATATGACAAGAACTGTTGCAGTGGGGCAGATTAGCGAACGACAGCGTGCAGTTTATGAAACCGTGCTTAATGCTCAGAGTATGGCGCTTGAGGCGATAGAGCCGGGGAGAATATGCCGTGATATTGATGCAGTTGCGAGAAATTATATCAACGACAGCGGATACGGCGGTTGCTTCGGGCACGGTCTCGGGCACAGCGTAGGCGTGGAAATACATGAAAATCCTTCGTTCAATACAAGGTGTGATACTGTTTTACTGCCCGGAATGGTAATGACTGTAGAGCCCGGAATATATCTTCAAAATGAGTTCGGGGTTCGTATTGAGGATATGGTTGTCGTTACAGAAGACGGTTGTGAAGATATAACTCATTCACCTAAGGAGCTTATCGTTTTATAAATAATATAAGACCGTGTATTTCATGCACGGTCTTATTTATACAATATAGGGTATACATCAGAAAAATTTGTCTTTTATATTGATATATTACATATTAAATGCTATAATTAAATAATATAAATTTTATTTTGGAGAAATCATGGCGTATACATTTTGGAATGTAAAAACACAGGATATAAATTGCGTAAATACACTGTCAGATGCGCTTAATTGCAACGATATAGTATCCCGCCTTTTAATAAACCGTAAAATTGCTACAAAAGAACAGGCGCAGCATTTCCTATATCCCGATAACAGCGTTGACTATAATCCGTTTTTGCTTGGCGATATGGACAAAGCAGTACAGCGTATTGAAAGTGCTGTTATAAACGGCGAGAAAATATGTATTTACGGCGATTATGATGTTGACGGTATTACGTCGGTCAGCGTTTTATATCTTTATCTTAAGAATTTCACATCAAATATTGAATACTATATTCCGGACAGATTTACCCAAGGCTACGGCATGAACGATGATGCCGTAAATCAAATAGCCTCCCGCGGATGTAAACTGATAATTACCGTTGATACAGGTATTTCGGCATTCGGGGAAGCAATAACCGCAAAATCACTCGGTATAGATATGATAATAACAGATCATCACGAGTGCCAGGGTCAGATGCCGCATGCTTATGCCATTATTAATCCGAAGCGTACGGATAACGTATATCCGTTTCGTTATCTTGCCGGGGTAGGCGTTGTGTATAAACTGATTTCGGCGCTGGATATACATATGAAAACCTGCCTCCGCGACGACAATATTGATCTTGTAGCAATCGGAACGATAGCTGATATCATGCCGCTTCTTGATGAAAACAGGCGCATTGTCAAGGCAGGGCTTGAAAAAATGCCGTCTTCACCTAACATCGGGCTTAAAATGTTAATTAATATGTGTCTCACGTCGCAAAATATAACCTCCGGAAACGTCGGGTTTGCAATCGCGCCGCGAATAAATGCGGCAGGACGCATGGAAAACGCACAGACCGCCGTTAGGCTTTTTATAACCGAAAGCGGCAGTGAAGCAAGCCGTGTTGCCGAGCATTTATGCGAGCTTAACGCGCTTCGCCAGCAGATTGAAAATAAAATTTACACCGAGGCAATAGAGATTATAGAAAGTCATAAGCTTGACAGCAGATGCAGCGTGCTTGTGCTTTGGAAAGAGGGGTGGCATAACGGCGTTATAGGGATTGTAGCGTCAAAGCTCAAGGACAAATACAATAAACCGGTTGTCCTGTTTTCCGTTGATGAAAATTCAAAAGGCTCTGCAAGAAGTATTGCCCCTTTCAATATATTTGAGGCGTTAAGCAGTTTAGAGGACATTCTCATTCAGTACGGCGGTCATAAATATGCGGCCGGTGCCCTTATCGCAAACGATAAGCTTTACGAGTTCAGGGATAGGCTGTGCCGTTGTTTTGACAGCGTTGAAGACAATAATGCCTGTAACAAAATTGATATAGAATGCGAGCTGTCGGAAAAAATGCTTACCGTAAAAACGGTTTCCGAAATATCCTTTCTTCAGCCGTTTGGAAAACTTAACGAAGTGCCGCTGTTTTGCATCAGAAATATTAAAATAGCAGGTGTTTTTCCAACCTCCAGCAACCGCCATCTGAGACTTAAATTCAATATAGGAGACAAAAGCATTACGGGATTTTATTTCGGAGTTAATCTATTGGACTTCGATTACCGCGAGGGAGATCTTGTAGATATTGTTTGTGAGCTCGGCGAGAACGAATACAGAAATATAAAGAGTGTTCAGCTTGTTGTGCGTGACTTGAGACTTAGTGAAAATCAGCTTGAAAATTATCGCAGCAAGCGTCTGTTTTGCGATACATCGGATGAAATTTTGCCGTCCATGCTGCCCTCGCGCTCGGATATCGCGGTGGTTTATAAATATATTTCCAAACGCTTTTCAGACGGTAAAAGAAAATTTAATATTGATAACATTGCCGGTATTATTTGCAAAGACAGTCTTGTAAAGCTCAATTATGAAAAGGTTTATTTCTCCGTTAAAATATTGTCTGATCTTGATATAGTCGTTTCCGATATAGATGATAACGTGCTTGAGGTGTCAAAAATATATGACGAGAAAAAGGTGTCTCTGTACGATTCTGCGCTTTTGATGAGCGTTTACGAAAAGGCGGGTGTTAAATTTGGAAATTGAGGATATTAAATATAATGAGCTAATTGCTCTTATAGATAAATCCGACAAGGATTATGACAGGGAACTGATTAATTCCGCTTTCTCTTTTTCACGCCAGCATCATATCGGACAGTTTCGCCAGTCCGGAGAGCCTTATATCTGCCACCCGATAGAGGTGGCTAAAATTATTGTGGGTTTCGGATTTGACAGCGATAGTGTCGTCGCGTCGCTTCTTCACGATATAGTTGAAGATACGGACGTCACACTTGATGAACTCAGGGGTAAATTCGGCACTGAGGTTGCATCGCTTGTTGACGGCGTCACAAAGCTCGGTAAAATTGCGTATTCCTCCAAAGAGGAACAGCAAATGGAATATCTGCGCAAGATGTTTTTTGCCATGGCAAACGATATTCGTGTAATTGTTATAAAGCTTGCCGACAGACTTCACAATATGCGCACGCTCGGCGCATGTGACAATGAAAAACAGCTTCGTATTTCGCTTGAAACAATAGAGATTTTTGCACCCTTGTCTCACAGGCTTGGTATGCGTAAGCTGAAAATTGAGCTTGAGGATACATCGCTTATGTATCTCGACCCGGTCGGATATGATATGATTCGCCGCAAGCTTGAAAATACAATTATCGATAAAAATAAGTTTATAAATAATATCTGCGACCAGATGACGGAAAGGCTTAATGAGTATTCGCTGAATTTTAAGCTGGAACACAGAATAAAGCATATTTTCAGTATTTATAAAAAAATATTTACTCAGAACAAAACCTTTGAAGAGCTTTATGATATTTATGCTTTCAGAATCATCTGCGATAGCGTCAGCGACTGCTATTACATTCTGGGTCTCATGCATGATTTGTACAATCCGATTCCCGGAAGATTTAAAGACTATATTTCAACGCCTAAACCCAATATGTATCAATCCCTGCATACCACTGTCATTGGCAAGGACGGAATTCCGTTTGAAATTCAGATACGTACATGGGATATGCACAAGACGGCAGAATTCGGTATCGCAGCTCACTGGAAGTACAAGGACGGTATTTCAAAAAGCAATGTTGAGTTTGATTCAAAGCTGACGTGGGTGCGCAATATTCTGGAGACCCAGGATGATATATCCGAAACCGAGGATCTTATAAAATCACTGAAAGTTGATCTTTTCAGTGACGAGGTATTCGTGTTTACGCCTAAAGGCGACGTTGTAAACCTGCCGGCGGGAGCCAATGTTATAGATTTTGCTTATGCTATTCACAGCGCTGTCGGCAATAAGATGATAGGCGCTAAGGTTAACGGAAAAATTGTTAATCTCGATTATACGCTTTCAAACGGTGAAATAATAGAGATTATTACTACTTCTTCACAGAATCACGGTCCGTCCCGCAACTGGCTCAAAATGGTAAAGACAAACGAGGCGAGGAGTAAAATACGCCAGTGGTTTAAAAAGGAACGCCGGGAGGAGAATATAAGCGAAGGTGTTTCGGCGCTTGAATATGAGCTTAAAAGTCTGGGTGTGTCGCTTGATGATCCGCAGACAGACGAACAGCTTTTGAATGTGTGCGAAAACATGCATTTTTCAGATATTGACGATATGTATGCCGCAATAGGCTACGGCGGTGCGTCAGCTCAGAAAATAGCTGTTAAAGTCAGAGACACTCTTGTGCGTCTCAGAAACACCGAAGAGCTCCGCATTGTTCCTCAGCCTAAAAAGAAGGTGAGCGACGGCGGAGTTTCGGTTGAGGGAATAGACAACTGTTTGATAAAGTTTGCAAAATGCTGCAATCCATTGCCGGGAGACTTTATCGTGGGGTATATAACAAAGGGCTACGGCGTATCTATCCACAACATTAATTGTCCCAATGCAAAACGCGGACTGGAGCTTGACCCTGACAGATGGTTAAAGGCAAGCTGGGAGAACAGCGAGTCTAAATATTTTACCGCAACAATAAGCATAGAGGCAAGAAATGCCGTCGGCGTTATGGCAAAGGTGGCGTCTGCTCTTGCCGATATGAAGGTGAGCGTGCGCAGCTTCAACGCGAAGAACAACGGAGACGATACCGCAACAATAAGTGTGGCTATGGATGTTAAAAATGTAGAGCACCTCAATTTTATAATTGCAAAGCTCAAAAAGAATAAGCTGGTAATTGATATAAACAGAACCAGTCATTAGGTGGATTTATGAGAGTTATTTGTCAGGTGGTTAATAGTGCTGTTTTGTTTGAAAGCAAAAGCGAGATTTCCAAAATCGGCAGGGGTCTTTTGGTGTATGCCGGATTCTGCGAAAATGATAATGAGCAGAGTATTTTAAAAATTATTAATAAGGTATGCGGTCTTCGTGTTTTTTCGGATTCCGACGGTAAATTAAATCTATCCTTGAAAGATATCGGGGGACAGATGTTGTTTGTGTCCAACTTTACTCTGTATGGCGACTGCTCGCGCGGCTTCAGACCGTCATTTGTTAAAAGCGCAAAGTTTGACTGTGCCAAAAAGCTTTATGATTTTTCTTACGACAGAATTAAGGAAAGCGGAATAGATGTTTATACGGGTGTTTTCGGCGGTGATATGGAAATAGAATCATGTGCGAACGGACCTGTAAATATTATTATAGACAGTGAGGAATTGTAATGCTGAAGGTTGAAACACTGACGCTCGGCGCTATGCAGACATGCTGTTACATTGTGTATAACACAGAAAGCATGGAGGCGATTGTTATAGATCCCGGTGCACAGCCGAAAAAAATCATTTCTGCGGTAGATTTACTTTCGGTTAATGTGCGTCACATTCTACTTACTCATGCGCATTTTGACCATATCGGTGCGGTTGACGCGCTGGCTTTGCACTATAATTGCGACATAACAGTATGCCGGCATGATTTAGAGCTGCTTTATGATCCGAGTCTTAATCTTTCACGTAATTTTGCAGGCGATATAACAGTCAGCAGTAAAAATATAATAACCGTAGATGACAGTAAGGCCGAGCTTATCGGTAGCAGCTTTGAATTTATTACAACTCCGGGGCACACAAATGGTTCTATGTGCATAAAAACTGAGGGTATTATATTTACGGGCGATACTTTGTTTTATTGCTCCGTAGGAAATGATTTTCCGCCTTACGGAAGTATTGAGCGCGAAGTAAACTCCATAAAAAATAAGCTGCTTGTTTTAAAGGGCGATTATATTTGTTATCCGGGGCACGGAAAGAGCACTACCCTTGATTTTGAAAGACGAAATAATCCTTATTTGCACGGAGTGTAAGAGATGGATATTAAGGTTTTCGGACATGAGTATTTTTATGATATTACTTCAATGTCCATGCTGTTTTTCCCGGGTGAGAAGGTTTGCTATGTGCGCCGCAGCTCAAAGCCTACACATATAATTTCAGGGCTTTATTTTAGCAGAGGCAGTATTATAAGCCGCACAAGAATAAAATATAACGGACGCTGGTTTTCAAGTCAAAAGAATGCCAAATCGGGCTGTGACCTGAAAAATCTTGTTAAACAGACATTTTATAGGGCATGCTCAATAGCTACGGGAATAACGCCGCCCTGGGGAATACTTACCGGAATACGTCCGCTCAGTGTTTACCGCCGTCATAGGATAGCAGGAGATGAGCCGCACGCAGTTATGAAAGACGAGTATTTTTTGGCGGAGGATAAAATTGAGCTGCTTGATAAGATTTTTGCTTGCCAGGCGGCTTTTCATTGCCCCAAGCCGCGTGATGTAAGCGTGTATATTTCCATACCTTTTTGTCCCGGAAAATGCAGCTACTGTTCCTTTATAAGTATTTCTGCCGTAAATGCAAGGGATTTGCTTGATAGATATCTGAACGGCTTGTTTGATGAGATAAAGGCAAAGGCACTGCTTATAAATAAATATAATCTCCGTGTTAAATCTCTTTATATCGGCGGCGGTACTCCGGGGATATTGGATGAACGTCAGCTTTTAATGCTTATGCAGCTGCTGCATGACAGCTTTGATTTCGGGAAAACAGAGGAAATTTGCTTTGAGCTGGGCAGACCTGAAACTGTCAGTGATGAAAAGCTTAAAATACTGAAAAACTTCAATGTGCACAGAATTTGTATCAACACTCAGACAACAAACGACAAAATACTGAATATAATCGGCAGAAATCATAACTCACAGGATTATTTTCTGGCTGTAAAAAAAGCGTTGAAATGCGGCTTTAACAGTATAAACACCGATTTGATTGCAGGTCTTCCGGGAGAGGATTATTCTTCTTTCTGCCGTTCGGTAGATGACGTTATTAATTCCGGGGTTGATAATATTACGGTACATACTTTAGCTATCAAAAGAGCTGCAAAGCTCAGCGGATGCGGTGATAATTTCAACCCCGAAAACAGAGTCGTCACTGATATGCTTGACTATGCATATAGCAGATTAATGTCTGACGGATATGTGCCGTATTATATTTACAGGCAGAAAAACTGTGTTTCAAACGGTGAAAATACAGGATTTTGCAAGCCTTATAAAATATGCGGATACAATATATACATGATGGAGGATATACACAGTATTATTGCATGCGGTGCGGGCGCATCAAGTAAAATCATAAAAGACAGAAAAGTAAACCGTGTTATAAATGTTAAATATCCCATGGAATATGTGAGCGAATATGAGAAAATAATAAAGAATACAGATATTATAGATAAAATGCTGAGGGCAGAATTGACAGATGAATAAAAAGGCGGCACAAAACAGAATAGCTGAGCTTGTAAATGAGCTCAATTTTCACAGTATAAAGTATTACGTTGAGGATTCTCCTCAGATTAGTGATTATGATTATGATATGCTCATGAGGGAATTGAAGGAGCTTGAAAAGGCTTATCCGGAGCTGATATTACCTCAGTCTCCGACACAGAGGGTAGGGGACAAACCGCTGTCGGATTTTGAACCTGTTCATCATGAGGTGCCTCTCAAAAGCTTGCAGGACGTTTTTTCTTATGCCGAGCTTGAGGAATTTGACGAAAGGGTTAGAAAGTCGACAGATAATCCGGAATATGTTGTTGAGCTGAAAATTGACGGTTTATCGGTTGCGCTTGAGTACAGAAAAGGTGTTTTTTACCGCGGTGCTACACGAGGAAACGGTGTGGACGGAGAGGACGTTACTCTTAATCTGAAAACCATACAGAGTATCCCGCTTAACCTGACAAGTCCCGTAGATATAATTGTCAGGGGAGAGGTGTTTATGCCGAGGGCGAGCTTTGATAAGCTCAATTTGCAAAGAGAGCAGTCGGGGGAACCGCTGTTTGCAAATCCGCGAAATGCGGCGGCGGGGTCTCTGCGGCAGCTTGACAGCTCTGTTACTGCAAAACGTAATCTTGACATTTTTATTTTCAATATACAGAAATTTGATGTAAAATCGGCTGCTGGTGTAATTTCATCTCATTCTCAGAGCTTGGATTATTTGAAATCCCTTGGGTTTAAGGTAAGTCCGTTTTATAATGTATTTCATAGCGTCAGTGAGGCTTTTGCGGAAATTGAGCGTTTTGATAAAATACGAAATACCTTAGGCTTTGATATTGACGGCGCTGTTGTAAAGGTCAACGATTTGGCTTTGAGAGATAAGCTCGGAGAGACGGTTAAGTTTCCGAGATGGGCTGCGGCATATAAATATCCTCCCGAACAGAAAGCAACAAAGCTTACGGATATCGTTATAAATGTGGGGCGAACCGGAGTGCTTACTCCCAATGCGGTGCTGGAGCCTGTGAGTTTGTCGGGAACGACAGTTTCAAAAGCTACTCTGCACAATCAAAATTTCATCCGCGATATGGGCATTATGATAAACGATACGGTAATAGTACAAAAAGCGGGTGAAATAATACCCGAGGTGGTGCGGGTTGATACGGATAAGCGTGACGGCAGTGAAAGAGAATTTGTAATGCCGGATAAATGTCCTGTATGTGGTGCCTTGGTTGTGACGGATGAGAGCGGTATTGCCGTCAGGTGCCCCAATCGAATGTGTGAAGCCCAGATATTCAGAAAGATTGTGCATTTTGCATCTAAGGACGCAATGGATATCGAAGGACTTGGTCCTGCGATTGTTCAGCAGCTTATTGACAGCTTACTGTTAAAAGATGTGGCTGATTTATATACGCTTACTCAGGAGCAGCTTACGCAGCTTGAAGGCTTTGCGGAAGTGTCGGCAAAAAATACTGTAAATGCTATTGAAAAATCGAAGTCTGCGGGATTGGATAGAGTTATTTTCGCTCTCGGTATACGAAATATCGGTCAAAAGGCTGCAAAGCTTTTGGCAAAGCATTTTAAAAGTATAGATAATCTAATTGCGGCATCAGCTGATGAAATAGTGGAAATTAATGATTTCGGTGAAATCTCCGCAAAATCCGTTGTGGATTATTTTGCAGACGACACTAATATTGAGCTTGTCGAAAAACTTCGCCGGTGCGGCGTTGCAATGGAGTTTTCCGAAAATATTGAGGATCTGAGATTTGAAGGAAAAACTTTCGTTTTAAGCGGTGGGCTCGATTCTATGACAAGGTCGCGCGCTGAGGAGATAATTGAAGCATTCGGCGGAAAAACGTCCTCATCGGTTTCGTCTAAAACAAGCTACCTTTTACTCGGTGATAAGCCGGGCAGCAAGCTTGAAAAAGCAAGAAAGCTGGGCGTCGAGATAATTGATGAGCAGCAATTTTTGGAAATGATAAAGTGAGCTTAAAAAAATCCGTCAGCATATTATTTATTGCTGACGGAGGATATGACACAGTTGTCCCTTAGCTCTGTATTTACATTGTATTTCCTGCATATTTTTTGAACCGATATACCGGCAGGATGTGTAATACCGGTACCCGTACATTTGAAATAAGCCTCCTTGACTGTCCACATTTTCAGAAAGTTGGTATTGAATTCATGTGACGCTTCAAGCATGGTTATTTCTTCTTCTGTTGCGGTTTTTTTCAGTATGCTTTTGTTTATCGGTCGGATTATCTCTGCGTCTATTCCGATTTCTTTATCGTTGAGCGCTATTAAAACTATGCTGCCGGTATGAGTTATGCTGAATTTAAGATCGTCTTTGTAAAACGGTTTTCCCTTGCTTGTATAATTCAGGCGTATATCATTTATACAAATTCCGTAGTGTTTGGACAGCAGCTGCTTTAAAAAATAGTGAGCTGTAATACTTTGTATACTTTTGTTTTTGGTCTGTTTTTCACAGAACGGTTTGAAGCTCTCTATCTCTGCCGGTGTGAATTCATCTGTATTGTATCGGTATATCTTCATATTTGTTGTTTTAATATTATATAATTCCATGCAGAAATAAATAAAAAACTATTGATATTTTTATTTTAAGGGTATATAATATTATAAAATATTCCTCCTTAGCTCAGTTGGTAGAGCATGCGGCTGTTAACCGCAGGGTCGTTGGTTCGAGTCCAACAGGGGGAGCCACATCGGAGCAAGCGATATACGGCTTGCTCCGTTTTTTATCATAGTTCTTTTACGACAGTGATTGTTTTGCGGCTTCATCCTTAAACTGACGCAGATAAAGTTCAAAGTAATAACCGTGATCTTCAATGAGCTGCTCATGGGTTCCCCGTTCGATTATTTTGCCGTCTTTTACCACTAAAATAATGTCGGCTTGCCTTATGGTAGACAAGCGGTGAGCAATTACAAGCGAAGTTCTGCCCTGCATGGCTACGGTTATTGCGTTTTGTATTTTTTGTTCGGTTATTGTGTCAATCGACGATGTGGCTTCATCCAGAATAAAAATTCTCGGATCGCAAATCAATGCACGCGCGAACGACAGCAGCTGCTTTTCTCCGGTTGAAAGCAGGTCGCCTCCTTCACCGACGTTGGCGTCATAACCGTTCATGCGTTCGATAATTCCTTCAGCCGAAACGCTTTTTACGGCGTTTATCATTTGTTCTTCGGTCGCGTTTGGGTTTCCGTATAATAAATTTTCACGTATACTGCCGGTAAATAGGTGAGGACTTTGCAGCACATATCCTATGTTTGAGTGCAGCCATGACAAAGAACGCTCGCGTACGTCTTTTCCGTCAATCAAAACTCTGCCTGATGTAGGTTCGAAAAATCGGCAAACCAGGTTTACGAGCGTGCTTTTTCCGGCACCGGTTTCTCCTACAATGGCGCAGTTGGTACCCTGAGGAATTTTCAAGCTGAAGTTTTCAAGAACGTTTTCATTGCCGTCCGGATAGCAAAATGTTACATTGTCAAATTCGATGTCACCGTGCAGCGGTTCCCAATTTTCACGCTTCTGATTAAAAATACCTCCATAGCGTTTAGTTACTTCGGGTGTATCACGTACTTCGGTTTCGGTATTCATGAGCTGTGTGAAGCGCTCGATATTTACCTGTGAATTTATAAGGTTGGATATTGTGCCTACAAGGTTATTCAATCTGTCAATAAGGTCTATAACATATGACAGAAAAACCGAAAGTGTTCCTACCAGCATAACGCCGTTTAAAGTTATTATCCCGCCTCTCCACAATACGAGAGCGAAAGCAGTTGAAGAAATCAGGGAAAATACAGAAGCATATAGTGAGCGCCAGTGTGCCATTCTTACGGAGGTTTTCATCATATTGTGCGAGGATTTTTCAAATTTTTCCTGCATAATATCCTCTATAACAAGAGATTTTGCTGTTTTGGCTCCTGTTATACCTTCGTTAAGCTTTCCCGTTACAACCGAATTTGCCTCTCTAACCTTGTGATATATATCTGTCAGCTTGTTTTTAAAAAAGGTAGAGATAAATACGGCGATGGGGACAATAACGGCAACGCAGATTGCAAGCTTGGCGTTTAGCATGAACATGGAAATCAAAGCCCCGACAACATATGTAATACACCACATCAAATCTATAAATACCCATGACAATACAACCGATATTCTGCCCGTATCACTCATGACGCGTGCATGTATATAACCTACGTTATGATTATTATAATATGACGCTGACAACGACTGAAGGTGGCTGAAGGCGGCGTTTTTCAAATCACGCGCAGTGTATAATTCTATTTCACATGCAGCATAAGCGGATATCACGTTAAAAACGGAATAAGCAATTAATGTTATCAGATATATTACGGTAAATTTAGTAAGCTGTCCTGCTATGGCGCTTATGGTTTCGACACCGTATACAAAATTATTAATTGCATATTGCTGAAAAAGAGGAAAGATTATTTCGCATATTCCTCCGAGAGCGGCAAAAATCAGAAGTCTGAGTAAATTCGGTGTATAAGGCTTAAGATACGGAAATAGAAGGGGAATACCGAAAAAACGGTACTTTGTTTTAGCGGTTTTATTATTTTTCATCGGTAATTTTCACCTCCGTATCACTTTTAACATGCTGTATCTGTTTAAGCTCCTCGGGAAGCGTCATCTGCATTCTGTAAATTTCAGCAAATTGTCCGTTTTGTTCCAAAAGACTGTCGGGTGAACCGCTTTCGGTTATTTTCCCGTCGCTGAGCACGATGACAGTATCCGCTTTCATAAGCGATGTCAGGCGGTGAGATATCAAAAATACAGTGGCACCGCCAAAGCTGTCGCTCAAATTAGCCCGTATTTTCGAATCGGTTTCCGTATCTACTGCGGAAAGGGAATCGTCAAGAACCATTACGGGAGAATTCAGCATGAGCATACGTGCAATAGCAGTGCGCTGCTTCTGACCTCCGGAAAGTGTTATCCCGCGCTCTCCGACAATTGTTTCGTATTTTTCCTTAAATCCTTCTACTGTTTTCTCAAGACATGCAACCGCAGACACAGCCTTGATTTTTTCCGGGTCAGGTTCTTTTTCGGTAATGGCTATATTTTCTGCCAGAGTGCCGGAAAATAAGAACGGCTCCTGCATAACAGTACCGATATTTTTCCTAAGTTCTCCCAGCTCTATATCATTAATATCGGTTCCGTTTATAGTAATAGTACCGCTTTGCGCAGTGCAAAGTCTTGTTAAAAGCAGCATTATAGTTGTCTTACCGCTGCCGGTCGCGCCGACGATGCCAAGCACCTGTCCTCTTTTTAATTTGAAACTGATATTGTCGAGCACTTTGCAGCTGCCGTAGCTGAAGCTTACATTTTTAAACTCAATGTCGCCGGCTGAAAAAGCCTTCTTAGCTCCTGTATCAAGTTCCTCCCGGGAATTCATTATGTAACGTATACGGTCGACTGCAACTCCTGCCTTGCTCATATCCGAAATCATTCTTCCCAGCTGGCGGACAGGCCAGATAAGCATAGTGTTATAAGATATAAATGAAATTAAATTTCCCGGAGTAAGAGAGCCGTTGATGCAGGCGACGGTTCCGAGCACAAGCACCAGCATTATCTGTGCTCCCGCAACAAAGTCTGTTGTTCCCCAGTACACAGCTAACAGTCGGCACAGGTGCATCCATTTTGATGTATAGTCGTCATTTTGCTTTTCAAATTTTTCTTTTTCATATGCTTCTTGTCCGAAAGCCTTGACTACACGCGAGCCGGTGAGATTTTCCTGCGCGATTGATGAAAGTACGCCTTCGCTTTCATCACATTCTGTAAACAGCTTGCTGCTGCGCTTATAAAATATATATGAGTAGCTGACTACAATCGGTATTGTTAACAGGGTCAAAAGTGCGAGCCTTGCATGTATGGAAAAGACGCAAAACAGCGAGACGGCAATCAATATCAGAATGTTAAGCAATCTTGTAAGCTGATCCGCTATAAAGCTGCGTATTGTTTCGGTATCTGTTGTGCAGCGCTGTATTATATCGCCCGTACGATTTTCCATGTGCCATGCCAAAGGCAGGTGCAGAACTTTTTTAAACAGCAGGTCACGTATGTTTTTTATCAGGCTTTCCGCGCCTTTTGAATTGTAAAAGCTGCTGAGATACCGAAAAGCAGTCGTGACTATGCCGACGGCTGCGCTTATCAGCGCAATAACCCAGATATTTTCTCTTAAAAATTGTGTTCCGCCTAACATTGATACAATTTTCGGGTATTCCGGCGGTCTGTTGCCTATGATACTATCCACGGTTACGCTGACAATTCTCGGCGTTATCATCTGAAGAATTGACAGCAGAAACGAGGACAGAACGCTTATGACAAAAAATCTCGTACTGCCTTTTAAAAAATACACTATCATATCAAAACGACCGAATGTTTTCGATTTTTGTTTCATACAGTCTGTATAATTTCCTCCTGTCGTATATAAAGCGGCAGTAAAATTACTGCCGCTTTTATTTATTTGTGTTCGTTTATGATTTTTGTTATATATGTGATAAATTCATCGACGCTCATAGAGCCTAAGTCACCGTCTTTACGTGAACGCACCGCAACAGTGCCGCTCTGGAGCTCCTTGTCTCCGATAATAAGCATAAACGGCGTTTTCTGCATCTGTGCTTCGCGTATTTTATATCCGATTTTTTCGTTTCGGTAATCGGCGTTTACACGAAGTCCCGCGGCAAACAGCTTGTCGCAGACCTCCTTTGCACAATCTGCCTGGGCGTCGCTTATCGGCATTACGGTCGCCTGCACGGGGGCTATCCATGTAGGAAGCGCACCGGCAAATTTTTCGAGAATAAGGGCAAGAGTACGCTCATAGCATCCGATGGCGGTTCTGTGGATAATACACGGAGTTTTTTTGCTTCCGTCTTTATCGACATATTCCATTCCGAATTGTGCGGCAAGCATCTGGTCAATCTGGATTGTGATGAGGGTGTCCTCTTTGCCGTAGACGTTTTTAATTTGAATATCAAGCTTGGGACCGTAAAATGCGGCTTCTCCTACTCCGATAGAGTATTTTATGCCGAGATGGTCAAGAATATTGTACATCATACCCTGAGCTTCATTCCACTGTTCTTCGGTGCCGATGTATTTATCGCGGTCATGGGGATCCCACTGCGAAAATCTGTATGATATATCATCGGAAAGCCCGACGCAGCCGAGCATGTACTGAGCCAGCTCGAGGCAGCCCTTGAATTCCTGTTCCAGCTGTTCGGGGGTGCAGATTAAATGTCCTTCGGATATTGTAAACTGGCGTACACGTATAAGTCCGTGCATTTCTCCGGAATCTTCGTTTCTGAACAGGGTAGACGTTTCACCCAGCCGCATCGGCAGATCGCGGTATGAGCGCATTCTGTTTAAAAATACCTGATACTGAAACGGACATGTCATCGGACGGAGAGCAAAAACTTCCTTGTCTTTCTCCTCGTCGCCTAAAACAAACATTCCCTCTTTGTAATGACCCCAGTGACCCGAAATTTTATAAAGATCACTTTTTGCCATCAGCGGGGTTTTGGTAAGCAAATATCCGCGTTTGTATTCTTCGTCTTCAACAAAGCGCTGAAGAATTTGAATAACCTTTGCACCTTTCGGCAGCAGAATGGGAAGTCCCTGACCTATTACATCGGAGGTTGTGAAATATTCCAGCTCCCTGCCGATTTTGTTGTGGTCGCGTTTTTTTGCCTCCTCCAGCATACGCAGATGTTCTTCAAGCTCGGAGGCTTTGGGAAAAGCAATGCCGTATATTCTCTGAAGAGCCTTATTTTTACTGTCACCGCGCCAGTATGCACCTGTTGAAGACAGCAGGGCTACTGCTTTGATTTTTGAAATATCAAAAAGATGCGGCCCTGCGCAAAGGTCGGTAAAATTTCCCTGTCTGTAAAGCGTGATAGTCTCGCCTTTACCTGCATGTTCGTCTATAAGCTCGAGCTTGTACGGCTCGTCCTTCATTATTTCACGGGCTTTGTCAGGTGATACTTCAATACGCTCCATTTTATAGCGTTCTTTTACGAGACGTTTCATTTCAGCCGTTATTTTTTCAAGATCCTCGGCATTAAAAGGCGTATCGACATCAAAATCGTAATAAAAGCCGGAATCAATTGCAGGACCTATTGCCAGCTTTGCATTTGGATACAGATTTTTTACAGCCTGTGCAAGGACATGCGATGCCGTGTGCCAAAAAACCTTTCTTCCGTCCGCTGTGTCGGTGCCGAGCGGTTCAATATTATCTCCGTCATTTACAGTGGCTGTGAGCTCTGATGTCTTACCGTTTATTTTACATGCCACGCTGTTGCGTGCAAGCTCTTTATCTGTATCGAAAAGCACGTCAAAAACAGTATCCTTATCACTTTCAACAGGCTTTCCGTTAATATTAATTTTTTTCACAACAAACACCTTCTAAACTTTAATATTTTTACATTATAATATGTTTACCTGATAATTTCAATAGTTATAATATATTTTCGGAAACTATTTACTGCAAAATTTGTATTATTTACTTGAAAAAATGTTGAAAATATAGTATTCTAAAAACGGTGATAAAATATGAGAAGAGATAAATATAATTATTATTTAGATATAGCTGAGGCGGCAATTGCGCGCGGAACCTGCTTGAGACGCAATTTCGGTGCAATTATCGTTAATCATGATCAAATTATTTCAACGGGATATACAGGAGCTCCGCGCGGGAGAATGAATTGCTGTGACTGCGGTGAATGTATCAGGGAAAGGTTAAAGCTTCGCCGCGGAGAAAGATATGAGCTGTGCCGCTCGGTGCATGCCGAGGCAAACTGTATAATTTCTGCTTCGAGAAACGATATGATCGGCAGTACGCTGTTTCTTGTAGGCAGAGAGGTTGCGACAGGCGAATATGTCGAGAACGCAAACTCCTGTACCATGTGTCAGAAAATGATAATAAATGCCGGAATCAAAAAGGTGGTTGTGCGCGACGACAGAGATAATTACCGTGAAATCAGTGTTTCTGATTGGGTTGATAACGATGATTCACTGGACGGTATCTCGGCATATTCGAGTGCGCAGATATAAAAAACGCACCCTATTTCAGGGCGCGTTTTATAAGTGTATTTACTTGCAGCTGCCGCCTTTATAGTCGGGCGGGAAGAATTCGTTTGTAGGGAATGAGAGCTTTTCAAAGTAGTTGCAGGGCTCTTCCTCGTCGACAGGGCTGCATTCTTTGTCCGGCAGACAGAACTCGGCGGACGGAACAAGCATTTGTACCTCTCTGACGATTCTGATAATACTGAATACGCCGATGGTTACAATGAGATTTCTCTCGCTGTTGGAGGTAAGACCCTCATCAAAGCAGCAGAGAACACATTCGGGAATTGACTGAAGGTCGGTCTCGCAGCAGCAGATTTTGCTGTTGGCAGGTACGGTTTTTGCATTAAGAACTATCGGGTCTACGACATCTACCTGCGCTATCGGCAGATTTCTCGTGCTCTTGGTGCGCCTTACGTTGGATTCCTCGCTGAGTCTTGAAGAATAAGTAACACTGTTGCCTTCGCTTCCGAACAGTATAACCGTTTTGTTGCAAGAGGCAAGACCCTCGACAATTATCGGTCTGCCGACGCCTGTGTAAACCTCGAACTCAAGCAGGAAAAAGAACATGATGTTGACAGAGTAAAAGCCCTTATTGAACGGTACGGGATCAAGGTCAACAGACGCCCAGATCAGCTCTGACTTGTGGGTTCTTACATTGATTGCGTTGTCTATTACTTTTTGGTCTTGGGGATTGAGATAAACTCTTAAATCGGCAAAACAGTCTTTGTCTTTACATGTATCATAAATGCGCTGGACGTTTATGCACACTTCGTCTTTGAATTTGCAGTCCGCTATGTTTGAATTGTTAATGTTTTCCATAAATTTCCTCCTGTAAAGTTATTGCTTTTTAAGCTCTCATAATCATAATATGTTTTTTATAAAAAATGGTTAAAAAAACTTGAAGTTCAAGAAACTATGTGTTATAATATATAAAAACTATATGTTTAAAAGTAATTTTCGGTGCTTTTTGACATATAATCTCCCTGATAAGGGGTAAATATGTAAGCCATAACGTGGCAGAACGGAGTTTTTTATGAAATTTAAAAGATTTATTGCTTTTGCTTTGACTGCGGTTATTGCTGTATCTCTTGTGTCCTGTAAATCAGGCTCCGGTGCGGCAAAAGAGGTTGTTACGAATTTTATGACGGCTCTCACTACATATGATATGAACGAGATGAGCAAATACATAGAAGATTTCCCCGACAATACCGGTACGGCTTATAAGCATGATATATATACTGAAGATTATTATGCAGATCTGTATGAAAAGGCCAATTCCAAACTTGCATATACAATAAAGTCGGCGTCTGCTAAAGAGGTAAAGCTCAGTGTTACAATGCCTGATATTTATACGCTTTATCAGAACACGTTTATGTCCGTTCTTTCTCAGGCACTGTCTGCCGAGGATTTGCAGAATTGGGTGCTTGATGAAAATAATGACCCGCAGCTTCTTATAGTCGCTCTTATGATTCAAGAGATTGAGGATAACGGCATCGGCACTGTTGAAGAGGAGATAACTCTTTCTGTCGGCAAAATAAACGGTGAGTATAAGGTATTGACAAATGACCAGCTTGAGCTTTTGCTTACAAGTAAGCTGTCGCTTGCTCAGAAGGATGCTCCTGTAAATGCTGCCGATGAGACCACAGAAGGTTAAACTGTTAATTTAATTTGTTTCAGATTTATTTAAACGGGAATGTTTTCATTCCCGTTTTTATTTTTAAATATGTAAAATACGTTCATTTCGGTCAATAATATCATCAGAAGGCGGATGATATTTATGTGGGTAAAACGAAGCGGAATAACGTATTTGATATTGATTTTTATATTTGTAATGCTGCTGTTTAGGATATACTATGTTTCCTTTGGCGATATAAACGATAAAACAAAAGCAGTGGCAGGAAGCCGCAGCGCAACACTCGAGCTGTATAGCTCTAAAGGTGTTATTTATGACAGGAATATATGCGCGCTTGCAGGCAATCAGTTTGCATATTATCTTGTTATCAATCCGCGCGGCTTTGACAGAGAAAATATCGAATATATTTGTGAGCTTACCGGTAGTGATAAGGATTTCGTTAATTCAAAATTGCAAAAAGAAACAGTATTTGTTTTAAGAAGTTATTTTGAGCCAAAGCCTATGGACGGTGTTTATGTTTATGAGGGAACCACCAGGTATTCGGAGCAGCCGACAGCGACTCATATATTAGGTTATCTCGACTCGGAGGGCAAACGCGGATTGTCGGGTGTTGAAAAGGCTTTTGATGATGAGCTTTCTGCGTTTACTTCAAACACGTACATTCGTTATGCGACAAACGCACTGCGCGGGGTTATTGCCGGACTCGGAATAGAAGCCCAAAGTGATAATGAAGATACTACAAACGGCATAATTCTTACTATTGACCGAAAGCTTTCTGTTGCTTTGGAGGAAAGCATGAGCCGTCACATGGAAAAGGGCGCTGCGATAATAATGGATTGTAACAGCGGAGATTTACTTGCCATGTCATCCCTGCCCACATTCGATGCGGAAAATATAACTGAATATTTGGAATCGGATAACGGCGAGCTTGTTAATAATGCAATGAGCAATCAGACCGTAGGTTCTGTATTTAAAATAATTATAGCGGCGTGCGCCATTGAAAACGGTTTGGCTGATTTCGAATTTGAATGCAACGGCGGAATATCCGTATCAGACAGGGTATTTACCTGCCAAAATCAGAAGCATCACGGTAAGCTTAATATGAAAGAGGCATTTGCTCAGTCATGCAATGCATATTTTATAGCTTTGGGTCAACTGCTCGGATATGACAAAATTATAGAAACGGCTCAGCTATTCGGTGCCGACAGCAGTATAAAAATATTAAAGGATATGTCATCTTCTTCCGGCGTTCTTCCTCAGGAAAGCGGCATGCTCGCAGTTGCCAATCTAAGTATAGGCCAGGGAAGTCTTATGATGTCGCCGTTGGAAATTGCACGCATAACTGCTGTTACGTGTAACGGAGGCTATCTTGTCAATCCAACTATATATTATGGCACGTATATAGACGGTGTGATTGATAATCAGAGCGGATACAGCTATAAATCCAAGATTATCAATGATGATACTGCGGCGATGCTGAAAGAAATGTGCGTATATTGTGTGAGCGACGGTACCGGAGCATCAGCAGCGCCTGCGGTAGGTACTGCCGGAGGTAAAACAGCCAGCGCGCAAACCGGGAAGATAGGTGATGACGGTGAAGAGATACTGAATACGTACTTTACCGGATTTTATCCCGCAGATGACCCGCAGTATGTAATAACTGTATTTGTAGCAGACGGAGAATCCGGCTCCAAAACATGCGCTCCCGTTTTTAAAGAAATGTGTGATTTTATAGCTCAAAATTATTGACAGACGGGATTTTTGTGATATAATCTTATTGATAATTATGCTGAGGCGCAGAAGAAAATCTTTGCTTGTACGGCGGATTGCAGAGAGAGGGTTTCAGGTGAAAGTCCCTTATCCGTTAAAGTAAAGGCTGTTTTCGGAGCTTTAGCCGTATAGACAGCGTTAAGGTTTTGGAATTTTAAGTGGCATATTGTGCAATCGGGGTGGTACCGCGGAGTTTTTCGTCCCCGTTTTCTCAATATGCTTTATTTTTTAGGAGGAATTATGAAGTATATAGGACTTAACGAGCTGAGAGAAATGTTTCTTTCGTTTTTCGAGAGCAAGGCGCATTATCGTTTGGAGAGCTTTCCGCTTCTGCCGATTGATGATGACAGTCTGCTTTTAATCAACTCAGGTATGGCACCGATGAAAAAATACTTTCTCGGCAAAGAAACCCCGCCTTCAAAGCGTGTTACAACCTGTCAGAAATGCATAAGAACGCCGGATATAGAAAATGTGGGTAAAACCTCGCGTCACGGTACATATTTTGAAATGCTGGGCAACTTCTCTTTCGGAGATTATTTTAAGCATGAAGCTACGGCATGGGCGTGGGAGTTTATTACAAAGGTTCTTGAAATTCCTGTTGACAGAATTTATGTGTCGGTTTATCTTGATGATGACGAGGCTGTAAAAATATGGACGCAGGAGGTCGGTGTGCCTGCTGACAGAATTGTAAGGCTCGGCAAAGAGGATAATTTCTGGGAAATCGGAAGCGGACCGTGCGGACCGTGCAGCGAAATATATTTTGACCGCGGTGAAAAATACGGATGCGGTAAACCGGACTGTGCTCCGGGCTGTGACTGCGACAGGTACGTGGAGTTTTGGAACCTTGTCTTTTCACAGTTTGACAGTGACGGCGAGGGTCATTATACACCGATGGAGCACCCGAATATTGATACCGGTATGGGGCTGGAACGGTTGGCGTGTATCATGCAGGGCGTTGACAATCTCTTTGAGGTCGATACTGTGCAGAATATATTGCAGCATGCGGCGCGCATTGCCGGCGTTGAGTATAAAAAGGATGAAAAAACTGATATATCCATCCGTGTAATAACCGATCATATACGCAGCGTAACATTTATGCTCTGCGACGGTATAAAACCGTCAAATGAAGGACGCGGTTATGTCTTAAAGCGTCTTTTGAGGCGCGCGGCGCGTCATGGCAGGCTTTTAGGTATTGTTAAGCCGTTTTTGTTTGAGCTTTGTGAAACCGTAATTAATGAAAATAAAAAAGCGTATCCCGAGCTTGTTTCAAAAAAGGACTATATTGTTAAAAGTATTAAGAATGAGGAAGAGGTCTTTCTTAAAACAATAGATAAAGGTATGGAAATGCTGGAGTCGTTTATGGACAAAAGCAACAGTTCCGTTATTCCCGGCGATGTAGCTTTCAAGCTTTATGATACATACGGTTTTCCTGTTGACCTTACTGCTGATATTGCGTCCGAACGCAATATGACAGTTGATGAGGTTGGATTCGGTGAGCTTATGCAGCAGCAGAAGGAGAGAGCTCGCAAAGCGCGTGCGGACAGTAATATTATCGGCTGGAAGGATGACGCACTGGATTACCTTAAAGAAAATAATTCTGAATTTGTCGGCTACGAAAATTATGAATGTGAGTCAGTGATTGCAGCAATACTAAAGAATGGTGAGGTAACTGACAAGGCGTACTGCGGTGATGACGTGGTAGTCGTTTTGGATAAAACACCGTTTTATGCAGAAAGCGGCGGTCAGGTGGCTGACACCGGCTTGCTCGCATTTGAGGGTGCAGACGTCAAGGTTTACGACTGTAAAAAAGACTCGCTCAAGCATTTTATGCATATTGCTCATGTAGAAAACGGAAGTATAGAAGTGGGTGATAAGTGCCGCGCTGTTATCGACATAGACAGGCGAAACGCAATCAAACGAAATCATACGAGTGCGCATCTGCTTCAGGCGGCTCTGCGCCTTGTACTGGGAGACCATGTACATCAGGCGGGTTCATATGTAGATGCCGAGCGACTGCGCTTTGACTTTACCCATTTCAGCGCTGTAAATCATGAAGAATTACAGAGAATAGAAGATATCGTAAATGCAAAAATACTTGAGGGTATTGCCGTCGAAAATTATGAAACGGATTTTGAAAACGCCAAGGGAGCAATGGCACTTTTCGGAGAAAAATACGGTTCCCGGGTAAGAGTGTGCAGAATAGGCGATTTTTCATATGAGCTGTGCGGAGGTACGCATATAGAGAATACGGGAAAGATAGGTCTGTTTAAAATTATTTCCGAAGGTTCGGTTTCCTCCGGTGTACGACGTATTGAAGCTGTGACAGGATACGGAATTTTATCGTTGATTTCCCAGTATTCGGATATGCTTAGCACTGCTGCATCTGCTTTAAAAGTAAACGGCTTTTCAGACGTTGCGCCAAAATGTGTGTCTCTTAATGAGGAACTTAAAAAAGTACGTTCTGAGCTTGCGTCGGCTCATGAAAAGGCTGCACTCGCAAAAAGCGCAGCTTTGTTTGACAATGCCACAGATGTAGATGGAATTAAAGTCTTATCGGGAAAACTTTCAGATACAGATTCTAAAACTGCACGCGCAATTTGTGATGATATGCGTGCAAAGTACAATGACTTTACAGCTGTTGTTGCCGCTGTTGACGATAAAAAAGCCACCTTGCATGTTGTTTGCTCCGATGAAGCGGTAAAGAGGGGCGCACATGCCGGTAAAATAGTAGGTCAAATTGCCGCGCTTACAGACGGCAAGGGCGGCGGTAAAGCAGAAAATGCTACTGCCGGTGTAGGAGATATAGATAAAATAGATACTGCGCTTAAAGCCGTTACCGATACTGTGAAAAAATTTATAGAAAAGTAGGTGATAATATGCAGGATTGTATATTTTGTAAAATAATATCGGGAGAAATACCTTCGTCTAAGGTGTATGAGGATGAATACGTTTACGCATTTAACGATATCAATCCCATGGCACCCGTTCATATACTTGTAATTCCGAAAACGCATATTTCAAATGTTATGGATGTAAATTCCGAAAACAGTGATATAATTGCACATATTTTTGAAGCTATTGCCGTAATAGCAAAGCAGCAAAAGCTTGAAAAGGGATTTCGTGTTGTGTCAAACTGTAATGAATACGCGGGGCAAACCGTATTTCATCTTCACTTTCACATTCTCGGCGGCAGGCGGCTGTCTATGGAAATGGCATAACATAATAGATAAAACCGACAGAATTAATTCTGTCGGTTTTATTTTAAATAAATTCAGTCGCCCATTTAAGCACTTCATTTTCGTTAACATTCAGCTTGCCTTTACCTGTGCCCAGCTCGATACCCGCTCGGTTTTTGCCGTGATAGTCGCTTCCTCCACTCATATACAGCTTATTTTTTCTGCAAAAATTTTCGAGATATTCTGTTTGCTGTTCTGTAAATTTTGAATAGTAGCATTCAAACCCGTCGGGTTTATACTTATCCGTTATTCTGTCGATATGTTTATATACATTTTCACTGTATATAAACATATGTGCCACAAAAGCAAGTCCGCCTGCATTGTGAACGGCTGAAATTACCTCGTGCGGATCGGGAAGAAGCCCGTCAATGTTTAAAAACAAAGGACTTTCGGGAAAATTGTATTCTTTTCGAAGAAAAAGGTCGTACTTGTAAAAGCTTTCATGGTATTTGCAGAATTTTTCATTTTCCGGAAATTTTATGATATCTTTATAAATTACCGGACGTGCATACATAGTTTCGGGATTGAAATTTTCCGGTTTTATACTCATTTTCAGTCCGAGCTTTTTGTACTGATTGTATGTTTTATCAAACATAATTTTCTGGTATTGGCTTTTGGGCATATAGCTTGCTTTTATAAACTTTGAAATTATATCTGTATTGACACCGTATCCGAGTATTTCGACGGTTTCTCCGTATATTGTTGTTGAAAGCTCCGTTCCGCTGATTATTTCCCCGGAAAAGCCCGCGCGTATTTTTTTATCTTTCAGCTCGCGGTAAGCGCTGACTTTATTGTGATCCGTGATGGAAATAAGCGAAAGACCTACTGCCTGTGCCTTTTCGAGTATCTGTGATACACTGTCGCTGCCATCGGAATTATTTGTATGTATATGCAGATCCGTCATAATTTTTTCTCCCGTAAAAATCATATAAATTATATACCCGAAAATTTTAAAAAGCAACCTTAACATTGACATAATTTTGTTTTGCGGCTATAATAATCATAGAAGTGCAAAGACGGAGGTGTATAGTTTGAAGGAGTACTCAACAAGACAGAGAAAGCTGCTGATTGATTTTTTTAAGCAGCATTGCGATGAACAGCTCACCGTCAAGGAAATTGCAGGGTTTGCCGATATACACGATAAAATCAGTCTCAGCGCACTTTACAGAAATATTGATAAAATGCTGCTTGAGGGCATTATTCAGAAATACGCCAAGGAAAACGGAAGGGAGTTTGTCTATCAGTATATTGACAGGGAAAAATGCGCATGGCATTTACATTTGAAATGTACAAACTGCGGCAAAATTATTCATTTGGATGATGAAGCTACCGATAATGTACGTTCAATGCTGAAAGTGAAAAATAATTTCAGTATAAACGAGCATAAGACCATTCTTTACGGTTTGTGCAGCGCTTGCGTGTAAATTTAAAAAAAGTCTTGACAATATGATATTCATGTGTTAACATATAGAAAATTTAAAACCGATGATTAAGAGTAGTAGCTGTTAAGAATGTTTTAAGAGAGCCGCGGGTGGTGTAATCGCGGCAGCGGAATTTTCAGTGAATGGACTTATGAGGGCGGTCGAAAGCAGTATTGTGAGTAGTAACCGACGGTTTTGTACCCGTTACAGTACAGCTCATATGAAAGTATGAGGCAGAGTGGATGTTTTCATCAATTTGGGTGGCACCGCAGGATATTTCATTCCTGTCCCTTGTTTAGGGACAGGAATTTTTTATTTTCAGGAGATGTTTATGTTTATTTTAGCTGTACGATGGTGAAATTTAACTTGATATTTTACGTGTTAATATGAATTACTTTACTTTTGCTTTAAGGAGAAATTGAAATGAAAAAAATAAGATTTTTTGCTTTATTACTTATGTTTGTATTGATGATATCGCTTGCAGGCTGTTCCGGCAGCGGTAAAAAGACGATAGGTATTATTCAGTTCGGCTCTCACGGCTCACTTAATAATTGCTACGACGGTGTTATCAAAGGTCTTGAAGAAAACGGAATCAATCTTGATGATTATGATGTTGAGTATGTAAACAGCAATTTTGACGCGGGCGTTTCACAGACTCAGGCAAATAATCTTGTCAATAAAAAAGCGGCTGTAATTATTGCAATTGCCACACCTTCTGCGGTTGCTGCCGCAAATGCTGCGGCGGACTCCGGAATTCCCGTTGTATACTGTGCCGTTACCGACGCTTCTGTAATGGAAAACTATACAAATGTGACGGGTTCTTCCGATATTCCCGACTTTTCAAAGCAGCTTGAGGTTGTCACCGGCTTTATGGGTAGAAATAATCTGAAAATCGGTGTATTATATTCTACCGAAGAATCAAGTTCGCCGGTTCAGGTTGAGAGCCTTAAGGAAGCTGCAAAGGCGTATGACGGTATGGAAATACTGGATAGTGCGGTAGCAGATA
The DNA here is from genome assembly GCA_017937065.1 of Clostridia bacterium. Taxonomy (GTDB): domain Bacteria; phylum Bacillota; class Clostridia; order Oscillospirales; family QAKW01; genus RGIG9041. The sequence continues at coordinate 18,817 of JAGBEI010000026.1, read as the reverse complement.
TAACGACTATTGATACAAAAACAAATGAGCTTATAGACAGAGGAGTTGACTGCTTTGTCAATCTGCTTGACAATACTGTTGTCGGCAAGCTGGAAACAAATATTTTGCCTATTACAAATGAAAAGAAAATACCGGTTTTCGGTTCGGAAATCGAGCAGGTTAAGGTTGGGTGCGCAGCCAGCGCGTCTATTGAATATATAAATGTAGGAAAAGATTCCGGCAAGGCGGCAGCTCAGATACTTTCAGGCAAAGCGACATCAGAAATTCCCGTTTCGCGCACGACTGAGCCAAACAATTATTATAACAGCAAAGTGTGTGAAAGTCTCGGACTTACCGTACCGTCAGATATCTCACTTAATGATACTGCGGAATAAATGCTGATTTAAGGATCTAAGACAATGCTTTTTTTCTCAACAACAATTGACGGACTTCAGATGGGGCTGTGTTATGCAGTTTTGGCTCTCGGAGTTTATATTTCTTATTCGATACTTGATTTTCCGGATTTGTCTGTCGACGGAACTTTTCCTCTCGGCGGTGTATGCTGTACCATATTCATGCTGAAACTCGGTATGCCTGCGCTGCCCGCAGTGCTGCTCAGTTTTTTTGCCGGGCTTGCAGCCGGTGCTCTGACAGGCGTTTTGCATGTTAAATTCAATATTTCCAAGCTGCTGTCCGGTATTATAGTCATGACAGGTCTGTTATCCGTCACGCTGGCGCTTACAAAGCTTATTACCAGAAACGGTCAGACGACTGCGATTTTTTCCTATCGCAGCGAATCAATTGACGGTTTGTTCGGAGGCGCTATGTTTAAGTCGCTGGGAATTGAAGTTAAGGATTACCTGATAATAGCTTTGCTTTTGGCTTTTGTAATAATAGTTAAAATAGTTATTGACTTGTTCTTGAAAACCAAAATCGGATATATGCTTCGGGCGACCGGGGATAATGAAAAGCTTGTCATTTCACTCGGCAAGAATTCAGGCAATTATAAAATTTTGGGTCTTGCACTTGCAAACGGGTTCGTCGCGGTATCAGGAGCACTGTATGCAAACTTATATATGCAGTATGACAACACAAGCGGAAGCGGCAAGGTCGTGCTTGCTCTTGCATCGGTTATCATCGGTATGTCGGTGTTTTCAAAGATTCGGATAGTAGCCGACACCACGGCGGTTATTTTCGGCGCTATTATTTATTCGCTGTGTCTTAACTATCTTGTGCTTGTTGATTCTGATGGGATTTACCTCAAGCTGCTTAATGCGGTCATGTTTGCTCTGATACTTATTTTTAACGAAAAAATTACGGGCATGGCATCGGGAAAATCCAGGCATAAAAGGGCGGTGTCGGAAAAATGATAGAGCTTCGAAGCATAGATAAAATATTTAATATTGGCACTGCCAACGAGTCACAGCTGTTCAGTGATTTCTCGTTTTCGGTAAAGAGAGGCGAATTTGTATCTGTTGTCGGTTCAAACGGTTCCGGCAAAACTACTATGCTTAATATCATCAGCGGAACTCTCCCTGTTAGCGGCGGTGAAATTTTGCTTGACGGTTGTGATATTACAAATCAGCCTGAGCATGTGCGTTCAAGACGTATAGGTCGTGTTTTTCAAGACCCTTCAGTGGGGACGGTGCCGAGTATGACAATAATTGAGAACTTATCGCTTGCGGAAAATAAGGGAAAACCTTATCTGCTTGATTTTGCGGTAAACCGCCGTAAGAGAGCTATGTTCTGCGATACGGTTGAGCAGCTTGGACTTGGGCTGGAAGATAAAATGGATATACCGGTCGGTCTTTTATCAGGCGGTCAGCGTCAGGCACTGTCGCTTTTGATGAGTACAATGACGCCGATTGATTTGCTGCTGCTTGATGAGCATACTGCTGCGCTCGATCCTCGTACTGCAGAGACCATAATGCAGCTGACCAATCAAATTGTACGTGAAAAACAGTTGACTGTCATTATGGTTACGCACAATTTGCGCTATGCCGTCGAATACGGAAGCCGCCTTATTATGATGGATAAGGGTAAGGTTGTAATAGATAAATCCGGTGAGGATAAAGCTCATACAACAGTCGATGATATTCTTAGTATTTTTAACAGTATAAGCATTGAATGCGGCAACTGATAATTAAGTGAAATAAATAAAGCCTACCGACTATCGATAGGCTTTATGTTTTTTAATTGCCGGCAGTCTCGGCTTTTACCTGTGAATTAAGCTTTCTTTGTTTGGAAAAGCCTATAAAACCGATTGTCAGTATCGGGACTCCAAACATAAAATATGCAGGGAAGAACAATGTACCAACTGCATATAAAATTGCAGATGTAAGTGCCGCCCAGCTCTTTTTAATAAAAAAACCGAGCCAGCCGAATACAGTACCTATTAAAAACATAATAATATGCGGCATTAAAAGCGCACCTGCAATTGCGTATCCAATGGCTTCGGTTCCGCTTGCACTTGATGTACTTCCAAAGAAATAAAACATTAAATAAATTACATATGCCGTTGAAAGTATGTTGGATACACATAAAACTTTACTTCTCATAAACTTCCTCTTTCTTCAATTATCTGTTAAATGCAAAGACAGCTGTTTTTGATGCAAGCCAGGACGACTTTACATTCAGTTCGAGTTTTGACCAGTTTTCAGGCACTTCAACTGCATACCAGCCTGCTAACCTTTTACCGGGAGCAATGCTTCCGTCTAATTCTCCGTCGTAAAATGCGCATGCGGCATTAAACGAATAATCGCACTTTGCATCATCTGCATATGCGTCGAAAAGCAACGGAGAACTTACTGATTGTTCTTCATCTGAGATGTTTTCAACAGTGAAATTAACGCCGATAAAAACATTGCCGCTTTGCGGTGTAAAAAACTCGTCCCCTTCGGACACCTTAATTTCATTTGCGGTAAATCTCAAATCGTCTAATGTTACGGATTCATTGATACCGTATGTTTTTTCAGCGTTTGTTTCTTGCGTCGATGTACTGCCGGCTTCTTTTGCAGGTTGATATTCTGCTTTACAAGATGCTGTTGAAATACAAATTACCAAACCTAAAAACAACAGAATAACCTTTTTCATTTAATATTCCTCCTTTAATTTTGCACCTATATAAGTGCATTTGTATTATACACTTGAAATATACTATTGTCAAGATAATTTTTTAAACAAGTGTAAAAGAGGATATAACAATGAACAGTTTGATAGAGAAAAAGGTCGGTTATAACATTAAATTGCTTAGAGAAAAGGCAGAGCTTACACAGGAAATGGTTTCTGCCCGTTTACAAATAGAGGGCTGTGATATTACAAGAAGTGCGCTTGCCAAAATTGAAGTGGGGCAGAGACATTTATATCCCGATGAAATTATTTTGTTAAGGAAAATATTAAATGTGACCTATGATGAAATTTTTAAAATATGAAATATGTGCCGATGGAAAGCTAATATAAAAGGCGTTTTTTTGAACGGGAGGCTGTAAATAAAATTATTATCAATAGCGGAAGTGTGAAAAATGAAATATGATATGCGGCAAATGCCGTAAAATATGCAAATACGCATTGATAAATCACGGCAAATACCGCGCGTTTTGTACTGTGCATTTCACGGAAAATTGTCGATATTGCGGCAAGACACGGCGCACACAGCACGTTGAACAGCATAAAGGAAAGAGCGGCTTTACTGCTTATAAGCTCAGGCATAACCGTGCTGATATTGGCACTGTCGAGCAGAATGCTGAGTGAGCTTACAATGTTTTCCTTTGCAATTATTCCCGACAAAGCCGATACAGCAAGCTCCCAGCTGTTCCAGCCAAGCGGGGCAAATATAGGTGCCAAAGCTTTGCCGAGCACTGCAAGAAAGCTTTCTTTAATTTCACATTTTATAATTTGCGTACCTGATAAACCGTAATTTGATAAAATCCATACACCTATTGAGGCTAAAACGATAACAGTTCCTGCTTTTTTTATAAATGATAGAATGCGCTCTTTTACGGTTTTGTATATTACTGAAATTTTGGGTAACCGGTACTGTGGCATTTCCATAATAAACGGACATGGCTGACCGGAAAAGCGTTTGATTTTTTTCAGTATAATTCCGGAAATAAAAATTGAAAGAACACTTATTATATATACAAACGGAGCTATCCACACTGAATTGTTAAAAAATGACGATGTTATTAAGGCAATCAGCGGGAGCTTTGCGCTGCATGGCATAAAAGTTGTAGTTGTTATAGTTATGATTTTATCACTGTGGCTCTCTATCGTGCGCGCTGCCATAACGCCGGGCACGCCGCAGCCTGTACCCATAATAATCGGTATAAACGATTTTCCGGAAAGACCGAATCTGTTAAGTATTTTATCGGTGATAAATGCAATTCTTGACATATAACCGCAGCTTTCCAGCAGAGAAAGACATAAAAACAATATCAGCATCTGCGGTATAAATCCCAGCACAGAACCGACTCCGTTGATAATTCCGTCGCATACAAGGTCGGTTATGTCTTGGGAACAATTTATCCGAGATAAAGCAGACGGAATTAAGGTCTGAAAACCCGGCACCCATATTCCGTAATTTTGCGGTATAGGCCGCTGAACATTGAGTGCTTTTTCATAATCTTCACGAGTTGCGGCAAGTTTCTGTGAGGTATTATTTACTTTTTTTACATATATTATTTTACTGTGCGCAGTACCGTCTTTTTCAAATTCCGATATTATTGCTTCAGCGGTTTTGTATTCTTCAAGTGCCGTGTTATATTCGGATGTTCCGATTCCGAATAAGTGCCAGCCCTCTCCGAAAATACCGCTTGAAATAAATTCGGACGCATTGCGGCTTATGCCGCCCATTGACAGCGAATATATTAAAGTCATAACAACTATAAAGATAGGATAGGCAAGATATTTATTTGTTACTATGTCGTCTATTTTGTCGCTTATTCCTTTGCCGTGTATACCTGCGGACTTTTTGCATTGCCGGCAGATTTTATCTATCTGAATGTATCTTTGCTCGGCAATTATGTTTTCGCTTTTGTCGCCTTGCATATGTTCGGCTTCGGATATGACGTTCTCAATACATTTTCGCAGCGTTTTGTTGATTTTTAAATTTTTAAATGAATTTTTATCTCGCTCAAACAGGTTTATAAGCATGTGTCGGCAATTTTTGATACCTGTTATATCGGATATTTGTGACAGTGATTTTTCTGTTCTATCATCAAATCTGAGAGCATTCAGATGTAAATTATTACGGCTTGTGACAGCGTTTATGAGTGTGTCAATGCCTTTGTTTTGCGAAGCCGAAATTTCAACGGCTTTACAACCGAGGATTTTTTCAAGCTGTGCAATATTGATTTTTGTGTTTTGCTTTTTTACAACATCCATCATATTGAGTGCAAGCACCATGGGGATGTTAAGCTCAAGCAGCTGTGTTGTGAGATATAGATTTCGTTCTAAATTTGAAGCGTCAATTATATTTAAAATCAAATCGGGCGGCTCGTTTTCAAGATACTCTTTTACTATGATTTCCTCTGCCGTATATGGTGAAAGTGAATATACACCCGGAAGATCGCAAATAAAAACAGACCTGTCATAGACAAGCCTGCCTTGTTTTTTTTCCACGGTGACTCCCGGCCAGTTTCCGACCGTTTGATTTGAACCGGTAAGTATATTAAACAGTGTGGTTTTTCCGCTGTTCGGATTACCTATTAACGCAACTTTTAGCGGCATTTGTTTTACCTCCGCAGCTTTTTTAAAAATATATGCGTGCAAAGATAAAAATATAAATTAAACAAATACAAACTGTATAAGCAGCATATAGCAAACTGTGCCCAAAAGAATACTTAAAAGTGTATTTCTCTTCCAGATATATGTACCGGCTACAAGCGCGATAGATAAAAATTCCGGAATTCCGTATGGCGCTGAAAGTAAGGATATATCCTTTAAACAGTAAATTACAAGCATGCCCATTACAGAACAGGGGAGAACTCTGCTTAAAAATGTTATCGGTTTCGGTATTTTTCTGTTTCCCGGAAAAAGCAGAAAGGGTAAAAAACGTGTAAGCATAGTAACGGCTGCTACTATTATTATAACCAGTATATCGTGAGTCAGCTTATTCATCTGCTTTGCCCGCCTTTTTGGAAAAGTATCCGTAAATAAATAATGACAGTGTTATTATCAGCATTGACGGAATAAGAAAATTCTGCGCCTTAAATATAATAAGACATATGACAGAGCAGACAATTCCGATTATTGCGGGAATAATATTTTTTGCAGACAGCAGCTGGTCAACAAAAATCACCGTAAAAAGTGCTGTCATGGCAAAATCTATTCCGGCAGTATTAAAGGTGAGGGCGGAGCCTATCAGTGCGCCGACAATACTGCCTGCAATCCAATAGCATTGGTTCAGAACTGAAATGTACAAATAATATTTTTTGGAGTCGGTATCTGCAGGATTACCGCGGCAAACCAGCGCATAGGTTTCGTCAGTCAACGAAAAAATCAGATATGGTTTTGCCTTTCCGGTACCTCTGTATTTTTCGATCATTGATATTCCGTAAATTATATGTCTTGCGTTTACAAGCAGAGTCATAATTGCCGCAGAAATAAGTGATGCGCCGCCTGTGAGAAGATTTACAGCGACAAACTGCATCGATCCGGCGTAAACTGTAAGACTCATTGCCAAAGCCCAAATAAAGCTATAACCTTTATCTGCCAGCAACACGCCGAAAGCAGTGCCGAGCACAATATAACCTGCCATTACCGGTACGGAATCCTTAAATGCTGTTTTGAAAGTGTGTTCTTTCATGAAAAACTCTCTTTTTCCTGATTTTTTTGCTGATATTATAGCATAAACGCTATAAATTATCAATAAAAAGTTAACCTTGTGCTATGCCGCTTGACATTATTATAAATTTCTGTTAAACTTAACAAAATAAAAGAAATGGAGGAAGGTATTAATATGGATTCTGACAGTTCGGATAACCCTGACCGAAATATGTGCTGCGCTGTGTTGCATATGCTTCTGTAAATACGTGTTTTATTTTGTATTTATCTAAAACGTATTACGGAGGAAATAATTTTGAATAAAATAATAGCGCAAATAATACTTCAAGTTGTACTTATACTATTAAACGCTGTCTTTGCATGCGCCGAGATAGCAGTTTTATCTATGAATGAAAATAAGCTTGCCAAACTTGCTGAAAGCGGTAATAAGAGCGCAAAAAGGCTCAGCAAATTGACCCGTCAGCCTGCACGCTTTCTTGCAACCATACAGGTTGCCATCACTCTGTCGGGTTTTCTTGGCAGTGCATTTGCGGCAGATAATTTTTCTGACCCTATTGTCGCCGCGCTGAAAAACGCGGGAGTGCCGGTACCCGAGGCAACGCTTAACACTATTGCCGTTGTTGTTATAACGATTATTCTGTCGTTTGTAACTCTTGTTTTCGGTGAACTTGTACCGAAGAGACTGGCTATGCGCAAGACGGAGAAAATGGCGCTCGGTCTTTCGGGCACAGTGAGCTTTATATCGGTAGCTTTCGCTCCGCTCGTGTGGCTGCTTACCGTATCAACCAATCTTATTTTAAAGATTATGGGAATTGATCCGAACGCGGATGACAGCGAAGTCAGTGAAGAGGAAATCCGCATGCTGGCGGAAGCGGGAACCGAGAGCGGAATTATAGACGAGCAGGAAAACAGTATAATTCAAAATGTCTTTGAGTTTGACGATATTTCAGTGGGTGAAATTATGACCCACAGAACCGAGGTTACAGCACTCAGGAAAGAGGACAGTGTAGAGGAATGGCATAAAACCATATTTGAAAGCAACCATATGTATTATCCGGTGTATGATAAAAACGCGGACCAGATAATAGGTGTGCTTGATGCACGTAAATTTTTCCGCTTAAATGAGTTTGACAAGGACACCATTTTGAAAAAGTCGGTAATAAAGCCGTTTTTTGTTTCATCTCATACTAAAGCAGATGAGCTTTTCAGGATGATGAAAGAGAGTAAAATACGCTTTGCCGTTGTTGTAGATGAATTCGGCGGAACAGACGGTATTATTACAATAAATGACCTGATAGAACAGCTTATCGGCGAATTGGAAAGTTCTTCTGATGAAATCGTGACGGTGGATAAGAGTACATATAAAATTTCTGGCGGTACTGAGCTGTATAAAGTGGAGCGCGAGCTGAAGTGTGATTTTGACAGTGATGCTGCTACTTTAAACGGCTGGATTGTTGAAAAACTGGGAACCATACCTCCGTTAGGAGAGACGTTTGAGCATGGGCAGTTTGAGTTTGAGATAGTTTCTACCGATGAAAAGCTTGTCCGTGAAGTGATTGTTAAGAGAATGCCACAGCTACAGGAATGAGCTGTGTAAAATTAAATTAAAAACAGCCGCCGCAAGCATAATGCTTGCGGCGGCTTGGAGCGGGTGACGAGGCTCGAACTCGCTACCTCAACCTTGGCAAGGTTGCGCTCTACCAGATGAGCTACACCCGCGTTTAAACGACTTAAATATGATAGCAAATAAGGGCTCTTTTGTCAATATTTTTCAAAAATATTTTTAAATCCCTTATAGGCTATTGCATTATTTAAAAACATATGTTAAAATAAAGAAAATAGCTAAAAGACTGTGACGGAGAGAGTAAGGCTGCAGGAAATTATCAGCGAGCAGGGGACAGTGTAAGCCCTGTAACAGTATGGCAGTTCTGAAAATCACTCCTAAGTTGCGGATTGAAATTACAGTAAATCCCGCCGGGTATTCGCCGTTATACGAATCGTGCATGTCGGTGTGCTGTAATAGGTGGTTTTGTGAGCATGAGGCTTTCGTCCTGTTATGGACGAAAGTCTTTTTCTATTTTATAAAAGGAGCAGTAATATGTATAATGAAGTGCCGACAAACTTAAACTTTGTCGAACGAGAGAAAAAAACGGAAAAGTTTTGGCAGGATAACAAAATATTCGAAAAGAGTGTGGACTGCCGTGCAAAGGGGACGCCGTATGTGTTTTATGACGGTCCGCCTACTGCAAACGGCAAGCCCCACATCGGGCATGTTCTCACCAGAGTCATAAAGGATATGATTCCGCGTTATCAGACGATGAAGGGGCGTATGGTACCGCGTAAGGCGGGCTGGGACACTCACGGTTTGCCTGTTGAGCTTGAGGTGGAAAAGATGCTCGGTCTTGACGGTAAGGAGCAGATAGAAAAATACGGACTTGAGCCGTTTATAGCTCACTGTAAGGAGAGTGTTTGGAAATATAAGGGTATGTGGGAGGATTTTTCACGTATTGTCGGATTTTGGGCGGATATGGATAATCCTTATGTCACATACGATAATTCATTTATTGAATCCGAGTGGTGGGCACTCAAAAAGATATTTGATAAAAAACTGCTTTATAAAGGCTTTAAAATAGTTCCTTACTGCCCGCGCTGCGGCACTCCGCTTTCATCACATGAGGTGGCGCAGGGGTATAAAAACGTAAAGGAGCGCTCTGCTGTCGTCAGGTTTAAAGCTGTCGGTGAGGACGCGTACTTTCTTGCATGGACAACAACGCCGTGGACGCTTCCGAGCAATGTTGCTCTTTGCGTAAATCCCGATGTTGATTACTGTAAGGTACATGCGGCGGACGGAAAGACTTATTATTTGGCGCAGGCGCTGCTTGACAGTGTGCTTGGTACGCTTGCTGCCGAAGATAAGCCGGCGTATGAAATTGTTGAACATTTCAAAGGCTCTGAGTTGGAGTACAGGGAGTATGAGCCGCTTTTCCCGTTTGTAAAGCCGGTTTGTCAAAAGCAAGGTAAAAAGGGTCATTATATAACCTGCGATACCTATGTAACTACCGCGGACGGTACGGGAATTGTCCATACTGCTCCTGCTTTCGGTGAGGATGACGCGAACGTAGGGCGTAAGTATGACCTGCCGTTTGTGCAGTTTGTTGACGGTAAGGGCGAACTCACGGCTGAAACTCCGTATGCGGGAATGTTTGTAAAGGACGCCGACCCTGTTATACTGTCTGACCTTGATAAGGCGGGGCTGTTGTTTAGCGCACCTAAATTTGAGCATGATTATCCGTTCTGCTGGCGCTGCGATACGCCGCTCATATATTATGCAAGAGAATCCTGGTTTATAAAAATGACCGCTGTGCGGGATGAGCTTATAAAAAATAACAATACAATTAACTGGATTCCCGAGAGTATCGGAAAGCGCCGTTTCGGAGACTGGCTGGAGAATGTGCAGGACTGGGGCGTATCGAGGAACAGATATTGGGGAACACCGCTCAATATTTGGGAGTGTGAATGCGGTCATATTCACTCGATAGGCAGTATTGAGGAACTTAAGGCAATGTCTGATAACTGTCCTGATGATATTGAACTGCATCGTCCTTTTATAGATGCCGTCACCATTAAGTGCCCTCATTGCCAAAAGCAGATGAAGCGTGTGCCCGAGGTTATCGACTGCTGGTTCGATTCCGGTTCCATGCCGTTTGCTCAGCATCATTATCCGTTTGAGAATAAGGAGCTATTTGAGTCACAGTTCCCCGCAGACTTTATATCGGAGGCTGTTGATCAGACCCGCGGATGGTTTTACTCACTGCTTGCAATTTCAACTCTGATATTCAATAAGGCTCCGTTTAAAAACTGTATTGTTTTGGGGCATGTCCAGGACGAGAACGGGCAGAAAATGTCAAAATCCAAGGGCAATGCGGTAGACCCGTTTGAAGCGCTTGAAACCTACGGCGCTGACGCTATCCGCTGGTATTTTTATACGAACTCTGCACCCTGGCTGCCGAACAGATTTCACGGAAAGGCAGTTATCGAGGGTCAGCGCAAATTTATGGGCACGCTGTGGAATACTTATGCGTTTTATGTTCTCTATGCAAATATTGATAGTTTTGACCCGACAAAGCATAAGCTATCCGAGTGCAGACTGAACGTAATGGACCGCTGGATACTTTCACGTCTTAACAGCAGCGTGCAGTGTGTTGATGAGTGTCTTTCGGGCTATAAAATTCCGGAGGCTGCGCGTGCACTTCAGGATTTTGTTGATGATCTTTCAAATTGGTACGTGCGCCGCGGACGAGAGCGTTATTGGGTACAGGGAGAAACCGATGATAAAACGGCGGCATATATGACTCTGTTTACCGCTCTTGTAACCATATCAAAAGCGGCGGCTCCTATGATACCGTTTATGACAGAGGATATATATCAGAATATTGTCCGCAGTGTTGACAAAACAGCTCCCGAAAGTATACATCTTTGCACTTTCCCTGAGGTAAATACCGAATATATAGATAAAGAGCTTGAATACAGCATGGAAAAGGTTTTGGAAATTGTCGTGCTCGGTCGCGCTGCGAGAAACGGCTCCAACATTAAAAACCGTCAGCCTCTGTCCGTCATGTATGTTAATACGGAAAAGGTACTGGAAAACGCGTATATTGAGATTATTGAGGATGAGCTTAATATAAAAAGCGTAGAGTTTACCGATAAAACAGACAGCTTTATTTCGTATAAATTTAAGCCGCAGCTTAAAACGGTAGGTCCGAAATACGGTAAACAACTCGGCGAAATAAGAAACGCACTGGCTGAGCTGGACGGCAATTCCGCTAAATCCGAGCTTGATAAAAACGGCAGTATTACACTTTCTCTTTCGGGCGGTGAGGTTGTACTGGAATCCGCTGACCTGCTTATTGAGACAAATCAGAGAGAAGGATTTTATACAGTCAGCGACAAAGGTGTCACCGTGGCATTGAGTACCGAGCTTAGTCCCGAACTAATCGAAGAGGGGTTTGCACGCGAGATTGTTTCAAAAGTACAGACAATGCGTAAGGAAGCGGGCTTTAATGTGACCGACCATATTAATATCACTATGTCCGGCAGTGCTAAGGTTACCGATACGGCGCAGAAGATGAGTAAATATATTACGGCTGACACGTTGGCTGACAGTCTTGTCTGCTCTGAGCCCTGCGGTTATGTTAAAAGCTGGAACATAAACGGAGAGAATGTATCTATCGGGATAGAAAAAGCTTAAATTTCAGATAAAAGAGCATGCTGCTGTATGCTCTTTTATTTTTACAATTAGTACTTGAAATACTAAAATAAAAGTGATATAATTATTAACAATGAATTGCATCCGTTTAACGGAGCAGTATCGGAGGTAAATTGAATATGAAAAGTAAGATGCAGACACGCAAGCTTGTGCTTGCAGCGGTTTTCAGCGCACTGATAATCGCAATGACGTTTATTCCGTACATGGGCTATATTATGTATGCCCCTGCCAGTCTGGAAATAACAACGCTTCATATTGTTGTCATTTTGGGTTCTATCTGTCTGGGCTGGAAATATGCGGCTGTTCTCGGCGGAGTATGGGGAGTTTCCTGTATTTTAAGAGCGGCTACCAATCCGCTTTGGTACGATTTTTTGAATCCGCTTATTTCTCTTGTTCCGCGTATAATTGTGGGACTTGTAGCGGCGCTTGTATTTGCCGGTCTTATGAAACTGAAGCTGAATAAATACATCTGTGCCGGTATTGCCGCTGCAGCGGGGACGCTTACAAATACTGCTCTTGTGCTCTCAATGTATAATATTTTCGGAGGAAGCATCACAGCAGGTATATATGAAACCTTTAAAACCATTATTATGACAGTTGTTTCTGTGAACGGCGTTATAGAGCTTGCGGCAGCGATTATTCTTGTTCCCTTGATTTACGGCAGAATAGCTGCGGCAGATAAACATATGAAAACCGAATAAAATTAATATTTACCGGACGAAAGGCATTGCCTTTCGTCTTTTTTTGTTCTAAAAATGAAATCGGACAAATAGTATTTAGCAAAGGACAACTTGTTAGGAGTGTAAAATATTATGATCGACGGACTCAAGTGGCAAAGTGAAATATATCCGTATCTCGGTCAGCGAATTTCAAAGTATATTGAAAAGCTGCCGACCTCTACGCTGTGCAATATAAGCGAAATCAGGCTAAGGGCAAACGGTGCTGTCAGCGTTACGGTAGGTAACAAAAACACTATTGTATATAATGAAAAAAATGAACCGCTGAGCCTTGAACTTTCGGAAAACTCAGAAATATTTACAAGACTGTGCAACGGCACAGTTTATCAGTTTGAAAATCAAATAAAAAACGGCTACATAACGATACAAGGCGGTCATCGCGTTGGCTTTTGCGGAACTGCGATTTACGAAGGTGACAGGCTTGTAACTTTAAAGGATATTACATCGATTACCTTTCGTATTTCACGGCAAATTAAAAATGCCGCCCGTGAAATAATCGGCAATATTATAAATGATGATAAAATTTATTCGGCTTTAATTGTGAGCGAGCCGTGCGGCGGAAAGACTACCATTTTAAGCGACCTTGCACGGCTTGTGTCAAATCTCGGTAAAAGGTGCGCCGTAGTGGATGAGCGCGGAGAAATATGTTCTGTTTACGAAGGAGTGCCGCAAAAGGATATAGGCAGTCTGACCGATGTGCTTAACGGTTACAGTAAGGGTGACGGAATGATGACAGCACTGCGCTGTCTGTCTCCTCAGCTGATAATATGTGATGAAATAGGCTCACGCAGTGATGCCGACGCTATGCTTGAGGCAATGAATGCCGGTGTACCTGTAATTGCAACCGCACACGCGTCTAACGAAGATGATTTGCTCGGTCGTCCGCAGATTGAACGTCTTGTGGATTACGGTGCGATAGATAAAATATTCTTTTTACAGGGAAATGCAAATCCGGGTGTGGTAAGAAAGGTTATTACGGTGAACAGATATGATGAGGATAGCTGGAACAGCGATGATTGCGGTTAGTATATTGCTCATAGGCTTTGTACGCTATGAAAAATATAAATCGAGACCGCTTGATTTGGAGCTGTTTATAAAGCTGATTTCCGCTTACAGGCTTGAACTTAAATGGAGCAGAAAATCGTTTGATGAAATCGCCGGAAGTTTTCACTATAAGGGTTATGATTCATATTTGAATGAGGCGGTTTCGATGATCGGTGTAAAAAGCAAATCGGAAGCGTATATGGATGATAACAGCAAATTTGCTTTGATGAACTTATCTGATGACGACGCAGCGGTGCTTAGATATTTTTTTTCGGAAAGCGGTAAGGGGAGCCTGTTATCCGAGGTGACGCTGTGTGAAAAAACACTGGAAACGCTTGAGGCAAAAAAACAGGAGGCTGTGGCAGAATTTAAAAAGCAGGGACCGCTGTCTTTAAAGCTTGGTGCGGTATGCGGAGCTTGGCTTGCTATAATGCTGCTGTAAGGAATACAGATGAATATAGATATTATTTTTAAAATTGCCGGAGTAGGGCTTATAATAGCTATTTTGAATATCATTCTGTCAAAAGCGGGGCGAGATGAATATGTGATGCTTACAACGCTGGCAGGTATCATTATTGTCGTTATTATGATTATGGATGAAATCAAAGAGCTTTTTTCAGCTCTTGAGAAGCTGTTTAACCTATGATTGGCGCCGTAATTAAAATAATACTGCTGATTGTCTGCGCGCTTATGCTTGTTACTATTTTGAAATCTGTCAAAAGCGGCGTATCGGTTTTTGTGCTTATATTCGTAACTGCGGCAGTATTTGTATTTGTATGTACACAGTTGGGCAGCGTTATCGACTTTATCAATACTCTTGCATCTAAGGCAGGCATTGATGAACAGTACATAGGTATAATACTGAAATGTATCGGTGTATGCTTTCTCGGAGATTTTGCAGCCGGTATTTGCCGTGACTGCGGGGAGAGCACGCTTGCCAACAACAGCGAAATAGTTTGCAAGTGCAGTATTATTGTAATCGCACTTCCGATGTATATAGATATATTTAATCTGATATTAAAATTATGGGAAAATGTATAAAAAACGCTGTTTTAATAATTTTTATTCTCTCTGCATTGTGTGTAAAGTGCTTTGCCATTACAGATGAAAATGAGCTCTTGGAACAATATCTTGAAAACGCACCGCAGCAATTTGAATTTTCGGGAGATGACCTGTCGGATTATTCCAATCTTAATGAGAAAGTAGACTTTGAAGGGATATTAGCCGATATTTTGCGGTTGCTTAAATCACAACTGAAAAACTGTATAGGTCTGTTTGTTACGGTATCTGTAATAGTTTTACTGTTTGCGGTACTTGACAGTTTTGACTTTAATACTGTGAAATCGCTTAGAAATATTGCGGCGTCTATCATCTCGGTTACCGTACTTTCTATATGCTTTGCAACCATAAAAAGCAATATTGATGTAATAAAAGAGTCGGTAGAGTCGATGAAAGTATTTACGACGGCTGCTGTGCCGATTATAGGCACTCTTTGCATTTCAAGCGGTGAATCCTTCTCAGCGGCGATGTTCTCAACGGCAATGTCGCTCAGTTCTTCGGTGTTTGAATTTGTAACCCAAAATGTGCTGCTGCCGCTTATCGTTTTGTATTTATCATTCGGAATAGTAGGAAATCTTTCCGACAGATACAATATAATTTCGGCAGACGTCTATATAAAACGTTTCATTAAATGGACAATCGGTATTTTTGCGGGGATATTTACATTTTCACTGTCGCTTCAAAGTTTTCTATCACATTCTTCCGATACCCTTGTTAAAAGAGGAATCCGTACAGCGGTCGGCAGCTTTATACCTGTTGTCGGCAATACGCTGTCGGGTGGTGTGGACAGTATGTTCACACTCGCGGCAAATTCTAAAACTTCGTTTGCTGTTTTGGGCATAGTTATAATTGCTTTTATTTTTTTACCTCCGGTAATCGGTAATGCGTGTTACGGTTTGTCGCTTAGCTTTGCAAAGGCTCTTGCATCGTTTTTAAAAGTGCCTAAGGCTGAAAAAACGCTCGGCATTGTGGCGGACACATTTTATATATTGGCAGGGCTGTGCGGTGCTTGTGTATATATGGTAATGATATCATTTTTGTTAATATGTATTAATATCGGTTGATTATGAATGAATTGTTAAAGTTTGCAGTCAATATATGTATTCTGATGATAATAGCATCGCTGGTCGGTACGCTTACCGAGAATATGAAAAACGGTGGACTTGTGCGCTCATGCACGGCAGTTATGATAATCATTGTAACTTTAAGCTTTATTTTAAATATAGATTTTAAAAGCGAGAATATTTTTTTACCTGAAAATTATACCGTAGAGAAATCCGGGGTTTGGGAGCGCACTCTTGAAAATGTGGAAAGTCAGCTTGAAGTTCAGATGATGAATGTGTGCAATCAGAACGGTCTTTTGATTGATAAAATTGATGTTGCGCTTGAAACCGATTATGAAAACATAGAAATAAAAAGTATTGAAATAAGCGGCACCGATTCTCAGGCGGCTAAAAATTTAATTGCAGGTTATTTTAAAATCGGACTCGCATATATAATTATTGACGGAGTTTAAGACAATGGAAGATACTGTAAAAAAAGTAACAGAACTTATTAAGTCAAACAAGACGATAATGCTTATTATTTTGGCGCTAATCGGTATTTTGATGATTACGGCGGGCGGTATGTTTCAAAAATCGGATGAAGACAAAGAAAAGGATGTATTCGACGAAAAAGTTTACATAGAGGATCTTGAAAAGCGAATCGGGGAAATGGTGTCATCAATCAAAGGTGCCGGTGAAAGCCGGGTTGTTATCAATATAATTTCAACGACCGAATCGGTTTATGTAAAGGAAAATAAAAAATCCTATGACAGCAGCAGTGAAAAAAGCAAGAGCGAAACGGAAGACAGTGTGCTGACGATGACTGACAGCAGCGGAAACGAATATGCTCTTGTAACAAAACAGATAATGCCGCAGATTGGCGGTGTAACCGTCGTGTGTGACGGCGGGGAAGATGCTACGGTAAAGGCGTCGGTGATTAATGCTGTCTGTACCGTTTTAAATATCGGTGCAAATAAGGTGTGCGTAATTGCAAAAGCAAATTAAATATTTAAGGAGAAGGCTATGAAAATCAATAAAAAACAAATTGTAATGCTGACACTTTCTTTAATCGTTTGCGTCGCGGTATATCTTAACTGGAGATTTTTGCAGGGCGGAGAATACGATAACGTAACCGAAACATCAGCGACAGGCGAGGTGACGGAGACCGGCGAGTCATCGGATAATACAGAAGAAAATAAGGATGCTGAAAATAAGGAAGATGACGGAAATAAGAAAACTCTCGGTGAAGCGCAGTATGTATCGTCGGCAGGTACAAGTGTGGAGGAATACTTTACCGGCTCAAGATTAACAAGACAGCAGTCAAAGGACGAAGCGCTTGAGCTTTTGCAGGCGGTTATAAGCAATGAGGCATCCAGTGCCGAATCTGTAGAAAAGGCAAATGCGGAAATAGTTGCTATTGCTGAGGATACCGAGCTTGAAGGAACAATAGAGAATCTTATAAAAGCAAAGGGATTTAAGGATTGTGTTGTATTTATAAGCTCAGATGTAGTTAATGTTGTTGTAAACAGCGACGGACTTACCGCTGAACAGGCGGCACAGATAAACGAGCTTGTGTCAAGTCATACTAAGATGCCGGCGTCAAAAATTAAAATAGTTGAAGTCAAATAACAAAAAAGTATTTATTTTTTGCAAATATATGGTATAATATCTTTAGTGTATGAAACAAATGCAAAAAGGAGATGCAAAAATGTCAGCAAACGATATTTCAAATATTCAGATTTCAAATGACGTTATTTCTACTATAGCAAGCGTAGCTGCTTCGGAAGTGGACGGTGTTTCGGCGCTCAGCACGCTGCTGTCGTCAAATATTAAAGACTTGCTTTCTAAGAAAAACGCATCAAAGGGAATTGTCGTTGAGGTCTCTGATAACGGTGATGTTGCGGTTACCGTTAATATGATAGTAAAGTATAATTATAAAATTCAGGATGTTGCTCTTAATGTTCAAAATCAGATTATACGAGCTATTTCCGATATGACAAATTATAATGTTTCCTATGTCAACGTAAATGTTGTAGGTGTGACCATACCGAAGTCAAATACCGATAAGTAATTTAAAAGCCGCCGTAGTTATTCACGGCGGCTTTTATCATTCATGTTGTCGATAAACTCTATCTTTTGTGCTGTCATCTGTACCCAGGCAGGTCTGAAGCCGCTTTTGACAGCGTTGCGCGCCGAGGCAATATTGGACCAGGCACAGCAGTAAAACGGTACTTTGTCAAGCTTTAAAATTTCATTTGCAAGTATTGAAGTAAGTGCAGATGCAATACCTTGCTTTCTGTATTGCGGTAAAACGTCTATGCCGATTTGCCACATGTCTTTGCAATCGGCTGAAGCGCCTGCAAGACCGATAAGACTACCGTTGTCATATGCTCCGACTGCAATTTTGTCCAGTTCTTTGCGTTCTTTGCAAAGCGCGTTTGACCATTGGGGAAGATATAATTCCTGAAAATCAGCTTTTGCTATAATTTTTGTTTCAAACCCGCATCTGCATATTTTAACTGCATTCATATCCGGTAAAAAATATTGCGCCATAAAGCAGATATCTAATCCGAATGGTCTCAGCTGCTCCATAAGTACGTGGAGATTAGGCGTTTCAAAGCAGTGTTCGGGAGGATAGCTGTTTATGTAATCCGTAACTATATTATATAGTTCGGGTGAAACCGATGCTACTGCATTGCTGCCATAAGAAGTAATATCGCAGAAAAAAGGCAATTTCAGATATTTTCTGGCATCAGCGTTCTTTTCGGATATTACAGTTTTGGGAGCTCCGCTCAAAAAATCTTCGGCGCGGCAGCTGCTGTCAGTTGCAGATTGGTTAAGCGCAATTTGTAAAATTTGTGAGTTATTCATTTGGTTTATCCCTTAAATTAAACAGCGCAGCTTTG
>JAGBEI010000025.1 GCA_017937065.1 Clostridia bacterium | reverse complement strand
CTACCGTGTGCTGACCTGGGTCATATCGGTAATGCTGCCGCCTATGGCTATTTTCTTCCCGCTGTTTACCCTTTTGGAGGACGTAGGCTATCTGCCTCGCGTGGCGTACAATCTTGATAAACCCTTTAAGAGCTGCAAAGCGTGCGGCAAGCAGGCCCTTTCCATGTGTATAGGTGCTTTTATGCTGAAATACAGTCTGTGCATTGAAAGAAATAAAATTTCTGTTATAATGTTGTTTGACCGTGCTTCTCAGATTAATGATTAGTTCAGATGTGGTATTTAAAGTCGATGCAGCTTGGACGATATTATATATTGTAAGGTAGTGTTACAGACGGTGATGTACATATTTCGACATTTAACGACAATAGCTTTTGTGTATCAACCTAAAAACGACAAAAAATGATTTTTTTCGTCATTTTTCACAAGGTGAACTGCAAGACCGTTGTTTGTTTGGGTAGTGCGGTATATTATTCCTCCATAAGGAGGATTTTTAATTTATGCCTATAAATTCCAAACTTTCCAGTTTGATTTATCATGCAAGGATAAAGCATGGCTATACGCAAAAGCAGGTTGCCGATGCGGTTTCCGTTTCGGTTCGCTGGTATCAGCGTATCGAAAAGGGAGAAAGAATCCCCAGTTCAATAGTTTTGCTGCGTTTGATTTTATTTCTCGACATTGACGTCGAGAGCCTCAGAGAGGAGGTCGATTTATGTGTTCCGGTATCTACCCTTTAAGGAGGATATTGTTTCTTCGGACGTCACGGTTTATACATCCTTCGGTATCCGGTTTATGCAGTCTGCCGGCAACGGATGGGTTAAACTGAACTCTGTCTCGGATGTATCCGTTGACAAATCATTTGTTGCAAATCTGTGCAAGCTTTTTACTGACAATCAGCTCGATCCCATACATCTGACAGATGTTTTGGAGGACAGTCTCTGACAGTATTTTTCAGCAAAATCTTTGACCGGGGTCTTTAGGGCAAAAGAATGTATTCTGCATCGTTATTTTTTACGGCTTCTCTGTCAATGGTATTGCCGTGTTTATGAAATCCCTTCGCCGCTTGCGGCGGGGGGATTTTTGTATTGAATACTCAGCGGTTTTCTTTAATATACTTTTGTCGAAAGGGCGTTGATAAGATATAGACAAAGAGAACTGTAAATCCGAGACGTATAACATTTCCGTTGACGGTCGTGAATACAGCGTGCATGTGTATTTGCGCGTCGGTCCGGCACAGGACGCCGCAGTGCGCGCCGATACTGACGCCGGGAATTGTCCGGAGGCAAAGCGGTGAAATTAAACGGAGAAAAATACAGGGCGGGGCTGTATTGCAGAATATCAAAGGAGGACACGGGCAGCACGGAAAGCTCCAGTATTGCCACTCAGCGGGAGATGCTCTGTCGGTTTGCAAACGAGCAGGGCTTTGAAATATATGATATATATATCGATGACGGATATTCGGGAACCAACTTCAACCGTCCCGCGTTTTTGAAATTACAGCATGATATTGATACAGGCTTTGTCAATGCCGTGATAGTGAAGGATTTGAGCAGACTGGGGCGCGATTACATAGCAAACGGACAGCTGCTTGAACAGCATTTCCCGCGTCATAACTGCCGCTTTATCGCGCTTACAGACGGTTATGACAGTGAAAATGAGCAGAGCGCGGATATCGCTCCGTTTAGAAATGTCATAAACGAGCTGTACGCGAGGGATATAAGCAAAAAAATCCGCAGTGCGTTTTTAAGCAGAATGCAGGCGGGGCAATATATTGCCGCTTTTGCGCCTTACGGATATATGAAAGACCCGCAGGATAAGCACAGGCTTTTGCCAGACCCGAATACGGCGCCCGTTGTCGCATATATATTCGATTCTCTTGTAAACGGGAGCCGCCCGACGGATGTTGCGCGACAGCTCAATCTGCGGGGACTTCCACCGCCGTCCGTGTACAGGGACGGGTCAAAGCAGGGGCTGTGGACCGGCGCCGCCGTGCGCAAGATAAGCGGGCGGCTGACCTATGCGGGTCATACCGTTCAGCATAAAACGACAAAGCTTTCCTTTAAGTCCTCCGTTACTGTCAAAAATGACAAAAGCGATTGGATAATCGTAAAAAATACCCATGAGCCGCTTGTGACGGAGCAGCTTTTCGATGCTGTCGGTAAAATTCTGTCCCGCAGAAAGACGCCGTCGGGCAATGCCTTTAAAAACATTTTCTCGGGGCTTGCATTCTGTGCCGACTGCAAGCGTTCCATGTCGGTGACGGCGGGACGGCGCGGGAGATATAATCTTGTGTGCGGCGGATATAAACAGTACGGCGCCGCTCGCTGCTCAAATCACTGTATCGGCTACGACGATTTGTGCGCTGTCCTGTCGGATACGCTCGAAAGATATGCGGTTTTGCCGGACGGTGACGGTAAGGACAGGACAAAAACCGCTCTGAATAAATCAAATTATCTGCGTATTCTGCAAGACCGCGCCGATAAGCTGCAAACTGTTATCGCCCGTCTGTATGAGGATAAATATCTCGGCAATATATCTGATAAACGATTTGAAATTCTTATTAATCAGTATAATCAGCGCGAAAAGCAGATAAAGCACGATATAGCGGCAGCACAATCGGATATTAACAAGCCCGGCGGTATTGAAAACGGTACATATAAAGACCAGAACGGCAGATTAAAGTCCTGCGCACCTCTGACGGCAGCGGTGCTTCACAGCTTAATTGAACGTATAGACGTGCACCGGCGCGGGCAGTCAGAAAGTCAAAGGCTGGATATTTATTTGAAATTGAAAAAATAAATGCTTGCCGCATATTTTGACCTGTGCATGTGTATGGGTTTCGGCTGTAACGCCGCAGGCGTTGTAGGGTGCCGCATAATAGATTCGCCGCGGGAGCGGCTTATTGCGATACTCACCAATAATTTTGTCCCGTGCAACGGGCGGTTTCCTGCAATCATAACGCTGATAACCATGTTTTTTATAGGCAGTGCGGGCGTATTTGATACGGCGCTGTCCGCGCTGGTGCTTACCGGCGTTATACTGCTTGGCATACTGATTACCTTTGCCGTGTCAAGGCTCTTATCCGAGACTCTGCTGCGGGGTATGCCGTCGTCGTTTACTCTTGAGCTGCCGCCCTACCGCCGACCGCAGATAGGCAGGGTAATCGTACGCTCGATATTCGACCGCACACTGTTTGTGCTGGGAAGGGCGGCGGCTGTTGCCGCGCCTGCCGGTCTTATAATATGGCTTATGGCAAATATTACGGTCGCCGATGCGAGCCTGCTTTCACACTGTGCCGCTTTTTTAGACCCGTTCGGCAGGCTGCTGGGCATGGACGGTGTGATACTTATTGCATTTATACTCGGCTTTCCCGCAAATGAGATAGTCATTCCGATAATTTTAATGGCGTACACTGCGCAGGGCGGTCTTGTAGAGCTGGACAGTGCGGTTCAGATGAAGGAGCTTTTTGTACAAAACGGCTGGACGTGGGTGACAGCCGTAAGCGTAATGCTGTTTTCTCTGCTGCATTGGCCCTGCTCCACTACAATGCTGACGATACGCAAGGAGACAGGCAGCATTAAATGGACGGCGGTTGCGATGCTGCTTCCGACCGTTATCGGCATTATTGTCTGCTTTCTGTTTGCTTCCGTCGCGCGGTTATTCGTATGAACGGGCTGTCTGCCGCACATAAAGCGGCGCTGTATGTCACAGCCTTTGTCAACCTGACACTTGCCGCGCTGAAGCTGTACGCTGTGTTCGCGCTTGCGATGTATGCCGCGGCGTTTGACGCCGCTGTCAATATTGCGGTTTTTGCCGTATGTATCTTATGTGCCGGCTCGGACAGCTTATCAAAAAAGCGCAGGCGTGTGGATTTGCACTCACAGATTGAGCAAATAATTTTCCGTTTCCCGCAGGTCAGCCGCATTAACGGCATAGACTGCAAGAGAGCTGCGGGCAGGCTTTGCATAAGCCTGTCGCTCTCTTTTAATACATACAGTGTTCACGGCAGCGGCGCGCGTACCTGCCAGAGCATAGAAAATGCGCTTAAACGGCATTTGGGAAATGATATCCGCGTATCCATAAGCGTAAAGCGCTATTCTCTTATACCTCAGCACCGAAGGCGCGGCTGAATATATATAATTTATTAAACGGCTTGTGAAAATTACGCGATTATGATATAATAAGATATAATAAAATTGATGCAGGAGAAACAAATGATACGTAAGCTGAAAAAAGAGGAAAAACAACTTTATTTTGAGCTGGCAGACGAGTTTTATCATTCGCCGGCGGTATTGCACCCCGTGCCGTCGGAAAATTATAAAAATACGTTTGATGAGCTTATGCGCTCAGACGTGTATGCGGAATGCTTTATAATCGAGCATGAGGGTGCTGCAGCGGGCTTCGGGCTTATCAGCAAATCGTTTTCGCAGGAATGCGGCGGGCTTGTTGTATGGATTGAGGAGCTGTATATCCGCCGTGAATTCCGTTCAAAGGGCTTGGGACACGAATTCTTTGAATTTCTGGAGGAAAACCGTCCGGCATCGCGCTATCGGCTTGAAATAGAGCCGGATAACGTCCGTGCCCGTGCGCTTTATGAGCGGCTGGGCTTTGAGCGCCTCGATTATATGCAGATGGTAAAAGACGTTAAAGCCTGAGTGATGAATGCGGGCTTTTATCGCGCCGTCTTGAATGATTGAAAGAAAATTTGAATAATATATTGACAAAGACGGCGCGGTTTGCTATACTGATTAAGCAAATTTTGCATGGACCATTAGCTCAGTTGGTTAGAGCAACCGGCTCATAACCGGTTGGTCCGGGGTTCGAGTCCCTGATGGTCCACCAAAGTTTTCACTGCTTGAGCCCCCTGAGGAAGAGATTTCGCTTAGGGGGTTTGTTCTTGGATATGAAATAAATCCGTGAAATTTCGAATATAACTTTTTATTGACAAACAGCTAATTATATGCTAAAATTAGCTACGTTGCCAGTGCAAACAGAGAAAAATGGCCCGGTAGTTCAGCTGGTTAGAACGCTAGCCTGTCACGCTAGAGGTCGTGGGTTCGAGCCCCATCCGGGTCGCCAATTTGCCTCTGTAGCTCAGTAGGTAGAGCAGGGGACTGAAAATCCCCGTGTCGGTGGTTCGAT
>JAGBEI010000024.1 GCA_017937065.1 Clostridia bacterium | reverse complement strand
TAATTACTACTCTGTCTGCAAGTGGTTTGAGTTTCATTTTTTATTATCCTCCTAAAAAGATATATTAGCACTCTGCAATTCAGAGTGCTAATATATAATACCACATTTTTCAGTTTTTGCAATAGTTTTAGAAAAATTTTTTAATTAATTTTTTGTAAACGGGATTAATCCTCTATTTCTGCCTTTCTGTCAAGAACAGCCTTGAATTTTGCAGGCTCGAATTTAGGTGAACGGTTATAGTACAGCAGACCGTTTTGCTCCTGCTCTATGTCGTAAAGCTGTGTATAGCAAAATCCGAAAATATTTTTGTTATCCATGAGCGCCCGGCAAAGTCCCTCGAAACGGGCTATAAACTCCTGCTCATTCTTCGGGTCGTTTCCGTATCCCCAGCTTGTTTCCTTGCCCGTTGCCGTTTCCGCTGACCAGCGCGCGCCTCCGAATTCACTGATAAACAAGGGCTGACCGTTGTAGTAGCTTCTGTGACGGAAAAACATGTTTCTTTCATCGACGGGAGCGCCGCCGTTTTCAAATTCGGCGTAGTCGGAGCGCATATGTTCCGGATCTTGCGTATAATTGTGCATATCATAAATATCGGTAAACTTCTGATGTACATACCCGCTTGTATCTATGCAGGGACGTGTTTTGTCAAGCGCCTTTGTTGTGAAGTAGATGTTTCTCACTATTGCGTCATGAATTTTTTCACCGTTGCCGTAGCGGTCGATATGCGTTTCGTTGAGCGGACACCAGCCGACGATTGACGGATGATTGAAATCACGTGCCACAGCCTCGATCCACTGCGGTATAACCGTATTTGTTGTTTCATGCACACGGAAATCCAAGCCCCAGTTGGGAAATTCTCCCCATGTTATGTATCCGTATTTATCGGCGTAGTATAAGAACAGCGGCTCGAAAATCTTCATGTGCAGACGGGCACCGTTAAAGCCCAGCGACATTGACAGCTTTATATCCTCTTCAAGTGCTTCTGCCGTCGGGGCTGTGTAAATACCGTCTTCATAATATCCCTGGTCAAGAACGAGCCTTTGGAATACGCTTTTATTATTAATAAGGAACTTCTTATCGCAAAGACGCACTGAGCGCAGCCCGAAATAAGTTTCGTAAACGTCGCCGCCGAAGGTGATTTTTACATCGTACAGTCTTCCGCAGCCGACCTCCCAGAGATGGGATTCGGCAAGCTCTGTTTCGAGTAAAACTGTGCCGCCGTTTGTCTTCTTTGTGACCTTGCCCATGGGCTTGCCTTCAAAGAATGCTTCAAAAATCAGCTCTCCCTTGCCCTCGGTCTCTATGACGGCGCTGACGCTTTGATTTTCGGCGTCGGGTGTAAGCGCTGCATTTTTTATGTAGCTTTTAGGGAGAAATTCCATATATACGGTCTGCCAAATTCCCGTTGTGCGTGTATAGTCGCAGCCGTGAGAGTATAAAAGTCCGCTCTGCTTGCCGCGCGGAATACCCTCCCTGATGTCGTCCCTGGCATATACGCAAAGCGAATTTGTGCCTTCGTGCAGAAACTCAGTTGCATTGACTGTTATCGGGGTATAGCCTCCCGTGTGCTCACATACGGCGTTTCCGTTTATATATATTATTGCTTTATAATCCACGGCGCCGAAGGTGATAAGCACGTTGCCGTCAAGAGCCTCTTTCGGAATGTCGATGTCACGTCTGTACCACACGGCATTGATGAAATCCGTGTTGCCGATGCCGGAAAGGCGACTTTCGGGACAAAACGGCACTTCGATTTTTCCGTCCAGATGCTCTCTCTCAAAATACTTTTTGCCGATACCGACAAGTGTGTTGTCAAATTCAAATTCCCATGTTCCGTTAAGGTTAATAAAGCTTGCATGCTTTTTTGCGGGATTCGGATGCTCAGATCTAAACATAATTTTATCCTCCTGCTTGATTTGAGTTCATTATAGTGTTATTATTATAATAAATCAATCCGAATTTCGGTCAAAAAGGTTGGAAAAACACGCATGAAAGAAATTCTTAAAAGCTTTCCTAAAACTGACAGCAGCATTTTCGGCATCCAGCTTTGCGGAACATCCTACTGTGACGGAACCTATCTTATTAACCGTCCCCGCTCGCGCGTTCATTGCTTTGAATACGTGATAAAGGGAAGCGGTACGATTGTGACGTCAAAAGGCAAGCTTCATCCAAAGGAGGGAGATGTATATTTTCTGCGTGCCGGAGATGATCATTATTATTATTCGGACGCCGATAACCCATGGATTAAAATTTGGTTTAACGTGCGCGGAAGCCTTATCGACAGCCTTACAGAG
This sequence comes from Clostridia bacterium, assembly GCA_017937065.1. Taxonomy (GTDB): domain Bacteria; phylum Bacillota; class Clostridia; order Oscillospirales; family QAKW01; genus RGIG9041. The sequence continues at coordinate 40,992 of JAGBEI010000024.1, read as the reverse complement.
CAGTACGGCGTGTCCGATATACGGCTGTTTAATAATTGCCGTGCGCTGAGTCTGTTTGAGGAATTTGTCAGCAATGTTTCCAGCGGCATGGACAGAAAATCAATAGAAAATCAGAACGCAGTTATTATTCATAAAATAATACAATGCATGGCGGAATGTATTTATAAGAATGACAGCAGATATTCCGAGGATGCGATAACTCTGCGGGATTTTATTGACTCCAACTATAACCGCCAGGTGAGAATAGAAGAGCTTGGCGCGCTTATTTATCGCTCTCCCTCTCAGACAATACGTATTTTTAAAAAAAATTTCGGGATAGCGCCCTATGAATATGCTTTGCGCCGCAAAATGCAGGCGGCATGTCAGCTTTTAAAGGATACGCGCATGCCTATCCGTGAAATAGCAGGCTCGCTCGGTTTTTCCAATGAGCATTATTTTTCAAGCTGTTTCAAATCTCACATGGGAATAACTCCGGGAAAGTACAGAAAGCAGTAGTCATATAATAAAGCCCGTGCACCTTACGGTGCGCGGGCTTTATTGAGTTTTACTTTTCAAAAAATGCCACTGCAATCGCGCCGGGACCGACGTGCGTGCCGATTGTGGCTCCTATTTCCAGTATGGGCAGGTGTTCGGTTTTTCCCTGCCATAGGCGTGCAGAGTCTTCGATATATTTTTTGAGCATACTGTCGTCATTTCCCGAGTATGCGAGAGTATAAGGCATGTCAAAGTCAATGCCGCCGCTCTTTTCCACAAGCTCCATGAGCAGATTGTTCCCTTTTTTGGAACCTCGAGCCTTGCCGATAGACTTCACTTCCCCGTCAATAACCGATATGACCGGCTTGATTGATAAAAGCTCGCCCGCAAATGCGGTGGCGGAAGAAATCCTGCCGCCTTTTTTCAGATATTCCAATGTATCAAGCAATGCGATAAGTTTTATTTTTGTTTTTGCCGAATTGAGTTCATCGACAATTTTGTCTGCTTCAAGTCCGCGCTTTATCAAATCTGCCGCAAGATATACCAAGATAGCTTCGCCGAGCGCCGCATTCAGGCTGTCAACAGCAAATGCCTTGCCCTCAAATTTTTCCGCTGCTATGCATGCGCTCTGATATGTGCCCGAGAGCTTTGAAGAAATTGTAATCGCAATAGGCGTGTCGCCCTGGGCAATTACCTTTTCAAACTCCTGCTCAAAAGTATACGGTGTTATCTGAGCTGTTTTCGGAAGAACATCCGATTCGATGAGAAGCTCATAAAATCTTTTCGGGTTAAGCTCCGCTCCGTCAAGATATTGCGTTTCACCGAATGTAATACTCATGGGTATGTGGATTATTCCCATCTCTTTTGCCTTTGCAGGCGTTATATCCGAGGCTGAATCAACTATTAATTTTACTGCCATTTTTTACTCCTTATATACAAATTTATTCTAATTTATTTCTTGAAAAATCCGCCTTTTCGGTGTGAATTGACGGACATTACAAGTCCTATAAGGCACATGCCCGCAAGCATGGAGGAGCCGCCGTAGCTGAAAAAGGGGAGAGTTATTCCGACAACGGGCAAAAGCCCCAGGCACATGCCGATATTTTCCGCCGCCTGAAAAAAGATAACTGCCCCCACGCCTGCGCATATCAGCATTCCGGTGAAATCACGGGCATTTTTTGCAATGTAAAAAGTACGGATTACTATTGCTGCCAAAAGCACTAAAATCAGTACACATCCGAAAAAGCCCAGCTCCTCGCCGGCGACCGAGAAAATAAAGTCGGTCTGCTTTTCGGGCAGAATGCTGTACTGCGTCTGTATGCCGTTGAATATGCCCTCGCCGGTAAGACCGCCCGAACCGATAGCAATTTTGCTCTGAATGGTATGATATCCGTATCCGAGCGGGTCAAGCTCAGGGTCGTATACTGCAAGAATACGCATCTGCTGATAATCGGACAGCTTACTGAATACAAACGGAGTTGCGGCAAGCGCCGTCACGCCGCACACGGCAAAATAAAGCCAGTGCAGCCCTGCGGAAAACATCATTACAACAAATATAAAAAAGTATACAAGTGCCGTGCCGAGATCACCCTCCAGCATTATAAGCGTAAAGATGATACCGAAATGAATACACAGCGGGACAACGGCACGCGGTCTGTTGATAAAGGCTTTTACCTTGTTGAGGTGAGCTGCAAAGGTTACAATAAATCCTGCCTTTACAAATTCTGACGGCTGTATGCTTACGGGGCCTAAGATTATCCAGTTTTTGTTGCCCAGCCGTTCCTCACCGATTATCAGCGTCAGGACAAGCATAAAAACGCACAGCCCGAACAGGTAAATACTCAGTGAGCTTAAATTTTCGTAATCTATTAAAATGATGAGAAACGCGGCAAACAAGCCCATAAGCATTGCGGCAAGCTGTACAACTACATACTTTTTTGTCTCAAAGCTGTATGTGGCGGACATTACAAGAAATATGCTGAATACAGCAGACGCTGTGGACAACATTAGAAGTATCGGGTCAAATTTTTTGAGGTTGTCCCATATGAATAAAAAAAAGCGTTTCACACCGTGCTCCTTTCCCGTTTTTTTATTTTACTGAGTTATTATATAAAAATTATCGCCAAAATGCAAGTAAAAGCTGCCAAACGCTTGAAAAGCGCTGCGTAAAATGCTATAATATCAAACAATAGTGACTGCAAGAATGCAGTAAAGATATAAGTTTCGAATTGGAGCCGTATGGAAAAAATACTGAAGACCGAGGCAGATACCGCGTATGCGGCGTCACTTTTGGCTCCGTTGCTGAAGGCGCCCGTTACCGTTGCATTTACGGGCGAGCTCGGCGCGGGCAAGACAACCTTTATAAAATATCTTTGTCGGGAGCTTGGCTATGACGGACCTGTCACAAGTCCTACTTTTTCTATTATGAATCAGTATGCGGGCAATGTGCCTATCTATCATTATGATATGTATCGGCTGACCGACGCTCAGGCGCTGTATGATATCGGTTATTATGATTTTGCCGACAACGGGATATCCCTTGTCGAATGGAGTGAGAATGTGAGCGGCGGACTTTGCGGTGAAATTATCCATGTTGACATGTCCTACTGTGACGGGGGCAGAAAAATCATTATTCCGGAGATTGACAGCTTATGAAAATGCTAAGTATAGACGCTTCGGGGAAAACTGCCGCGGTTGCCGTGACGGACGGTGAGGTGCTTCTTGCACAGAGCTTTACAGACGCGGGGCTTACTCATTCGCAGGCGCTGCTTCCGATGGCGGACAGTGCCCTGCGGCTTGCGGGTGTTGACATATCACAGATAGACGAGTTTGCACTTACCGCCGGTCCCGGCTCGTTTACCGGACTGCGTATCGGCGCGGCGCTTGTTATGGGACTTGCAGGCGGACGTCTCTGCCGCCCGGTTTCCACACTTGAAGCGCTCGCTTACAATATGCTTGAACAGCGGGCGGTTATAATTCCCGTTATGGACGCCAGGCGGCAGCAGGTATATACCGCGGCTTTTGAAAGTGACGGTGAAAAACTGACGCGGCTTTTGCCGGATGCGGCACTTGCGGCAGATGATGTGTTTGAGCGTGTGAGAAATTACAGTGAGCACAAATCCGTAATAATATTAGGCGACGGAGCATATCTGTTTGAAAATGCCGTAAATGTTTTTGATAATGTGAGCTTTCCTGAAGGTAAGCTCATGTATACTCAGGGGCTCAGCGTAGCGCGTGCAGCCGCTTTGGTGCAGCCTGTTCGTGCCGGCGAAATCAGGCTAAACTATTTGAGAATGTCGCAGGCGGAGAGAGAACTGAAAGAGAGGAATAACAAATGACTGTAAGCATGGGGTGTGACAAGGCGGGTACGCCGTTTGTCGAGAGGTTTGAAAAGGAGCTTGCCGCCCGCGGAATAGAATGCCGTATACTGTTTGACGGAAAAGAGGACGGCTGCGATTATACCGACGCGGCTTTTGCCGTCGGCAAGAGCGTTGCAGGCGGGGACAGCGATCTCGGTATACTTATTTGCGGTACGGGTATAGGCATGAGTATTGCGGCAAATAAAATCAGGGGTGTGCGCGCCGCTGTCTGCTCCGATACTTTTTCCGCAAAAATGACGCGCGTTCATAATGACGCCAATATATTATGTCTGGGCGCCAGAGTCATCGGAGAGGAGCTTGCGGTTGTGATTTTGAATGCGTTTCTTGACGGTGAGTTTGAACGCGGCGGCAGACATGAGCGCCGGGTTAATAAAATTAAAAATGCGGAAAACGGAGAATTTTAGGGGATTTTTCTGTATTGCTTTATATCGTTATAATTTGACTTTACCGTATACTTGTGATATACTATACGGTAGGGTCTTTTTATTTAAAGAACGAAATTTTAACAATGTTTTCCGATTTTGCCGTGTGTCTTGCAGGCACTCGGCTCGAACGGTGGTTTTATGAACAAAAAAAATTTGTATTCAACTTTTAATAAGCCCGATTATATGATTTTCGGACTGCTTATAGTGTTTCCGTTAATTTCGGTGTTTTTTAATGTATGGCTTGCATTGTCGGAGCTTGCGGCGGGTGTGGGATATATCGTTTACCGTTTTCTCTCACGCAAAAAGCACAGCGAGCAGCTATACAGCTATCTTCAGAGTATCACGCTGTATCTTGACGAGGCGTCAAAGGAAAGTCTCACACGTTTTCCGATGCCCGTTACGCTGCTCAGCTCAAAAGGCGATATTATCTGGTATAACGATCTGTTTCATGAAATGCTTTCGGATAATAAAATCCCGGAGATTTTCGGCAAGAATTTTGATATTATCGCACCGCAGATAACAATCGGTCAGGACAGCATTTCCCAAAAGCATGATATAACGTTTTTGGGGAGACATTACAGTATTTTTGTGATGCGTCAGGGCGGAGGAACCAAGGACGATTTTTACTGTGTATACTGGATTGATATAACGGATACCAGAAACGAGCTTGTAAAGCTGCGTTCATCTCGGCTTTGCATGGCGTATCTTTTGGTGGACAGCTATGACGAGCTTCCGTCGTCTGTTACCGAGCTGCAGAAGTCTACGTTCATCACTCGCGTTGATGTCAAGGTTCGCGCGTTTATTAAATCGGTGGACGGAATACTGCAAAAGCTGGACTCCGATAAATATCTTGTGATTTTCGAGCAGAAGCATCTTCAGTCGCTTGAAAAAAATAAATTTAAAATATTGTCGGACGTCCGTGAAATATCGGTTGACGGATTTCATGCCACATTGTCCATGGGCGTCGGCTGCGGTGCCGATTCCGTCAAGGATACCGATATTGCGGCGCGCACGGCGCTGGACGTGGCGCTGTCCCGCGGCGGCGACCAGGCGGTTGTGCTGAATAAGGACAAATACACCTTTTACGGCGGCAACAGCGACGGTGCGCAAAAGCGCAAGCGCGTGAAGGTGCGTATAATCGCCGAGGCGCTGATGGCGCATGTACAGAATTCGGATAATGTAATAATCATGGGTCATAAGTTTGCCGACCTTGACTGCGTAGGCTCGGCTATCGGCATTGCAAAATGCGTTCAGAGCTTCGGCAAGCAGCCCTATATAATTTATAATCCTCGCGAAAACCTTTCAAAAACAATGTATGCTTCCTTTATGAAGCTTCCGGGCTATGAAAATGTGTTTGTCGATGTTTTGCAGGCACCGCGGCTTATAACAGAAAATTCCCTTCTTGTTATAACGGATACACATAATATAGAATATGTGGAAAGTGAAAAGCTGTTTTCGGAATTTAAGCGTGTTGTGATAATTGACCATCACCGCAAAACAGTACAGAACGCCATTGAGGGCGCTGTCATAAACTTTCACGAACCGAACGCCTCGTCCTGCTGTGAAATGGTCAGTGAGCTGTGCGAAAGCGTGCCGCACCTGCGGCTTACCCGTCAGGAGGCAAACGCACTGATGTCGGGTATATTCCTTGATACTAAGACCTTTACCGAGCGTACCGGCGCGCGGACCTTTGAAGCCGCGGCTTATCTTAAAAAGCAGGGCGCCGACACTGCGGAGGTTAAGGAATTTTTCAAAAGCGATATAGAGAGCTATAAAAAGCAGATTGATATTATAGCGGACGCACAGGTTATAAACGAAAAATATGCAGTATCGGTTTGGAAGGACGCGCCGTTTGACGGCATCAAGCTCATCGCCTCGAAGGCGGCTGATGAGATGCTCAATTTGAATAATATCGAAAGCTCGTATGTAATTTATCCGGAGGGCGGAGATACTCATATTTCCGCTCGGAGCGACCAGCACGGAAATGTGCAGCGTGATATGGAACGTCTGGGCGGCGGCGGTCACCGCGGCGCAGCGGGTGCACAGCTCAAAGACGTCGGTGTCAATGCTGCGTACGATATGCTTATTGAAGTTTTAAACAATCCCGAAAGTGAGGAAAAATAATATGAAGGTTGTATTATTGGAGGACGTTAAGGGCAAGGGCAAAAGAGGTGACGTTATTAACGTGTCCGACGGCTACGGCAGAAATTATCTTATAGCAAGAGGACTTGCCGCTGAGCCGACAGCCCAGCTCAATAACGATTTTTCAGGAAAGAGAAGCTCTCAGCAGTTTAAAATCGACACCGAGACTCAGGCTGCAAGGGATAACGCCGCAAAGCTTGACGGCAAGACATTTGAGATGCGTGTTAAGGGCGGGGAGAGCGGCAAGCTTTTCGGCTCGGTCACCTCAAAGGAGATTGCCGAGCTTATAAAAACAAATACGGGAGTTGATATCGACAAGAAAAAGGTGGATATCGACACTATAAAAGCATTCGGAAGCTATCCCGTAACGCTTAAACTGTATAAGGGTATTTCGGCAAAGGTAAATATAAACGTTGTAAAGGAAAACTGAAATGGAACTTTCCGACATTAAAAGAGTGCCGCACAGTGTTGAGGCGGAGCAGTGCGTTATAGGTTCGATTCTGATTGATCCGGGCTGTATCAGCCTTGTTGCGGACAAGCTCAGTCCGCAGTGCTTTTATGTTGAAAAGTACGCGCAGATTTATGAAATAATATTTGACATGTTTTTAGCAAACAAAAGCATTGATTTCATAACTGTTTTGGAGTCTGTAAAGGCACAGGGGATTTTTGATGAGAATGAGGGCAAGCGCGTGCTTTACGAGATGACGCAGCTTGTGCCCAGCACGAAAAATATCGGTGAGTATGCCAAAATAATTGTTGAGAAGTACAGTCTGCGCAGGCTTATTGACGTTTGTGCGGATATTACGCGCGAGTGCTATGAGCAGAGCGCGGACACGTCTGACATTCTCGATATGGCGGAGACGCGCATTTATGAAATAATGCAGTCTAAAACCAATACATCGCTCACTCATATAAAATCCGCGATTTTGCAGAGCTATGATAAAATACACAAGCTGGCGATGGACAAAAACGCGTTTATCGGACTTCAGACTCATTACGGTGAGATTGACCAGATGCTGTCGGGGCTCGGCAAAAGCGACCTTATTCTTATTGCCGCCCGTCCCGGTATCGGTAAAACCTCATTTGCGCTGAATATCGCGCAGAACATCGCGCTTGATAAGCCGCAAAAGACGATTGCCGTGTTTTCTCTTGAAATGTCCAATGAGCAGCTTGCCAACAGAATGCTGTCGGCGCAGAGTGGTATAGACAACATGAAATTCCGTAACGGTGATATGTCCGACAGCGACTGGACAAATCTTGCCACGGCGTCCGGAATACTTTCAAAGACAGACGTGTATTTTGACGATACGGCAGGCATTACCGTGGCACAAATGAAGGCAAAGCTGCGCCGCCTGAAAAAGCTTGACTTAATTATTATAGACTATCTTCAGCTTATGTCCGGCGGCGGCAGATACGACAATCGTACAACCGAGGTCGGAGCCATTTCACGCGCACTTAAGGTAATGGCAAAGGAATTTGACGTGCCGGTTATAACGCTTTCTCAGCTCAACCGTGAGACGGAAAAGACCAAATCAAAGCCGCAGCTTTCCAACCTGCGCGAGTCCGGTTCTATCGAGCAGGATGCGGACGCTATTTTGTTTTTATGGAAACCAGAGGAGGATGAGGAAAACGCCTCTTCAATCAGTGTTGTAAAATGTGATGTTGCAAAAAACAGACACGGTCCCACAGGCTCTGTTGACCTTGCGTGGAATCCGAGTATTACGCGTTTTACCAATATTGCAAAGATGTAGTTTGCTCAATTTGATAAATGTATAATAAAATTCTTGATTTTATTCAAAAAAACGGATTGGTATCGCCCGGTATGACGGTCATTGCCGCAGTTTCCGGCGGTGCAGATTCCGTCTGTCTTTTAGAGGTGCTCAAGCACCTTGAAGGGCAGCTTGGCTTTACGCTTGAATGTGCGCATTTTAATCATCATCTTCGCGCACAGGAGTCGGACGGGGACGAAGAATTTGTAAAATCACTGTGCAGGAATTTTAATGTGCCGCTTCATACCGGCGGCACTTTTGTCGGTTCACTATGCGACGGAATGAGCCTTGAGGACGCCGCGCGGCGTGCCCGCTACGGCTTTTTTGAAAGGCTTTTGCAGGAGAGAGATAAAAATACAGTTGTCGCCACGGCACATACGTTAAACGATAACGTCGAAACCTTTTTTATAAATCTCCTGCGCGGCAGCGGCAGCCGCGGTCTTTGCGCAGTTCCCGTAACACGCGGTAAAATAATAAGACCTATGCTTGAAACATCGCGCGATGAAATTACGGCGCATCTGTCCTCTGTCGGACTTGAATGGAGAACGGACAGCACTAACAGCGATACGGCGTATCTTCGCAATTTTCTGCGGCATGAGATACTTCCGCGCCTTGCTTCAAGGGCGGAACTTGACCCGTATGCAGCGGTGTCGCGCGCGATTGCAAATTTGCGAAAGGACAATGCGGCGCTTGAAGCCGCGGCGGAAAGCTGCGATACAGATGATACATCTGTGCTTCGCACTCTTCCGGATTCGGTGCTGTGGCGTGTATTTACGAAAAAACTTGAAAAAGAATATGATATAATTCTTGACAGCGTGCATTTCAATGCGGTAAAATCTCTTTTGAGTCGTTCAAACTCCAAAGAACAGATTCGTGCAGACGTATTTGCGGTAAATGAAAACGGTCATTTGAGATTTATGCGCCTGTCGGAAAAAAAGCCTGATATAACAATCCTTAAAATCGGAGAAAATAACTTCGGCAGCAAACGAATTTTAATTAAAAATGTAAAAGAAATTTACAATGGCTTAACAAAAGCATATGTTGACTGTGATAAAATTGGTAATACTTTGTATGCGGATTTTCGCCGTGACGGCGATATGTTTTTCTGTCCCGGCAGGGCAGCGTCGTCACAGCTTGGAAAACTGCTGAAAAACGATAAGGTTCCGCGCTCTCGCCGTGACAGCCTTGTTGTTATTCGCGACAGTGCCGGCAGCGTTGTATTTGTTGAAGGATACGGCGCTGACAGTCGCTTTTGTGCCGATGCAGAAAGCAAAAAAATAATTTGTATTGAAATTATTTAATAATCGGGGGAAAATATAAATGTTAGAGGACATTAAATCCGTGCTGATAAGCGAAAAGGAGCTTGAGGACAAGATATCGGAGCTCGGCGCGCGCATTTCAAAGGACTATTGCGGCAAAAATTTGCTGGTACTGTCCGTTTTAAAGGGCGCTTCCGTGTTTATGTCTGATATTATCCGTAAAATTACTATTCCGATACAGATAGATTTTATGGCGGCGTCCAGCTACGGCAAGGGCACGGCGACCAGCGGCAGCGTTAAGATTATTAAGGATTTGGATATTGATGTCTCCGGATTTGATATACTTATCGTTGAGGATATACTGGACAGCGGCGTTACTCTTTCTAATCTGATAAAGGTGCTGGAATCGCGCTCGCCCAAGTCGGTAAGCGTATGTACGCTTCTTTCAAAGCCCTCGCGCCGCAAGGTGGAGGTACCGGTCAGGTACGAGGGGTTTGTCGTGCCTGACGAGTTTGTAGTCGGATATGGTCTTGACTATGCGGAGTATTACAGAAATCTGCCGTTTATAGGTATACTGAAAGAAGAAATCTATTCATAAAATTAAAATATAAATCTTCAGCCGCCGGGGCTGAGAACGGAGAATGCTTTGAAGAATAAAAAGAACATAGGTAGTTTTTTATATCTTGCTGTGCTGATGGTAATAATAATTGCTGTTTTTTCGGCAATATCAAGCGGCAGCAAGCCGAAATCTGTTACTTACGCCGAGCTTGTAAATCTTTTTAAAGAGGAACAGGTCACGGAGTTTGAGATGGTCGGCGCAAAGGTGTCGTGTAAGCTGAAGGATAATAGTATTGTCACCCATACAATCGTTTCATTTTCACTTTTCCAGTCTACTATAATAGACAAATATGTAATTCCGCAGCAGGAAGCGGGAATCATTAAGAATTACGATTTCAGCGAGGGCTTTACCATTCCGTGGTGGGTCAGCTTTATTCCGTATCTGCTTTTGTTCGGAGCGATAATTCTTGTCTGGTGGTATACTACAAAGCAGATGAACGGCAAAAACGGCGGCGGATTTGCAAAGGTGCGGGTTAAAATGGGCTCGGATGAGAAAAACCGTAAAACCTTTGCCGATGTCGCGGGTGCCGACGAGGAAAAGGAAGAACTTGAAGAAATCGTTGACTTTCTCAAAGCGCCCAGAAAATATCTTGAAATCGGCGCGCGTATCCCCAAAGGCGTTTTGCTTGTAGGACCTCCGGGAACGGGTAAAACCCTGCTTGCCAAGGCTGTGGCGGGTGAAGCGCAGGTTCCGTTTTTCTCGATATCCGGTTCTGATTTTGTTGAGCTGTATGTCGGTGTCGGCGCCTCACGTGTGCGTGATTTGTTTGATCAGGCGAAAAAGAATAATCCCTGTATAGTATTTATTGATGAAATTGATGCTGTCGGTCGTCACCGCGGCGCAGGTATCGGCGGCGGGCATGATGAGCGTGAACAGACACTGAACCAGCTGCTTGTAGAGATGGACGGCTTCGGCGCACATTCGGGCATTATCGTTATGGCGGCTACCAACCGCGTGGATACACTTGATCCTGCGCTTATGCGCGCAGGGCGTTTTGACAGACAGATTTATGTCGGTAAGCCCGATCAGAACGGAAGAGAAGAAATACTCAAGGTTCATGCCCGCGGAAAGAGCTTTGACCCCGATGTGAACTTTAAGGATATTGCAAAGAGCACAGTCGGTTTTACCGGTGCGGATATTGAAAATCTGCTCAATGAGGCGGCGCTTTTGGCTGCACGTCAGAACAAAAAAACAATTTCGGCGCAGGATATTCAGGATTCCGTAATGAAGGTTATAGCCGGTCCCGAAAAGAAATCGCGCAAGATTGTAGAGAAAGAGCGCAGGCTTACGGCATATCATGAGGCGGGGCATGCGGTTGTAAACAAGTTCCTTACAACAGCGGACGAGGTGCATGAAATTTCTATTATTCCGCGTGGATTTGCAGGCGGTTATACAATGAGTCTGCCGCAGGAGGATCTTTCGTATTCCACAAAGAATATGATGTTTGAGGAAATTGTTTCGCTGTTGGGCGGTCGAGTGAGCGAGAAGCTTACGCTTGACGATATTTCGACGGGTGCGTCAAATGATATCCAGCGCGCAACCAGTATCGCACGCTCTATGGTAACGCGTTACGGCATGAGCGATAAGATAGGGCCTATTCTTTACGGCAGTGATTCGAGCGAGGTATTTCTCGGCTATGAGCTGGGCAATAAGACAGACTATTCAGAGCATGTCGCAGCTATCATTGACGATGAGGTCAAGAGTATTATCGAAAGTGCCTATAATAAGGCTGAGCAGATTTTGTCAGAGCATTTAGATAAGGTTAAGGAAGTGGCAGAAAGACTGCTTGCTAAGGAAAAAATAAGCGGTGCCGAATTCAATGCCATTATGGAGGGCAGAGAATTTATCGAGGCACAGGAAATCTCACCGTCAGAGCCGGCTGAGGACTTAAATAGCTCTGCTGATCAGAATTCAGACACAGACAGCAGGGAAGAATAAAATAAAAAATGACAGACAATATATTGTCTGTCATTTTTATTTTCTGCAAATATTTTCGTAGACCTGTTCGATTCCGCGGGAAAATGCTTTGCTGTCATACTTTGCTTTATAAAGCGCTCTGCCGTTTTCTGCAAGCCGCTCTGCTTTTTCACGGTTATTGTATAGGTCTAACACGGCATTGGCTACGGCGTTTGCATCACCCGTTTTGCAGATGACGGAGGTGACATTGTTTTCCGAAATTTCCGCAAAGCCTTTGGCATCGGTTGTTACTGCCGCAAGTCCTGCCGACCATGCCTCTGCAAGAGACTGGCCGAAGCTTTCATGCAATGAGGTAATGCAGTATAAATCCATTGCATGATACGCACGGCAGATGTCATATACGTTGCCGGCGAATACGCATTTAGAGTAAATGCCAAGCTGTTTGGCAAGTGTTTTCATTTCGTTAAGCGTTGAGCCGTCACCGCACAGCAAAAATGCAAACCTGTCACACTTTTCAGATATGTTCTGTGCCGCAAGCAGCAGGGTTTTATGATCCTTTTCCGGTGAAAACCGCGCCACACAGCCTACGACATATTTTGATGCATCAATGCGAAAGCTCTGCTTGGCAGCCGATTTTTGCTCCTCTGAAGGTATTTGCATGTCAGCTACACCGTTCAGTACAGTATAGATTTTCTTTTTATTAAATCCGAGCTTTTTTAGGTTTTGCTCTGCTGCCTTTGATACGGCAATTGCATACCCGCCTGTAAGCCTGTACATAATCCGATCGGTGAATTTGCGCAGACCGCTGCCGCCTTCGGACAGTGTGTGCTTTGTAAATACACTTTTACATACGCCTTTTGCCGCTATCCGTGCGGTTGCACAGCCGTGTGCATGGATAATATCGCAGCCGCTTTGCTTAATATATTTGCGAAGCAAGGGCAGGGCTTTCAAATCAAGTGACTTATCAGGCGTTATTTGAGCTTCGGTAATATTTACATCAAGACCTTCAAGCAGCTTTATAACAGCAGAACCGCGCGGCACAAGCACGGACAGCTCGAATTTAGTACGATCGTAATTATCTATAAGCGTTTTTACGTATGTTCCTGCGCCGCCGATATTGCTGTCGGACAGAATATGTAAAACCTTTATCATATGTGTCTCCTCAATCAAACTGTTTACTGTACGGCAGCTCCTCTTTATATTTGTAAAGCATTGCCAGTGCCAGCGCCGCAAGAGCGGCAATGACAGCGCATACGATACTTATGGTTACCGCATTAACCTTAGAACTTGCAAACAGTATAACGCAGGTCATGAGTATCTCACATGCATTTGTTATTATGTACATTAAAAATGTCGAGCGCTTACGGTATGGCAGCTTTGCGTGCTGATCCATAAATTCGGCAATTATCAATATAAGTGCGGTATAAACCGCAAATATCATCACTACAAATATATGCGAGACAAACGGCGTAAATACCGCTATGCCGGCACCGCTTTCAAACATCAGTGCCTGACCGTCATTGAGTCCGATAAATTTATCGGTTACGGCACTGTATAATACATATACGAACATAAACATACAGTAAAGTGCAGTAATTATAGCGCCTGCCAGTCCGTAGCCCGACATGAAGGACATACCTTTGTCCTCCTTGCCGCGGGAAAAATACAGCGCGTTTACGGCAAAATAGCGCACAAGCCCGACTATTAAGAAGAAAATTACCGCCACCGCTATTTTGTATGCTCCGACCGGCATGAGCGCGGACATGTATGCAGTTGAATTATCTGAGAATGAATACAGCATCAGCAGAAACATCGCTATAAGTATAACGGTAAAGCTCAGAGCTCCGAAAAATGTATGTAAGACGGAAAACCGTCTTTTTGTTTTTTTAAAAAAGTACAGCACCGCAAAAAGCGCTGCGACTGCTATCAGCACAGAAGCGCCGTAGCAAAGTATGGCTTTATTTATCAATTTGGTCACCTATAATGTTTTTATATCCGTGTGTTTTGAAAAGAAAAACTCCGCTTAAAACAAACGCCAGAATAAAGAAAAATACCGATGAGATATAAAGCAGCACGGTTGACCCGCTGAATGCAATTGCGGCAATCCAGAAAAGATAATAAACGGATGAAATTGCGTATGCGGGCGCGGTGCTTGCCGAGCTTTTGACAATGCTTTCACATGCCCATGACAATACAAGATACATAATGCCCGTAACGCAGAGTATGGCGCCGGAATAAAGCGCATACTGAGTGTCCATTTCATATCTGTTGTAAATGTTAAGCGCAACAAAAAGACATGCGTTCTGTGCTATTATAACTCCTGCTGAAAAGCCGACGCCGGGCAGAAGAAACCGGTTTTCGTTTTTTTGGAACTTTTTAATTGTCATTATCTTTAAGGTTTCGCATACGGCAAAAAGTATTGCTATCATTACGCAGATAATAATACCGACCGTTGCCATTCCCGATGAGTCTTCTCCGAATTCAAATGAGGACAAAAAGAGCATGTTAGCGATTGTGAATATAATAAAAACTACGATTACACTGGCTAAAAACGATGCAAAGCCGTATGCAATAGAATCGTATGCAATATTTCCTCTGTTTTTGGACAGCAAAAAGAAAATAATTACGGCAAGCGGTATCAGCAGTCCGAAAATTAGCTCCAGCAGAGTGATTTCATTAAATCCCATTATTTTGACTCCGTTTCACTTTAAGTTTATAAGATGTCAACGTATTCTGCATAAGCATGGAAATGGTCATAGGCCCGACGCCTCCGGGAACAGGGGTTATAAACGACGCCTTTTTTTCGACGCTTTCAAAGTCAACGTCACCGCACAGCTTGCCGTCCGGCTTTCTGTTTATTCCGACGTCTATTACGACAGCACCGTCCTTTACCATATCCGCTGTCACAAACATAGGGTGGCCGACAGCACATACAAGAATATCTGCGCGTCTTGTCACATCGGCAAGCTCCCTTGTTCTTGAGTGGCAGACAGTGACGGTGGCGTTTTCATGAAGCAGCAGCATTGCCATGGGCTTGCCCACTATATTGCTTCTGCCGATTACGACGCATTCCTTTCCGCTCACATCTATATTGTAATATTTCAGCAGCTCCATAACTCCTGCGGGTGTGCAGGGAAGAAAGCTGTACTCTCCAAGCATTATTCTGCCCACATTTGACGGATTAAATGCATCAACATCTTTTTCCGGCAGTATTGCGTTTATTACCGTGTCTGCGTCAATATGCGCGGGCAGCGGCATTTGCACAAGTATTCCGTCAATATTATTATTTTTGTTCAGGGTGTCGATAAGCTTTAGCAGCTGCTGCTGAGAGGTGCTTTCTGGCAGCTCATAGCTTTCGGAGTAAAACCCGCAGTATTCGCATGCCAACTTTTTGTTTCTGACGTAGACGTGCGATGCACTGTCGTTTCCGACAAGAATTACCGCCAGTCCCGGTACTGAGCCGGTTTTGTTTTTAAGTTTTTCAGTTTCGTTTTTTATTTTGTCTTTTATGAAAAGCGATACTTCTTTTCCGTCAATTTTCTGTGCCATCATTATCCTCCCGGCTGCTGTCATGTTCATTGTTGTCCTGCGTGTTATCGTCCTCGGCTTCAGACGCCTGATGCGAGCTGTCCGTGTCGTTATTTATATGAAACTGTTTTTGGTAGCCGAGCGCTTCTTCTTCCTTTTTTGACATGGTGTTTTCAGTGATATATCCGGGGCTTTTTCTTCTCAGTATAATTATTGCAACCAAAGCAGCCGCACACAGCGCAAATGCCAGCACCATCATTATGCGTATACCGAACAGGTGCAGGTTGTATTCGGAATTTCTGAGCGGCTCCATAAGACCTCTGCCCAGTCCGTACCATGCCGTATACCAGAGAAAAATTTCGCCTTTGAATTTGCGCAGATCCATATATCCGTAAATCAGCACAAATCCGATTAAGTTCCATAAGCATTCGTACAAAAACAGCGGATGTACAAGCTCGCTTGCACCCTCGCCGTAATAGCCGATGCCCATTGCCCACGGCAAATTTGTCTCAATGCCGTAAACCTCGATATTTACAAAATTTCCCCAGCGTCCGATTATCTGCCCGATAAGCAGTCCTATCGCCATTATATCCAGCATTGAACGCCAGTCGCATTTTTTTATTTTGCAAATTACAAACACGCTTACCGCTGCAAAAATAACGCCGCCGTAAATTGCAAGACCTCCTTTCCAAACCGCAATTACGTCGTAAAACGAGTGAAAGCTTTCAAGGTCTCCCAAAACGTATGTAAGCCGCGCGCCTATAAACGCGACGGGAATAGTAAAAAGCAGACAGTCGAGAAAATCGTCACTTGATATATTAAATCTGCGGCGGAGTCGGTCGCATACAAAATACGCCGTAATTATTCCGATAACTATTATAACGGCATACCACTGAATTGAGATGTTATCTGTAATCTGTATAGCGGTCGGATTAAGCTTTATCTGACCGATGCCGAGATTCGGGAACGAAACTGCATCGTAATTCATTTTTATTCTCCTTTGATAACCGAAACTGCAATATCAAGCGGTGAAAATAGCTGTTTTGCGCGGTTTGTTATGTCTTCTGCGGTTATTTGGGCGAGAATCTGCGCATGGTCAAAGGGTTTTCGCTCGGAAAATTTCGAGCTTATCAGCATGCTCGCGATTTTCGATACGTTGTCGCAGGATGAGATTATATCACCGTAAAGCGTATTGCGCACCTGAATAAAACGCTGCTCGGAAACGCCGTTTGACAGGAAGTTTTCAATTTCTTTCTTTACGCGCTCAAGCACTTCAAGCGGCTTGTCGCTTTCACCTGCAAGAAGACAGAATGCAAAGGTGTCTGACATTTCGTAATCCGATTCAAATTCGGAATTTATGATGCCCTTATCATACAGCTCTTTGTAAAAAGGGGTGGAGGTGCCGAAAAGCATTTCAAGCAGCATTTCGATTTCCGTCTCTTTTTTTGCAAGCTCTGTTCCAGAGAGCTGTGTGTCGTTGTCTTTTATTCCAATATAGAATACCGGGCGCGATACCGGCATGGTTTTTTCTGTATATTCCTTTATGACGCCGCGGGGCTCAAGGTCGATTTTCTGATTGATTTTGAGTGTGCAGCCCGGTTTGAAATATTTATCGCACAGCTTTAAAACAGCCTTGTCGTCAATATCTCCTACTACTGCCAGTACCATATTGGAGGGGTGATAGAAGGTGTTATAGCAGGACATCAGCGTATCTACGGTGATGGGTGCTATATCCTGAACAGTGCCTGCAATATCGTATTTTACGGGATGCGTGCCGTAAAGGCAGCCGACAAGACCGAAATAACCCTGCCATGACGGCTCGTCTTCGTACATTTTAATTTCCTGACCGATGATGCCCTTTTCCTTTTCCACATTTTCATCTGTAAGATACGGATTTGATATAAACGAGAGCAGTATTTCAAGGTTTTCCTCGAATTTGTCGGTGCAGGTGAAGTAATACGCTGTTTTATCGTTTGACGTATATGCGTTTGCCTTGGCACCGGTCTTTGCATAAAAATCAAAGGCATTGCCGTTTCTGCCTTCAAAAAGCTTGTGCTCCAAAAAGTGCGCGGTGCCGTTGGGTATAGTAATAAATTGTCCGTTGTACTCAAATTCTCGGTTTATTGAACCGTATTTTGTTGCGAGCATCGCAGTTTTTATGCTTTTACCCGGCTTTTTGACAATCCGCACGGTGAGTCCTGATGAATGAACTGCCTCAAGGCAGGTCTCGTCCGTTGTTTTATTGTATATCGACCGTATTTTAGTTTGCATTTTTGTCACCTCCGACACCTTTGAGCAGGTAAACCGTATCAAGAGCAACCTCGCGCGCTACTGCTGTTACGCGCTGCTTTGTCACCTTTTTAATCTCTTCTATTTGCTGAATATCAGTCAGCTTGTGTCCGGCAAGATAAGCGGCGGTCTGCATGAATAACAGAGTGCTCAGCGAATCGGCTGACTGGACGTAGGAATCTATTAAATATGCCCGTGCATTGTCAAATTCTTCATCTGTAAATTCGCCGTTTTTCATATGCTCAAGCTGTTTTAAAATCTCATCTTGGGCTTTGCCGACGTTTTCAGTTTCAACTCCGCTGTATACAAACATAACATTTTTGAGTGTGTCACATATGCTTGAGCAGTAGTAGCACAGCGACAGCTTTTCGCGCACGTTCATGAACAGCTTTGACGTGGGACTGGAGCCGAATATTACATTGAACATCTTTGTTGCAAACAGATCGTCCTGTGCCGCTTTGCCGAGCCTGAAACCGAGATTGAGCTTGCTCTGAGCGACATTCATTTCTTCCGTGACCTCTTTTATACCCGAAACCTCATTAATGACGGTTGTTTTCGGAAGAGGTCTTTTCTGCACTTCAAATTTGTCGCAGAGAGGTTTTAAAAGTCCGGAGGTATCGCGCTCAAAGCCTGCGTAACTTATAAACAGTGCGGCAGAATTTATGAGCTTTTGATAAAACCGATAAAGTCCCTGCGGTGTAATTTTATCTATCATGTTAATATCGCCGTACTCATATACGCCGTATCTTTCATGCTCAAACATCGCCTGCTTGCATTTTTCGAGAGAATATACTCGCTTGTCATTTATAATAGAGGCGATTTTATCATTTAAATTTTGCTTTTCCTGCTCGACAAATGACGCTTTAAATCCGCCTTTTTCCGTAATAGGTTCAAATATACAGGAGTAGAGCAGGGAAACAAGGTTTTGTGCGACAGGCTCTTTCTCAATAGCAAATCTGTCGCTCAAAAAGCGAATAGTAAAGGATAAAGACTGAAGCTCGCCCGCTTTTGATGTGGAAACTGATAAGGATGCACCGTAATTCTTTTCGAGAAAAGCACCTATTTTATCCATTTCTCCGAACTTTTCGTTTCCGCGTTTTAAAACAGCGCTCAGCAGTGCAATGCTTGACGCCGTTTCAATATCGAGCGGCATAAATAAATTAACGGTTATACAGTCCGTTTTGAAATTGTTTGAAAATATGTCGCAACGCACAATACCCGATGCGGTGATAAAGGTGGAATATTGCATTTTTTTACCTCACAGATTTAAGAATAATCTTAAAATATTATACCATTAATATAAGTATATATCAATCGTTTATCAAAATTTTAACAGTGTCTCATGTGATAAAAACGCCCGCTTATTATAAGCGGGCGTAAAATTACTGTATGAAATCGGCAATATCGGATAAAAGCATATCAGAGGTGCAGCCGTTATTTACAATAAGCCGCGGTATAAAACGATTTAAGCTATTTGAGCGGTCTGTCATATAAATATAGCCGTAAATGCCGCGGGTTTCCTTCTCAGCCTGTCTCAATGCCTTCTTTTTATATCTTTTCAGTTGGAAAGAGCTTTCATTGAAGCTGTCGGTGAGCGCAAATATACGGCATGCACTGCGCGTTATATTTTCGACTGCCTGTTTTTCCTCTTTAAGTATTTGCCGGCTGTTTTGCTGCTGTAATTTATCAAAGCTTGCTCCTACGCCGAACATAATAAGCCCGCTTTTCTGCATATCTTTAATTTGCCTCAGCGTCAGCTGACCGTTCATGCCTATTCTGTCAGGCTGAATAAATACGGTGGCTTTTATGCCGTGCTTTTTAAGTATCGGAAAAATGTCGGTGTATATGTGCTCTCTCATGCAGTCAAAGGTGATAATAATGGATTTTTTATTTGATTTGGAATACTGGTCGGCAAAAACAAAAAAATACTGCGCTTCTTTTAATGCCATCATATGAGAATCAAATTGCGCTGTACTGCATGAGCCGCGGTATACTATGCTGACCGGCAGATTGCCGAGCAGCAGCTTGTCTTTAATATTGATTGAAACTATCAGTGCAAATGCCAGATATGCCGCAAGACAGGCAAACGATATAATGAAAATGGATATCTTTTTAACTTTCATCTTTTAAATCCGTTAAACTCCGATTACTTAATTTATTGCGTATTTTATCACAATATACCGCAATTTGCAGTAAAAGTCAATACCGCAAAATGCAGTATTATATAATTTTAACAAATTTCAGCGGGTGGTGACAAGATGTACCGTCGTATACGCGATCTGCGTGAGGACCGTGATTTAAAACAGAAAGAGGTTGCGGCGGCTATTAGCTGTTCACAGCAGGTTTACAGTAACTATGAGCTCGGGCAGAGGGATATACCGACCGATATTCTGATACGGCTGTCGAAATTCTACGGCGTGTCGGTAGACTATATTTTAAATCTTACGGATAATCCCGCGATTAACAGATGACGTGAAAATTGTTTATTCATTGATAATATAAATCAGACATATTACTGATATGCTTATTGAAAATTTTATTATATAAACTGATTTTTTAAAAATAAACTGTATTGTGTAAACTTTTTAAAAATCTTATTGCTGTATCAAGCAAAATATTTTATTTAAAAAGCGCAGGGATAATCCCTGCGCTTTGCTTATAATAATAGGTTATTTAGATAATTCGCTTGAACGGTCGTATTTTTGAAATGCATTTGAAAATCTGACTTTTACTTCATTAAGTCTCTCATCATCAATTTTTTCATCTGAAGCGGTATCTAAACCGTCGATATTTATTTTACCCGCGTCAAGATGAGCCATGTAAAAGCCGTGTTTTTCATCATAATTTGCGTAATACAAATACTTCACATTCTTTTTGGCAATTTTGCACTGACTTGCCAAGCCTGAGATTACAGTCTGACCGTCTGTGCTTTGCGTTACTGTTCCGCGTTCAGCCAGTCTGATGCTGTCGAGCGTGCTGTCGCCTTTAAAAACCTCAATTACCTTAATATTGCGTATAGTGTATGACGCAAAGTATTTGTCGTCCTTGCTGACTTTGTTTTCTTCGTTCAAATCGTAATATTCGGTTTGACATTCCGTGAATGTGTCTGTCGGCATGCCGATAAATACAAGATCTGCACTGTCAAACAGCTCTGCTTCGCTTTCAAAGCCGTAAACGTCTGTGTGCGCATATATTTTTTCCATTTCTTCAAACGGCTCGGCTGTGACCTCGAAATTACAGACCTCTTCATTGTTATTTTGAATTTCCGCCTTTTCGCATGAGCATGTGAAAAGCATCGCAAATATTATAAGTAATACAGAAAATGATTTTATATTTTTCATGTTAAGCACCCCACTTTATTCTAAGGTGATCTCTGTCGCGTTGCGTCCGAAACGTATTTTTTAAAATACGGGTTTGTTTCATATAAAAATAATTCTTATTAACTTTATATACAGTATATTTTAAAAATCAAATAATGTCAATATATTTAAATAAAGTTTTAGATGATATAAAAATTTTAGCAAAAGTGTACAATAAAAGGCGCTGTGAATTAGTCACAACGCCTATTGATAACCTTAATATTTAAGTCAATTAAATGAAACATGCAATATGTCCCCGTTGTTGCTGTTTTATACGTATAAAGTAATTTATTGCGTAATTTTTATTATTTTTTTAGGGCATTTTTCCTCGCATTTGCCGCATTCCGTGCAGAGTGCAAAATCTATGCTTGCGACATTGTCGGTGACTTTGATTGCCCCGACCCCACAGGTCTTTTCACAGATTTTGCAGCCAAGACAGCCCGAAGCGCATTTTTGCCGTGTTACGGCGCCCTTGTCATGGTTGGAGCACTGAACATAGATTTTGGCATTTGCCGGGATAATGTCTATGACGTGCTTTGGGCAGGCGTCAACGCAGAGTCCGCAACCGACGCATGTTTTTTTATCTACTGATGCCACGCCGTCATTTATGCTGATCGCACCGTAGGGGCAGACGGACGCGCAGGTTCCGAAGCCCAAACAGCCGTAGCGGCAGTCCATGAAACCGTCGAGAAGCCGCGCTGCCGCTGCACAGTCGGTCATACCGTAATATTCGTATTTTTTGTTTGCGATAGAGTTTCCGCCGCTGCATCTGATATGCGCTACTTTGCGTTCAACCTGAGCTGTCTTCCCGCCGGTGACAGCCGATATTTTTTCTAATACCTCACTGCTGCAGCTCGGACAACGGTTTATCGGTTCACCGCTGTTTACAATCGCATCGGCATAGTTGGCACAGCCGGCAAATCCGCATCCGCCGCAGTTTGCGCCCGGGAGCAGTTCTATTATTTGGGCACGGCGCTCGTCCTCTTTTACAAAAAACACTTTGGATGCAAAGCCGAGCGCCGCACCCAGCAGCAGCCCGATGGCGGCAAGACAGGCGGCGGCAGTCAGAATTTCTACTATCATTTAAAGCTACCTCCTAAAATTCCATGCCGGAAAAGCCCATAAACGCAAATGACAGCAGCGCCGCCGTAATAAGCGCGATAGGGAAGCCCTGAAACGGTTTCGGAATATCACAGTGCTCTATCCGTTCGCGCACGCATGCAAATATCCAAATTGCAAGCGTAAAGCCGAGAGCACAGAACATTCCGTTAAGTATCGAAAATACAAGTCCGTAGTTTTCCGTTATATTTGTAATGGCGATGCCGAGCACGGCGCAGTTTGTCGTGATAAGCGGCAGATAAATTCCGAGCGCGCTGTAAAGTGACGGAACCAGCTTTTTAAGTGCCGTTTCCACAAACTGAACGAGCGCGGCAATAACAAGAATAAACGCAATCGTGCGCAGATACTCTAATTTTGCAGGTACAAGTATCAAATGGTATACAAGCCATGTGATAAAAGACGACAGCGTCATGATAAAAGTGACGGCAAGCCCCATTCCGATGGCTGTATCCGTCTTTTTTGATACTCCCAGAAACGGGCAGATACCTAAAAACTTCACAAGGCACAGGTTTTCGACAAGCACGGCATTTATAGCCAGAACAAAAACAGAAGCAAGTGATATTTCCATTATTTTGTACCGCCCTTTCTGCTTTTAAGAAACTGCACCAGCGCTATGAAAAATCCGAGAACCAAAAAACCGCCTGCCGGCAGGGCAAAGATTGAAAGCGGTGCCGTGCCGCCAAACAGCTCAAAGCCGAGCAGCGTTCCGCTGCCGAGAATCTCGCGTACCGCCGCGACACAGCTCAGCGCTATTGTAAAGCCGATTCCCATGGTAAGCCCGTCCAGCGCGCTGGGCAGAGGTCTGTTTTTGGATGCAAAGCTCTCTGCGCGCGCAAGAATTATGCAGTTTACGACAATCAGCGGAATGAAAAGCCCTAAAGAGTTGGAAAGCGCCGGGACAAACGCCTGCATCAGCAGGTCAATCATTGTTACAAAGCCCGCTATAATTACTATGTATGCCGCAATTCGGATTTTTTGCGGGATCAGCTTTCTTAAAAGCGATATTGCAAGGTTGGAGCAGATAAGAACAAATGTCGCCGCGGCGCCCATTCCGAGCGCATTGAGGAGGGAAGTGGATGTCGCAAGCGTAGGGCACATACCGAGAAGCTGTACAAAGGTGGGGTTGTTTTCGATAATTCCGTTTCTAAAAAACTGAGCTATATTTATTTTTGCTTCATTGCTAACTTTCGGCATCAGCTCTCACCTCCGTTTATTTGTGCGGCAACAGTCAGAGCGGCGTTGACGCCGCGTAAAAATGCCTTTGACGATTTTGTGGCGCCGCTTATCGTCTGAATCTGATTTTTTTCAGGGGCGGAGCCTGTGCCCGTTATACTGCCGCTTTTTCCTTTAAACTGCGAGAGAAATGTATCGCTTTGAATTTTATTTCCGATGCCGGAGGTTTCTGACATTGATACAATCTGAGTATCTATGATTTCGCCTTCGTTATTTATGCCGACAATCGTTTCTATGGCGCCGCCGTAGCCCTTGGGACTCACCTTGACGCATACGCCGATATACTCGTCGCCCTGCTTGGCTTTCCACACTCCGTTGACGGCAATTTCCCTGCCGTCGTCTGACATAATGCTGCCGCCTGTGTAATCGTACTGCTCAAACCCGTCCGCCTGCGGCATTACGGCTTTGAGCGACTGTGCGGTTTTATCCTCATTGCGCCTTGAGATTTCCGGAGCCGTAACTGCGTTTACAAGTGCCACCAGCGCGGCGGTAATTCCCGCTATAAGGCAGAGAGTAAGAGAGAGCCGAATAAGCTCATTCATTTGTCTTTTTGAAGATTTTTGCATATTTGCTCTCGCCTCCGAACTTTGTGGGGATTGTGTGTTTGTCTATAAACCAGGTCAGAAAATTCATAAGCAGTATGGCAAAGGATACGCCTTCCGGATAGCCGCCGAAATAACGGATAAACACGGTCAGCAGACCGCAGCCTACGCCGAAAATGATTCTCCCTTTCGGCGTCACGGGGCTTGTGGCATAATCGGTTGCCATAAATATCGCACCCAGCATAAGACCGCCGCTGAAAAGGTTATACGCAGTAAACTGAAGTCGTGAAATACCTTCCATATGCGGGAACAGAAAAGTTATGACTGCCACTGTTCCAAGATATGCTGCAGGTATGTGCCAGGTAATGACTTTTTTATAAAGAAGGTACAGTCCGCCGATAATGAGCAGTATTGCCGACGTTTCACCAAGACACCCTCCTATGGTGCCTATAAACGCCGAGCTTAAGGGCACATCGGTCAAAACAGACGGGTCTGCGTTTTTGAGATAGACAAGCGGGGTTGCCGACGAAACAACATCGGTATTTGCAAACAGCGGCAGGAAATTTGCGGCTTTATTTACCCCTGTCGATGCGTTGACCCAGGTTGTCATATATGACGAAAAGGACAAAAACAGAAATATACGTCCGCAAAGAGCGGGGTTCGCTATATTTTTTCCCAGTCCGCCGTACAGCATCTTAACTACGATTATGGCAAATGCAGCTCCGATTACCGGAAGGTAAACAGGCACCGTCACGGGCATGTTGAAGCCGAGCAGTATGCCGGTAACAACTGCCGACAGGTCGTTTACGGTCTGAGTCTTTTTGAATATAAGATTGTACAGAAATTCAAACAGCACACAGGATAAGACACTCACGGCAACAATCACGAGCGCGCGGAAAGAGAAGAACAACACGGCTCCCAAAAGTGCCGGGGTCAGTGCTATGATGACATCGCGCATAACCGACTGTACCGTTTTGCTGCTTTTTATGTGCGGAGACGACGATACGTAATACAAGTCGCTCATTTCTTTGTTACCTGCCTTTTTCTGTTTTCAATTACGTTTTGCTTTGCAAGACGCATATACTGCACAAGCGGGATTTTTGCCGGGCACGTAAAGGAGCAGCAGCCGCATTCTATGCAGTCGGCGGCGTTAAGCTTTTCACATGCTTCAAAATCACGCAGCTTTGTGTGCATGGCTATATAGTTGGGCGTGAGATTCATGGGACATGCGCTGACGCAGCCGCCGCAGCGTATACATGCGGCGTCCTTTTCGCTTTCAACCTCATTCTCGGTAAAGCACAAAAGCCCTGATGTACCTTTTATTACGGGGGCGTCAAGTGAATACTGTGAAATACCCATCATCGGTCCGCCCATTACGATTTTCTTTGTTTGCTCTTTAAGACCGCACGCCTCAAGTATGTTTGAAAACGGCGTGCCGAGCCGCACGTTGAGATTGCAGGGCTTTTCCACTCCGCTTCCCGCCACCGTCACAATTCTGCGCATGACAGGCAGACCCAAAACAACCGCGCGGTATATTGCCGCGGCAGTATCGACATTGAAAATGGAGCAGCCGACATTGGAGGGCAGCTTGCCGGACGGCACTGTTCTGTTGCAGACCGCCTTTATCAGCTGCTTCTCGCCTCCCTGCGGGTATTTGGCGCGCAATACAACAACACGTATACCGGTTTTGTGCGTCGCCTTATTGAGCACCTTTATAGCCTGCGGCTTGTTTGCTTCGATACCTATGTATGCATTTTTTAAGCCGAAGATATGGCGGAGTATGTCAATGCCGCCGATAAGCTCGTCACAGTTTTCAAGAATGACGCGGTTATCGTTTGAAAGATACGGCTCGCACTCCGCTGCATTTATAATGAGTGTGTCTATATTATCTTTAAGTGCAGACTGAATTTTAACATGCGTCGGGAAGGACGCTCCGCCCATGCCTGTGATGCCTGCCTCGCGTATTATTGATATAAGCTCCTCTGTGGAAAGCGCCTTGTAATCGGCGTGCGTTTTTTTCAGCGATTCGTGTTCGCTGTCCTCAAAATCGTTTTCCACAACAATGGCAGGCGCGCTATTCAGCGTCGGATGCGGCATGTAATCAATCTTTGTCACCTTGCCGGACACCGTAGCGTGTATCGGCGCAGACACAAAGGCGTCGGTATCTGCTATCTTCTGACCGATCTTTACCGTATCTCCCGCTTTTACAAGGCTGTCGCATGCAGCGCCTATGTGCTGTGATAGCGGATATACCATTATTTTTGCGGGCGGCAGCGTTTCGATAGCCATTTTGCTTGTTACCTTATTATAAGGTACGTGTACGCCGCCCTTAAATCTGTGTGCAAGAGAGGACTTGATACGGTATTTTATATCCGACAGACTGAAGCCCCTTTCAAGCGCAGACAATACAAGGACAGCCGCGCTTATAACGGTAAATAGTATAAGGAAAGGAGGCATGCGGAAGATAATAAGCAGCTTGCGGTATACGGCGACGCTGCCAAACCTGTACATGGCGATGTTGATGTTAAAGTACAGAATACATAGAACAATAAACACAACCGTCATTACGGCAGCGGAATACAATATGGAATTCTGACCGTGCCCGCGGTAGCTTTCATCGTGTGAAAATGACAGAAGAAAACCGAACAGTATGCCGATAAGCGATACATAAAGCAGTATCACCATGATGAAAAGCACGTTTGAATATGCTGAAAACCGAGGTATTTCCGTTGAAAAGTACTGAATGACAGAGCCCATGCTCTTCATGACGGTAATAAGGCTGCTGTTCTGAACGCCGCCGTATTCTGTTATCGGATTGCAGAACGGAATAAATGACATTATGAGTATCGCCGCTGACATCAGGCGTATGTAAAACCGTCTGCTTTTCAGCTGACTGATTATTTTAGTTTTCACAGTTTATCCTCCAAAGGTTTTTTGACTTTGCCGTGAGGTTCAAAACCGACAATTTTTCATATTATAATATAAAATGCGCATAATTTCAACCGCTATAAAAAAATTGGCATAAGAGACAGTACTATATATGCGCATTATTTTGAAAACAGTCGATACTGTAATTGACTTTATTATTTTTTGCTGATATAATGACTTGCGATTGCGGTAATGGAATTTTATAAAGATTACGAAAGGACTTGTACTGAGTCATGAGAATAATTGTTGCGGGCGCGGGACGAATAGGGTATTCTGTTGCAAGCGAGCTTTCAAAGGAGCGTCATGACATCACGGTTATAGAGCGCAGCGCCGAGGTGTGCGCAGAGGTTTCGGATACGCTTGACGTTTTTACGGTAAACGGCAATGCCGCCGCATGCGATATTTTGGAGGAAGCGGACGCAGGCTCGGCGGATCTTCTGATTGCCGTTACAGAGGCAGACGAGACTAACCTGATGATTTGTCTTACGGCAAAAAAGCTGGGGGTTTCCCATACTATTGCCCGCGTCAGAAACAATGAATACTATAAACAGATTTCCATTTTTAAAAATGAATTCGGTCTGTCGATGACTATAAACCCGGAGGAGGCGACCGCCGGTGAAATTTCGCGCATTCTGCGTTTCCCGAGCGCGCTTAAGGTAGAGCCGTTTGCAAGGGGCAGCGCGGAAAGCATTGAGATAAGAGTGAGTGCATCAAGCCCGCTTGACGGACTGAAAACGGCGGATTTTCACCGCATATTTTCCGAGCGGGTGCTGATATGCGCCGTTTCAAGACAAAAGGACGTGTTTATTCCCCGCGGTGATTTTGTCCTTCAGGCGGGAGACAGGCTGAATATTGTCGGAGGCTATAAGGAAATAGTCAGCTTTCTTAAAAAGGTGACAGGAGGCATTTCCAGTGTTAAGACCGTTATCGTTTTGGGCGGCGGCACGATTTCACGCTACCTGCTTTCCCAGCTTTACGGTTCCGGCATAGCCATAAAGGTAATTGAGAAGAACGAGGATGTATGTGCACGTATATCCTCTGCCTATCCGCGCGCCGGACTTGTGCTCGCAGACGGCAGAAAATCGAATATACTGACCGAGGAGGGTCTTGAGTCGGCAGATGCGTTTGTAGCCTTAACGGGCGATGATGACGATAATGTTATAACCTCCATGTACGCAATGTCGATGGGTGTTAAAAAAGTTGTCACAAAGATAACAGAGGGACATATTATCCGTATGCTCGAGTCGAGCAATCTTGACAGTGTCGTCCAGCCCTCTGCAATCGCTACTCAGCATGTAGTTCAGTATGTCCGCTCAATGCAGAATGCATATGATATCAGTATTGACGCTCTGTACTATACCTTTGACGGAAAGGTTGAGATACTTGAATTCAAGATATCCGGCTCTCCGCGGTATCTCAACACTCCTCTTAAAAATCTTCACATTTCACACGACGCCCTGATAGCGTCTATAATACATGAGGGAAAATGTATTATCCCCAGCGGCGATGATGTGATTAGCTCCGGCGACAGCGTTATCGTTGCCACCGTCCGCAGCGGAATTGTCCGTCCAGAAGACGTGCTGGAGGCATAGATATGAATTACAGTATGGTTTTCAGAATAGTGGGCAGAATTTCCGGCATGCTTGCTGTTATACTTCTTATTCCGTCTGCAGTGAGTCTGATTTACAAGGAAAGTATACGGGGTTTTGCAGCAGCAATTCTGATTTCCGCAGCTCTTTGCGTGTTTTGCCATTTTATAACTCGGAATAAAACTATACGCATGTTCTCCAAGGAGGGCTTTGCAAGCGTTGCGCTTTCGTGGATAATGCTGTCGCTTATCGGTGCGGTTCCGTTTGTGGTTGAAGGTGAAATACCCAGCTATATAGACGCCTTGTTTGAGACAATATCCGGCTTCACTACAACGGGTGCCAGTATTCTGAAGGACGTCGAGTCTATGAGCCGCGGACTTTTGTTCTGGCGCAGCTTTACACACTGGATAGGCGGTATGGGCATACTTGTTCTGATGATGGCGGTGCTGCCGACCTCCGAGCAGTATTCTATGTATATTATGCGCGCAGAGGTACCGGGACATGAGGCAGGCAAGCTTGTTCCCAAGGTGCAGAATTCATCCCTTATTCTTTACCTTATCTATGTATTTCTGACGCTTCTTGAAATAGTACTGCTTCTTTTCGGAGATATGCCCCTTTTTGACTCGGTAGTTCACGCATTCGGCACGGCGGGTACAGGCGGCTTCGGTATCAAGGCGGCGAGCGTCGGCGCTTATAACAGCGCGTATATTGATATAGTTATAAGCGTGTTTATGCTGCTTTTCGGTATAAATTTCAATCTTTATTTTCTGCTTTTGATGAAAAAGGCCGGAGCTGTTATCAGAAACGAGGAGTTCAGACTTTATGTTTTGATAGTAGCGGCTTCCACACTGCTGATAGCAGTAAATATAATGTCGATCTACGGTGACTTTATTACCGCGCTGAGGTATTCGTTTTTTCAGGTATCGTCTATAATTACAACCACAGGCTTTGCTACTGCCGATTTTAACCTTTGGCCGCAGTTCAGCAAGGTTCTTCTCGTACTGCTGATGATGATAGGTGCCTGCTCCGGCAGCACGGCGGGAGGCATCAAGGTATCTCGTGTTCTTATACTTTTTCGTGCCGGCAATTCGGAAATCAAGCATATGCTGCGTCCCAATTCATACTGCTCGGTGCAGCTAAACGGCAAGCGTGTTGACCGCAGGGTTGTACACGGCGTTCTCGTCTTTTTTCTTTTATATATGCTGATTACGCTTGCCTGCGTACTGGCTCTTTCTCTCGAAAATTATGATGCGGAAACGATATTTACAAGTGTTATAACATGTATTTCAAATGTAGGTCCCGGTTTGGGTCTTGCGGGGCCTGTTGAGAATTTTGCATTTTATTCGGATGCTTCAAAGCTACTGCTTTCACTGTGTATGCTGATGGGCAGGTTGGAAATATTTCCGATTTTAATGCTGTTTTCACCCAATACATGGAAAAGAAGTTCAAGATTTTAAAGCTTATTTAAAAATCCCGGCAGTTGAATGTCGGGATTTTATTTATTAAGTAATGCCGAGAACGGTCAGCTTTCCGTCTTTTACGGTGAATTTTATTTCAAAACCTGCAAATTCAAAGCCGTAAACTCTGTTGTCATCGTGATAAGCCGGTCTTGGGTCTTGCTGCAGTATTTGAGTAAGCACGTGCCGTTTGTCGTCGGGTAAAAGCTCAAGCAGACTGCTGTCAATTTCCACCTTCAAACAGTTGCCGAGCACTTCCCGGGCAAATCCGCCGGAAGCGTTCGGTCTGCTGTCGGTAAACGGAAGATAGGGCTTTATATCATAGATCGGAGTACCGTCCGTAAGGTCGGCACCGTCTACAATCAGCGCTCCGCTTTCTATTGTTACAAGCCGTACACAGCTGAGCCCCAGAGGATTGGGACGAAACGGCGAGCGGGTGGCAAAAACTCCCATGCGCTTATTTCCGCCCAGACGCGGCGGTCGTACTGTCGGTGACCATCTCCGCTGTTGTATCATTGAAAATCCCCAAATGAGCCAAATGTGTGAATACCCGTCCAGTCCGCGGACTGCTTCGGATGAGGCATACTCCTTTTCAAATACTATTCTGCTGAGATTTCCCTCTACAAGCCCGCTCTGTCGGGGCAGACCGAACTTGGTCGGAAAATCGCTTTCTGTTTTCGCTATAATTTTAAGCTTCACTTATAATCCTTCTGATATTTTAAAATTTAATGATTTGCTGTGCCTTGCTTGTAAAATCAACATTCAGCGTTTTAACCTTGCCGCAATAGCCTATATGAAATTGCTCGGTGCCTATTCCGGAAACGATAAATTCACCGTTGCTTTCGCACAGAATGTCCGCGCTTTCACTGTCAGCCCAAACTGCAATGTCGCCGTGGACATACGCTTTTTTCATTATACCATGCGGCAGTGATATGCTGTATATGCTGTCGCCGACCTTTAACTCAGCCTTATGTACATTTTCCGGAGCGTTCCACCAGTCAATAGCTATAAAATAGATTTCACAGTCGCCGTTTTCAAGGTCATATACTGCTGTTTGAATTTCTGCTTCTCCCATCGGAGCTGTGTGCTCCGAACTGTTCTGTTCATCAGCCCGCTTTTCAAATTCCGCCGTGTACAGGTCTTTTATTGCGGGATTTGCAGGATAGTACTTTGTGTTGAACAAAATTATTTTGCCGTCCCCGACCTTTTTCTCGATAAGCAGCGCTCTGCCTCTGTCGGTTGTCATAATTATTTCGCTGCTGTCAGCATTTATATTTTCGGCTACGGGCAGGGCTGTGCCATTAAAGCTGTCGGCAGTAAATTCGGGCAGACTGTCAAAGCCGAGATATTTGAAAATTTCATGCTCGAAAAAGTGAAGCCTGTAATTTTCAAGGTTGCTTCTGTCTGTTGTATCCGTTAAGTGTGCAAGCGAGAGCATCAGCTCTGCGCCGCTCATGACGGCTTTGAGTATTTCGTCAAGGTCGCTTTTTTCCGCCTTGTTGTATCCGAAAAATGCAAGAAGACCGTAATTGCCTATCGGTTTTTCGACAGGCACGATGTCAAGGTTTCCGCGCGGGTTCCCGGATACCAGTCCGAATGGCTCGCCGTGACTGAAATGCTTAAATGTAGTCCATGACTTGTCATCAATCGGGAAAAATGAGAGCTTCGGCATCTGCCAGCTGAGCTCCGCGTCAAAGTCAGGGTTAAATCTTCTTTTCGACTGTCCCCATACTATGTGACTGAAGCACGGATAGCCGTCGTATCTGCCGTGCAGCACGCCGACCTTTGTGCGCAGATATCCGCGCCTTTGATGTGTTGCGACGTAACGCGAAAAGTCCTGCTGCATTTTAAGATGCTCTTTTGCGGCATGAGAAAAACGGTGATGGGAGAAGTAACATTCCTCCATGTGCCAAAGACCCTCTTCGGTATTTATTTCGTGCGCTCCCTGCATCCATGTCACGTAAAGAGCCAGACGGTAGCGCATAAAGCGCATCGGGTCGTCGTGGGGTGAGCTTGACCATTGCAGGGCATGGTGAACGCCGGTTCTTTCTATGTTAAAAGCCCGCGCCGTGCCGCGCAGAGCCGCCATAAGAAATTCGGTCGGACTGTCCATTGTCTCGGCACCTATCCAGTCGTAGCCTGCCATACAGAAATATTTAAACAGTATTGACGGGCCTGTATGTCTTGAAGCGTCGCGCTTTATAACCCGAAGGCTGCTTATAACGTCTCTTGCCTGGATTTCCATATCTGCGGGCAAATACGGATTGTGACATAATCTGTATCTACTGCCGTCGTCATACATTTCGGACGGGTGCGCGTCCTGCCCCGTTTTGTCGGGGTACTGCCTGTGCTGGCGCATCATGTTGTCAAACAAAAGCTCGGTGTCATAGTGGTTGACAACATCTCTGAAATCGTCCAATCTGTCATAGTCTCCCCAATAACAGTATGCGCCGTCACGCTCGTGCAGCTGACGGCCTAAAAATCCGGACTTATACCCGGTTTCGGCGGCAAGCATTTGGTACGGCGGGTTTGCGGCAAAGCCCTGCGGCTCCCTGCCGTCTATCATATGCGAGTATTTGAGGTCAAGACCGTTGAAAAGGACTGTCATTTCCCGCCACGTATCGGTGTGAACATTCCGGCTGCCGCTCCAGCGGTATACCGGTCGTATTGTTATAAGCTGTCCGATATTGTTTTGCATATACCATTTAAGGTAATTTTCGGTGTCGGTTATATCCTGATTGATGTAAACCATATCTCCGGTGCCTGTAATAACTCCGTCTTCACCGCGTTTGACTACACGCAAAACGCAGCATTTTTCCGTGTGCTCACCGTTTGAAAGCGTAATATCCAGTCCGTTTATTATGCCGTTGTATACAAGGCGCAGAAAGTTAAGCCCCGGCTTTTTAAACGTCAGGGGAGATATGGCTTTCGCCTCCGATTTCAGTCGGAGAGTGCACGGTGCCTTTATGTCAAGCAGCAGTGAAAACGGCTTGTTTTCCGTTACAACTTCGGGACATGACAGGATATTGAAGCAGGACGCAGCTTCGCTTACGATGCCGAGCTCATGCAGGCGGTAGGGCAGGGCGTCATGCCAGTCTGATGTGACAGTAAACTCGATGTGATTATTGCCGTTTATGAGTGCTCTTTCGGGAAGCGTTATTTCTTTTTCGGAATAGCGGTGGCAGCGCTCGAAAAATTCTCCGTCAAAAACGGTTTTTCCGTTTAAGTTAATTTTCATGCACGGCCATTCCGCGCGGGACAGGTTTACGCCCAGCCAGTTGAAATAACGCTGATATATTGCAGTGTCGGGAGCAAAAGAGGGGATGATGTTATAGCCGTTTGACGAAGTGAGAAACGGAGTTTCAAAAACAATGCATCCCTCAAAATTTTCGCCCTCTATTATATAATTTACATTTGCGGCGTCGTTTGGAATATCTATCTCAAGCTCGAATTTTTTTGTGTTATAGCTGCCCTGCGGAAAATCTATTGTATAGACCTTATCGGGCTCGTCTTTGGTATGATTTTTTATTTTTCCGGTATGCTTGAGGCGTATTTCCGCCGAAAGCCGCAGGTATCCGTCTTTTCTGATTTTCAGATTTTCCGCCGCTGCGCTGACGCCGATTTTCCATTTATCGGTATAATCCTTTAATTTTATGTACGCCGCTGACGGCTGCCATAAAACCTTATGAGTCAAAATCCGCGGATAGTCTGCGCCTTTGAATTCAACTCCCCACGCTGTGATTTTCCCCGGAACGAGAGCGTCGGATATGCGCTTGTAAAGCGCTCTGGAGCAGTATTCTGTTTTCCAGTAGTAAAACAGCTCTGTTTCACCTGTAAAAAACAGGCGGTATTCACGCTCGCTTTCGGGTGAAAAGCTGAAATCATAGGAGTATGTCTTTTGCGGGAAAATGAGAGGGCCGCTGTCCTCTTTGAAAAGCATTCTGTAATTTTCCATATTTCCTGCCTCCGTATAGGATTGTTTCAAAAATAATATCACAAGGAAAACGGAAAAACAATATTAAATAACATTTTGCAATATTAAAGAAACAAAGTGCAGATTATTACTTTAAGCGTACTATTTCGTCATAAATTCTTTTGCAGTTAAGAGTGTCACAAAAGCAGAAGAAGGAGTCAACTCTGTGTTTATATTTATCGGGCATGGAGCAGTCGCCGCGTATATAGTTTAAAACAAGCGCCGTCAGCTCTGCACGGCTTTTTACGACCTCACCGAAGCCCATAGTGTCATAATCAAAATAGCCTTTTTCATACTGATTATCATCAAAATGATAGTAAATCAGCGGCTTTTTAAGGTACGCATAGTCAAATATTGCCGAGGAGTAATCGGTAATTATCAATGACGCTTCGGCATAAATCTTCTGGTATGACGTTTCATAGGGCGAAACTTTTATATACGGATTCAGCTTAAAATCGCTCAGCTGATTGTATACAACAGGATGCGGACGGAAAATAATCTCATATCCGTATTGCTTTGCCGCGGCAATCAACGCCTTGTCGTTTAAAAATTCAGATATTGCATTAAAGTATTTTGAGTATTTAAAGCTCTCGCTGTATTTATATACAATGTCTGTTGTGGACTGGAGAGCATTGCGCCAGGTCGGCATAAATACTATCTGTTTTTTGCGTGCGTTGTATAAATTGTCGTACCTTGCAAATCCGGTTAATTTGACCTGTGCTTTGGTGTATCCGTAATTTTCATTGTTAATAACAGATTCGTATTCCGCAGGGGCTGCCGTTATAAACAGCTTGAAGTTTTTGGTCAGTCTGTCAAGAAGACGCGACATATCGTCCTTTGTTATTCCGTGCTGCAGGAATATAAACCTACTTTTTACAAGCCCCTGGAAAATATCTATTTTGTCGGCGTCTCCGAACGGGTATCGTCGTATAAAATCAAAGTTTGACGTCACATATTTATCGGCAAAGAGCACCAGTAGCTTATGCTCGCGGGAGCCGTAGTCCACCACATTGCCGTACTGCTTCAGCCGTGTCTTTTCGGGAGAATTTTTGTCTATTATAAAATATCTCTCAGCTTTGTCATTTATTGATGAGCAGTATCTGAACAGGTGTTCGGCGTTATCGTCCGCTCTGTCATGGCGGTCCATGAAAATCCAAATGTTCTTTTGGGACATTTCGGGGTACAGTCTTATATAATCGTTTAAAAGCGAAATTTCCTCTTTATATGCCTCATCATTGAAGTTGGCTTGTGTGTAAGCTGTGATATTTTCCTTTAAAAGTTTTAGGGAAAAGGGCGAGACCTTTAATATATTGCGCGCTTCTGTCTTGGCGATTATGGTATTATCACCGAGTATGAATGCCTTTTCCTTGTTTCTCAGTCTGCTGCAATAGCATGCTTCAAGCTTTGCGGGGAAAAAGCCGTATTTTTCCGAGTAGACAAAAAATTCGATTTCACCCTTACCGGAGTAGGGTATATTTAACATAAATGATTTTGATTCAAGAACAGGTTTTCCCAAAAAGTATATGTCCCTATGCTTTTGATGAAATGTCTGCGCCGAATAAACTTTTTTGCGGTATTTTGCCACAAGCTCCAGTCCGTCATAGGATGCAAGGGTATAGTATCCGCCTATATTTATGCTTCCCGCTTCCTCTTCAATCAGTGAAACCCATATGCCCGGACAGACAGTTTGAAACAGCTTGTCATGAAAATAGAATGCGGGTACACCGTCGGGACCGGGCTTTAGAACTGCATCGGCTTTGTGCTTGATTTTTCTGAGATAATACTTCTGCCAGAAGTTCATATGCGATGCAGACTTGATAATATCCTCATCTATGTATTGCAAAATCCATTCTATATTGTCGTATAACGCTTTGACGTCTATTTTGCTTCTGACGGATTCGGGAATTCTGTCCGATTTGTACCACTGCGTATCGTACATAACCTGAAACTGAGTATATTTTGAGACTGTACCGATGCTGTTTAAATCCTGTTCTATTAACAGCCTCGGCAGTACAAGTAATTTATCGTACCAGCCGACTCGCTCGTTGCAGGTCTGAATGGCGGAGTTGCCTCTCCATCTTTTGCGGTAGAGCAGCTTGCTTTCCACAGATACGCCGTATCTGCGTTTATCCATAAGTATACGATGAAGCATTTCTCCGTCCTCTGCGTATGTAAGCTTTGTATTAAATCTTCGGTTGATTATTGCCTCACGTCTTATTAAGGTGCTTGCAATATGCGCCTGTATGGATTTGTATTCCTCTGTTATGTCTATAATTCTTGTTTCGGTAAACTTTTTGTTTAAAATATGGTCGTGACTTTTTACATTTTCAAAAAGATACAGCGGGAAGGCTACAAAATCCACCTCATCTCCGTACTTGTCAAAAAAGTTAAGCCCCGCCTCAATATAGTTTTCGGAGAATTTATCATCACTGTCCAAAAAGGCTATGTACTCGCAGGAGGCAACCTCCAGCGCCGCATTCCTGGCGGCACTCAGACCCTTGTTCTCCTGCTCTATATAAATGATGTTGTCGGGATAGCTCTCTGCATATTTTCTGCATATTTTATCACAGCTGTCGGGGCTTCCGTCGTTTACCAGTATCAGTTCGATGCTCTCTTCAAAGCCGCAGGTCTGGTTTATAACGCTGTCTATTGCCTCTGCAAGGTAATCCTCCACATTCCATATCGGGATTATAACACTTACTTTATACATATTTTGTCCTCCGGTAAAGTCATTCCAATATTAACTTGCCCAGCTTGTCGGAACGATAGCTGTAATAGGTATTGCGTTCCACCTCGTTCCACATTCCGAAATGGGCGTTTTCCGCCGGCGTCTTTCTTACCTTCAGAAAATTGGCTTTCATAACGGTTTTAGGGCTGTACTGCCACTTCGTTACATTGAGAAACTCAAACAGCAGGGGCAAAGATATTTCAGCCGTTATTTGCCAAAACGGCGCACTGTTTTTCAGCAGCTCACCGTAATTTTGCGTTATACTTATAAAATCGTTTTTTTCAAACGTACAGTCGGCGCGGTTCCAATACCAATGCCCGAAGGAAATAAAGTATGCTCCCGCCGCGTTTATGCGCAGTATAAAATTTCTCGGATCACGCAAATACGGCTGCAATATTATGCCGACCGTTGAATCCTCATTTATTTTATTCGCAAAATTCGGATGAAAGTTTTTAACCTCGGTTATGGGCTCACGGACTGTAAGCTCAAATTTCAGTATCTCTTTATTGTGGCAGCAGTATATATCTACATCCGGACCGATATTGCTTTGTGTGAATTTATATGTATTGATTTTATCCTGAGCCTGTCCGTCTTTTAATTTCGGCTCATACGGAATAACGAGTGTTTTCATATTTCGGAACTCCTTCCTTAATAATATAAATAAACAGAGGAATTGCTTTCAGCTCCAGCTCTCGGATATAATCAATCAGAGAACTGATTTTTGTCAGAATAAAGGGATCTTTTGACAACATGTATTTTAAAAACAGGTTGAAACCTACGCGGGATTTATCATGTATGTCTGCAAGCATTTCCCTAAGGTCTGCATTTTCTTTAATAAATCCGTTTTTTAACAGATGTTCATACCTGCCGAGCATTAATTTTTTATGCTCTGACAGTGTATACATGATTCTTTTGTCGATGTTGATGTCACCGTATGCCAATTCCTCCAGATACGCTTTGATTTTATCCAGTGTATTTATTCCGTAGGTTTCGTTGTCCTCCAGCCATTTTGACTTGTCCAGCAGTCTGGATTTGTTTTCGGACTTGATATAATCTTCAAGTGATGCTGCTATAAGCTCTTTTTCAATACGGTGATGATAATACGAGACTGTTTCAACAAGCTCTATCGCTTTGTTTCCGTATGAATTGAGATATGCGGTTACAAACTCAAAGCAGTCAACGGTTGAGGGACGGTAGTATCCCGAGCTTGTATATCCCATGACATGAAATATATTTTTTTGGGCGTTATATCCGTATATAAGTATATCATGCCCGAAGTGATGGCTTTTGTATGCTCTCCTGTTTTCGATATAGTATTCGTCTACGCTTGTTATTACATATTTCTTACACAGCAGTCCTCTCACTATGAAGTCCTTGATGTTTATGCTGTTTATCGTAAGTGTAGGCTTGTCTATACTGCATGTTCGAAAAATGGATAGGTTTTGGTATTTGGGAAATACATAGTCGAAGGTGATATGACCTTTCCGCTCTTTCTTGTACATCATCTGGATATAGTTGTTATATACATAGTTTATTCCGCTTTTATCGCTCTTTTGTATTATGCTTAAGCGCAGCGCGTGTATATTTCTCGATACTATCTCCGGTTTTTCTTCTATCGGTAATTTAATTTCCTCAATTTGTCTGTTCATGCTTTACTCTGCTCCTAACATGGTATATATTTTTTTGAAAACGCCGTCGGTGGATATTTTATTTTGGTAATCGCGCTTTACAACACAGCTGAATTTATCGCCGTTATCATCGGAATATAAAATGCACCAGTTAAATTTATAAGCTGTGATATTATCGTCCCGATATTCCTTAATTATGTCCGTAAACCATGCATGGTTGTTTAAGATTTCCTCTGCTAAATCGTTTTTGATATCCTTGTATTGAATAATTGTCGATTTTTTATCTTCAATGGAAACAGCAATGCGTTTTTCTTTTAAATCATAGATATATATTGATATGTAAAATTTATCGTTGTATGTCGTATCTACCATGGTGATGATATGCTGCTGTGCGTTGTTCGGATATAAGGAGGGAAGCTTAGAGAGCTTTGGAATTACTATAAAATTTATAATAATTCCCGATGCAATTATCAGGCATGCCAGTATTGAAACTTTAAGGACGGTATTTTTGATTTTCATGTATACTCCGATAAAATATAATTGTATTTTGACAGATATATTTTAAAACAATATTTATAATTTATGGTGTAGTACAGCTTGGAAAATGTGTTAAATAGGAATTATTTATAATCGTGTGTTAACTTAGCTTTATTCTTTGATTTTTATTTCCGTATAATTGTTATACAGTGTGCTGTCGTTGCTTAATATAATATAATTTGTACCGTTATTTTCGTTTGCTGTCTTGAGCAAAACGCCGTTATGCTCTGCCTGTCCGCTTTCGTCATCGCACCATTTTTTGGTTTCATTTGTTATGTCAAAAGTAATTTGATTTCCGACAGGCGATGCCGCCGATGTGATCTTTCCTGTCTTATAGCTGCTGTTCCAGTTGCCTGTTACACTGCACCAATCCTCCAGTACGGACAGCAATTCTAATTTTTCGTATCCCTGATTGAGTGAATACATATGGAATTCGCAGCTTTGTATATTGTCAGCCTTTAAATCAAAATATTTGGCGAATTTATAGCGGATAAGCAGTCTGCCTATGCCGTAATTGTCGCTGTTTCCTATTACCGAATAGTTTCTGAGATAGGCGTATTTAAGATCAGGCTCGTTTGAGTAAAGCGCATTGTCCGGCTGGCTTTCTCTGCGCATTTCAAAGGAAATATATGCGGTGGCGTTTACAAAATCCGCATCTGAATCAAAGCAGAATTCCAGCAGATACAGTCCGCCTCCCTGAGAAGAAAGCTTTATGGAATTGTCATAGCTGATTTCACCGTTTTTGTCCTTTAGTAAAGGCTTTTGAATAACCGCCTTTATCTCTTGACTTTTATTCTCCTTAAATACGATGTATCCTCCCGGTTCAATGCTCAAATCGAATGTATTCCCGTCAGCTTTCAGCCAAAAGGTTATCTTGTTCTCATTCGGCTTTCTGTTAAAGCTTATCTCGCAATTTGTACCGGAAGAAGACGGATAGAAGTATATATCTGCCGTATTATCGAAGCAATCCTTATATTGAATTGCATTTGTGTCTTGGCAAATAAAGTTTTCCCTTTCCGTATACCAACCCAATTTTGATTTTGAAGTATTGATACCGAATTCGTAGCTGCACTCGTTTTCAGACAATAAGCTCGTGTTTTTAATTAATATTCCCTTCTCCTCATTTAATTTTTTGGGATAAAAACTTTTTATATCACTGTCCGCTACGGTATAAATATATCCCGCCTTTCTTAGCTGCTTGTCTCTTACATTGGCGATTCTCGTGTCAATCATTGTGAGATCGCCCATGGAGTTTAAGTATCTAATCGGGGAGGAGTAAACGTATAAGGTTTTCGAGCCGTCCTTATTTTGATAAGCGGCAGACACGTCTGTTGTGTATTCCGAAAGCTCCTCTGTATGACCTTTCCTGTCAAGCTCTTCATTCGTAAAGAGCTCATTGTAATCTGAAGCTAAGGTTATTTTCACTTCTTTCCAGGTCGTATAATATATTCCCAAAATAATAAGCGTGACTCCAAGGATTACAGTTGCGGTTAAATAGATAAGCATATGTTTGTTTTTCATGAATTACCTCCGAAAGTTAATTGCTTTAATTTTATATCAATAACTGTAAATCTTGGTTTACTAACGCTTGACTTTTGTGTTATTTAAATTAAATATGAGCTTTTGTAATAAATAATCGGTACGGATTTTGCGGCAATTCATATACGTTCTGTTTTTCAGCATTTATATATTTTTTGCACAAAAAAACAGAGCTGTCCGAAGACAGCTCTGCCTTTATTTTTTCAGATGCAGGGTATATAAATTTTCTTGTTTGTACCGCGATATATAATATCAGTCCTCGCTTGCCATAGAGAAATACAGGTCGTAATACATGCGCTGGGACAGTTTGGTTTCAGGGCTGTCAAACCTCGTATACAGATGTCTGTAATTGCCATTGTCGTCCTTGGATATTAAGTTAAAGGGATCGCGCTTTTTCATGAAACTATAGTAATCCTCTTTTATCCTGTCCACCTCGCCGCTTGCCTTTGCCTGCTCCAGCAGCTCTTTGGATTTGTAGACCACAAACATAGCTCTCATATAGATGCTTTCCATTGTGTCGGGATTAAAAATCTTTTCACTGTATTTCATAAAATCAAC
>JAGBEI010000023.1 GCA_017937065.1 Clostridia bacterium | reverse complement strand
CGCCAAGAAGCTGGGGCCAGCCATCGGTATCAAGGGGACAGACGAGGATTACTATATGCCGACGGGCACCACTACGCGCAGCTTTTACTTTTTAGACGGCAGCGCCGGCGAGCTTACATATAAGTGCGATACCTACGGCCGCGAGCCGATAGTGTGGGAGACTGACAGGGAGAGTATAGCCGCTTTGTCGGACAGCACACCGATGAACATGGAAAATCTTATTGAGGGCAGGCTTTCGGAGCTTGAAAGCAAAAAGGTCAATCAGGAAATTACGTACTCGGAATACAGCAAAGAGGTCGCTGCTCTGAGCGACGGCTCCGTTTACGCAAGGCGCATAGACTGATATAACCGAAGGCGGCAGATTATTTCTGCCGCTTTTTTAAAATTTAAGTTGATTTTACCCTCGTTTAGTGTTAATATATACTATATTTGCGCCCGTAGCTCAGCCGGATAGAGCGTCAGACTCCGACTCTGAAGGCCGCTGGTTCGAATCCAGTCGGGCGCGCCACGATAAAACGAGTTACGCCAGTTTTTCCTTTTGGGCAAAAAGTCACGCCGTGTCTGCGCAGTTTGCTTGCAAGCGCGTTTACAACGCTCACGCTTGCCATAAACCTTTTGTGGGTGCGCTTGAGCAAGATATCTTTTTTTGTGCCCGTCAGACACGTCGCAGCAGGCTTTATATCGCTTGCTCCGGCTTTTAAAAAGGCGTAGCGCACTCACGCCGCTGCTTATTTTGGCACAAGGTCACGCCCGGCTTATCTGTCCGGTTGTAAACGTCCTCGCAGCGGTCTCCTGTCGCTGCCAACCCTTTGAGGGCATGGCGCATTACCGCAGTTTTGCTTAATTAATAATTTTTGATTTTTGGGGGGATTTCAAATGTTTGAATTCGGTAAACTCAGTAAGTGGAAGAAAATGAAAGCGCGCTATGATAAGGGCGAAATAGATGTGCAGACCTTTGTCGATACCATGAAAAATACGACGCTTTACTGTTCGACTCCGGTAGGCGAGGACAAGGACGGAAAGCCGCGGCTTTATGCTCTTACAAACAGTCAGACAAACGACGGTTATTATCCGGCTTTTCTTTCCAAGGAGCACTGCGCACGGTTCTTTACGGCAATGGGCCGTAACGGCTTTATGATTATCGAGAATAATCTGCAGGACGTTTTACAATCTCTTGACTGTGATGAAATGCTGTCAAAGCTGGGTGTCATAGTCGAACCCAACGACGCTTGCGAAATGGCGATTTCGCCCGGTATCCGCGTTTCAAAATAGGCTTTGCCGTAAAGGATAAATCACGCACGGCATATGGTTGTTTTCATATTGTTATAATAATGCTGCGGCAGGCTTTTGGCTTGACGCAGCTTTTTGCGGGTGCGTATACATACGGTGAGTGTGTTAATATACGGTTAGACAGTGAAACAGCGCAGGCGGGTAGCAGGCGAGATTTAAAGCTATGCACGCGGCAGATTGATTTTTCGCTGTGATTACTATAATCCATTGAAATTCGCTTTTTGTTATACTAAAATATACATAATCTATTTACGGAATCGAGATGACGTCATAAATGGAAACCGCCCGCGAGATGACGGTGTTGAGTGAGGATGTACCCTTTAAAATGTTCGTTTTTGAGGGAGAGGATAAAAAATACTTCAGAAAAAAGCACTTTCTGCATTTTGTTGAAATATTTGCACTGTTTGAGGGCAGTCTTGAATTTTGTATTGATAATAAAAATGTTTTGCTGAGCGCAGGCGAATTCATGATTATAAATTCAGATGAGATGTGCTCGGCAGTTTCATCTGAATTCAGCCGTGCGGCTGTGCTTTGCATTTCGCCTTTTTGCTTTGAAAAATACAATACCGAGGGTGAGATTATCTCCTTTTCCCGTAACCGCTGTGTGTATGACAGTGAAATTATGCGGATAATCTCAGATATGTTTGAAGGCTTTTCCGAA
Source organism: Clostridia bacterium (assembly GCA_017937065.1). Classification (GTDB taxonomy): domain Bacteria; phylum Bacillota; class Clostridia; order Oscillospirales; family QAKW01; genus RGIG9041. The sequence goes on along the minus strand of JAGBEI010000023.1, from coordinate 28,184 downwards.
AAAGAAACAGGCTATGAGCTTATGGTTTGTAGCCTGTTTTACCGTCTGATTTATCTTCTTGTCAGCAAGTACCGGCGCACGCGGTGCATTCAGGAGAGCAGGGTGTCGGGGCGAATGTCCGATATCATAGACTATATGAAGGCAAACTGCACCTGCGGGATAACGCTTGAGGGTCTTGCCGATATTTTCGGATATTCCGCCGCGTATCTGTCAAAAATGTTTCGCAAATACGCGCAGGTGAATTTCAAGACTTATCTCAACTATCTGCGCCTTGAGCATGCATACGGTGAGCTGATTAATACCGACCTGTCTGTCTGGGAAATAGCCTTGCGCAGCGGCTTTGCAAACAGCAAAGCCTTTACAAAGGCATTTCGGGAGCGCTACGGCGTCCCGCCCGGCCGCTACCGCAGAGGACGGTGATTTTTCAGCTTTTTGAAAACACACATTCGCCGTTTTTAAAGACCTGTAAAACGGCTGTCTCGCGCATACGCTGCGCGGACGTTTGCAGCGGGTTTCGGTCAAGCACCGTGAAGTCCGCCTGTTTGCCGGCCGATATCGTGCCGTGAGTATTCTCCTTTGAATACTGATACGCCGCATTCACCGTTACCGCACGCAGAGCGTCGTATACCGAAATTCTTTCCTGTCTGCCCAGCGTCTGTCCCGATTTTGTAATGCGGGAGGCGGCACACCATATTGTCTCTGTCATGTCCGGCTCAATGACGGGTGCGTCCTGGTGCAGCGTAAATTTTACTCCCTGTTCGAGCGCCGTTGCCGCAGGGCTGATTTTTGCGGCGCGCTCCAAAGAAAAGTTTTTGATATGCACGTCACCCCAGTGGTAGACATGCGCCGAGAAAAACGAGACCATTGCCGAAAGCTCGGCAGCTCTTGCAAGCTGGTCTTTGTCTATGAGCTGCGCGTGGATTATAACGGGGCGCAGCGTGCGCATTACAGGATACTTTTCAACCGCCGCTTCAAGACAGCGCAGAAACTGTTCCGCCGCCGCATCGCCGTTGCAGTGTGCAAGCAGCTGACAGCCCTCTTTTGCGGACATTTCCATTGCCGCCAGTACCTCGCCGTCAGTCATTGTGCCGTAGCCGCAGTAGCCGCTTTTTTCGTCGCCGGCATACGGCGTGCGCATCCATGCAGTTTTGCCCTGCGGCGACCCGTCCAAAAATATTTTTATGCCCCCGACGCGAAAGTGACCGCTCAGTCCGTGAAGCTCGTTTTTTACGGCGTTATATACAGACGGCTCGCAGTATGCCGTGATATCCGTTTTCAAAATGCCGCTTTTGAGCAGCGTTTTGTAAAAGGGCAGCATTTGCGATACAAACATTCCCTCCTGAATGCTTGCAATGCCGTAGGAAAGATATTTTTGCTGTGCCCGTTCAAAGGCGCGCAGCATGTCGCTGTCGCTTTGCAGCGGCAGCTTTTTCAGATAATAAAAGAATGCGTTTTCCTCCATGTATCCCGTGAGCCCGCCGCCGTCCGTCTCTATTTTTCCGCTGCCCTGCCACGGCTTTGTTTTTACGCTTTCCGAGACGCCCAGCAGCCTTAGCGCCTGCGAATTGAAAAGCCCCATGTGCCCTGATTTGTGCTGTATGACAAGGGGGTTGTGCGGCGCAAGCCTGTCAAGGACGCAAAGCGGCGGATTTTTGCCGCTTTGCATGAATTCCGGGTCAAAGTCCCGCGCCGTAATCCAGTCTCCCGGCTTTACTCCGTTTGCCGTGATATAGTCGTCAATTCGTATGCGCATGTCCTCTTCAGACCTTACTCCGAGCAGCGAGACCTGCAAAAATGCGCATGCTGTCTGAAAGAAATGGCTGTGCGCGTCGATAAACGCGGGCAGCATGGTTTTGCCGTCAAGGTCGATGACTGTGTCGGGAGCCTGTTTTATCAGCTCCTCACGCTTGCCGACTGCTGTGATTTTGCCGTTTTCCGTCAAAACGGCGTCGGTGTACAGCGGGATATCCATTGTCAGTATCTTACCGCCGTAAAACAGCGTTTTCATATTACCGCTCCGTTCAAAAGTGTATTTATACTGTTTATTTTATGCCGATTGTATTAAAAAAACCGAAGATATCCGAAGGATTTTCGCCTAAAGAAAAAACTGCGGAGAAAATAAAAATCCGATTATCAAATAAGATAGTCGGATTTTTTTGTTAAAATTACTTATTTTTTCAAATTTGGAACGCCGAAGGAACTTTGCGGGCGGTCAGACGGAACACACGCTTTTGTATAATGAGCTTCAGCAGCGGTATAAATACTGCTTGAAAAATTTTATTGGAGGCATATTAACATGTACTTTGACGCTATCGCAAAAATTGTTTCGGAACGCACGGGATGTGATGTTTCGTCAGTAAAGCCGGAAAGCAGATTTTCCGAGCTTGGAATTGATTCTCTTGATACGGTGGAGCTTCTTATGAACCTTGAGGATGAAATCGGTATCGAAATCGAGCTGGATCAGAAGGTGGAAACAATTGACGATCTGGATAAATTTATTCAGAGCAAGCAGGGTTAATGCTTATGATTAAGTCAGCAGTTTGCGAGATGCTAAGTATCAGATACCCCGTGTTTCAGGGTGGTATGGCTTGGATCGCTGACGGTAAACTGGCCGCTGCCGCGTCGGGCGGCGGCGGTCTTGGTATTATTGCGGCGGGAAATGCTCCCGGCGATTATGTAAGACAGCAGATTAGGGTTGCCAGGAGTATGACCGATAAGCCTATCGGCGTGAATATTATGCTTCTGAGTCCCTTTGCCGATGAAGTGGCTAAGGTAGTCATAGAGGAAAAGGTTGAGGTCGTAACGACCGGCGCCGGAAATCCTTCCAAATATATCAAAGCCTGGCTTGCCGCAGGTATAAAGGTGATTCCCGTTGTGGCTTCCGTTGCCATGGCTAAGCTGATGACCCGTCTTGGCGCCTGTGCTCTGATTGCGGAGGGCGGCGAGAGCGGCGGTCACGTGGGCGAGCTTACCACAATGGTGCTTGTGCCTCAAATTTGTGATGTTACCGACCTGCCTGTCATTGCCGCAGGCGGTATCGCGGACGGTAGAGGCGTTGCAGCCGCCTTTATGCTCGGCGCGTGCGGCGTTCAGATGGGCACCCGCTTTTTAAGTGCGAAAGAATGTACCATTCACCCTGTTTATAAGGAAAAAATTCTGAAAGCCACCGACCTTTGCACAATGGTAACAGGCAGGCGGCTGGGTCATCCCGTCAGAAGTCTTCGCACTCAGTTTGCAAGGGATTACTCAAAGGCAGAGTACGGCGGTATGCCGGACGAAGAGCTGGAGGCTCTTGCGTCGGGAGCGCTCAGGCTTGCCGTGCAGGAGGGCGATAACGAAAAGGGCTGTTTCCTTTCGGGTCAGATTGCGGCGATGGTAAAGCAGGAGCAGCCTGCCGCACAAATTATTAAGGAAGTTATGGAGGAGGCAGAGCCTATCCTTCTGAGGGCACCGCAATGGGTGAAATAGCATTTGTTTTTTCCGGTCAGGGCGACCAGTATCCCGGTATGGGAAGGGAGCTTGCCGAAAAATATCCGACAGCCGCGTCTGTCTTTGAGATGTGTGACCGCATCCGTCCGGGAACCGGCGCACAGTGCTTTGACGGTACGGAGGACGAATTAAAGGAAACAAAAAACACGCAGCCGTGTCTTTTCGCAACGGAGCTGGCGGCGGCAAGCGTTTTGACGGAAAAGGGAATAAAACCCGATGCGCTCGCAGGCTTTTCACTGGGAGAGGTCGTTGCAGCTGCGGTCAGCGGGATTTTTGATATGGAAACGGGCTTTCGTCTTGTCTGCAAGCGCGGAGAATTGATGCAAAGCGCGGCGGAAAAGTATGACACCTCTATGGCGGCAGTCGTAAAGCTGACGTGTGAGCAGGTGCGTAAGCTTTGCGGTAAGTATTCAAATGTTTATCCGGTAAACTTCAACTGTCCCGGTCAGGTTACGGTTTCCGGTCTTTCATCAGAGATGACCGATTTCTTTGCCGATGTCAAAGCCGCGGGCGGCAGAGCCATTCCGTTAAAGGTTAAGGGAGCGTTTCATTCACCGTTTATGAAGGATGCGGCTGCCGCCTTTAAAAAAGAACTGGAGACGGTAAAAATTAAGGAACAAACGGTCACACTTTATTCCAATATGACGGCAAAGCCGTATACCGACGATGCCGCGGGCTTGCTTTCACAGCAGATCTGTAACCCCGTGCTTTGGGAAGATATCATACATAATATGACAGAAAGCAAAATTGATACCTTTATCGAGATAGGGCCGGGCAGAACGCTTACCAATATGATTAAAAAAATCAACAGCGATGTAAAAGCCGTAACGGTATTTGAGTATTTGTCGGAGGTGGAAAAATGTTAAAGGGAAAAACAGCCGTGGTAACGGGAGGCTCCCGCGGAATCGGCGAAGCTGTCGTATATAAACTTGCGTCAATGGGCGCAGACGTTGCCGTGATATACGCGGGGAATACGCAAGCCGCGGAAAATGTCTGCAATAAATGCAGGCAGGAAAATAATGTGCAGGCAAAGGCGTACCGGTGCGATGTCGCGGACTTTACTGCCGTTAAGGAGACCGTGGCAGGGATAAAGGCGGACTTCAAAACAGCACATATTCTTGTCAATAATGCGGGTATCACCCGCGACGGTCTGCTTGCAATGATGAAGGAAGAGGATTATGACGCCGTATTGGACACAAACCTTAAAGGCGCGTTTAATATGATTCGCCATATGACAGGCTTGTTTATTCGTAACCGTGAAGGCTGTATTATCAATATCACCTCGGTTGCCGGGATTACAGGCAATGCGGGTCAGTGTAATTATTCCGCGTCAAAGGCGGGGCTTATCGGTCTTACAAAGTCTGTTGCCAAGGAGCTGGCGCCCAAGGGCATACGCTGCAATGCGGTAGCTCCCGGCTTTATTAAAACCGATATGACAGACAATCAGACAGACAATCCGCTTATAAGTATGATTCCTCTCAAAACGATGGGTAAGCCGGAGGATGTAGCGGATGCGGTTGCATATCTTGCCGCGGCAAAATACGTCACAGGCGAGGTTCTTCGCGTTGACGGCGGTATAGCTATATAAGGAGATAAACATTATGAGTGAAAACAGACGAGTTGTTGTTACCGGGCTCGGTGCGGTTACCCCTTTGGGAAACAATGTCCGTGATACCTGGGAGGGGCTTAAAAACGGCAAAAACGGCATTGCTCCCATTACACTTTTTGATACTGAAAAATTCAAGGCAAAGTTAGGCGCGCAGGTAAAGGGCTTTGATCCGAAGGAATATCTGGAGGTAAACGATATTCTCCGTACCGACCGTTACGCGCAGTTTGCCGTAGCCGCCGCACAGCAGGCGGTTGATGAAAGCGGTATCGAAGGTACTGTCAAGCCGGAGCGCTTTGCCGTTATGTTCGGTACGGGTATCGGCGGTATCGGTACCTTTGAGACCGAACACACAAAGCTGCTGGAGAAAGGCCCCCGCCGCGTGTCTCCCTTGTTTGTACCTATGATGATAGGCAATATGGCAGCGGGAATGATTGCCATTCGCCACGATTGCCGCGGCTCTGCCATGCCCGCGGTCACCGCCTGTGCCTCCGGCTCCAATGCCGTCGGCGAGGCAATGCGTCTTGTCCGTCACGGCTATGCGGACGCAGTCATTACGGGCGGTGCGGAAGCCGCGATAGTACCGTCCGCCATTGCGGGCTTTGTAAATATGCAGGCGCTGTCCACCTCGGAAAATCCCGATGAAGCCTCTCTTCCTTTTGATAAGCGCCGCGGCGGATTTGTCATCGGAGAGGGAGCGGTTGCGCTTGTTTTGGAGGAATATGAGCACGCAAAGGCACGGGGAGTAAAAATCTACGGTGAGGTCTGCGGCTACGGCTCTACCTGCGACGCATATCATATCACGGCGCCTCATCCGCAGGCAAGGGGCGGCGCGCAGGCAATGACGGAGGCGATGAACGAGGCGGGGTACACAGAAAATGATGTGGTATATGTCAACGCTCACGGAACAGGTACTCCGATGAACGATATGATTGAAACGCTTGCCGTTAAAAAAGCTCTCGGAGAAGAACAGGCGAAAAAAGCTTATGTCAGCTCCACCAAGTCCATGACAGGGCACATGCTGGGCGCTGCCGGCGCAATAGAAGCCCTTGCCTGTCTTTTTGCATTGAACGAGGGCATTATTCCGCCTACTGTGAATTTGAAGGAGCAGGATGAGGCGTGTGACCTGAACTGCGTGCCGAACACGGCGGTAAAAGCCGACATTACCTTGGCGCTTTCCAATTCCCTCGGCTTCGGCGGTCACAATGCCTGTCTTGCTTTCAGAAAGGTGTAGCTTTATGGAAGAGACCAATATCCGAAAATATGCTCAGCTGATGAAAGAGCTGGGACTTACCGGGCTTGAGATTACAGACGATAAGAGCAGGGTTCGCCTTGAACGCAGTGCTTCGGTCTCGGTCAGTGACTCTGTATATTCTGCCTCTGTTACCGAGCCTGCCGCGCAGAATGTTTCAAAAAGCAGGGATTATATCAGCGTAAAATCGCCTATTGTCGGCGTGTTTTATGCCGCTCCCGCCGAAAACGCAGACCCTTATGTTAAAGTGGGGGACAATGTAAAGAAGGGTCAGACGCTTTGCATCGTGGAGGCTATGAAGCTGATGAACGAAATTAACGCCGAAGAGGACGGTGTTATCTCTGAAATCTGCGTTACAAACGGTCAGGTCGTGGAGTACGGCACGGAATTATTCCGTATCAGGAGGTAGGCTATGAACAGAGAAGAGATAATGACGATACTGCCGCACAGAGACAATATGCTGCTTTTGGACGATGCGGAAAATAAGGACGGCACTGCCGTCGGGCATTATACCGTGCGCGGTGATGAGTTTTTCCTTAAAGGTCATTTTCCCGGCAATCCCATCGTTCCCGGCGTCATTCTCTGTGAGATACTGGCTCAGTCCGCCTGCGTGCTGATGCAGGATGTGATGAGCGAGGGAAAGCTGCCTGTATATACGGGGCTTAACAATGTAAAATTCCGTTCCCCCGTAAAACCGGGCGATACGGTTGAAGCAAAATGTCACATCAAAAGAGCAAAGCCTCCCTTTTATTTTGCACAGGGTACTGTCAGCGTAGGCGAACGGCTTTGCGTTGCTGCGGAATTTTCTTTTGCGGTAACAGGAGCGTAAACTATGTTTTCAAAAATACTGATTGCCAACCGCGGCGAAATCGCCGTCCGCATTATCAGGGCTTGCAAGGAAATGGGCGTGGCTACCGTGGCTGTATATTCGCAGGCGGATAAGAATTCCCTGCATGTGGCGCTTGCCGACCAAAGCTATTGCATAGGCGGAAATGAGCCTTCGGAAAGCTATCTGAATGAAAATCAAATTATAAGCACCGCTGTTTTGGCGGGCGCGCAGGCGATTCATCCCGGTTACGGATTTCTTTCCGAAAATGCGCATTTTGCCCGCCTTTGCAGAAAAAACGGCTTGGTGTTTATAGGTCCTGAACCGGAAAATATGGAGCGTCTGAGCGACAAGGCAATACTGAAGGAGCTGATACGGGATACGGGTCTTACCGTCATTCCCGGTACGAAAGCCGTTGCGTCCGTGGAGGAGGCGGAGAGAGCCGCGCAGAGAATAGGATATCCCGTTATGCTGAAGGCGTGTGCGGGCGGCGGCGGACGCGGCATCAGGCTTATACGCTCTGCCGATGACTTAAAGGACGCATATTTGCAGGCAACCGCCGAGGCAGTCGGTGCCTTTGGCGACGGCAGCGTATATCTTGAAAAGTATATATTCCCCGCAAGACATGTGGAGCTTCAGATTCTTGCAGACGAACACTCAAACGCCGTGTGTCTGGGCGACAGGGACTGCTCCCTGCAGAGAAGAAACCAAAAGCTTTTGGAGGAAACGCCTTCTCCCGCCGTAGATGATGAGCGAAGGGAAAAGATTATGCGGCTGGCTGTGGAGGCGGTTAAAAAAATCGGCTATGTCGGTGCGGGCACTCTTGAATTTCTGCTGGACAGAGACGGAAACTTTTGGTTTATGGAAATGAATGTCCGTTTGCAGGTAGAGCACTCCGTTACCGAAATACTGACAGGAATAGACATCGTAAAATGGCAGATAAGAATTGCCGCGGGCATTGCGCTGAACTTTACGCAAAGCGACATCAAAATAAAAGGCTCTGCCATCGAATGCCGCATAAACGCGGCAAGCTGCGGGACGCTCAAGACGCTTCATGTCCCCGGCGGCCCGTCGGTACGTTTTGATACATGTCTTATCGACGGTACGGTGGTTTCTCCGTATTATGATTCGCTTTTGGGCAAGCTGATCGTATACGCCAAAACACGGGAGGAAACTCTGCGGAAAATACGGGCGTCCCTTTGTGAGCTTGTAATTGAGGGTATACCGACAAATATCGAAGAACAGCTGCGGATTGTAGAGGATGACCGCTTCACATCCGGCAATTATGATTTAACATTTATGGGAAACAGGTGACATAATGGCGCTGATGAATTTTTTGAAACCGAAAAATAAATTGGAGGAAGGGGGGCGGACCTCTGCCCCCGTTCAGAGAGACGCAGGCGAGCCGGAAAAGAGCTGTCCTAATTGCCGCAAGGATATTCCCCTCAGCCGCCTTTGGGCAAATGACCTTGTTTGCTCCTGCGGCTATCACTTTAGAATGAAGGCGCGCAACCGTATCCGAATGATAGCGGATAAGGGCAGCTTTCATGAGCTGTATTCGGGAATAAAGGCGGATAACCCGCTGAACTTTCCGGGCTATAAGGATAAGATTGAAACCGTTCGCTCGGCAAGCGGGGAACAGGAGGCGGTTGTCTGCGGCACAGCGACGCTGGGCGGGCAGAAATGCTGTCTTTTTGTGATGGAGTCCTACTTTATGATGGGCAGTATGGGAAGTGCGGTAGGGGAAAAGATTACCTCTCTTTTCGAATATGCGGTTCAGTACCGCTTGCCTGTGATTGGCTTTACGGTATCGGGCGGCGCACGTATGCAGGAGGGGCTTTTGTCTCTGATGCAAATGGCAAAAACAAGCGCGGCGGTGCGGCTCCACAGTGACGCGGGACTTTTATATATTGCCGTTCTTACCGACCCTACCACCGGCGGCGTAACTGCCAGCTTTGCAATGGAGGCGGATATCATTTTGGCAGAGCCGGGAGCAACAGTCGGTTTTGCGGGTGCAAGAGTCATTGAGCAAACCACGAAAAAATCGCTTCCGGACGGTTTCCAAAAGTCGGAATTCGTCTTGGAGCACGGATTTGTTGACAGCATAGTAAGCCGCCGGGATCAAAAGCGGTATCTTGCTGAGCTTCTGAAAATGCACGGCGGGAGGGCAGTTTAATGAGTGAAGCGGCATACGACAGAGTAAAACTTGCCCGCAGCAGCAACAGACCGACAGGGCTTGACTATATCAAAAACATATTCAGGGGATTTATCGAATTTCACGGCGACCGCCGCTATGCCGACGATCCGGCAATCGTCGGCGGTATTGCGAGCTTAAACGGCAGCCCCGTAACTGTAATCGCCATTGAAAAGGGACATACTGCAAAGGAACGCACCCTGCGTAATTTCGGCGCGCCTAATCCCGAGGGCTACCGCAAGGCGCTTCGCCTTATGAAGCAGGCGGAAAAATTCGGCAGACCTATTATCTGTTTTATTGATACCTCCGGCGCTTACTGCGGTATCGGTGCTGAAGAGCGCGGTCAGGGGCAGGCTATTGCCGAAAATTTAACGGAGATGTCCACCCTGTGCGTGCCTGTCATTTCCGTTCTTATCGGTGAGGGCGGCAGCGGCGGTGCGCTGGCTCTTGCGGTTGCCGACCGTGTATGGATGCTGCAAAACGCCGTTTATTCGGTTATTTCACCCGAAGGCTGCGCAAGCATTCTTTGGAAGGACGCCGCAAAAGCGCAGACGGCGGCAGAGAGCTTAAAGCTGACTGCCGAGGACGCAAAAAGCCTCGGCGTGATTGAACGCATTCTTTCCGAAAAGGATATCGGTCAAAAAGAATTTTATGACCGTATCCGCACCCTGCTCATTCGTGAAATCGATGTGCTGACAAATGATTTGGATCTTGTGGGACACCGCTACGACAGATTCCGTAATATCGGCGTCAGTGCGGTAATTAAGGAGTAATTATGAGCGTATACCGAAACTATTGTCATGAAATTACCGATGAATACGGCAATTTGAAAAAATTAACGCTTGACTATCCCGACAATTTTAACTTCGGCTACGATGTTGTCGATAAAACAGCGCAGGAAACCCCGAACAAGCGCGCGCTCGTATGGTGCAACGTGGAAGGGGAAGAGCACGTCTTCACTTTTGCGGATATTAAAAAATACAGCAACCAAATGGCAAATGTGTTCCGAAACGCCGGCATCGGCCGCGGCGACCGTGTGATGCTGATACTCAAACGCCACTATGAATACTGGTTTGCGGCAGTTGCTTTGCATAAGCTCGGAGCAGTTATGATTCCGGCAACGCATATGCTGACGGTAAGCGACATTGTTTACCGTATCAAAGCCTCTGGGGCAAAGGCGGTTGTTTGTACCTCTCAGGACGAGGTGCCGGAAAAAATTTTAAAGGCGTTAAGTCAGACTGAGCTGTCCGCAAAGCTCTGGTGCGTTCAGGCTGATGTCGAGGGCTTTGAAAATATCACCTGTGCTATGCAAAGGGCAAGCGGGCAGCTGAAGCGTATTCCCACAGCGGCAGCCGATCCCATGCTGATGTATTTTACGTCCGGTACAACCGGCTACCCGAAGGGCGTAATTCACGAACACAGCTATCCGCTGGCACATATTGCCACAGCCAAATACTGGCAGCAGGCGGAGGATAACGGACTTCACTTTACCGTTGCCGAAACAGGCTGGGCAAAAGCCTCCTGGGGAAAAATATACGGACAGTGGCTTGTGGGAAGTGCAGTTATGGTCTATGATTTCGATAATTTTGAACCGAAGCAGCTGTGCAGTATCATTAACAAATACGGTGTTACCTCCTTCTGCGCTCCGCCTACGGTGTACCGCTATCTTGTACGTAAGGGTATCCCCGATATGCCGACGCTCAAACACGCATCTACCGCAGGTGAAATGCTGGCGCCCGAGGTGTTCCGCAAATTTACGGAGCGCACGGGGCTCACGCTTTGCGAGGGCTACGGACAGACCGAAACAACATTGCTGCTGGCAAACTTTAATGGCATGGATGCCGTTGAGGGGTCTATGGGTACGCCGTCTCCTTTTTATAATATCGAGCTTCGCAATAAGCAGGGCGAGCGGGTCGAAGTAAACGAGATCGGAGAGGTTGTTATTATTCCCGAACAGCCGGGCAGGCAGACAGGCGTGTTCACCGCCTATCTTGACAATGAGCAGCAGTATAACTATGTGTGGCGCGGCGGCGTGTATCATACGGGTGATGCTGCGTATATGGACGAAAACGGCCGCTACTGGTTCCACGGCCGCTTTGACGATATTATAAAGACCGGCGGCTTCCGTGTCGGTCCCTATGAAGTGGAAAATGTATTGATGGAGCATCCCGCTGTTGTGGAATGCAGCGTTATCGGCGTGCCCGACGCGCTCAGAGGTCAGGCAATCAAGGCTGTTGTTGTGCTCGGTCAGGGCTATGTCCCCTCAAAAGAGCTGGAGCTTGAAATCAAGGAATTTTGCAATCGGAAATTAGCGGAATACAAGTGGATACGTATTATTGAGTTTACTGAAGAAATGCCTAAAACCATCAGCGGAAAAATACAGAAAAATGTTCAGCGAAAGCAAGGCTGAAAATGGTATTTTATACGGTAAAGGACATTTACCGACTTTATTTTAGCTGCATTCATCGGCAGTCTTATTACAAAGCTGTCGGTATAGCCCTGAGAACAGGCTTCTCAGGGTTTGCCGCAGGAGATATTTAAAATTGTGCAAATAGGGAATTATGCAGCGGCGGTTTCCGCCGCGTAATAATTGATTTAATTTGAAAAAAATACAAGATTTTGTTATAATCTTGTATTATCATATATCCGACGTTTTTTTGCATCGGGCAGCAGACAGCGCGCTGCGCAAAAGGAGTTGTTATGAACGACATGTTAACTAATATAGGAGCTATACTCGACCGGCATATCAGCGGCTTTCATCAGTATATTTTGAGTGAGCCGGCTCATCTGTGCTATGCAAGCCGCAATCTATGTGAGCTGACAGGATACAGCGAGGGTGAGCTGCTCCACGCAAGCCGTGATCTGTACGCACCGCTGATTCATCCTTCGGATCGGCAAAGATATTTGGATTTTATAAATAAACTTTCCGAAAAAGAGCAGACTCTTACCTGCGAGTATCGCCTTATCAAAAAGAACGGCGCCGTGATGCACGTCAGGGATACGCTGTCGTCCGAGCGGCTGGAGGACGGAACTCTTGTCGGGTATTCCGTCATTACAGACATCACGGACATCAAAGGCGAAAACAACAATTTGCGGTTTTTAAACGAAACCGTACCCTGCGGTTTTTTGAAATACACCTGCGAAAAACAGCCTAAGATTACCTATATCAATCAAAAAATGATTGATATGCTCCGTTTCCCCAAGGCAAGAGACGGCGAGCTGAATTATCTTGAAATGTATAAGGAAAATATTTTTCTTATGATTCCGATGGAGGATAGGCGCCGCTTTTCCAAATATCTGAACCGTGTTTATTCATCGGAAGCTCCGATTGCGGGCGAAATGACCGTGCTTCGCTGCGACGGAACAAGGGCGCATGTATTCGGCTGGGTGACAAAGTGTCAAAACGAACAGGGTGTGGAAGAATTCCAAAGCGTCTGCATGGATATCACGGAACGTCATAAGCTCAAAAAAGCCGCCGAAACGCAGAGGTATATTAAGGCGCTGACCGATGTGTACGATAAGATATTCGAATTCAACATCAGCGCCAATACCGTAAAATGCCTGCATTGCGATGACAAATCCTCGTTCAAAAAATTCGAGGATATTGCAATGCAGATGGATGACGCTCTGGAAAAATGGATTATAAGCGCCGTTGCTTTGGACGACCGTGACAAGGTTCGCCGCTTTTTCAGGGACTTTTCACAAAAGAAGCTTTACGAACCGGGCGCGCAGCCTCCGCATATTACATATAACGCACGTTCCTCATCGGGAGAGCTTAAGCAGTACAGCGGAATATTTATCAAGGTTGATGATTTTGTCAGCTTCTACTGCTGCCGGCTTTTACAGCAGACGGGTGAAGCGGATGTTTTGCGGATAGAGAATGATCAGCTGAGGCAGAGAATGAAAGAACTCGTCATGCAGTTCTCGGATGGCATTGCGGCTTTTGAGGTCACACCCGAGAGCTTGGTAAAGCCCCTTTATGCCAGTGAAAATGTGTATGAATACTTTGGGTATACAAAGGAAGAATGGCTTCCTCTGACCGAAAAGTATACGCCGCTTGAAAGCTTTGTCGCTTACAGCGAAGCGTCCTATGAGGATTTTGAAAAGCTCCTCAGAAACGGTGAGGCTGAATTTACCTATTTCGATTATAAAACCGAAAGTGAACGCCAAATCAAAGCAATCTGCTCTCAAAAGGAGCCTGACAGCAGCTCGCCGCGATACGTTATGCTTTATGCGGTTGAGGATGCTGCACCGGATGAAACGGCAGCGCTCCCGGAAAACCGTACTGTTTCAATCCGCACCTTCGGCTACTTCGACGTGTTTGTGGGAGATAAGCCGATAGCGTTTCGGAACAAGAAATCCAAAGAGCTGTTTGCGCTTCTTGTCGACCGGCGGGGCGGGTTTGTTTCCTCGGAGGAGGCGATAGGCTTTCTGTGGGAAAACGAGCCTGTAAATCCGGTTACGTTATCAAGATACCGCAAGGTTGCACTCAGGCTTAAAAACATCTTGGAGGAGTACGGCATTTCCGATGTCGTTGAATCCGTGGACGGCGCACGCCGCATAGTTATGGAAAGGGTTCAGTGCGATCTCTATAATTACCTGTCCGGAAAGGAAGAATATGCTCAGCTTTTCAAGGGCAGCTATCTGACAAATTACAGCTGGGGAGAAACCACCCTTGCCGAGCTTACGGGCTGTATGTATTGACGAGGTGAATTATGCACACATATATTCATAAAGTACATTATTACGAAACCGATAAAATGGGCATTACACACCACTCTAACTATGTCAGGTGGATGGAGGAAGCCCGGGCGGATTTTCTGAAAAGCATAGGCTATGGTATGAAGAAGCTGGAGCAGGACGGTATTACATCTCCGGTTGTTTCCGTTCAGTGCCGTTATAAGCACCCGACAACCTTTGATGATGAAATCAGTATAGACGTAACGCTTGACAAATACACAGGAGTTAGGCTTGAACTGAGTTATATCATGACCGAGCTTAAAAGCAGGGTCGTTGTAATGACGGCTGCGTCAACGCATTGTTTTATTGATAAAAGCGGAAAGCCTGTTGTGCTTAAAAAGGCTTTCCCGCAATTTGATGCGGCATTGAAATCACTGCTCTGATAATGCTGAAAACATACACGGCATTAATAAAGGCGGATGACAACAGTCATCCGCCTTTGCCGAATATGCGCGGTTTGATTTTTCATATGAACTGCGAGTTGTAAAGCGTGCTGTAAAAGCCGCCCTTTTTCATAAGCTGCTCATGATTGCCGCTCTCTGTGATTTTGCCGCCCTGCAAAACAAGAATGAGATCGGCGTTTTGTATGGTTGACAGCCTGTGCGCTATTACAAAGCAGGTTCTGCCCTCCATCAGCCTTGCCATAGCCTGCTGAATTTTGATTTCGGTGCGTGAGTCGACATTGGAGGTCGCCTCGTCCAGTATCAGCATGGTTGATTTTGAAAGCATAGCGCGCGCAATGGTGATAAGCTGGCGCTGTCCCTTTGATATGTTTGTGCCGTCGTCTGAAAGTACGGTGTCGTAGCCGTCGGGCAGACGCTCGATGTATGAGCTGATGCGCGCCGCCTTTGCAGCTTCATACACTTCGCTCGGCGTTGCATTTTCCTTGCCGTAAATTATGTTTTCGTAAATCGTGCCGTGGAAAAGCCAGGTGTCCTGGAGCATCATGGTGTATGCTCTCCGCAGCGAGCTGCGCGTAATTTCGCGGTTTTCGCTTCCGTCCACGCGGATTTTGCCCTCCACAGGGTCGTAAAAGCGCATGAGCAGGTTGATTATTGTCGTTTTTCCCGCGCCGGTCGGCCCGACAATGGCTATTGTTTTGCCCGGCTCGGCATGAACCGAAATATCGTGCAGTATCTGTCTTGAAGGCGTGTAGCCGAAACTCACATTTTCAATATCGACTCTGCCCGACGCATTCTTTAGCTCGACGGCGCCCGGCATATCCCGGCTTTCGGGACTTTCGTCGATTATACGAAATACGCGCTGCGCTGCCGAAAATGCGGACTGAAACTCGTTGATAATGTTTGCAAATTCGTTTATCGGCCCGGCAAACTTTCTTGAATACTGCACAAACTGCGCAACCCCGCCCAGTGTTATGAAAAACAGCGAGCCTGCCTTAAAAGCTCCGCTCTGCGAGTACATAAAGAGTATTCCGCCGAAAATCGTGACAAGCGATATGGACAGGTTGTTGATAAAATTTACCGACGGGCCGAGCGTTGCGCCGTAGTACTCGGCGTCGTAGTACGCGTCCATTGTTTCGATATTTCTTTTGTTAAACGCCGCGCCTATCTCGTCCTCACGGCAGTAGGCGCGTATTGTCTTGCCGCCCGACAGCATTTCTTCCGCATATCCGTTAAGCTCGCCCAGCTTGTGCGAGCGCCTGCTGAACAGCGGGCGCACCCGCTTTGTCCTGTAACGGGTGAACAGAATAGACGCGGGCACGGTTACGGCAAATACAAGTATCAGCGGTTTTGAGATATTCCACATGAATATCAGCGAGCCGACAACGGTGTAGATGCTTGTCATGACCTGAACGATATCCTGAGACAGCGACGCGTTTACGGTGTCGATATCGTAGGAAATGCGGCTTATAATGTCTCCTGTGGCATGTGTGTCAAAATATCCGACGGGCAGGGAGGTGAGCTTTTCAAAAAGCTGGCGGCGCATGGTATAGACGATTTTCTGACTCAGCTGAATCATTGTAACCGCTAAAAGATAGGACAGAATTGCCGAAAGTCCGTAGCAGACCGCCATTTTAATAACGCTGGGCCATACCAGGTCGAATTTGACGCCGCCCGCCGCCGCTATTGCGTCAATGGCGTCCCCGGAGTATTTGGGGCCGAGCAGCGACAGCTGATTGGACACAAGCGTCAAAATAATTGCCGTGATAAACAGCGGCCAATGCTTCAGCATGTATCCGCCCAGGCGCAGCATGACACTGCGCGCAGTTTTGCGGTCCAGCTTCTGACGCTCGCCGGTTTGAAGGCGGCGTCCCGACGGCGTGCTTCTTTCAAACTTACTCAACAAAATCCCCTCCCATCTGTGACTGGCTTATCTCTCTGTATTCCTCGCACTGCTCTAAAAGCTGCTCATGCGTTCCGTGCCCGATTATTCTGCCCTCGTCAAGTACAAGGATAACGTCGCAGCTTTTGACTGAGCTTACACGTTGGGCAACGGTGATTATCGTGGCATCGCTCATGCTTTCCGAGAGCGCGCGGCGCAGACTTGCGTCCGTTTTGTAGTCAAGCGCCGATGAGCTGTCGTCCAGCACCAGTATCTGCGGGTTTGCGGCAACTGCGCGCGCAATCAGGATGCGCTGGCGCTGACCTCCGGATACGTTTGTGCCTTTTTGCGACAGCACATGCTCATATCCGTCCTCAAACGCGCTGATAAAGTCATGCGCCTGCGCGATTTTCGCGGCGTTTACTATCTGCTCACGGCTTAAATCCCTGCCGAAACGAATGTTTTCCTCGATGGTGGCGGAGTAGATAAAATCGCTTTGCATGGCAACGCCGAACATTTCGTGGAACGGCTTTTGAGGGTAGGTGCGTATATCCTTGCCGTCTATATAAACAGCGCCGCTTCGTACGTCGTAAAAGCGCATAAGCAGACTGATAAGCGTTGTTTTTCCGCTGCCCGTCGCGCCTATGATGCCCAGAGACCCGCCGCGTTTTACTTCAAAGCTGATATTGTTTAAATCGTCCTGCCCGCCCGCATATGAAAAGCAGACGCCGTCAAATTTAATATGTGCATTTGTCTTTACGGGCGGAAAATCGTCCTCGCTTTTTACAGTCAAGTCCTGCTCCGTCTCAATAACCTGCGCGATACGCCGTGCCGAAGCGGAGCTTTTGGTATACATCATGAAAATGCGGGTGACCGACATCATCGCCATGGAAATCAGGGTAAAATACTGCATGAATGCGATTACCGTTTCGGGGTCGGACTGATGATTTGCCACGCGCGATGCGCTCATGGCAACGACTGCGACAATACCCGCGTTCATAAAAAAGGTCATGACTGGGTTGGCAAGCCCCATTGTGATGCCCGCCCGCTTTTCGTCCTTTACAAGCGCGCGGTTTACAGCGTCGTACCGTCTGTGCTCGTATTCGGATTTTGACAGTGCCTTTATAACGCGTATTCCCTGCGCGTCCTCTCTGACGACGCGTATCATGCCGTCAACCGATTTCTGAACCTTTGTGTAAAGCGGTACGCCCTTTTTGGATATGAACATGACCGTTATAAACAAAAGCGGCAGCAGCGCAAGCATTGTCAGCGCAAGATAGCTGTCCATGATGAGTGTTATCGCTATTCCGCCTGTCAGAAGTATCGGTGCGCGCACGCCCATTCTCTGCATCATTGAGACGAAATTATGTATGTTGTATGTATCTGTCGTAATGCGCGACTCAAGTGAGGGTATGGTGAATTTGTCGGTCTGTGCCGCACTGAGGCGCATGGTGCGGTTAAACAGATCCCGGCGGATATTTTCCGAAAAGTTGCGCGCCACCCGTGCCGCCATTCTGTTGGCGGTGATATTGCAGATACACGCACCCAGCGCGCACACAATCATAATTGCGCCCCAGACAAGTATAAGCCTCAGATTTTGCGCGGCGACAACATTTTTCAGTATATGCGTCAGTATGTAC
The DNA here is from genome assembly GCA_017937065.1 of Clostridia bacterium. Lineage (GTDB taxonomy): Bacteria > Bacillota > Clostridia > Oscillospirales > QAKW01 > RGIG9041. Next base: position 10,154 of record JAGBEI010000023.1, on the reverse strand, counting down.
GGCAGGGCAAGCTCCACCACCGTACCCAGCACCTTTATGGAAAGTCCGAGCGCCATTGCGGCGTAAAAGGGTTTTAAATACTTTAAAATAAACTTCACAGCTTGTCATTCCCCCTTGTTTCCACATAGCTTTTTGCACGTGCGGATACCCGCTCCAAAAGCTTTTTGAATTGTTTCAGCTCTTCTTCTGTAAACCCACGGGTCATATACTCGTTGCACTCATCGGTGACAGCGCGTACCTGGGGCAGCACGTTTTGCATTTTCTGCGTAGGATAGACGAGCGTTATGCGCTTGTCGCTTTCGCTCTGTACGCGTGTGACATAGCCGTGTTCTTCAAGATATGTGATTTTACGCGTTACATTGCTTTTGTTTATGCAGATGTGCCGTGCCAGCTCGTCCTGGGATATTCCGGGATTTTTGCATATCGCCAGTACGTAGCTCTGATGTACGGCGCCCAGCTCGCTGTCGCCCAGCCTGTCGGCGCGGTACATGCCGGCGCACCGTGCAATAATATTTATGTGGCGCATTAATGATTTCATGGCTTTTATATCCCCCGTGCAATATGTTGTTTTACAGAAGCAACAGTTGCGCCTGCAACTGTTGCAAACGCAACCATTATAGCAGATAACAGCGGCATTGTCAACGGTGATTTGATTGACAAAGAATAGTGAAAGTATTATAATAAGGCGTGCAGATTAAAGTACACGGAGGCGGGCGGCTGTGATAAAATCCGCTGCGGAAAAAATCGGGGCGAAGCAGTCGCCGCTCACGGACAATCGCTGGCGGCAGCGCCGCGCGGGATTTGAACAGTGTATGCGACATGTTGAGACACAGCCCCAACCTTTCCGCGCGGAATTCGGTCTGACGGCTGCATAGTCTGCCGCCGTCTCTTTTTTTGAGTAAAATAATATTAACGGAGAACTAAATGCCGGAGAAAACTGGAGAAAAAACAATAATACTGCTTATACGCCACGGTGAAAGCGAGGCAAACGTGCAAAAGATTTTTGCCGGCAACACCGACGCGGAGCTGACCGAAAAGGGCTTAAACCAGGCAAAAATCACCGCTGAGTATCTAAAGGAAAGAAATATAAGCGCAGTGTATTCAAGCGACCTGTCCCGAGCTTTTCGCACGGCGTGTGAGACGGCAGCGCTTCACGGTCTGAAGGTCATAAAGGATAAGCGGCTCAGAGAGATTTACGGCGGAAAATGGGAGGGGCTGAAAGAGGAGGAAAGGCGTCGGCTCTACCCCGATGCTTTCCGAATGTGGGCAAAGGATATGGAGCTTCATATTCCGGGCGGCGAAAGCCCGAAGGAGGTACAGGCGCGTATGCTCGAATGTATTCTTGAAATAGCAAAAAGCCATGTCGGGCAGACGGTTTGCGCCGCGTCGCACGCGGGGGCAATCCGTGCTCTGTGCGCCGTATTTTTTGAACAGGACGGCGTGGAGTTTGCCGATATGCCATGGGTGACAAACGCATCTGTCACAACCCTTATTTATATGAACGGTGTGCTTTCGTTAGAGGAATACGGATATGATAAGCACCAGATGACCGACGGTGTGTGAACATGCTTGGAAAATTATAAAAAGACAGAGGCAAACGCCTCTGTCTTTTTTATGATTACCAATTTAATTAGCTGTTATTTGAGCATGCTTTGTATATTGCAGAGCGCATTTTTAATTTCGTCCGTGCCGCCGGAGTATTCAAAGCTGAATGCCGTGTCGCGGTCTTTATACAGTTCAAGTGCATCTTCCGATGTGTTGTTTTTAAGCAGGCTGTTAAAGCCGTAAAAAAGACATGATTTCATTCAGTTACCTCGCTTGTCGAAATCAACCGCTGCCCGGCGGTTGAAAATTGTCCGAAGCAGAAATATCATAATAAAGACAACAGCTGTATAATAAAAAATCGGAACGAGATAAACTCGTTCCGATATGACTGCCGGGAACAAAAAGGACGCCGCCCGTAGGCACGCCCCGCAAAAGGCTGGTAGCGCCGCGAAGGCGTAGTGAACGCGTTTACAAGCGAATAGCCGCAGCAAGCGTGACCTATTACTGAAAGGAGGAGCGGCGGAATGAGTGCGAGACGGCTTTTTCTGAGAAAATAAATAACCGTCGCAAGCTGCATATCGCTTGCGACGGCGTGGTGCGAAAGACGGGACTTGAACCCGTACGGTGTAAACCACACGCCCCTCAAACGTGCGCGTCTGCCAGTTCCGCCACTCTCGCATTGATTTTATCAACATTCGATAGTATAACAGAACACCCATGAAAAGTCAACACTTTTTTACTATCTTTTTTGTTTTTTGTCTTGAATAATATCAGTAAATATTGTAATATTTATAAAAAGAAATTACGGAGTTTTAAAATTGAAAGCAGCTTTTTATACGCTTGGTTGTAAGGTAAATCAGTATGATACGCAGATGATGAGTGAAAAGTTTTTGTCCGCAGGTCATACCGTTGTCGGGTTTGATGATGATGCCGACATTTACATAATAAATACCTGTACCGTTACGCAGGTCTCGGATAAGAAAAGCAGGAATATGATTTCAAGGGTCAGGCGCGCCCACCCGAATGCAGTTATTGCAGTCTGCGGCTGCTTTTCTCAGGTCTCGCCCGAGCAGGCAGCGGCGTTGTCGGGCGTCGGTATAGTGCTGGGTACAAGAAACCGTGCGGATATACTTTACTATGTTAATGAGTATCTCAAAACCGGCAGACAAATCGTAGATGTGCAGTCCTCCTCGGATATTGCAGATGAAACGATATCGGGCTTTTCGGAGAAAACCCGTGCCATTTTGAAAATCGAAGACGGCTGCCGTAACTTTTGCAGCTACTGTCTTATTCCTTTTGCCAGAGGAAAAATCATTTCCAAGCCGCCGGAGCAGGTGGTAAGTGAAGCGGCGGCGGTTGCAAAGGCAGGCTATAAGGAAGTCGTTCTGACAGGTATTCATCTTTCGTCATACGGTGCCGACCTTCAAACCGTCTGTCTTGCAGACGCCGTTAAGGCTGTTGCCGATGTTGACGGGATTGAACGTATAAGACTCGGTTCTCTGGAGCCGACTGTTATAACTTCCGATTTTGTCGAAAAAATAGCAAATGTACAAAAGCTGTGCCCGTCCTTTCATCTTTCGCTGCAAAGCGGATGCGACAAAACGCTTAAAGCAATGAACAGAAGATATGACTGCCGGCAGTACGAAAACGCCGTCAGGCTTTTGCGTACATATTTTAAAGACTGCGCTGTGACCACCGATGTGATTGTCGGTTTTCCCGGCGAGAGCGATGAGGATTTTAAGCAAAGCTGCGATTTCATAGATAAAATCGGCTTTGCAAAAGTACATATTTTCCCATACTCAAAGCGCAAAGGAACAAGGGCGGCTCAGATGGATAATCAGATTTTAAAATCGGTTAAACAGCAGCGGGAAAAGCTTCTTTGTGAAATCGAGCAAAAAAACCGTACGGAATTTATGTCACGCTTTGTCAACAAAACCGTACATGTTCTTGCAGAGCGCTGCGAAGGCGGCGTTTGCAGCGGTTTTACCGAGAATTATATTCATGTCGAATTCGGCGGCAATTCAAATTTATGCAATACCGTTGTGACTGTTAGGATAACGCGTATGACCGATAAGGGACTTGTCGGAGAGATAAATTAATTTGTTATATTTTGTTGACATATTTACCAAATTATGGTATTATGGATATAACAAAAAATTAATAGGCAGGTAACCATGAATAACGCACAAAAACTCAGAAAACTTTACAAGAAGACACAAAACGATATAGCAGATATTATCAGTTATCCAAAGCCGCTGTATGCGGCGTTTGAGCTGAACAAGCTAAAGCTGCCGGAAAGCAAGCTTGTCATGCTGTCCAGGTACTATAATGTTTCTGTCGATTATCTTATAAGCGACAGTTCAAGTGAAAAATAAACTGCCTGTTAAGTGAATTACAAAAGCACCGTTTAAACGGTGCTTTTTTTATGTTTCTTTAAAATATAGTCACAAAAATGGGAAAAAACGTAAAAAATGTAAAAATACGTAATATAATACGTTCACTGTTGATATGTATTCAGGTATAATTGAGTAAAGGAGATTAAATATGCCTGAATTAAAAATGTTATCCAGAAAATCGAAAAGAGCAAGAAAGCAGATGAAGCTGAATCAGGAAGAATTTGCGGCAAGGTGCGGAATAAGTAAGGAGACTCTGAGTCTTATCGAGAGAGAAAATACCGACCCGAGACTCAGTACAATTCAGAAAATTGCGTCATTTTTAAATGATACCGTGTCTGATCTTCTTAGAATCGAAGACGATAAATAAGCCTGCTTAATCAGCATTTATATTATTTCGCTGTTTTAAAGAGTGTGCGGAAGTGTTTTTTGCGTGCTCTTTTTTTATTTTCAAAATAAAGAAATAAAGGCGCCCGCTTTGGCGCGGACGCCGAGATATGTGTATAAGAAAAGCCCCGAATGCGAATTTCGTGTCGGGGCTTTCGGCTGTCTGACGGATACGGAAAGGGTGCCGGCTTTAAGTACGGGCTATAAAGCTGCGATAAAGAAAAACAGCCCGGAGCGCTGATTGACTCCTGACCATGTTTGTGAAAGGGCTATGAAAAAAATATTTTCAGCAATTACGTTAGTGGAGTCGAGCTCTTGCAGCCCGAAAAAGGTTGACAGCAAGCCGGAGTGTTGCGAGCGCGTTTACAAGTGAGCAGCAAAGGCATAGCGTGACCTTTTTCGGAAAAGGATACGCAGCGGAATGAGTGCGCCGGTGACTTTTCGATAAAAAGTCGCCGCAAGCTGCATATCGCTTGCGGCGACGTGGTGTAGGCGAGGGGAGTTGAAGCCCTATCTTTCGTAGTAATTACTGGGGTCTACAGCTCATTTACACGATTTTTACACTATTATATGTCTGCATTAAGCAGTTTTTCCTTAACGATATTTTCCCTTGTTTTACGAATTTCGGTGTAGATATCCTGTGTGGTGGAGGCTTGTGCGTGTCCCAGTATTTTTTGCGCGTCCTTAACTTCGATGTCGTTTTCAAAGAGCATGGTTGAGAATGCGTGCCTAAGCTGATGCACGGTGCAGCTTACCTGCGACTCTTTGCAGTATTGCTCCCATAAATCTCTGAATTTTGACTCTGTTATATATCCGCCTTCAAAATTGAAAACTATACCTTTTGCGGGGCTTAATTTTTCATATAATTTGTTTAAAATCGGGATATCGCGTATACCGCTTTCGGTTTTAGGCGGCTTGATTTTGGGTATGTTATGGTCGTTATAGACTGATTTATTTACATGTATCACACGGTTTTCAAGGTCAATATCCTTCCATTGAAGCGCGAGCAATTCGCCTTTTCTCATTCCCGTATACATGGCAAAGTATGCGAACATACCGAAAGTACAGTCTGTGCACTGCTTAATCTTGTTTATGTCATCCTGCGACGGCATTTTCCGCTGCTGTTTGGCAAGCCCTTTCGGAATAGTGATGTCTCTTGCCGGGTTTATGTCGATATATCCGTTTTGTACTGCGTATATCATTATTTGATTAATGACAATTCTTTGATTTGACGCTGTGTTTTTTGCCATGTTCCATTTGTCTATGCAATACGTCAGAAAGCGCTGTATATCAAGCGGTCTGATAGATTTAATAAGGGTATTATCAAAATATTCAACCGCTCTGTTTTTTCCGCGCAGATAGCCTTGCACAGTGGTCGGACTGAGTGTAGTCATGTGATATGACCACCACAGCTCGGCAACTTCGGAAAATGGCATACCGTCTTGCAACTGACCTTTGAATTTGGCTATTTTTTCCAAAACAGTTTGCTTTGTGCGACCGTAAAAGGTTTTAACGACCTTTCTGCCGTTTATTGTTACTGTCATAGACTGCTGCCACAGTCCGTCCTTACGTTTTGTCATACTTCCTCGTATTTATTTAACTTTAATTCGAGCTTAAACCTGCATATGTGCCGTAAAAATCATCAAGATTTTTAATGGTCGCCTCGTCATATACATGATAAGCAATTCAATTTATTTGCCTGCGGGAACAACGGCTAAATCACAGCCGAGAGCATTAGCCACCTTTAAGAGAGTATCAAGCTGAGGAGTAGCTTTTTTGCTCTCAAGGCGGGCTATAACAGGCTGAGTAAGGCAAGCAGCTTTAGCTAAGTCTTTTTGTGTCATTCTTCTAATATGTCTTTGCTCAATGAGCATATCAATAATAACAGAGCAATTTTCAGGCATTGGCTATACCCTCTATAGGCACACTGTCAATATAGCATCCGTCCGGGCACAAATCGACTTTATTATTCCATACCTTATCGCTGTCAATGCTTGGGTCAATATCCCATGCTATACAATGGGTATCATCTACATAGACCCGGCGAAAGTTCTCAATATCGGCAAACGGTTCAAATACCGTGCCCTTTTGGAGCAGCGGGCGAACATCATAAAGGCGCTTTTCTCCGTTATCAAAGCTGATTGTAAGTGTGAAATCATTGTTGGGGATAACGCCTGTAATCCTTTTCTTTCCGCCTGCGAAGTATTCCGCTGTTTTACGGTCAAAACCTTTAGAAAGATAATAATCAACTGTTCTCGTCATTCTGTCACCTCCAAGGGAATGCCGCCTATTTCAGCGGCTCTATTGCGAACAGTTCCTGTTTTTCTTTTGCAAGCTCCCAGTTCTCTCTAAGCTCTTCCTGATGAAAAGCCGCCCAGCCCAAGAGCATTTTTAATTGCTTTGAGGGCATCGTGCCTTCCAAGACCTCCAGCTCTTCAATAGACACGAGGACTTCAGAACCGCCATAGAATGCGTGAAAGTGTGACGGCATGTGGTCTTTCCAGTATATACAAATCTTAATTCCTCTGAACATGCAGATTGTCGGCATTTGCTCATCTCCTTTATTTCACTTATATTATAGCATATTTGCTATTAAATATCAACGGCAAATTCACTGTTTGTTGATAAAAAGCGGAGAACTGTTATAGCTCCCCGCTTTTTATTAGTTTTCTCTTTTCATCTTATATTTAACTCAAATTCCCTGAGTCTTGCTCTTTTAAAATATAATACTATTCTTCGTCAAATTTAATCTTTCGCTGCTCTATAAGCTCATTGATTAATTTTTCGTTAAGCTCGCCCTCTTTGTAGGTCTTTTCAAATACACCTCCGCCGAAAGCTGCTATACGGGCTGTATTTGTCGGTTTATTAGGCATATTCAAAATCTCGCCTTCTTCTAAACCCAATAATCTGTCAACAGCTATTTGTACTTCAGGCTTGTCACGGTACGCCGTGATAAGTCTTTTTTCTTTATCACTAAATTCGTTGTTATTTGATATTTCTGTAATTTCTTCTGTCTTTCCTAAAAGAAAATCAGTTGAACAATTAAAATAATTGGAAATTTGTAATAAAACATCTGCTTTAGGTATAGCTCCGTTTTTCCAATGGGTGGCTGTTGCTGTGGATAGACCTAATTGTGAACAAACGAAATTAGGTGATTGTTTATTTAAACTACAAATATAAAAAAATCTTTCCCAAAACATATTATACCTCTTTGTGCAACCTACATAAAAGTAGAGCAATACAATTAGTTACAAAGCACAAATCTACATAAATTTAGAAATATCGCTTGACTTCTACTTAAAAGTAGAATATACTATAAGCAACTTAACAGTTACAACAAAAGAATATCACAACAAACCAAAAAATGCAATACAAGACATTGAGAGGTAAAAAATGGAAAACATGGATGCATACGTATTTGGAAACGAAATAAGAATTCGTGTCGGTAATATAAAAGAGCTTGATGAACTGCTTGAGAAAGCGTATCAAGAAGCAGAACAGCTACGCAAAACCATTCATAAACTTAGTGTATTTAATTTGAATTTTAAGTTTGATTTTAATTCTGAGTCTGAACCAACTCAATAGAACTTGCGTCTTCTGCTGTCATTTCCATTGAAATATAATACACCGTAGCTTCTATGAAATGTTTGAGGTCGTTTATATCTCTGTCAGTATGTTTTATGACATAATGTGTTTGGTCGTTACCAAGCCATGCGGATTTTTGAACCAGCGTTTTTATGGTAGGGTTTTTATCCTTAATATATTTGTTAATACATTTTGATAATGAATTTGTTTTTATGTTGTCTGTTTCATCGGGGTTTGTATGAATGCAATAGTCTTTAACCAAAAATTCCAACGCTTTTCTGTAGCCCATACCGCAGATTTCATTGAGACCGTATTTTTCCGCATCAGCGGCTTGGTTATATATTTTTATAAAACGCGGAGATAAGTTTTTAATGTATCTGGAAAATTCCTCATGCTGCTGTTTATATGGTGCGGACTGTATCAATTTATAGATTTCATCATCTTTAACCGATGAAGGCGAGTATACCGACAAAAAACATTGTTCACAGCAGTGACAAAAATGCAGAACATTTAATATAGGCTTGCCAGTGATTTCGTCTTCCGGGAGAAGATAGGCAGACAATACAGTTCCGTCAAACGAAGTGTGGCATAAGGGGCATTTATTTGCGGGTGTACATAATAAATTACTATCCGTTTCATAATCGGTTATGTAAATTGCATTTACCCAAACTTTCATTTTATACTCTCCGTTTTTAATAGTTAAATAATAACAGTTACAATCTAACAGTAAGATATAACCAAATAATAACATAAAAATACAAATTATTCAAGGAGGAATAAAATATGAATGTAGGAAAACAAATACGTACCATAAGGGAGAGCAAAGGTATATCTCAGTCGTGGCTTGCTAAGAATGCCGGGATATCACAACCTGCGCTTTGTCAGATAGAGCGCGGCACGAAAAATCCGTCTTTGCAGATAGGGGCAGAGCTTGCCCGCCTATTGGATTGCACGGTTGAAGACCTGCTGGCAGAAGAATAGGGAGGTGAAAAAAGTGGAGCAAAGCAGCTACATAATTTACATAACAAAATCCAAGGAAGCGTCAAAAGTGCTGCATGACGGACTTGAGGCAAAGCGCGAAAAGTGCGAATATGACAAGGTTGAGAGCGGACGTGTGGGACACGACTACCGTATACCCGCATTGTTTTATGATATGGATATGTACTATGCTTTGGCTGAATTTAAGGACTACTACGCGGGACCAACCTATCAGCTTATTATTTGTTAGAGGAGTTAAGATAATGGAAAAAGAACTGTTTCACGAAAACCTGCAAGCACTGTATGAATGCTTCGGAAAGGATACAGTGTTTATATCAATGGCGCAGGCAGCAAGGTATGTACGCAGAGACCCACGTACTCTTGAAGCAAATCGGACATTTCCTGTCAAGAAATTAGGCAAAAGGCATGTAGTGCCGCTTATGAGCCTTGCGCGCTGGCTGTCATAGGAGAAAAGTATGAAAAGGCAAAAGAGAAAGCGCCGCGTGAGGGAGCACGCAGCGCCGAGTGAATAAAGACGGTAGAAAAATCTTTATCACAGACATAATACCACAAAATAGCTGAAAAATCAAGGAGCAAAGCAATGAAATATATAACGCTGAAAATGCGGCTGTGCCGCTTTGTCGCGCTGTGCGTGACAGCGGCGGCGGTATTCACGGCGGCGGGGGTGCTTATCGGTCGTGCGTTCGCGCAGGGCGCGGACAAGCCAAACGCCGCTGCCAAGGACACAATGTCAAATTCTGCCGCCGACGGTGACACAGCGCAGAATACTGCTGCCGAGCGGGAGACAACAGACAGTGCCGAGCGGGAGCAAAGCCCCTTTGGGCAGTCCGCCGGGTATTCGCAGGCACTTGCCGAGCGGGAGCTTCGCATAGAGGAAACCTACGGGTATACACAGTTTACCGCAACGGCGTACTGTAAATGCCGTGAGTGCAACGGAATTTACGGCACGGACAAGCCGGACGGACAGGCGGAAAGCGCGACGGGCGCGGAGCTTTCGGAGGGTGAAAGCATAGCGGCGGACTTTTCGGTGCTGCCGCCCTTCACGCAGGTGGAGATATCGGGCATGGGGATTTATACGGTGCACGACTGCGGCAGTGCTATAAAGGGCAACCGTATAGACATCTACTTTGAAAACCATGAGGACGCGCAGGCTTTCGGCGTTCAGACGGTTTGGGTGCGGACTGCAAAGGAGACGGCATGAGACTTTACGATATAAAAGAGGAATATCTGAAATTTAAAGAGATG
>JAGBEI010000022.1 GCA_017937065.1 Clostridia bacterium | reverse complement strand
GGTAGGATCAAGCGGAAGTGCTGCATCGCTGCCCTCTATAACCGTTTCACAATCGTCACATACTGTGTAAGCGCCGTGTCCTGCTTCGGTACAGGTGCTTGCAGCAGCTTCAACGTTTCTTGTATTAACGTGGTTATCGGAATTTATCGGAATTTCCGCATCTGCGCCTTCAACAGTTGCCTTATGACAGCCGTTACATTCGTCATATGCGCCGTGTCCCGTCTCGGTACAGGTTGCAGCCTTCGCATCATGGTGAGTTGTACCATGTGTGCCGTGGTTGGTAGGATCAAGCGGAAGTGCTGCATCGCTGCCCTCTATAACCGTTTCACAATCGTCACATACTGTGTAAGCGCCGTGTCCTGCTTCGGTACAGGTGCTTGCAGCAGCTTCAACGTTTCTTGTATTAACGTGGTTATCGGGGTTAATCGCAATATCTTCTGTCTTGGTATGACTATTATTAACAGTACATTTATAGGTCTTAACGCCTTTAGCTGTACATGTCGCAGCGGTGGTCTCTTCGCCCTCGTCCCAGCTATGCTCTCTGCTTACTGTAAGAGTATAGGTCTCCTCTGCGCCTGCAGATTCATTTGTAACCGTAATCGTGTACTCAACAGCAGCCTCACAGGTAACGTCAACATTTGTTACAGGTGAGCCCTCTGAATCCGTAACAGCAGCTTCGGCACCCGCTGAAGGAGTAACCGTGATTGCCTCGGCAGAGCCGCTTGCAGGAAGAGTTACACTGTATTTGCCGGAAGCGGAATCATAGGTTGCATTTGTATCGCCTACCGCAATGGCTTCGATACCGGCATCGTTGAATTCCTCAGCGATAAGGAGTCTGTAATCCTCTGAGGTCGTTCCGTCAGGTGACGCAACGGTTACCTTAAGCTCGAGCTCCTCAAGCTGCTCGGCAAGCGTAAATGTAAGCGCCTTATCTATTGTTGTGCTCGTCTCGCCGTAGGAAATCGTAACAATATTATTGTAAAGATTCTCGGTGATAAAGCCGCTCATATTTACAGAGTAATTGTAGGTTGTACCTTCTTCACCCTCGACAGGTGTAACGGTAACGTTTGCATCCTCTGCGTCAAGTTTGTACTTGAGCACCTTGGTCGCACCGTTTGCCATGTACTTGCCGTCATTTGCGAAGGTCATATCGTAAATAACGTCAGAAGACTTGGTCATCGCAGCGTCAAGCCAGAATTTACCGATGTTCTGGTTAAGATGACCTCTGTGTACGGTTGCTGCAACACCGATTGCAGTCGAAAGGTCATCCGTTCTGTCTAAAACGCTGAAGTTGTTTTCAACGTTAAAGGTGAACTGTGCCTGCTTGCCCGCACCGTCAACAAGGAAACTGGTCATAACACCATTGAAAAGGTTGCCCTTGATGTTGATGTCACCCTGAATCTGCTCATAGTTATTAGCAGTAACGCCATCTGTATGGAAGAAATTCATGGTGTCACGCGCACTCTCATTAGCAGCGTTTACAAAGGTGTTTTCACCGGCGTCAACATAGTTGTTTTCAAAGGTGAAACCGTTGAAGGAGTTTGCATACCAGCGGATCATGTACCAGGGACCTGCGCCACCGGCACCGGTCTGGTTGCCGAACTCGTGGAGAATATTGTTCTGGTAAATGAGCTGTCTGGTCTGCTCGGCAGTTGCTACCTGTGTTTTGTCGGTAAAGCCCTCAAACTGAAGCGGACCGCTTGCACTGCCGCCCAGATTATGCCAGGTTCTGAGGTTGGAGTTCTTGATAGTGAATATCCAGGTGTTTGCATTCGACTTGATGAAAGCCGGATAGGTAAACTGTGCCTGCTTAGCGTCAATATACATACCGTCAAAGGTTACTATGGACGGGGTCTTTTCGCCGATAAGACGCGAGTCTTTGCCGCCGCTTCTTGCATAGAAGTTGAGAACGTAAAGCTCATCGGTGTTATTAACGTTATCGCAGTTGGCGTTGCCGACCTGGAAGACGTAGCCGTTTGACGTGCTGTCGCGCATCAGGTTGACAAACTTAACCTTTGTTGAAACATCGCTCGACGCTCTGCCGGTATCACGAACAACGCCTGTGAAGGTGAAGCCGTAGAACTCGGCAGTGCCTGTAACGCCGGAGCCGATATCGATATTGTTTACAATTACCTGATTATTGAGATAGTCCTCGTTCTCGGTCCATGCCGCACCGCGGGAAACGGACTCAAGACCATAACCGTCGTCAACATAGGGTTTTGTGTTATAGTTGGGAGCGAAGACTTTAGCAGCACGGCTGATTGAAATATTCTTAGTGCTGTCCCAAGATGTTATAAGAATTTCGGGAACCGCAATTTCATTTGCAGCCGCGTATGCAATAGCATCATCGATAGTCGCAAAGGCATTTACGCCTACGTTGAAGAGGTAAAGCGTATCATTCCATCTCTCGCTGACAGCAGTACCTGTTACCAAGCCTGTTGCCTTGGACGTTACCATGAGAGCACTGCTTGAAATCAATTCCGCATCATCCACATAAGTGCTCGCAAAGCTCTCGGGAGTGTAACCGATAATATGCACGGAGTAAATACGGTTCGCTGTACCGTTTGTCGTCACATAGAGGTAATCCGCCTCACCGACAAAATCTTCGGAGCTGATGCTTGTAAGCTCCTGAGTCATGTCTGAGTTATACCACTTGCCGGTGATACCATCGGGCAGAGTGATTACCATACCGTCGGTTGAACCGCTGGGCATAGTAAAGCTGATTGTTCTCTCGGAATTGTTAAACGCAATATTCTCTATTGCGGTTGTACCTGCCTCAACAGCCTGAATATCAAATTCAGCGTTCTTGACAGTTCTGCCCATATCAAGCCAGTAGTAATCCGCTGCATCGGCACCTGTTGAAGCACCGGTAAGGCTTGATGCATAGTCAGCTGTCTTTGACAGGAAGCTGTTTTCAAGCTTTTTAACAACGCCTATTGCAAATTTATCATTGATACAGTTGATAAAATTGTTGTTTGCAATGCTTACATCTTCGGCTGTCATAGCGCTTGAATCGCTGAGAGCCTTGATGTTGGTGTCGTTGTTTGCACCGATTGCGGTAGACTTGCCGTTTAGATTCATAAAGGTATTGTCATCGATAACAAGACCGCTGAATCTGTCGATAGTGGCATTAATACTGATGAATAAGGTTGAGCCTGCAGTCTCAGTCGTATTTATAAACTGGTTATTGCGGATAGTCGCCTTATAACCTGTTGCCGCCTGAGGCTCGAGCTGTATCCAGTTATTTGCCTGAATGTTTCTGAACTGGGAGTCCTCAATAATAAGGTCAACGGAAGATACCTTACCCTTATTCTTAACCCAAGCGAAGATACCGCTTGTGCCGGAAAGGAGACCGTTCCAGAAGACGTTTTTAATGTGAGTTTTGGTCGGCTGACCTTCACCGATGAAGCGTCTGTTTCCGTTTGTACCGATATCCTTGAAGTAGATATTCTCAAGAGTGAAGGTATCGGCATAGCCTGCCGCCCAAGATGAATCGCCTGAAGTTGTACGTTTGTTTTCAAGTGAGATTGTGTAGTTTTGATTAGCAGCGCCGCCGTTGAAGTCAAATACGCAGTTTTTAACCACAAAGTCAAGATTGCCGCTCTGTGTATTTCTCTTAGTATCGTTCAGCACATTACTGAAGGTGACGCCCTGAAGGCTTACCTTGCCCTCGACACCCTCTGCAACATTAACGGCACCGAGCACGGTTTCGCCGAGAGTACCCCAGTCAGAGCTGAGATCCCACGTTTCGCCGAGTGCCTTGTCAGCCTTGTCAACAGGGTCTACCATGTAGTTTGCACCGTAGAAGTCTGCTGCAAATTTGATATCGAAAGCACCGTAATCGCCTACGGGCATGATAACTTTAGGATTAGTAATGTTCTCGATCTCTCCTGCCAGAGTGTCCATATCTCCGTAGACATAATAATCATCTACCGTAAAGGTATAGTAGCCGCCGTTCCAGTAAGCCGTGACAGACTCGTCTTTCGAAATACCGGGAACATATGCCACGGTATTCAGTTCGTTAAACTCTTCACCGAGAGTTTTGTCCGAAAGAGCGTCTGCAAAATCAACGGCAACGGCAGTGCTTACTTCAAGAGTGTAATCTCTTGTGTAACTACCTTTTGTAACACGAACATAGTAAATCGCTCTGTTTTCGATTGCATCCAAATCAATCTCGGTTACGGGAGTTTCAAACGTGCTGTCGGAGTAAACCGCCGCAGCCGCGCCCTCACTGCCGAGAGTAAAGGCAGGCGTAACCTTTCCGCTCATGCCGCCGCAGTTGGCAGCAATGGCTTTAGCGCTTATGTTGACGCTTTCACCCAAACCGCTGACCGCCGTTACGGCAAGGTCGGTGTTTTTAACGGTCTTTGCCGCGTCGTAGTAGTATGTGGTGTTGAGCGGCTCAAAGCCGTTTGCAAAAGGCTCACCGTTAACCTGGGCGTCATTAAAGAACGCAGGAGCTATACCGGCGTCTCCATAATTGGCAGCCTGATAGTTATCGGCAACATCCCAGTTCATGTTTCCAGAGATATAACCGGGAGCATTGGGAGCAAAATCACCTAAGTTGCCGTAAATGGAACCGCACGAACCGGTGATTATGTTCTCTTTGATTGTCAGATACATCGGCGACAAATTATAAGCATAGTTTACGTTAAAGAACGTATTCTGAGCAAATGTCGACTGATGGAACTGGTTGTTTGTAATGGACACTTTAAATTCGGCAGCCGTATTCTGATTGTAGAAACAGAAAATACCGTAAGCGCCCCATGTTGCGTTTACTACGGAATCATAGAAGATGTTGTTATCAAAGCTGAAGTCCTGAGATGTGAAGGAACCTCTGGACAATTTGTTACCGATTGTTATCGGATAGGGCTGAGTGTTGCGGTAAATCATGCTGTTCTTCATGACTACCTTCTGACTCTCTTCAGCAGAACAGGAAGTGCCCGCGCCGAAAGCGGCATCGGCATCATTGTAACCGAAAACTCTGCCGGAGGATTCGGCGAAATACATTCCGTCGATGGTTACGTTTTCAAGATATTTCTTGAAGAAGTAGCTACCGTACTTTGTAGCTCTCATGTTTTTGAGAACAACAGTGTCGGTATTGGCAGCCAAATCCTGAGAGTTCATGAATACAGAAGAAGAATCCGTAAGGATGAAGTTCTGTATATTCGTAAAGGCTTTACGGTTGGCCTTTGTAGTATATGTGCCGCCCGCACCGTCGGTTACAGACGTGCCTACGTCATAGTCCTGAAGCTGAACATGCAGGCTTGAATTTTCGCCGCCCTTACCGGTAAACTTAACACCGTCTACGGTAAAGTCAAACTGAGCGGTTGCGCCCGCCTTAGCTTCGGCGTCCTCAAGCATGTAAGCCCATCTGTTCTCCACGGCATTGTTTGCCGGTGCGCCGCCGTTGGCATTAAGTCTTGTGGCACGCGCAACGCCGCCGGAAAAGACGGTCTCATTTGCAGTGTCCCAGGCTTCGTTGGCAGCCCAGCCGTCCTTCATGCCCTCAAGCGTCCAGCTGTCAACTGCGGCGTTGGGGTTAATACCCGCATTTGCACCGAGGATAATACCGCTGAATCTAACCTGGATTTTCTCGGTGTATGTACCCGGGGCAAAAATGAATACCGGGACATCATTGATAATATCCGGATTTGTTGCGATGTACGCTTCATATGCAGCATCGAACGAGCTGAAATGACGCGCCGCATCGTAAGTCTCCTTGTAGGTTTCGCCTCTGTAATAATAGCTTACTTCGGCATCTGCCACAAGGTCGGCTTCTGTCCACGCACCGTTGATTATATAAGCTGTGGTGCGCACTGCGTCATAATCGATATTCTCTGCGTCAATCTTTGCCTCTGCCATTGCAGGCAGGCAGAAGACCGATACCATTGAAAGTATCATCAAGACGGAAAGAACAAGCGATATAACGCGCTTAGATGTCTTGCCCATTTTCTTCACTCCTTTTTAATATTTGCAAAGTTATTGCTTGCAATTATGGGTATCTTTATTATATAAGTTTAAAACCCGCAAGTCAACAAAAATCAGGACGCAAATATCTGCCCGAAAATACAAAAAAGGGCAAATTTGACCTGATGCAGACTTTTTTTTACGTTTTGAGTACAATAAATTTATTTTTTTGTTAAAGTTGCACATATTCAAGTAAAAAACTTCTACGTATAAGCCGAAAATGCCGAATGAAACACTGAAAATCCACGCAAGGGACGCGAGGGGGAGAAATATTTTACATTATTATATATAAAAGTAAAAGACCGCCGTAAAATTAAAATTTAATTCATTATTCCTATTGCAATTCAAAATAAATCGGCTATAATTACTTTGTATCGGAATTTATTTTTATTTTTCGGGGGAAACGGGAGGCACCTTATGAGTAAGAACAGTATGGACATGTGCGAGGGACCGATTTTCAAAAAAATCGTAGTCTACACCCTGCCGATTATTGCAACGGGGCTTTTGCAGCTTTTGTTCAACGCGGCGGATCTTGTAGTGGTCGGTCAGTACTGCGGTGAAAAATCCATTGCCGCGGTCGGAGCGACCGGCTCGCTGATAAATCTTATCACCAATCTGTTCTTGGGTCTTTCCGTCGGCGCCGGCGTCACTGTCGCCCACGCGCTGGGCGGGCACGATGACAAGGGAGTGCAGAGAACGGTGCACACGGCTATCCCCATTGCACTCGTTTCGGGCGTTCTTCTCACGTTTGTCGGAATCTTCGGCGCAGACACATTTCTGCGCATGATGGAGACCCCCGAAAATGTCCACGGACTGTCGGCAACCTATATTAAAATTTACTTTCTCGGCATAACCTCTACTATTGTATACAACTACGGCGCGGCAATCCTGCGCGCGGCGGGCGACACAAAGGGACCGCTGATTTTCCTGACGGTCGCGGGCGTTATCAACGTTGTACTGAACATTTTCTTTGTCACCGTCTTTGACATGAATGTGGCAGGAGTGGCACTTGCGACCGCGATTTCGCAGACCGTGTCGGCAGTGCTTATCATCTTAGCGCTGAGAAGGCGCACAGACGCATGTAAATTTTCGTTCAGAAAGATGCGCTTTCACAAGCGCCAGCTTATAAAAATGCTGACAATCGGGATACCGGCAGGTATCCAAAGCTCGCTTTTCTCACTGTCAAACGTAATCATTCAGTCGTCTATCAACTCGTTTGGCGATGTAGTCATGGCGGGCAGCGCGGCAGCGGCAAACATAGAGGGATTTGTCTGGATTACAATTAACTCATTCAGTCAGACCGCCATTAATTTTGTCGGGCAGAACGTAGGCGCGAAAAAATACGACCGTGTGCGCCGCGTTGTGCTGACCTGTCTTGCATGCGTGACAGTAACGGGCGTATTGTTCGGAACGACGGTTTATCTGCTGGCGCCCCGGCTTTTGAGCATTTATATCACGGATTCCGCCGAGGCGATAGGATACGGCATTACAAGAATAGCATTTATCTGTCTGCCGTACTTCCTGTGCGGTCTTATGGACACCACAACCGGCGCAATACGCGGGCTGGGCTCAAGCGTGGCGCCGATGATTATTACCATCGCCGGAGTATGCGGGCTGAGAATACTGTGGATTTACACCATTTTCAGCATTCCCGAATATCACACACTGGAATCGCTTTTTATTTCATACGCTATATCATGGGCAATTACATTTATTGCACAGCTTATTACATTCTTTATTCTGTACAGCAGGCAAAAGAAAAAGCTTAAGCTGAAAAATGCCGAGCCTGTTCCCGCCGCCGTTCAGGCATAGTCTGAAAGATGGAAAGAGAAATATTCAGGTACAGGCTGCCCGACTCTGAAAAGCTCAGGGCATTCGGATTTCGTGAACGGGATGGGGTATTTACCTACAAAACGCTTATCGCGGACAGGCAGCTGATGATGATCGTCAGCATAACAAAAAACGGCAGCGTGCAGGCAAAGGTTGTTGACCCGGAGACGGACAGCGAGTATGTCCTGCACAGAAACCCGCAGGCTGAGGGTGCGTTTGTGGGACTGGTGCGTTCAAACTTCCGGGATATTCTGAAGACTATCGCCGCCGGCTGCTTTGTAAGCGACCTGTTCAAAGGAGAGCTTACCCGAACAGTGACGGATTATATAAAGCAAGCCTACGGCGACGAGCCGGAGTTTTTATGGGAAAAGTTCCCCGAAAACGCCGTTTTTCGGCGCAAGGATACGGGCAAGTGGTACGGCGCGCTGCTGCGGCTGTCAAGGAGAAAGCTCGGACTTGACTCGGACGAGACAGTCGATATTCTCGACCTGCGCGTAAAAAGCGGGGAGATTGACGCGCTTTTGGACGGCAGGCGCTACTTTCCCGGCTATCATATGAGCAAAAAGCACTGGTTCACCGTTTGTCTGGACGGCTCAGTGCCGGCTGAAGAAATCTGCCGCAGAATAGACATGAGCTATGAGCTTGCGGTTAAATGAGGCGCGGCTTGAAAATTATTTTTTAAAAATATTGACAAAACGGTGAAAATTTACATACAATATTGTTATTGAAATTTAAGGGAGACGTTAAAAATGCAGGCAAACGAAAATAAAAGCCTCACTATCGAGGTTGACGGCGTCACATACGAAAGATACCCGATAAAGACGCACGTTGTCACCGATGCGGACGACATACGCGATGTGGCGGAGAAGTACGCAAAGGAACACATGCAGGAGGGAGACCTGCTTTTCATTTCCGAAAAATGCGTCGCTTGCACACAAAAGCGCGCAATACCGATGGAGGATATAAAGCCGCGACCGCTGGCAAGGCTTTTATGCAAATTTGTTTACAAATCGCCCTACGGAATCGGACTTTCAATTCCGCAGACGATGGAAATGGCTCTGCGCGAGTGCGGAACGGTGAAAATACTGTTTGCGGCGTTCTGTTCGGCAGTCGGAAAGCTGTTCGGCAAACGGGGAATTTTCTATGATATTGCGGGAGAAAAGGCAAAGTCCATTGACGGGCCGTGCGACTGCACCATTCCGCCGTACAACCACTATGTAGTGCTCGGACCGGAAAACCCGGACGAGGTCGCGGCGTCCATAAAGGAGCGCATCGGCTTTGATACTCTGATTGTAGACATAAACGACCTTGACGGGTCGATTTTGGGAAGCTCGGACAGCGGTCTTGACCGCGGACTTTTTGCGCGTGTACTGAAGGACAACCCGCTCGGTCAGTCCGCTCAGCAGACGCCGATGGGAATAATCCGCAGAGTATGAACAGTAAAAAGGTGCTTATAGCCATGAGCGGCGGTGTGGACAGCTCAGTCACGGCGGCGCTCATAAAGGACGCGGGATTTGACTGCGTCGGCGCCACCATGAAGCTGTTCACAAATGAGGATGCGGGTATTTCTCACGAAAAGACCTGCTGTTCGCTCAGCGATACGGAGGACGCGCGTTCCGTCGCGGCAAGGCTTGGATTTGACCATTATGTATTCAACTTTAAAGACGGCTTTAAACGAGATGTCATTTCACGTTTTATATGTGCGTACGAAAGCGGCGCGACCCCTAATCCCTGCATTGACTGCAACAGATTTATAAAATTCAAGCTGCTGTTTGACCGCGCAAAAATTTTAGGGTGCGACTTTATCGCAACAGGGCACTACGCAAGAATTGAGCAAAGAGACGGCAGGTATATACTGAGAAAAGGGCTGGACGAGTCTAAAGACCAGAGCTACGTGCTCTATTCGCTGTCACAGCAGGCGCTTGCACACACGCTTTTGCCGCTGGGCGGACTTGACAAAGAAACGGTGCGTCAAATTGCCGACAGGCTCGGATTTGTAAACGCAAGCAAGCCGGACAGTCAGGACATCTGCTTTGTTCCGGACGGCGATTACGCAGCGTTTATAGAGCAGTATACGCACAAGACCTATCCGCCGGGTGAATTTACCGACGAAAACGGCAGGGTTCTCGGTACTCACCGCGGTATGATACGCTATACCGTCGGACAGAGGCGCGGGCTGGGTCTTGCACTGCCTGAGCCGATGTACGTAAAATATAAGGATACCGAAAACAACCGTGTTGTGCTGGCGCCCGACAGCGGGCTGTACTCCGACACACTCACGGCACATGATTTCAACTGGATTTTATTCGAAGACCCGGGATGGGAATTCCGCGGTACTGTCAAAACGCGCTATAAGGCGAAAGCGGCGGACGCCACTGTCATTCCGCTTGGAGGCGGGCGCGTGAAAATTGTTTTTGACACACCGCAGAGAGCCATAACCCGAGGTCAGGCAGCCGTTGTCTATCAGGGCGACGCTGTCGTCGGCGGGGGAACGATAGAATAAAACAAACAGCTTAAAACGACGGCAGGGATGCCGTCTTTTCAGGCTTGCATTGAAAAGGAGAAATAATATGTGGTTTTGGTTATCAATAGCAGCGCTTATATGCTGGTCAGGCTCTGACCTGTTTTCAAAAATCGGATGCTCCGACCCGTCGGACAAGCGCTCACATCTCAAAATGGTCACAGCAGTCGGCATGGTCATGGGACTGCATGCGGCATATGAAATATTTATCGGCAAAACGGAAATTTCGTTTGACATCATACTGACATACCTCCCCGTTTCGCTTCTGTACATAGGCTCTATGGCGCTGGGGTACATCTCGCTGCGCTATATTGAGCTGTCCGTATCGTCACCGATATGCAATTCCTCCGGTGCGCTTGTCGCAATAATGTGTCTTATAACAGGCGGAATCGGACAGACAAGCACGGGACAGCTTATCGCAACCGCGATTATCTGTATCGGCGTTGTAGGGCTCGGCTTTGCCGAAGCTTACGAGGACGAGGAAAAACGCGCAGCCCGCCAGCAAAAAGGCAACCGCAAATATTCAAAATCGGCGCTGGCAATCATTCTCCCGCTGGCGTACTGTATTCTTGATGCGGCGGGTACATTTGCAGACAGTCTTGTACTGGAAAAGCTGTCAGAGGACTCAGCCAACGTCGCTTATGAGCTGACATTTTTCACAGCAGGCATATGTACTCTGATTTATACGCTTATTATAAAGAAAGAAAAGCCTGTACTGAAGCGCACGCTGCCCAAATACGTCGGCGCGGTCTGCGAAACGGCGGGACAGTTTGCATACATTTACGCCATCGGAGACAGCGAGCACGTAATGCTTGCGGCACCGATAATTTCGGCATACTGCGCGGCGTCGGTAGTATGGTCACGCATTTTCCTGAAGGAAAAAATGTCATGGAAGCACTACCTTGCGATTGCAGTCACAGTCGTCGGCATTGTTATTATGGGTATTTTCGATATTTAGGGAAAAAGACATGGCAAAGACACCTGAAAAAACAAACGTCATGCGGCTTTTAGACAGTGTGGGAGCAAATTATATTCCTCATTTTTATCTGAACAGCGGCGCTGTATCAGGCGCCGATGTAGCCGCTGTGCTGGGAGAAAAAGCAGACCGTGTTTTCAAAACACTGGTTACTGTCGCAGCGTCAGGAATGAATTATGTTTTCATGGTACCTGTAAACCGCGAGCTGGATCTCAAAAAAGCGGCAAAAAGCGTCGGGGAAAAGAAAATTGAAATGATAAAGGAGCGACAGCTTTTGCCTCTTACCGGATACGTACACGGAGGGTGCTCGCCGATAGGTATGAAAAAAAGCTTTTGCACTACGATTGATTTACACGCGGCAGAATGTGAAACGATATATTTCAGCGGCGGCAAAATCGGATTTCAGGTGGAAATGATGCTTTCAGAGCTTGAAAAAGCGCTGAAATTCAGTCTGGCGGATATAACAAAATAATAAAGCAGCGAGCATACAAGGCTCGCTGCTTTTTCTATCCTGATAATTACAAAAACGGGCTAACTCCTGTTTTTAACAACAGTATAAGTACCGCTGCAAAGGGGCTTAACGCTAAGTCCGTCATCAAATGAATAACCGATGCCCGAACGAATATATCCGCTCATTTCGGCAGGAGCTTCAACCGTCAGTATAATACGGTCGCCCGCGCGCTCCCACTCGGAGGATATTCTGCCGGCGGGTGCAATATGAAACCCTTTTGCATATTTGAGCGCACCGACAAAGCAGGGCGCAATATCAACCCTGTTAACATCACGACATAAGGGATTGAGACGAATTCCGGACAGATACCGGATAAACCAACTGCCGATATCGCCCCAGAAATGATGATTTCGTGAAGCAGTCCTGCCGCTGACCCTGAAGTTTTCCCAGAGACTTGTCGCACCGTTTTCAAGCCAAAACCCGTATGAGGGAAATCCGGGACCGACAATCATCTTAAACGCAAGCTCAGCCTGTCCGAACTGCGCTAAAACATGAAACAGCACACGTGCGCCTAAAACGCCCACATCAAACCGACCGTTCTTTTCTTCAATAAGAGACATAAGCCTTGAAAACGCCGCGCTTTTTTCGCCCGGCTCAAAAATATCATAGAAAATTGCCATAGCCTGAGACGTCTGGCAGCTTCCCGCAGCGGTGAAAGTCCCCCAGTCAACAAGCTGTTCACGAACTATATTTTTAAACCGCACCGCCAACGTATGTGCAAAATCTCTCTGAGCGGTCATTCCGACAGCGTCAAACATAACCTCCATTTTTCGGGCAATGTCAGACGCTATTACCGTATCGGTAAATTCCAGCGGCGCCACATATGCAGAGCTCTGACGGTCAACATGGCACCAATCGCCCAGTCCGATTTTCAAAAGACCTCTGCTGTCTGTACGGGTAGTCAGATAGTGCAGATACAGCATAAACGCGCCCGCGGACTCTTTTATCATATCAGTCTCACCGCAATAGACATATACATAATACGGCAGGTATGCCAGCACGCAGTCCCATGCGGGGCCGTTGCCCCATTTAAATCCCCAACCGCCTGTCGGGATTATCCCGGGCAGGCTGCCGTCGTCCTTCTGTGCTTTACAGATATTGCGCATCCATTCGCGGTAGCTGTTTTTAACGTCAAGATTGATAATCATATGCTCGGCGGACAGCGCCGCGTCCGCTGTCCAGCCGTTTTTCTCGCGGTGCGGACAGTCGGTGGGAAAATAGTAAAAATTAGCAAGATCCGAACGCCGTGTACAATCGAAAAGCTTATTAACCGTCTCATCGGAGCAGCAAAACCCGCCCCGTTCTTTAATATCGGAGTTCATAACAAGATATGTAAGCAGTTCCTCGGTCGCCTGGGAAGCCGTAATTCCGCTTACAAGCACATAACGGAAGCCGTGATATGTAAACCGCGGAGTATAAGTCTCGGTTTTGCCGCCGCGACAGGTATAAATATCTCGGTGAACAAGCTTTTTGTCACGCTGCCACAGAGCTTCATCCCTGTGAAACCAAACCCGCTCTATATCGAGAGTGCCGTCCTCCTTTACCCATTCGCCGTGAAGCAGCTCTATTTGCTGTCCCGCAGCGCCGTTTACAAAAAGGCGGCAAACACCCGCGCAGTTTTCCCCGAAATCATACAGAAAACCGTCCCCGGATGGGGTGACGGACAAAGGCTTTATCTCACGGGTGACAGCAATAGGCTCAGCCTCGCAAAGTCTTGCCTCTCCTCTGGGGGCGGGCGCCGAAACCGCGTATTCCCAGCCCGAGTCGTCAAAGCCCGGAAGTGCCCAGCCATCTGTTTCAAGGCGGGCATCATAATGCTCTCCGAAGCGGTAATCGTCAAAGGTGACGGGAGACGGCGCGGTGCGGAAGGTATTATCCGATTGAACGCTGACGGTACTGCCGTCGGCGTTCTGCCAAGTCAGTGACATTGCAAACGAAGGTGCGCCGCGAAATACCGCCTTGTCAAAATCCCAAATATATCCGCCCGGATTATTCTGAAATCCGTTGCCGAGCAATATTCCCACTGCATTGTTACCCTCTTTCAGGGGCAGCTCGTAGCTGTCATAATAAACAATATCGTCCGTATTGCTGATATATGGCGCCAAAGGTCCTTTGGTGCAATTTATACCGTTAATATAAAGCTCGTAAAAGCCGCATGCCGCAATAAGCACACGTGCCGTCACGGCTTTATCGGTATAGATCTCCTTACGGAAATAAGGCGCCGGAACATGTTTTTCAAGTGTGTTAAACTCTCTGCCTGCCTGTATAAAATGCACGGGAAAATCCATCTTATTGTCTCCTATTTACGGTTTTTATTCCATTACGTTCTTCTTTAAGAAGTCAAAACAGGTTTTGGCGCTGGTCATTGAATCTATCTCATAATTTCCGTCCTGCTCGACGCAGAAATATTTAACGCCCGTCTTTTCTGCAAGCGGCACTATATCGGAAAAGTCGATATTTCCGTATCCTATATCCGTGATATACGGAGCATTGCCCTTTTCACCGCCGCATGCCGCCATATCCTTAAGATGCAGAATGTCTATCCTGCCGGAAAGACGCTCAATCATACGGCGTATATCCGCACCGCCGTGCTGAACCCAGTATGTATCCAAAACGAAGCTGATATTATCCTCGGTAAAGCCCTCTATCATGTAATCCATCATCGTTTTTCCGTCAAACTTCTTAAACTCAAAGCTGTGATTATGATATGTAAGCTTGCAGCCGTACTTTTTAAGCTTTGCCGCAGTCCTGTTCATATCCTCGATAAACGCCTTGAGCGTGTCGAGACTTTCCCTTGCCTCCTTTGGCATACCGCCGATACCGACATTTGTCGTGCCGAGCATCTCGTGTATACGCACGGTGTTCTCCGTATCGTTTTTAATTGCTTTCCAATCATAGTGAGTGCCGATAATCTCAATACCCGCGTCATGAGCATACTTTGCAAATCTGTCCGGCAAAATGACAAAATCACCCGCAGTCTGCGCCTGGGTATACCCGATTTGGGCAAGCTCGTTAAAGGTTTTGATAATATCCGTCTCCGTTGTCATTCTGTCGCGGACGCTGTAAAGCTGTATTCCGAGTTTGTTCATGATTTTTCTCCTTTTAAAAAGTTTATATACCGCCCTTTGAAAGCCTCGGTATTTATTAACATCATTATAGCGCAGCACACCCAAAAGTCAATATTAAAAATCAGTACAAAATTATTAATAATTTGCCTCCCGCAAGCCTTAAGGTCTTGAAATTTTACAACGCATATGGTACTATAGTCGAAGTTTATGTATAAAACGGAGGTCTTTAGAATGAAAAGAAACCGCGGCTGGCTTTGCTTTGTGCTTTGCTATCTCGGGTATATGGGAGTTTACATAAGCCGTAACAATCTTTCGATTATAAGCCCGCAGCTCAAAGAGGCGGGCTTTGCAACAGAGGCACAGCTGGGATTGCTGACGGGGCTGTTCTCTCTGGGCTATGCCGCCGGAAAGCTTATATGCGGACCGCTGGGCGACAGATTTAACCCTAAAAATGTCGCAGCGCTCGGCGTTGCCATATCCGGCGTATCCAATATTCTGATAGGAATATCAGTGTGGTTTTTTCCCTCCTTTCCGTTTATGCTTATAATGTGGATTGCAAACAGCTTCGGTCAATCGCTTGTATGGGGACCGCTGCTGAGACTGGTTTCACTCAATTTTTCCAAAGAACGCGCACCTTTTATAACCTCAATGCTTGTCACAACGACCGCAACGGGCGGCATCGCGGGTATTCTGCTTGCATCAGGTGTCAGTCACACGGACACGGCACTCGGCTTTTTGGTGCCGGGCGCTGTATCGCTTGCGGCGGCTGCGGCTCTGCTTCTGTTTTTTCCGGGGAAAACTCGCGGCGAAAATTCCGCCCCGTCCCGCGGCGGCATCATTTCTGCATTCCGTCTGAAAGAAGTGCAGAAAATGCTGCTTCCTGCCTTTATGCAGGGTATAATCAAGGATAACGTGTTAAACTGGGCGTCCCTCTATCTTGCGGCACAGTTTCTCATGGATCTCAAAAGCCTGCCGTTTTTTGTACTGCTTATTCCGCTTATCAGCTTTATCGGGCGCCTATGCTATCCAATATTCTATAAAATATGCAGAAATGACCAGGCGCTTGTCACAAAGCTGTGCTTTGCAGGCTGCATCGTTTTTTGTATACCGCTGATACTGGGCGTCAAAAATGAGATTTTGGCTATACTGCTGCTGGTGCTGCTCTCAACTCTCGGCAATGTAATGAACACCTCCTTTTTGTCCATATTTCCGATGTCCATGGAGCATACAGGCAAGGTATCGACGATTGCGTCCGTTATGGACGTCGTTACATATTCGGGACTGGGCATTTCTTCGGCAGTGTTCGGCTGGCTTATCAACTCGTTTGGTCTGACAGGCTACAAAATGATGTTCGGCGTGTTCGGTCTGGCGGCTCTCTTGGGACTTTTACTGCTCCAGTTTACAAAAAACACATATAAAAAACTGCTCGATTAACCGCATTAATTGGACGGTTGACAACGATCGGTTTATTGATTCAAAAGGATTTTAATGTTATACTTCCATTACAAATATTATTTTAATGGTAAGGGCAATGAATAAACCCATTGGTGAAAAAATATCAGAGTACAGAAGGGCATGTGCTTTAACCCGGGAACAGCTTGGGGAAAAGCTCGGCATAACGGGACAGGCGTTATCAAAACAGAGCTTTATGTCAGAGAGTGTAAAAGCTCCGGCGGATAAGAACTGAAAAGCAGGCGCCGTACACATAAGTGTACGGCGCCTGCTTTTTTTCATCTGAAGATTTAATTTAAAGTACTTTACTTAAAAACTCCTTAAGCCTTGGGCTTTGCGGATTATCAAAAATATCGGCAGGCGTGCCCTGCTCTATAATTTTTCCACCGTCCATAAACACAACGCGGCAGCCGACCTCACGGGCAAAGCCCATCTCATGAGTTACTACCGCCATGGTCATGCCCTCCGCCGCAAGGCGCTTCATGACCTCCAGAACCTCGCCCACCATTTCCGGGTCAAGTGCGCTGGTCGGCTCGTCAAACAGCATAACCTCCGGTTTCATGCACAGTGCGCGGACAATAGCCACGCGCTGCTTCTGCCCGCCGGACAGCTGAGACGGATAGTTCCTTGCACGGTCGGCAAGACCGACGCGCGACAGCAGCTCCATTGCCTGCTGCTCTGCCTGTGCCTTGGGCGTCTTTAAAAGCCGCACGGGTGCTATCGTCATATTATCCAGTACGGTCATATGAGGAAACAGATTAAAATGCTGAAACACCATGCCCATTTTCTGACGGTGTACATTAATGTTCACTTTTTTATCGCTGATATTCACGCCGTCAAACACAATCTCGCCGGCAGTAGGAAGCTCCAAAAGATTAAGCGAGCGCAGAAGCGTTGACTTTCCGCTGCCCGACGGACCGATAACGACAACTACCTCGCCGCCGTGTATATCAATGTCCACACCGTCCAGCGCCTTTATTTTACCGCCGTTATAGTATTTGCACAGACCCTTTACCTGTATCAGTGTATTACCGTTCACTTACGCGCAGCCTCCTTTCGAGCTTGCCCACAAGCCAGGACAAAATCATAACTATTATAAGATAGGCAGCCGCAACCGTCATCAGCGGCAAAAAGTAGTTATAGGTTACACCGGCAATAGAGTTGCCCGCCTTGGTAAGCTCCATAACCCCGACATAGCCCGCAACCGACGTCTCCTTCAGCAATGCGATGAATTCGTTGCAAAGCGTCGGCAGCACCGATTTGAACATCTGCGGAATAACTATATACCACATTGTCTGTATGTAATTAAAGCCCAGCGACCTGCCCGCCTCAAACTGTCCGTTATCTACCGACATAATGCCGCCGCGGAAAATCTCGGCAACATACGCGCCGGAATTTATGCCGAAAGCAAAAATACCGACCGGAACGCCGTCCTTAACGGATGCAAATATCAGAAAATACGATATCATGAGCTGAACGACGACAGGCGTGCCGCGGATAACCGTAAGATATACCTTGCATATAAAGTTGAAAAATGCAAGCAGGCAGTAGCCGACGCCGCCGTGCTGCTTTAGCGACTCTTTATTTTTATCATACGACGAACGCACTGCCGCTACCACAATACCTATTACAATACCGATAAGCAGTGCGCCCGCAGTGATTTTCAGCGTATTCAAAAGACCGGTGAGCATCTGCTCATAACGGTCTTTTTCAATAAAAACGGTATGGAAATCAGCGGCAAATCCGTCAAACCAAAGCGTTATATCAGTGATAAGACCGTTAAACCATGCAGAGATTGCTGACATTTGTATATTCTCCTTAATTAATTTTCAGCGCTTTACGCACGTATATAAAAGCTGCCGATGAAAGCGCCTGTATAAAACAGCAATAAGGGCGGTAGTAAACCGCCCTTTGAATTTTGCTGCAAGATTACTCTGCGGGGATATATTTGTCAATAATCTTCTGAAGCTCGCCGTCCGCGATAAGCTCCTCAAGCGCCGAATTGACCTTATCCATAAGCTCGGTGTTTTCCTTGGCAATCGCTATTGCATAATCCTCGTTTGCATACTCGGTGTCAAGAATTTTAAGACCCTCGTTTGCCTTAACATATGCCTTTGCAGGCTCATTGTCTATAATAACGCAGTCTACCTTGCCCGTTTTGAGTCCCTCAACGGCAAGGTTGCCGCTGGCATAGGTTGTAACATTTTCAGCACCGTAATCGTCCGCTGCGTAAATCGCACCGGTCGTTCCCTGCTGGGCACCGATTGTCTTGCCCTCAAGGTCATCGATAGACGCAATATCGCTGCCCTCTTTAACGATAACAACCTGAACACCCTTGGCATAGGAGGATGTGAAGTTTACCTTCTCAAGACGATCCTCTCTTACCGTCATGCCTGCCATGCCCATATCATACTTACCCGTCTGAACGCCGGGAACAATAGAGTCAAACTCAATATCCGCAATTTCCAGCTCCATTCCGAGCTTTTCGGCAATAAGAGCCGCAACCTCCGCGTCAATACCTACGATATTGTCACCGTCATAGTATTCATAAGGAGGAAACTGAGCGTTTGTCGCCATAACAAGCGTTTTCTTTGTATCGCCGCCTGCCGGCGTCTTTTCCGCACAGCCCGCAAGCAGGCAGAGCGTAAGTGCCGCAAGAGCAGCCGCTGCAATAAGCTTTTTCATAATTTTCATATTAAATTCTCCTTTTGCATATTCCCTTAATAACAAATGTATTATAATGCATAATATTCAGTTTGTCAATAGCTTTTACACAAATTATTCATAAATTTTTTATTCATTCAGCTGCGTCCCTGTATATTTATGCACATAATATGCATAAGAGCTATATTTTATCCCTTAATCTTTCCGAAACAGCAAAAGAAAGAGCTATTTTGATAACGTCGGGAATAATAAAGGGAACTACGCAGGCAAGCAGTACCGACAAAATATCAAATTCCTTTCCGCCGGACATATAGACAAACGCATACCAAAGCGTCCCGAATACATAGCACGCGACAAGCGCCGCTGCCGCCGACAGAATACGCGCCGCCCTTCCCCGCCTCTCAAACGGAAGCATAATAAAGGGAGCCAGCAAAAAGCCGACAATATATCCGCCCGTAGCTCCGAGCAAAACGCCTATCCCCGAGCGAAAGCCCGAAAAAACCGGCAGACCTGCAACTCCCAGCACGACATAAACGTCAACAGCAAAAAAACCGTCTTTCCAGCCCAGCAGCATTATTGCCAGAAATACTGCGAATGTCTGAAGCGTAAAAGGTACCGGTCCCGGTATCGTTATCCACGCACACAGCGCAATAAGCGCCGAAAGTATCCCTATTTTACATATTCTTTTTACATTCATTCGGTTATCCTCCGCATTGCATTACATTATATTGTCACCTATTTTATAACATATAGGTTACAATGTCAAATAAAATTTTTTATCATATGTCCGGTTTAAAGGACATATTTTGCTGTAAAATACAGACATAAATAAAACGGAGGAACAGAAAATGGCTGTCAAAAGAATAGGAAATATAGAAAGAGTACTGATAAGCGAATGTGTAAAGGACATACCTTCATTTTCAAAAATCAAAAGACTGTTTGATATGGGCGCCGATCCGAATGCAGTGAACGAAATAGGAGAATGTGTGCTCGGAATAGTTTTAGAGGGGTATTGCAGTCTTTACGGTGCAAATCTGCGTTCCGGCTTTTTTGTGCCGATGCTGGTGGAGATATTTACGGAAAACGGCTTTAACGTCCGCCGACACGGTCTGAAGGTGATAAGCGAGCTGCAAAACGGATGTTACGACAGGCATATGCGCCGTGCGATAAAAATGATTCTGAAAGCTCGCCGCGAATGTTTGAGACGCGATATACACACACTGCACCGCTGTATAAAAGCCGTGACGGCAAAAATTACGGGTAAGACAAAACCGCAGGCAGCATAGAATCCTAAAGCTTTGCCGGACATGGTTTTAATTTATGTCCGGCTTTGCGCGCAGCCGCCTCTCCGGCTGCTTCCCCTTTTATCCTGTGGTTTTTCTTAATAAAAACCGACCTCGGAGTATAAATACCCCAAGGTCGGTTAATTTTCTATCCGCAAAAAGAGTCCCACGGAATGTCCGTGCGCGGCTCATCATTTATAAGCGAATTCAAATACCGCAGCAGCGGATACTTTTTAAGCTCTCCTTTCCTTTTAAGCGCACTGCATACAACCTTTGTTATTGCAACCGACTCCAGCGTCACGCCGGAAAGCACCTCTGATGCCTGTTTATATGTATATCCCCTGCCAAAAAGCGTGCCCAGCCTGCGCGTCCTGCCGCCGAACACCGTGACGTACAGATCGCCCGCACCGAAAAATACCGCGTTTTCACCGCCGCCGGCACTTTTTATAATAGAGCTCATTTCCTTTGTGCTCTGGTAAAACAGTCCCGCCTGCGGATTATACATTTCGGGTGCGTCGTCTTTATCCCTTTGTGCCAGACCGACAGCAAGCGACACGCCCATTGCATACGCATTTTTCATGGCGACCGCAGTCTCGATTCCGCAGATATCGGTTGTAGGCGTTATATGGTAGTAATCCGTTGCCAGCATTTGCTTAATGCTCTCCAAAGTGCTTAAATCACTGCCGCAGAACGCGACCTCTGTATGCTGCCGCCCCGCAAGCTCAAAGCTGATGCAGGGACCGCCGACTGCATTTATTGACTTATTTTTGCCCGCGTCAAGGCTTTTCAGCCATACGGGAAACGGAATGAGCGCGCCGTTTTCATCCGATTTCAAGCCCTTTGTTATAAAAAGCAACGGCACGCCGTCATCAAGGCACGGCAGCACACTCTGCGCAAACCAGTCAATCCCGAAGCTGGAAACACCGCCGATTATCAGCTGTGCTCCGCGCACGGCATCAGCCATCTCATCAATCTGATAGCACTTAACATTTTCGGGCAGACGGCATTTGAGCGTTTCATGATATCCGTCCTGCGCGGCACGCGAGATAATGCTGCGGTCAAGCGGAGTGCCGACAAGATGAACCTCATACCCGTTATCACTTGCCGGAAAGCTCATTGCCGAGCCCATCATACCTGCGCCGATTATTGTTATTATTTTCATAATGACTGTATTCCTTTCATTGACTTTTGATTGTTTGAGTGCTACAATGAACACGTTGTGTATATAATGATACGCCCCCAAGCACAACATTGTCAATCAGTGTACTTTACATTGAAAAACAATCACAAAAAAGCACTAATTAATTCAGGAAAGAACAAAAATGCTCAAAACAGAACGACAGCGAAAAATGCTGGATATAATAACACAAAAGAAGTACTGCACGGTAAAGTTTTTAGCAGAAAGACTGTTTGTATCTCCGATTACGGTACGGCGTGACCTTGACATGCTTGAGGGCGAAGGACTTGTAACGCGATGCTACGGCGGGGTGTCCGTGCCTTCCCACTTAAACAGGGAGGTGCCGCTTGAGGTACGGGAAAATTCCAACACGGATGTAAAGGGTGCGCTTGCGCGCCGCGCCGCGGGTGAGCTCAAAAACGGCGACACCGTGTTTTTGGATGCGTCTTCAACGGCACTGCACATAGTGGATTTTGTTTATCCGGAGCAAAACCTTACATTTATAACAAACAGTATCCGCGCGCTGATACAGCTAAAGGACAGGCATATACGCTGCTATTCGACAGGCGGCATGCTTCTGGAGAATTCATTTGCACTGGTCGGCTCGCTTGCCGTGAATGCAGTATCAAATCTAAACGCCGATATAATGTTCTTTTCGACGCAGGGTATTACCGAGGCGGGCGAAATAACTGATTTTTCGGAAGCGGAAACTCAGCTGCGGCAAGCCATGATAAAAAACGCGAAAAAAACCGTATATATGTTTGACGGCTCCAAGCTCAATAAAAAATATCTGTTTTCGGTGTGCCGCGCACAGGATACGGACAAAATAGTAACAGATATAAAAATAAATTTTGACCGTGCCGATATTACGGGAGGCAAAAATTGATTATTTATATAAGGAGAATTTTGTGAAAAAGCTATTGAAATATTTTAAAGGCTATACACTCCAGTGTATACTTGGTCCGCTTTTCAAGCTGCTGGAGGCAAGCTTTGAGCTGCTGATTCCGCTCGTTGTTGCATCAATAATAGACGTCGGCATTAAAAACGGCGATAAACCGTATATCATAAAAATGTGCATTATTATGGCTGCTTTGGGTCTTATAGGACTTATCTGCTCCGTAACGGCACAGTATTTTGCCGCGCGCGCCGCAGTCGGCTTTACAAAAAAGCTGCGGCACGCCCTGTTTGACAAAATTCAGAGCTTTTCATACGCAAAGCTGGACAAGCTGGGTACGGCTACCGTAATCACCCGCATGACAAGCGACATGAATCAGGTTCAGACCGGCGTCAATCTCACGCTGCGCCTGCTGCTGCGCTCTCCGTTTGTAGTGCTGGGCGCCATGGTGATGGCGTTTACAATCGATGTCAAAAGCGCGCTGATTTTTGCGGCGGCAATTCCCGTTTTGTCAATTATTGTTTTCGGCATAATGCTGATATCCATTCCGCTGTATAAAAAGGTTCAGTCCCGGCTTGATGAGGTCACGCAGACAACGCGCGAAAATCTGACGGGCGCGCGGGTAATCCGCGCATTCGCGCTGGAGGACAGGGAAAAAGCTGCATTTGAGAACAAAAACGACGGGCTGACCGCAGTGCAGCGCTTTGTCGGGCGCGTTTCGGCGCTCATGAACCCGATGACCTACGCCATAATAAACGCCGCGACGGTATGGCTCATATACACAGGCGCGCTGCGCGTAAATTCGGGCGTTTTAAGCTCCGGAGAGGTTGTTGCGCTTTACAACTATATGTCACAGATTCTCATTGAGCTTATAAAATTTGCTTCACTTATCATAAATATCACAAAATCGGTTGCATGTGCCAGACGCATCGGAGACATACTTGAAATTTCGGGCTCGGAGCATACAGGCAGCATGCCCATGAAAAAAGGCGGCGATATTGAATTCAAAAACGTATCTCTTCGTTATGATGAAGCGGGCGATAACACGCTGACAAATATCAGCTTTAAAGTAAAAAGCGGTCAGACCGTCGGCATTATAGGCGGCACGGGCTCGGGCAAAAGCTCGCTGACTAACCTCATTCCGGCGTTTTACCGGGCAAGCTCAGGTGAAATTTTAATAAACGGTCAGAATATAAACGACATTGACACCGATTCGCTCAGAAAAAATGTTGCCGTCGTGCCTCAGCGCGCAGTGCTGTTTTCAGGCACAATCCGCGACAATATGCGCTGGGGCAATGCAAAAGCCACGGACGAAGAAATATACAAAGCGCTTGAGACGGCGCAGGCGACTGATATTATTAAGTCAAAGGAAAACGGACTGGACAGCATTATCGAGCAAGGCGGGCGTAACCTGTCCGGAGGTCAGCGCCAGCGACTGACGATTGCCCGCGCGCTTACGAAAAACGCCGATATACTTATACTTGACGACAGCTCATCTGCGCTTGACTTTGCAACAGATGCAAAGCTGAGGACGGCGCTTAAAAACATCGACAATAAGCCTACCGTGTTTATCGTGTCCCAGCGCACCTCCTCCATAAAGCACGCCGACATTATAATTGTCCTGGACGACGGGTACGCAGTCGGCATCGGTACGCACAGTCAGCTGCTCGAAAGCTGTGACGTGTATCGGGAAATTTATGATTCTCAGTACAAAAAGGAGAGCTCAAACGCATGAAAAACAGAAGCACTCTCAGAGAAATTTTTATATACCTCAAGCCATACACCGTTTTGATTATTCTGTCCGTGCTGTTTTCCGCAGCGTCTGTTGTCTCAACACTGTACATTCCCATTCTAATAGGACGCGGCATTGACTGTATTGTCGGCGCGGGCAGAGTTGATTTTGTGCATCTGAAGCCGATATTGATTGAGGTAATTATAGTCGCATGCACAACTGCGGTTTTACAGTGGCTCATCAACACAATTAACAACCGCATCACCTTCAAAACCGTGAGGGATATCAGAAACGCGGCTTTTGAAAAAATACAGGAGCTGCCCTTTGCCTATCTTGATTCTCACCCGTCCGGGGAGATTGTCAGCCGCGTCATCGCCGACGCAGACCAGTTTGCGGACGGACTGCTGCTCGGATTTACTCAGCTTTTTACAGGCATTGTAACTATTATCGGAACACTGATATTCATGCTGACCATACATGTCGGCATAACCTTTATCGTCGTCGTGCTTACGCCGCTGTCCTTTTTCATGGCAAAGTTTATCGCAAAACGCACCTATTCCATGTTTCGCGAGCAATCGCAGACCCGCGGCGAGCAAACCGCTTTTATTGACGAGATAATCGGAAATCAGAAAACGGTCAAGGCATTTTCCCGCGAAAAGCCGAGTATTGAAAAATTCGACGAGATTAACGATCGTCTGGAAAAGTGCTCGCTGCGCGCGACCTTTTACTCCTCACTGACAAATCCCTGCACACGCTTTATCAATAGTCTTGTTTATACGGGGGTCGGTCTGGGCGGCGCGCTGATTGCCGTCGGCGGCGGAATTTCCATCGGCTCTCTCACCTGCTTTTTAAGCTACGCCAACCAGTACACAAAGCCGTTCAATGAAATTTCGGGAGTCATAACCGAGTTCCAGAATGCGCTGGCGTGCGCGGCACGGCTGTTTGAGCTTATTCATGAACAACCTCAGTCGGCTGACGGCTCACTCGTACTGAAAGATACCCAAGGCAATGTGGAGCTTGAAAACGTAAGCTTTTCTTACTCGCCCGAGCGCGAGCTTATAAAGGATCTGAATCTGAATGTAAAAAGCGATCAGCGCATTGCAATCGTCGGACCGACAGGCTGCGGAAAAACGACGGTAATAAATCTGCTCATGCGCTTTTATGATGTTGACAGGGGTAATATCACGGTAGACGGAGAAAACATTCAAAAGCTGACCCGCCGAAGTCTGCGCCGCTCTTACGGCATGGTACTTCAGGACACATGGCTGAAGACCGGTACGATACGCGAAAACATTGTGATGGGTAAGCCTGATGCGTCAGACGAAGAGGTCGTTGCCGCGGCAAAGGCGGCGCACTCACACAGCTTTATAAAGCGGCTGCCGAAAGGCTATGACACCGTAATATCAGAAGGCGGCGAGGGTCTGTCACAGGGTCAGCGGCAGCTTTTGTGCATAACGCGGATTATGCTGTGCCTGCCGCCCATGCTGATACTTGACGAGGCGACAAGCTCAATAGACACAAGAACCGAAGTTCGTATTCAGAAAGCATTTGCGCGCATGATGGAGGGTCGCACCACCTTTATCGTAGCACACAGGCTTTCAACCATACGCGAGGCTGACGTTATTCTTGTCATGCGGGACGGCAATATTATAGAGCAGGGAAACCATACCGACCTGCTGCAGAAAAACGGATTTTATGCCAAGCTGTACAACAGCCAGTTTGAGGAAACATAAATTGGAACCAATTTACAGAGAAATAAAAAAAGAAGAAATAAATTTGACGTTATTCGAGCATTTTGACAGGTTTCAGCAGGTCACAAAATGCCGTCGCAAGACAGACGGGATATGGACAGTACACGATATAGAGTTTACAGATGACTGGAGCAGTGAAGATATTTCTCTGCTTGTTGCCCAGCTGAAAGCAAACGCGGAAAACAACGGATTTATATACGGTGCATTCGTGTACGGACAGCTGAAGGGCTTTGTCTCCGTAACCCCTGAATTTTTCGGAACCGTTTGCAGATATCTTGACCTTTCACATATATTTGTATCAAGAGAGCTCCGAAGAAACGGTATAGGCAGGATACTGTTTGAAAAGGCTAAGGAATGGGCAAGAGACCGCGGCGCCGAGCGGCTGTATATCTCAGCACATTCCGCAGTTGAAAGCCAAAGCTTTTACAGTGCAATGGGCTGCAAGGAAGCACAGGAATACAACGCAGAGCTCGTACAAAAAGAACCGTGCGATTGTCAGCTCGAATGTATGCTGTAATAATTTTGCCGCTTCACTAAGCTCTTAACACTTTTCCGATAAAAAATTTTCCCCCGACCGAAATCAGCAGTCGGGGGAATTTTATTTATTTATTTTCATCGCGCGCATGGCATTCAGTATTGCAATTACAGCAACGCCGACGTCGGCAAACACTGCCGCCCACATTCCGGCAAGACCGAGCGCAACAAGCATAAGTATAATAATCTTGACGGCAAGCACAAAAATAATATTCTGCTTTACAATGTCAAGCGTGCGCTTTGCAGCTTTTATTGCCAGGGGTATTTTCGACGGCTTGTCATCCATAAGCACAATGTCTGCCGCCTCAATAGCCGCATCCGTTCCGAGAGCGCCCATGGCAATCCCCACATCAGCCCGCGCCAGTACCGGGGCGTCGTTTATTCCGTCGCCTACAAAAGCAAGCTGCCCGTTTGCACCCTCCAGCAGCCTTTCCACCTGAGAAACCTTATCCGCGGGCAAAAGCTGGGAATAATGCTCTGTAACGCCAAGCTGTGCCGCAACGCTGTCAGCTACATCTTTTTTATCGCCTGTCAGCATTACAACGCGCCGCACACCCTGCTCTTTCAACGCGGCTATTGCATCTTTTGAATCTGATTTCAACGTGTCGTTCAGCAGTATGCAGCCCAAGTATTCATCCGTACGTGCAATATACACAACAGTGCCGATTTCCTCCGCAGGCTTAACCTTTACATTTATTTTTTCCATCAGGCGCAAGTTGCCGGCATAAACGTCTCTTCCGTCGATTACGGCGTGTATTCCGTAGCCCGCAAGCTCCTCGATGCTTCCGATACTTGTCTTATCTATATCCCTATACGCTTTTGCGGCAGAGCATATTGCCTGTGCAATCGGGTGGGTAGACGCGCTCTCACAAAGCGCGCCCAAGCTCAGCAGCTCGGCTTTTTCATAGTTCTCTTTTGCAGGGTACACCCCGGTCACCTCAAAGCTGCCGCGTGTGAGAGTACCCGTTTTATCAAATACAAACGTATCGCATTTAGCGAGCGCTTCCAGGTAGTTTGAACCCTTTACAAGAATTCCGCAGCGGGACATACCGCCTATGCCGCCGAAAAAGGACATCGGAACAGAAATAACAAGCGCGCAGGGACATGAAACTACGAGAAAGGACATCGCACGGTAAATCCAGCTTTTCCATACCGAAATATCCCCGGCACCCGTTATCAGAGGTAAAGCAACCGCAATAAAGCAAGCCGCAACAACTACAATCGGCGTATATATTCGCGCAAACCTTGTTATAAAATTTTCGCTTTTAGATTTATTGGCGCCGGAGTTTTCCACAAGCTCCAAAATCTTGGAAACAGTGGACTCCTGAAATTCACGGCTGACCTTTATTCGTAAAAGCCCGGTCAGATTGACACAGCCGCTCATCACACTGTCACCGACCGACACGTCGCCAGGAGCGCTCTCGCCTGTCAGAGCAACGGTGTTTATACTGCTGCTACCCTCGATAATTACGCCGTCAAGCGGTATTTTCTCACCTGGACGCACAACAATAATTTCGCCGACACGCACATCAAAGGGATCTACCGTCTCTGTTTTTCCGTCGCACTCGACAACAGCACTGTCAGGACGGATTTCCATAAGTGACGCAATGGATTTTCGGCTTTTGCCGACTGCAATGCTCTGAAACAGCTCTCCGACCTGATAAAAAATCATTACAAATACCGCTTCGGGATATTCGCCGGTTATTACAGCGCCGACAGTAGCAATCGACATCAAAAAATTCTCATCAAAGACCTTGCCGTGCGCAATATTGCAGACAGCACGCCAAAGAATATCCCAGCCAACAGTAAAATAGGATACAAGCAAAAGCCCCGCATACAGATACTCACTTGTTATTATTTTTACGCCGGCAAGTATCATCGCGGCGGCAAAAACCGACAGTGACACGATTATCCGCGCCAGCATTATTTTATGTTTACGTCTCATATGCTCACATCACTATTTTACAATCCGGCTCAAGCTTCTTAGCCGTTTTCAGCACGTTTTTCATTACGTCGTCAAACCGCTTGTCATCTATATCCACGGTTAGCTTCTGCGCAAAAAAGTTAATGCTTGCAGAATTCACGCCGTCTATTTTTGAGATAGCATTC
Source organism: Clostridia bacterium (assembly GCA_017937065.1). Lineage (GTDB taxonomy): Bacteria > Bacillota > Clostridia > Oscillospirales > QAKW01 > RGIG9041. The sequence continues at coordinate 15,371 of JAGBEI010000022.1, read as the reverse complement.
TCCAGCTTTGAAGCGCAGTTTGCGCAGTCAATCTCATCCAGGACATATGTTTTTTTCATAGTGTTTTCTCCTTATCAATTATTCGGGCAGTGTCCGATGCTTTCATCGCGCGTATTTCGGTTTTTACGCAAAGCATCGAAATTCACGCTCATTCATTTATATGTTCAATTCCCTGGCTCAAAATGCTTTTAACATGGTCGTCTGCCAGTGAATAGAATACCGTTTTTCCGTCGCGGCGGTATCTGACAAGGTCAGCCGCCTTCAAAACACGCAGCTGGTGAGAAATCGCGGAAACCGTCATGCCGAGAATTTGGGCAAGGTCGCATACGCACATCTCAGACTCCAGCAAAACAAAAAGTATGCGCACCCGCGTACTGTCACCGAAAATTTTAAAAAGCTCCGCCAAGTCATACAGCGAGTCGGTATCGGGCATGCTTCTGTTCACCCGTTCCAAAAGCTCTGTATGTGCATGCGTATACTCGCAGCTTGGAAGTATATCATTTTTATTTATATTTATATCTTTCATAATTCACCTGCTTTATAATTATATTTGAATTATTGTTCAAATGTATTATATCACTGTTTTTGAATTTGTCAATAGAAAAACCAAATTTTTATATAAATCTTAATAGAACAAAATCCCCTGCTGCCGTTTTACGGCAGCAGGGGATTTGCAAAGCTATTTAACTTTCATTTTAAACGGTTACTTAACATCGACTGCAATAATATTTATCATCGAAACAATTTTTGCAATCTCACCGCGTTTTATATTATCCTTAGGCATAAGGTAACCGTCCGCGCCCTCAATAATACCTGCCTTAACGACAGCCTTTGTTGCGGGAACCGCCCAGTTGCTGACTTTATCGGCATCCTTAAAGCCTGACAGATCCTGGCTCGCAGCAGCTGCGGTATCAAGACTCAGCAAATTGCTCATCGCCTGGAAGAACTCCTGACGGGTGATATTTGCCTTGCAGTTAAATACCTGATCGCCCTCAAGGTTCTTGGAACCGGTCATAATTTTAAGGAAGTAAGCAGCCTTAACATAGTTATAAGCCCACTCGGAAATATCGTCGGCATCCTCGTAAACGCCTGACAGAACCTCACCGTTAAAAGACAGAGGATCTATACCCATCATACGGCAGAACATAGCTGCAACTTCCTGACGGGTTGCAAATCTGTTCGGCCCAAACGTATATGTGTCGGTGTCGGCATCATGATAACCGCCGACAATACCTATGCGTGCCGCCTCCAAAACATACTCCTTAGACCAATGATTGTCAATATCGGTAAAGGGAACGGAGGTAGCGCCCTTTGTAATAATAACCTTGTAGCTGTTTACATCGCCCGTTTCGGCTATTACATCAACGTAGAAGTAAGATACCTGACAAGTGGCGCCCATACGGAAAGTACGAACTTCAACCTCTCTGTTGTTTACGGTCGTATAGGTAGAAGCAGGTTTAAGCGCGTAGGTCTTCGCCTCATCGGCATACACACGGACATCAGCAAACACATTGGTTTCGAAATGCGCGTTGACAGCCGTCAGCGTTGAAGAAATTTCAAGATAAATTACATTGTTCTCTATCGGAACATCGGTCATACCGGTAATACCGGTAATTACGTTATCGGAGGATTTTACATCGTTATATACAACAAGGTCATATACCTGAGAAAATCCGAAGCTGCTTGTAACCTTTACATAGAAATATGAAATACCGTCGCCGATGGGGATTTCTTTAACGTCGCCCTGCTTGGACAGAAGCTCGGAAAGCTCGCCCGTCGAAGAATTGTAGTTTTTATAAATTTCGTACGTAGCATTTGTTGAAACAACAAAATCAAAGGTTGCGGAATCTATCATCGCAAACGGACGGTAGGAAATAGATTTTCTCTCATTGTTGAATACCAGTATATCCTGCTCGGGAGATATAACGGAGATAATTCTTGCATCATGATCCGGCGTACCGGGTCTGTTGATGGTTATTCTGTAAACATTAGTGGTATTTCCGTCGCCGGATGTAATCTTTGCATAGAGCACCAGCTCTTTGTTCGGCTCAATATAATCGGTCGGGTTGTTATACAGAGCAGTCATCGCCTCGTCGGTAAATAACTGATACGTTGCAGACGGCGAAACTCTGAGCGAGAACGGGAAGTACAGATATTTAGAATCAAGATTTATACTAACATTTGTTCCGTCAACGGTATATCCCTCAAGCTCAGCCATTGTAGAACCGTCGATAACGTATCTGAGGTCTGCCTTTGTCTTATCGGTTTCAGCCTGAACCACTACGTTATATTTGACCGACATTCCGGTAAGCGCGTCGGTCGCAACAAGGAAGGCTCTTGTCGTAGTGTCAAGTATATCAAGCTTGTTTTCGGGTACCGGCTCTGTAAGCATAAAGTCGCTGTACATTACATAATCGGCGCCCGTAACCGCACCGTTAAAGTCAACCGTCTCTTTACCTTCGGCAGCCCATGCCGTAACGGTTGTTTTTGAATTATCGACTGAAAAATCTTTATCGGTGTCAAAACCGTTAGCCATAAGCGTTCTTTTACCGGCGGGCTTCAGTTCGATTCCGCCGCTGAGCGTCGTCATGTCAGCATCAAGATAATACGGCATCGTTATAATGCGTGTATCATCATTTACGTTAAACATGGTATCGGTCGGATTATCCACCTTGACAGTACCGTTGGCATTTGCGGTACCGAACAGGTTATGCGACGCATCAACCGTGCCTATAAGCGTAGATGCAACCGCAATACGGTTTGCCGTGTTGGATACGGCATATAAGAACTTGTTGTTGACAACTGAGGCAACAAAGTTTACCGTTCTGCCGGTAAGGTTTCCGCCGCCGTCCAGCTTAACCGGCGTAACACCGGTCTGAATGTTCTGGAATATATTGTCACTGATAAAGGTTTTACATCCGGGGTCGTTACAATCTACCGGAGCTTCATCATCTACATTCTTAAAGTACTCCAATGTATAATTGCCTCGGATAATGTATTTCGAGTCGCTGCCTGTGTTATAGAACATATTTCCGACAATGCGCTTATAGTCAAGGTTTGCACCGAAGTTTGAGTTGTTATAGTCAAAGTTCAGACCCTTAGTGCAGTTGTTTACTATATTATTGGAAAAGGAATTGAGAGTTTCCTGTCCGTTTGCACCGCAGGATGTAAAGGCATAAAGTATACCGCTGTTGCCCTCAAAGTAGTTATTGTCCATAACGGTGTCGTTCATCGCGCCGCCGCCCTGGAAAATCGTACCCGTATTTTTTGTAAAACGGTTATACTTGAGGTATGTACCTACGCTGGTACCGCGGTTGGCATTAAAAACAGGACTGATGGTACAGCCGTTTACAATGTTATTGTAAAAATAAAAATACTCACTGGTCTGTCCCGAAACGGCAATGTCAAAACATTTGCCGCTTACGGTTGTCTGAACCGTAACACCGTCAATGGTGATATTGTTGGAGTTTATTGTCCATGTCCAGTGCGAATCCTTTATAATACTCTCAAGCTCGGGATTGCGCTCGGGGTTGAGATTCATGGTATATGCGTTAGCGCCCATTACGTTGGGGTTGACGCCGGCATAGTTCCCGTAAAATTTAAGTCCGTTCAGATTTAGCGTAAGATCCTCGGTATATGTACCCGCGCCGAGCTTTATCTTCATATTGGCAACACCTGCGGTGTCAAGCGCGTCACTGATTTTGCCAAACGCATTTACACCCTTAATTGCCTTATAAATTTCACCGTTAAAATTCATGTAAACCCAGGTGTCATCGTCAACATTTTTCCACGAGGGGCTTACAAAAATAACACCGGACGGTGCGGTACTGCCGTAACCGGGGTTAGTGGCAACCGCGCTAAACGGCGTATAAATGAGTTTGTCAACATCCGAAGCGTCGGCTGCGCTTGTGAGGCAGAAGCCGGAAAGCAATGAGCAAATCATTACCGCCGCAAGGAATATCGACGTCAGCTTTTTAGTTTTTGACATGATATAAAACCTCCCAGTCAATTAAGAAACGTAGTTATACAAAGTATAATACAATGATATTATATTTTATCCGCTGTTAAAAGTCAATGGAAATATGGCATTTTTCACAATAAAACTCTTTCAATTCCGAAAATTTATTGAATATGTATAAATTTCATCAGTCATATTTGGTAATACTAACAATGCAAAAGCATTTGCACTTGACAACACGGGCAAATAACGATAAAATATGATAGCTGTATTGCCTGTGTGGAAAAGTGTTATATTATACGGGAGTATTTTATGACAGTTACGGGTTTTATATTCAGCGGAGTCTTTTCGGGCGTGCCGCGTGCAGCGTCGGCTCAGGGTTTACTCTGCGATTTTGCGAAAAAGACTCTATATGACAATGACGTTAAAAGTGTTGAGATAATTGACGGCGGCTCGGTTTTGGAGCGCATGTCGGAACTTAATAATAACGGAGACGGAGCATTTTTGTGCATTGCCGAGGACACGGCGATTGAAAGCGACCAGAAGCTGTTTCCGGATTTTTGCGTACGTGAAAATATCAGATATGTTACCGAAAACGGAGAATTTGCGGGAGCGTTTATTTTGTCTCCGATGGAATTTGAGGAGATTTCGGCAATAAGCAACACGCAGGTTATCAAAGCCCGTAAAATTACGGCTGACAGCTTTGCCGATATTCTGAGCGAGCGCAAAAAAGCGGTATATACCGCGCTGTGCAAAAATAATGTATATACGGAAAGCGCCGACGGAGTCATGATTTCCCCGCTCGCCGTAATCGGAGGCGGAAGCTATATCGGCAACGGCGTGCGCATTGCGGGTGAAACGGTAATCGGAAGCGACTGCACAGTTACAGGGGCTTCGCGCATAGAAGACAGCATCATCAACGACAACACCGCCGTAACGTCGGGCATTATACTGAACAGCAGAATAGGCGCGGGCTGCACGGTGGGACCGTTTGCGTACGTGCGCCCCGGCTCACAAATCGGAAACGGCGCAAGAGTGGGAGACTTTGTGGAAATCAAAAACTCCGTCATAGGCGACGGGACAAAAATATCTCATCTCACCTACGTAGGCGACAGCGATGTGGGCGGCGGCGTCAACTTCGGCTGCGGAACGGTCACCGTAAACTACGACGGAATAAAAAAGCACCGCACCGTCATAGGCGACAACGTCTTTATCGGCTGCAACACAAATCTTGTGGCGCCCGTTACAGTCGGCGACAACGCCTTTATCGCGGCAGGCAGCACGATAACCGAAGAAATACCTCCCGAAAGCTTTGCCATTGCAAGGCAAAGACAGACGACAAAGGAAAATTATGTCGCGCAGAAAATGCCCGGCATGATAAAAAAGTGATAAATTACTCGGAGGAATTTTTATGTGCGGAATAATAGGCTACACGGGTGACGGATATGCACCCGAAATTTTGATACAGGGACTTAAAAAGCTGGAGTACCGCGGCTACGACTCGGCGGGAATTGCCGTAAGCCGCGCCGGCGAAACGGTCATATGCAAAAAGCGCGGAAAAGTGGAGGAGCTTGAAAAAAAGGTACAAAGCGTTGATTTTTCCGATTCGCACTGCGGAATCGGACATACGCGCTGGGCAACGCACGGCGAGCCGAGCGATGTAAACTCGCATCCCCACAGCGGCGGCAGGCGTGTTACGATTGTCCACAACGGAATAATAGAAAACTATCTTGAGCTGAAGGAGGAGCTTGCCTCAAAGGGTCTTTATCCGGTATCACAGACAGACACGGAAATCGGCGCCATGCTGATTGAAAGCATGTACGACGGCGACCCGCTGAGCGCAATTTACGGCGCCATTTCCAAAATGCGCGGCTCGTTTGCGCTGGGAATCATATTTTCCGACCGTCCCGGTACAATCTATGCCGTGCGCCGGGACAGCCCGCTTATTATCGGCGTAGGCGAGGGCGAGAACTTCATCGCCTCCGACATACCGGCAATTCTGCCCTACACAAAAAGCTATTACCTTGCAGACGAGGACGAGGCGGCGGTAATAACAAAGGACAGCGTGCGTTTTTTTGCAAAAGACGGACAAGAGCTGAAAAAAGAACTCCTGACCGCGACATGGGACGAACAGAGTGCGCAGAAAGGCGGCTACAAGCATTTCATGCTCAAGGAGATTTACGAGCAGCCGGCAGTAATCAGCGCCACGGTAGGCGCATACAAAAACGGAACCGAGCTCTTTGAGAGCTGTTCGTTTGATTTTGACATCAAGGGCAAAATTTATATTGTCGCCTGCGGCTCGGCAATGCACGCGGCGCTTTTGGGAAAGTTTGCGATTGAAAAGCTGGCGCGCATACCGGTATCGGTGGAGATTGCAAGTGAATTCCGCTACGATAATCCGATCTTGGGCAGTGACGATGTGGTAATAGCCATTTCCCAGTCGGGAGAGACGGCGGACACGCTTGCCGCAGTGCGCCTTGCAAAATCCGCGGGTGTGCGCACGCTCGGAATAGTAAACGTGTGGGGCAGCACACTGTCGCGCGAGGCTGACGACGTGATTTACACCTATGCGGGACCGGAGATCTGCGTTGCAACAACAAAGGCATACCTGTGTCAGGCGGCAGTGCTTGAAATGATAGCGCTGAAGCTTGCCGGGTCAAAGCTTTCTGAGGAAGAATATACAAAGCAGGTTTCATCTTTGGATAAGCTGCCCGAATATATAGAAAAGGCGCTCGAATCTGACAGCATATGCCGTGCGCTTGCTCAGAAAAACCTTGAGGCGGAGCATCAGTTTTATATCGGGCGCGGTCAGGATTACTGCGTATGCACGGAGGCGTCACTCAAGCTCAAGGAGATTTCATACGTTCACAGCGAAAGCTACGCTGCGGGCGAGCTCAAGCACGGGACCATATCTCTTGTAGTTGACGGAACGCCCGTTATTGCTGTTATGACCGAGCGGGCGCGGATTGCAAAAACCGTGTCCAACATTAAGGAGGTTGCCTCTCGCGGAGCGGCGGTCATATGCGTGACCTATGACGATGTTGACGTAAGCGATTTTTGCAAAGATAAAATTATAATCGAGGCACCGAGCGAGCTTTTGGCGCCTATAATTGCCAATGTTCCGCTCCAGCTTTACGCATATCACATAGCCGACGGACGCGGCAACGATGTTGACAAGCCGAGAAACCTTGCCAAAAGCGTCACGGTTGAATAAGGAGACATTTATATGGGAAGATATTTCGGAACGGACGGAATCCGCGGAATTGCAAACAAAGCGCTCACTGCCGACCTTGCCTTCAGGGTCGGAGCGAGCACGGGATACATTATAAAAAAGGACGCGCCCAATGCAAGAATGCTGGTGGGCAGCGACACCAGAATTTCCAAGGATATGCTGGCGGGCGCACTCATTTCGGGGCTGTGCTATTCGGGCATTGACGTTGTGCATATAGGCGTTTTGCCGACGCCCGCGCTTGCATTTCTCATCGACAGGCTCGGCGCCGAGGCAGGGATTATGATTTCAGCCTCACACAACCCTTACGAATACAACGGGCTTAAGGTCATCTCCAAGGGCGGCATCAAGCTGCCCGATGAAAAGGAGGAGGAAATCGAAAAGCTGCTGGATAATTTTGAGCTGAAGCCCTGCGAAAAAATGGGCAGGCTGAGCTACGATTTCAGTGCCAAGGACATATACTGCTGCCATATAAAGGACGCGCTGGAAACAGATATTTCGGGCTACAACGTCATTCTTGACTGCTCCAACGGCGCGGCGTCCAAAACGGCGCAGGAAATTTTTGAGAGCTTCGGGATAATACCGAAGATATATTCAAACCACCCCAACGGCATGAACATAAACGCAAACTGCGGGTCAACGCATATCGAGGTTTTAGGCGAAATTGTCGCCCGTAAGGGCGCCGACATCGGCTTTGCCTTCGACGGCGACGCGGACAGGTGCCTTGCCGTGGACAGCCGCGGCAGACCGATTGGCGGAGACAAGATAATGGCGGTTATTGCCCTGTATCTCAAACAGAAAAACAGGCTGAAAAACAACGCTCTTGTAGCTACAATCATGTCCAACATGGGGCTTATAAATCTCATGAAGGAAAACGGAATTGACGTGCCGCTGACCGGAGTCGGCGACCGCTACGTGCTGGAGAAAATGCTGGAGGACGGGTATTCTCTGGGCGGAGAGGATTCCGGACACATTATCTTTCTCGAAAAGGCAACGACGGGCGACGGTCAGCTGACCGCAATGATGCTGCTCTGCGCCATGCGGGAGCTTGGTATGGACAGCGTGCAGGTGCATGACATTTTCACACCCTATCCCAATGTACAGATAAACGTCACGGCGGATGACCTGCAAAAACAAAAGCTGATGCGTGACGACATATTTATAAAGGATATCAAAAAGGCAGAAAGCGAGTTTTCCGGCAAGGGTCGGATAATCGTGCGTCCGTCAGGCACCGAGCCGTACATCAGAATACTGGTGGAGGGCAAGGACGAGGAGCTTGTCAGAAAAACCGCAAACGCACTGGACGAATCGGTAAATATACGTCTGTCACAGCTGTTCTGACAAAAGGCTGCTATGCAGTTATTGCAGCGCATAATTTTATTCTCTCGGTATTGACTTTGTTTTTCTATAATGATATCATGAATATATACTTGTATAAGTATATAATACTATGACTAACTGAGGAGGATTTAAAATGTTTTGCAAACACTGCGGCGCGGAAATTGCAGACGAGGCGGTTATCTGTGTAAAATGCGGCAAGCCGGTGGCAGAAATGCCGGGTACAGTATCGGCAGAAGATGACAAACCGAGCGTCGGTCTCAACATATTGTCATTTTTCATTCCGCTGGTCGGACTTATACTCTATCTTACACAGAAAAATCAGTATCCCGTAAAGGCTAAGGCAATCGGAAAATGGGCGCTTATCGGCTGGATAGCCGGAATTGTGCTTACAATAGTTTATACGGTATTTCTCAGCGCAATGTTCGCATCTGTTATGTATTGATTGATACATAATTAAAAGAGGTTTTATGATATGCACTCCAAAGGTATCTGACTTTTGGGGTGCATATTCATTTTCGGTTCATTCAGTCTCGGTTAAAATTTAAAAATACGGTTGTTGACTTTACACCATATTGTAAGACCCGCGATGTATAAATTCATCGCGGGTCTTTATTGTTATTTATTTACAAAATTTTTATGGAATTTATAGAGTATCTGAGCAGCCTCAGACCTCAGCGCCGTCTTTTCAGGTCTAAAGGTGCCGTCGGGATATCCATTGATTATACCTGCTTTTGCACAAGCTTCTGCCGATTCTTTAGCCCAATCCGAAATATCATCTTTATCAGTAAATGTAATCTCAATATCCTGAGTCAGAATGATATTCTCTGCTTTTGCCCAACGCATAAGCATAGTTACAATCTGCTCTCTTGTAATATTATCATTCGGTGCAAACTGTGTATCACTTATACCGAATACCACCCCATTTTCATTTGCCCATTTGATGGCTGCCGTATACCACTTGCCGCTTTCAACATCCGTAAATACTGTTTCAACATCGTTTTTACTCGTGTCTACGCCTGCAATTCTTGCAATACTCGTGATAAACATTGCTCTTGTCATCTCGTTATCCGCGCCAAACTCTGTTTTGCTTATACCTACTGTAAAGCCGTGTGTATAACAGTAATCAACAGCATTGTTATACCATTTTTCCGCTTTTACATCGCCGAACACTTTGGTAGTATCGGTATGACCGAGGGCGGAATCTGCGTCTGTCACAGTGTCTTCAGCATCACACCAGATACATTTTGCCGTTTTGGTACCGTCCTTACAACAGGTGGCATCATCATTGTAAACATATTCAACGAACTTATGGTCTGCCTTATTGTCTTCGATTTCGCGTGTATCGGTTTCTTCACACCACTTACATTTTGCTGTTTCGGTGCCGTTTGCCTGACAGGTTGCGTTATTGTCGGGCAAGTAGTTTTCGTAATAATGCTCTGCAAGCTCTCCGACCTCGACTGTTTCAGTGTCGGAAACCGCATTGCAGTTATCACACATAACATAGTTTTTCTGCTTTTCCCGGCAGGTCGCAGCGGTAGCTTCCTGACCTGAATTTTTAGTATTAAACCTGTGACCTATATCGTTGAATGTCACATAAGGAACAACAGTTGCCTGCGATAATCCGTAGGTTTGATAACCTGTTTTATACCCAAGAAAGTTTGACGGTAGAACTCCTTCCTTGATGACGCCCCGTGAAAGCTGAAGGTTATTCAAGTTTGTACTATAGTATATCTCAATGGTATTCTCGCCCTTGATTAGCATGTCGGAAACATCAAGACGAGGAACATTCATATTGACATTATCAGTCTTTTTACCGTTAATAAACACCTGCATACTCTGTGTTATCTTACCAAAATCGATGTACGCGCCACTGACTTTACCGTCCCAATTAAATTTAGCGCTGTATTTACCCTTACCTGAAACGGTTTTACCGATCTCGGGGATGTCATTCCATGTTTTAAGAGTATCAAGAGTAACACTGATATCAGTTTTATTTGTCTTATAAGCGTACTCGTTTGTTGTAACGCCCAAAACTGTTTCTGTACGCGTAAGTATTTCGTCCGACGGAGTCCACGACTCAACGGTGAGCGCCCAATCGGTTATTTCAAAGCTGTCTGCAGAAGGCTTGCAGCCGTCATAGCTCACGTTATTTAAATCACCTGCTTCCGTTGCCTCAAGCGCAAAAAGCGCAACATCACCGTAATCAAGTGTCAATTCAAGTATTGTTTTACCATCTTTATGGATATAGTTTTCAGCCTTTGTAACGTCACCCGTCCACGCATCGATAGCATACGGTACAAATGTACCGTCAGCAACCAATTCGGTTGTGATGGTGTTGCCATGGTCAGCGTTTGCAGCATTATGGAGTGAGCCGTCACAATAGTTATATGCATAGATGTATCTGTTATCACCGTCACGGCGCGTCTGTGTTAAAAGCTGCTGATTTGCCTGAGAAAAACCTGTATACGGGTCGACGCCGAGTGCCTTTAATGCGTCGAGAACACCGTCAGCGTCGGCAGATACCTTTACATTTGCCAACTCTTTAAGCTGCGACACAATTTCTGCAAGCCCGCTGTCATCTTCGCTTGCATACGGTGACACAGTCCCTGCGCCGTCAACGATAACAACCGGAAGCCCGTCCCTTGCAAAAGAAAGTACGGTACTTGCACCGTCTGCCGACAGTTCATTCTGCCACAGGACAAGAGCTTTATAGCCCGCAAGCTCAAGAGTTTTTGTCTCTTTATTAAAGTAAACGCCGTCCGCCTTTAAAAGATCAGACGCAAGGTAATCATAGGTATATCCGTTATCCTGAAGAACAGTTGACGGGAAAAACATCGTTTCGTGTGTGTGCATCCAGTCAGTAGCATCTCTATGTACCATGTGCTGACCGTACTTGGTATACAGCATACCTATATCGACGCCTGCTTTACCCTCACGAAGAAGTTGCTGAACACGTCCGAGATGCTCATTAAACTCGCTGTACTCTGTGTATGACGGCTCACGCGTACCGAATTTATAATACTGCTGCTTACCGTTACCGCCCTCATAACCCGGCCACGATGCAACGGGACCATAATCGGACGACCAGATATGCCATATCATTCTGCTGTAGCCTGCGGCATACAGCGAGTATGCCTCCTGCAGATGCTTTTGGTAGGTATATGAATAACCCGAATTATCAAGGCCGCCGGTTTCCGACGACAGCACCTTGTTTTGCAGGTGCGCGCCGCCGCTCCACAGTCTGTACATATCCACCTGGTTATTCTGGTTACGGTTTTCCGCCTCGGGATAATCAACGGCAGATATGGGCTCCGATATCTCGAGGTTTTTACCGTAGGATATCTGTGCGCGAAGCGTTATGCCGTATGAATTGAGCCATTCCTTGAATGGGGTCAAAAACTCCTCCATGTACAGCTCTGTCTGAACGTCAAAAATATCGTCAATTACCTTTTTATTAAGATCCATGTCGGTAAGCGTATATGTACCGACTAAATCAGCATTATCGCTCCAGCCCCATATGCTTGTGTTGGGCGCTCCCGACGTCAGATACATATAAGGCAGTACATCGTATCCCTTACGCGACTTAAACTCCTCTGCAAAATTCTCAGTCCAGGCGGTCATACCCTTACCGCTTGTATATTCAAGCGAGTCCATAAAGAACTGAACGTCGCCCGCCTTTATCTTTTTATTGAGTTCGGCATCGTTCAAAACGTTTTCAAGCAGATAATTCTTTAACGCCTCGACACCCCTGCTGTCAAAATAGTTTATGGTATAGGAGGTCTTAACCGCAGGGCTTACCGACTGTGCCGTCCCCTGTGAGTAGTAGTACATTATAGTGTAATTGCGATCGTACGGCGCTGTCCACGAAAGTTCGCCATCCTTGATAAGCGAAGTGAGGTCGATGTATCCGTCAGCCTCATAGATATTATCGCCTGCTGTAGCTTCGGGCTGTTCGACGCCAAGCTTAAACGCACCGTCAGTGACAACCGCACCATCCCCTGCGGCAAAGCCGCAGGTATCTGCATTTTCAAAATTCTCCGAGAAGATGGTGTTTCCGTCATTATCCTTTACAACGATGTTGTCCCAGACCGCAAGCTCTTCATTGGAATATTTGGAGCTTGTTTTGTGACGGAACATAAGCTTACCCAATGTAAATTCGCCGTTGTCGCCCTTGACGGCAGTATCGGGAACAGCATATGTTGAAGCAAGCTTGCCGTCAAAATAGGTATTTATTATTTTACCGTCGATCACTTCGATCTTGATATTGACCTTTTTACCTATCAGCGTCGTTGCGGTGTAGCCGATTGCTTCCGTAACATCAATGTCGGCAAGCTTTGTCCATCTTTTGCTGATTCGGGTGTGAGGTCTGAGCAGCACAGAGCCGTTGCTCGCTTTTATTTGCCACATAAGACAGTCTGCACCGTCGTTGCGTGTACCGAAGCAAAGGTTTGTAGACTCGTTATTTAAGACAAAATCACCCTCAACCGTAAATGTTGCAGGGTCGGCGGTGCTTTCACGTGACTGGAGTGAGAAATACTCGCTGTCAACAATAAGCTCAGGCGAATCGGGTGTGTATATATACTCGCCGACGCGCATCATTCCGTCTTCTACAAATCCGTACTCATCAAAACCGTAATCACCGGCGTTTTCAAAGTCTTCGGAAAATACCGTTTTGCCGGTACCGTCTTTTACAATTAGGTTATCCCAACGCGCAACCTCATTTGTACCGGCGTTTGTACTTGTGCTTTGTCTGAACATCAGCTTACCGAGTGTGAAATTTCCGTTTGGGTCATTCACAACAGTATTAGGTAAGGTATACGTATCTGCCGGCGTGGTGCTGTTGCCGAAATATGTTTTTACCGTACCGTCAGCCACCTCTATTTTAATATGTATTTTTTTACCTATAATGTCTGTACTGCTGTAGCCGACAGCGGAGGTTACATCGATATCGCTGCTTGCTTTCCAACTGCCGTTTGCACGGACGTGCGGGCGCAGCAGCACCTTACCTTCAGAGGCTTTTTTGACTGTATTTATCTGCCACATAACGAAGCTGTCCGATGTGTCACGCGAGCCGAAGCATATACTCGTATTCTCTTTATCGATTATAAAGTCACCCTCGATGGTAAATTCAGTCGGGTCACTCGTTGACGCGCGTGTTTGCTTTACAAAAAAGTCCTTTGCATATTTTGTAGCCGTTGTTCTTTTTACAGCAACAGCGCCTATCAGCTCCGCCTCATCGCGAAGGTTGCTGTTTGTAGGTATTGCGCCCGAACGCGACGCACCTGCATTCACATGCTCCTCTACAAGCACTATGCATTGGTTTGCCGCCTGTGAGGCAGGGTCAAGACCCGGTACATTTGCCGTTGACCAACCGGCACCCGAGGTGAGTGACACCGTCATACCGTAATCAAGAGCGGTATCAAGTATCAGCTTAACGTCGTGCTCCCATTGCTCTCCACCATAGCCGTAGACCGATTCGTCAAGCGTGCTGTCGGCAAGCTGACACAGCTCAACACCGCTGAAGCCTGCATCATACATGGCTTTAAGCTCGGCCTTGATAGTCTCATCCGTATGTGTGCCGGCAGCCATCCACCAGCGCACCTCTGTTTTGTTTACAATTTCGATATCGTTATACTTTTCACAAAGCTCATCGTAAAAAATATTCTCTGCCGCCTGTGCGGCAGAAAACGAGCCTGCAAGTGACGAACCGATAATTGCCGTTGCACATAGCATTGCAATAACTCTCCTTAGCATAAAATCAACCTCCTTTGTTGACTATACTATAACAATATGATACAATAAAATCAATCCATTATTTTATTATATTTAAGGGTATATTTTATGCATTATCAAGGGCTTTATGAAAACAAATTTCATGTTCACTCATCAGATTGGGACAAAGCCAATCCACACAGGCATGGATTTTTAGAGCTGTTATTTGTTGCAAAAGGTACAATAGATCACCACATAAACGGAATTACGGAACGTATAGGAACAGGCGGATATTTAATTGTCGATCTCGGTGAAGTTCATTCGATGGAGCGCGTATCGGAAGAACCGATATATATAACAAATTTTTTGTTTTTACCCGAATTTCTTGACAGAACTCTTGCGGGCAAAAAAAGATTTGACGATATACTTGAAAGCTTTCTTTTAAAGTTCAGCTATAAAACGCTGAAGGAATCTATGACGGGCAAGGCGTTTTATGACACAGACGGGTCTGTATCGGAAATCGTCAATGATATCGTACGCGAGTATGAACAAAAGAACTACGGATACCTCGAATGGATACGGTGCCAGTTTACAAAGCTACTGATAGCAACCATGCGTAATATAGGCAAAAAAGAAAATACGGCACGATACAACAAGCTGATAACCGATATAACCGATCAAGTCAATGCCCACTACAGTGAAAAACTAAAGCTCAATGATATTGCAAAGGAACTTGGCTACTCTGCCACGTATTTGTCGGCACAGTTTTCAAAAAGCACAGGACAGCGCTTTTCCGACTATGTAAAAAATGTACGTATCGAACACGCCTGTAAAATTCTTGAAAATACAAATATGGCAATACCTGATATTGCCCATGCAGTCGGTATATCCGATATAAAATTTTTTAATAAGATATTTAAACAGCAGATTGGAATACCACCAAGTCAATTTCGGAAGCTTTACAAATAAAGATTCAGTCTCACCTCAAATGGCTTCAGCCACAATATGCGGCAGTCTTCAGTATCGCTTTATCACGGGGACAGTGAGGTTATATCAGACAAATTCGGGAGTGGTAGTCTACTCAGAAATAGGCGGGCTGCCGACCTCAGATATGCCCTGTCAAAGCCGGAT
>JAGBEI010000021.1 GCA_017937065.1 Clostridia bacterium | reverse complement strand
CATACCGTCAATAAACATGCAGAATTAATTTCTGTAAACTTTTGACACGACAGTTTGAAAAATGCCGTTTTTACCGATACTAACTATGGGTGAAAAAATGAACACTAATAAAAATATCACTAAAAAAATTCTGCTTATAGGCACCGGCGGAACTATCGCCTCCGATATAACGCCGCAGGGACTGAGTCCCAATTTTGACGCATCCGAGCTTGCCGCATCAGTTCCGGGGCTTGAAAAAATATGCAAGGCGGACTGTCTTGCGCTGTACAGCCTTGACAGTACAAATATATCGCCCGGACACTGGTGCAAAATTGCCGACACAATAAAGGAATATTACGGTGCGTACGACGGGTTTGTGATAACGCACGGAACGGACACCATGGCGTATACCGCGGCAGCGCTGAGCTATCTTATACAGGATTCATCAAAGCCTATCGTTCTGACCGGCTCCCAGCGCCCGCCCGGCTTTGACGGCAGCGACGCCAAGACCAATCTGCGAGACAGCTTTATCTGTGCCGCATCGGGCAGTCTGCCGGGAGTTACGGTTGTATTTGACGGCAGAGTAATCGCCGGTACGCGGGCAAAAAAAACACACTCCAAAAGCCTGAATGCGTTTGAGAGCATAAATTTTCCCTGTCTTGCCGGCATATCGGGCGGCAGGCTTATACGTTACATTGAAGCAAAGCCCCGCGGCGGCGTCCGATTTTATAACAGGCTTGAAGCAGATATCGGACTTTTGAGAATGTACCCGACGATAAAAGCTGACCAGCTTGAGCACATGCTGAACAGCTGTGACGGGGCGGTGATTGAGAGCTACGGCTCGGGCGGGCTCCCCGTTTACAGGGACGGAGAGTTTGAAAAAATTCTAAGCCGCGCATTTGAACGCGGAGTTTTCGTGGCGATGACAACCCAGGTAGAGCATGACGGAAGCGACCTTGACGCATACGCCGTCGGACGGCGGCTTACAAAATATCCGAGGCTTCTTGAGTGCTACGACATGACGGCGGAGGCGGCAGTTGCAAAGCTTGCATGGGTGCTGTCCCTGTCGCGTAATACATCAGCGGTCAGAGAGCTGTTTTATAAGCCTGTCATGTTTGATATTTTTCCGCCCGATGACACGGACGATTGTTTGATATAGCTTAAAAAGCGGCTTTCGGTCGCGGTTTTTTTGTTCTGAATTGATATTGATTTTATTACCCGTCGGTTGTATAATTCATATGCTTTAAAATATGATGGGGGAAAATAAAATGGAGTCATATGAATTTCTGCTGTCGCTTGCGATAATACTGCTTTCAACAAAGGTGTTCGGGCTGATAACCGAAAAGGTTCACCTTCCTCAGGTGGTGGGCGCGATTTTAGCCGGTGTGATACTCGGTCCGTCCTGCTTCGGGTTACTTGAGCAGTCCGATTTTCTGACAAAAGCTTCCGAAATCGGAGTTATAATGCTGATGTTCATCGCAGGTCTTGACACAGACCTTCAGGAAATCAAAAAAACAGGTCCCGCCGCATGTCTCATTGCCGTCTTGGGCGTTTTTGTGCCGATTGTCATGTGCGGCGGCGTCTACTGGCTGTTTTTTGCGGACAGGTGGGACTTTACAACCGTAATCCGCGCAGTGTTTGTCGGCGTCGTATTCGCGGCAACCTCAGTCAGCATTACGGTTGAAACGCTCAACGAAATGGGAAAGCTCAAATCCCGAGTCGGAACAACGCTGCTGTCCGCCGCCATTATAGACGATATAATAGGAATTGTCGTGCTGAGCATTGTATCCGGATTAGGCGGCGCAAATACGGTAAGCCCGCTGCGCGTCATCGCGCAGATTCTGCTGTTCTTCCTGTTCACCGTTATCGTCGGCTTTGCGGCATATTATATTTTCAAGCTGATATCCAAAAGGCACGGCAGAAGCCGCAGGATTGCGGTCTGGGCACTTGCTTTCTGCTTTATAATGTCATACTGTGCCGAAAAATTTTTCGGAGTGGCGGATATTACGGGCGCATTTTTTGCGGGAGTTATACTCTGTAATCTGTCAAAATCACGCCAGTTTGTCGCAAAAAAAATGACGGTCGCATCTTATATGGTATTCACACCCATATTCTTTGCGGGCATCGGAATAAAAACAGACCTGCGCAAAATCACGGGAGAGATAATTATTTTTGCGGCGGTATTGCTGGTTGCCGCGGTGATTTCCAAAATCATCGGGTGCTCAATCGCCGCAAAAATCAGCGGCATGAGCCGCCGTGAATCACTGTCGGTCGGCGTGGGTATGGTTGCGCGCGGCGAGGTTGCGCTGATGGTGGCACAGAAGGGAATTGACGCGGGCTGCATAGCACCGGGGATTTTTCCGGCGATTGTTTTTGTGGTAATAATCGCCGCGCTGCTGACGCCCGGGCTTTTAAAGCTGAGCTTTAGGGACAGTAAAGGAAAACACACTCTCGACATTACGGCAAAGGAAATAACGGACTGAAAACATAAACGGAGGTGTATGAAACGACACCTCCGTTTATATTTATTATAATGTTTGACAAACAAGAATTTCAGACTTATAATTATACCATAATTATAAGCGCAAGGAGCGGCAGATTATGTTTAAAAAGAGAGTAAGAGCTTTAGCTCTCGTTTTGGCACTCACGATTTTTACGGCACTGTGTCCTATACAGGGTCTTTCCCTTTTCTCATATGCAGAAAGCTCAGACGTTAAGGAGAGCGTAGGCGCTGTCCTCGACTATACGTCACTTCTGCAAAATGCGTATATTGTCAATCCGCAGTGGACGGATTTGGCTGAAAACACAAGCCTTTCCTTTGAATTTCGCGGCAATACATATAACGAAACGTACAACCCTCAGCGCCATTTTTCAAGCTTTTCTGCCGCGTACTCCTATTTTGAGTCACTCTACACGGAGTCCGACGGCAGCATAAACAGTCAGATGGCAGAAAAGGTGCCCGTCTTTATACTGGCGCCCGGCACCTACACCGAAGCAAGGCTTACGGTACGCTATAACGCGGTGATTTTAGGCGCAAACGCCGGCATCTCCCCCAACGCCGACCTTGATTTGTCATCAGCCGATCCCAAGGCGGGCTGGGGCAGGAACACGCAGCGCGGCAGCGAGACCGTGATTTCAAACGGATTTTCCCGCTCGACGCAGGCGGGCGGGTCTCTGACAAACCAAAAGTACGAGCAGGCGGCGGCAGGCGAAGCCGAATTCTCGCTGATTATCGACGGCATCAAATTTTCAGCCGCATCGGATTTTCTGACGCTTGCCGACACGACGGGCGCAAAAAGCCGCAAAATGTTTGTGACTGTTCAAAACAGCGACATTGTCACCACAAACGCCTCATTTTACATAAACGACACCCAGTCCGCAAATAATACAAACAGCTATGATTTCAAGAACATACGCAGCGACGGCACCAAGACAAAGAGCTTTTTCAGCGTAAACGCCTCGCACGTCCGCCTGGACGGTGTATATTTTGCCAACAGCTCCGGCTCGGTTTCACAGAGCCAGCTTATCGTTCCCTATGAATTTTCATTCCTTATGCAGAATTCATATATGTACAAATGCTCTGCAGGCTATAACCTGTATTTCAGATACACCGATACCGAGCACAAAAGCAAGGTCACGCTGGACAGCAACCTGTTTTACGAGCATAACAGCGGGAGCTACGGCGCGCTTGTGTTTCACAGCACAAAATCGCACAAGGATTCAAGCTACGAAATAAATATACAAAATAACATCTTTATTGCCGACAAAAGCTATAACACTGCGGCAAGAAATACTTTTTTAAACGGCAACACAGACTACCAGCAGGGTGCATATGCCATGTATGTCAACCGCAACAGGGTTATCGGCTACACAAGCCTTTTCCCCAATATGCCCAACAACGTCACGTATATAACGGCGGACTTCAATTATAACTACTTTGCGCCGACATATTCAAGTCATGCAGACGTTTTGGGAACTGAAAGCCAGTATTTCAGCACAGCGCCGTATTCAGACCCGATTGACATTAACAACCTTGTATACTACGAGGATTTTGCCATGACCGTCTATGACGGAATGCTGGACATATCAGGTGTCAGCTTTTACGAGGATGCGGACTATGTAAGCATTGACAACGACAATGCGCTCATCACGGCGTCGTACACCTGCGGCACAAATATCCAAAACCCCGCGCTGTACTTTCGTGACAGTGCGGTAACCTCCGAATTCTTCTCGGACAGCGGCTGCACTTCCCCGATTACATCAATTTCGGCGCCCGCTCAAAATTCTGTCACAACCGTCTATGCAAAGGCTGTAAAAGGCTCTGCCTCTAAGGTGATTACATTAAAGCTTTACGGAGAAAATGCAGTCGATGATTTTGCAGGCAGCTGGTCAGACCCCGAGGGCACCGTTCAAAGCACTGCATATCTTCTGGCGCCTCAGGTCGCCGGCATGTCAAGCGGCGCAGCTTTCAAACAGAGCTTTGACGGCAGGACATACTCGTTTACCGTCGGACAGAACGCCTTTGCAACGCTTGCGGAAATTTTCAGCGCCGCAGGCAGCAGTACACCTCAGATAATCCTGCCGTACGGCAGCTACGGTGAGCTTAATATCACCGCTCCCTGTCAGATTTACGGCGAAAACTATAAAAGTGCCGCGGCGGCGGGCAGCGGCACCGACGAGTGGGGCGCCGGGCTTGCATGGAGCAGCGGCAAAACCTCAAAAATTTCGGGCATCACTCTGTCCTGTGCAAACGTCATAATTTCCGGTATCGAGCTTTGCGGCGCGGTTTCGGATGTTATTAGAACGCAAAGCGGCAGCATCACATTCAGAAACTGTCTGATAAACAACCAAGGCGACGCGCAAAACGGATACAGACAGTTCAATATCGGGTGCCCGTCCGTACAGAGCTTATACAACGAATATATTCTTGACGGAATTTACATAAAGAGCGTCCCGTCGGACGAAAACCAAAATAAAATCCTGTTCGGCGGCGCGCTCCCCTCAAGGCTTTCAATTACAGGCAGCTACAGCGACAGCGCGCTCACACAGCTTTTTGACTCGCGCTGGAACAGCAGCCTGTATTCGGGCGAATGTCAAATAATAATATCCGACTGTCGGTTTAATATAAGCTCGGCAAACGGAGCGTTTCTGACCGACTCGCGCGACGGCGTTTCGGCGGGCGCGAACACAATTTCATATACCGTAAAAAACAGTGTGTTTGAAAGTATAGGCACTCAGACCGGCGCGCTCATATCTCTGTCGCCCCGGGCATATACCAATCTGACTATTGAGGACAATATCTTTATACACAAAACAGAATCGCCCGTGCTTTTTGAAGCCGACTACAAAAACAGCGAATACGGCGGCGAGGGCTTTTCGTTCAAAAATAACCGCGTAATCGGCTTTTCAAGCTATTTCGCAGCGGCAAACCGTCAAAATACAGAAACATTTATTGACGTTTCCGAAAACTACTTTGCGCCGTACAGCGAGGATTTTGTTTCGGCGGACGGCGGCATTTGCCCCACGGGCTTTGCGTTTTGCAGCGCATATTACAAAGATTATGCGCTGACAAAAATCAAAAATCCCGTAGAGGTGCAGTTTTCCGACAAGGACGGGCTTGTATTTGACAGCATAAACGCCGTGTCGGAGCTTTCGGTGGAAAGCGGCAGACAGACAATCGACTTTACCGACGGATATATAGAAAATCTGTCCGGTTTTGTTATGTCCGGCGTATATCTGCCGAGCGGCGAAACCGCGGATATGTCGGATATTTCGCTGAGCAGTGTTATAACCACCGTAAAAGTAACAATCAGCGTGCCCGACAATCCTTACGTCTACACCGCATTTACTCTCAAAATACACCGCGATGTGCCGGCGTCACTATCCATAAAGGACATAACAGCCGACAGGGGAATTATTGTCTTTAACGAATACACGGGCGGCTACACGCTCACCCTGCCCGAAACCTCATCGGGCACCGATATATCGGTAAAAACAGCTCAGGGCACGTCCTCACAGCTCATGTACAACGGCGCCGCCGTATCAAGAGCAGAGGGAATTGAAAGCGGCACCGAGAGAGACTATATAATCCGTGTTACGGACGGTACGCAGAGCGTCGACTATACGCTGTGTGTTGTCCGCCCGGCATCTGCCGGACTTACCCCGGACTACGACAGTTATCCCGACACCGCATACATTATAGATGCGGACTGGGCGAATATCTCATCGGGAAATGTAAGCTTTACCTTCCGCGGACAGCAGTATACCCAGCCGTTTGACGGCAGCCGGCATTTCTCGGACTTTGATTTGGCATACGCGCACTGGCTGAACAGCAATCCCGACATTCTTCACGACACACCTGTATTTATATTTACCGAAGGCAGCTACGGCTCAATAAAGGTATACTACCGTGCTGTAATCCTGGGCACAAACGCCGGCATAAATCCAAACGACCCGTCCTCTGACGTTTCTCAGCTTCTGCCGGGCGGCAGCATTGCTGCAAACACGGCATGGGACAGTGCACACGAAACGGTATTCACCGACAGGATTTACCGCTCGACAAGGGTTTCGGGCAACGATGACCTAACTCTTGAGAAAAAGGTGCAGGATGCGGAAAATGCCGCGGATGAGCGCATGGAATTCTTTATCCTGGCAGACGGTGTGAAATTCACCGGCAGCGGTAAACTGGGCGTTGACGACGTTGACGTGGGTACAAGGACAGACAGTGTAAATTCAATATCTCTGAACGTAACGGCAAAGCGCCGGGACAATATGTACCTGCAAAACATAAAATCCGAAAACCAGACCGGGCATATTTTTACGGCGCAGGATACCACCTTCAATTACAATTCTCTGACTGTTAAAAACCTGCGCATGACAGGCTTCAACGGCTCGGCGCTTATAAGAAAGTATCTTGATACGCTTGTTTTTGACGGTGCATATATAGAAAACTCGCAGATGAGCCTTGGCTTATTCGATGTTGACGGCAACATGAACATGCGCCACAACATGGACTATACAGTTAAAAACAGCTGCTTTACCGGCGGCGCTCTTACGCGTGCCGTGCGCATACGCACGACTCCGCTGTCATCGGGAGATTATCAAAGCGGTACGCTTTCGATTTACAACAATGCGTTTTTAAACTGTGCGAGCGCGCAGTGGGGCATTATTTCCGTTTCGGCTCAGCTTCCCAATCTTGACGTGTCAATAGAGGATAACCTGTTCAGCCAGCAGGTCGGATATAATGTGGACACCGCAATCGAGGGCAACAGCGCGTTCTTTACAAATCCGATGACCATGAACGTGCACCGCAACCGCTTTATCGGCATAACCTCTTATCTTCCCAACATGAGCGGCGTTACGGACGAAAACCTTCTGAAGCTGAACTTTGATTTCTCGGGCAACTATCTGTCAGACACTTTCACATCGGAATCGGACAAAAACGGGAAAGCTCCCGCATACGTTTCAGGTCCCGACGGAGATACAGACCCGATAGGCGCAGCCTCACTTGCGTATTACTGTGACTTTTCGCTGAATACGCTCAGCACCGACTTTGACGTCACGGGCGCGCTGTTCGGCGGCGGAAAGACAATGCTTGAAGTCTTACCCGAAGAACAAAAGCTGAATGTAATGCTGACGGAAAACATAACGGGTACACTCGAATTCATCACAAAGGGAAACGGCGTTGACAAAGCGCTGTATCCCTCAGGCAGCAGCACACCCGTGACAAGCATCAGCTATAAGGATGTAATGGCGGGAAATACCGAATTTACTCTGACGCTTTCCAAAAACGGCGCCCGGCGCACTTATGCCGTGACGCTGGAGGCAAATGAAATCGGCTATTTCAAAGACAGCTATGCAGACCCGCTCGGACAGATACAAAGCACTGCATACCTTCTCAGCCCGGATATTGCCCTTTACAGCAGCGAGGATATAATAATACGCAGCTGGAAAGGCAGATATTACAGATTTACCGTCGGTGAAAACGCATTCTCGGACATTGACGAAATAAACGAAGTGCGCGGCAGCGGTCATATTCAGATTATAATTCCCGATACAAGGATTGACACAGAGCTGAAAATCCCGGCAGACACCTCCGTATACGGTATAAATTATGATGTAAATCCCAATTCTCCGATGTCGCAGGACATCTCCTCCGACTGGACGCTCAGTGAAAAGTGGGGTGAGTACGGCGAGAGCGAAATAGGCTCGATAGCCGTATCCCCCGACGCATCCGGCACGGATATCGAGATAAAGGGCATTACTCTGCGCGGACGGTTTTACGATACCCAGCGCGGCGCCAGCAGCAAACAGACGAGGATAACGCTTGAAAATATCGTTATCGAGCATGAGGAAACTCTCGGCGTCAGCCCTTACGGGTATTACTCCACCGTTTACGCCCTTACGTTCTCCAATCCCAACAACGAGCAGGGCGGAAACAACACGGATATTGGCGTTATGCGAAACATACGCGTTGAAAAGGTAATGTGCGGCACCGAAATTTACGAGGGCAGAAACAGACTGCTCAACGAGTATCTGCCGAGTGATTTTACAATAGATGGTCTGTACTGCGACCTTGAAAAATCACAGGTAAGCCTGCTCGGCTGGTGGAAAATGAGCTCAAATCAGAAAGACGGCAGACTGTCGGTTAAAAACTGCAATCTGCGAAACGGTATTGACTCATCAACGGGAAATTATCTGTATTTTGAGGGCAGAAACCATGCAAACAACGCGCAGGGTCAGACAGCTCAGCTGAATATCGAGAACAGCTGCTTCTACAATTTCCAGACCAAGGCAGCGGGAATTACCGTGTCGCTCTACGCTTACAGTGACATTAACATACAAAACAACCTCTTCCTGAGCAGCACCGAAAAAACGGCGTCATTTATTGCCTTTGGCGACACGACACAGTCAAACGAAATGCTGAAAATGAATATTTCGGGCAACAGGTTTGTAGGCGTCGCGGGCATAATTGACAATCCGTCCAACAACAGCGTGCTTGATCTGTCCGGAAACTACTACAATGTTTACTCCGACAGCTTTATGACGGCTGCCGGCAGAAAAATACTGGGCGGCAGCAATACCGTCAACAGCTGGCAATATCAAAACTATGCGCTTACAAAGCGCTCGGACGGACTGGCAGGCTATAAGTTCTCGGATAAAATTCAGGTAAACAGCACCGACAAAACACTGAAGCTGACGCTCGGTGCGGGCAGGAGCACATTTTCGCTTAACGATTATATTATTCAGGACGGAGGAAATACGTTTACTGTCAGCGATGTTTCGGATATAACCGAAATACCGGCAGTAAACGGCGCCGAATACACCGTCGGTATTTCAAACAGCTTAGCCTCAGAACAGTGGACGCTTGAAATCAGCATAAATTCTGCCGATATGAGCGCACTTTATAATGCGCTTGACCGAGCGGCAGATTTTGAAAACGCAAGCGGATACCGCGCGTATGCCCTAAAACGTATAAGTCTTGCCGCACAGGACGGCGAATATATCATTCACAGCGACAAGGCGGACAAAGCGCAGGCGGACAGCGCAGCCCTGAAAATAAATCTTGCGGCAGATACCGCTCAAAAGCTGTTCGAGCTTGACAGCCTTACTCAGACTGCACAGGCAATGGATACAACCGGATGCTCACAGCATCAGGTCACGGAGCTCAACGCGGCAGTTAATACAGCTGTAAAAACCGCTGAAAGAACGCAGAGCACACTTTCGGAAATCAATGCCGCATACAGCGCGCTGCAAGACGCAATAAATAATATCACACTGGAAAAAGAGAACTTCGGTCAAATCCTGGAAAGTGCCAAAGCTATTAAAAACAGTGCTGAATTTGAGTACTACACCAAAGCTTCGGCAGAGACTTTCCTTGAAAAGTACGAAACTGCCAAGACGATGTACGACGAAGACAATACAAGTACTGTATACAGCTTGAACGAGGTAAGTAATCTGAAAGCGGAAAACATTACCGAGGCAATGCAGGAGCTGGTTGAAGCAATGGATAATCTTACTCCCGACACTGAAAGACTGCGCACTGCAATAGAAAATGCTCAGAAGCTGAATAACACTGACAACAGGTACACGGCAGGCTCCTACAAGGTACTGACCGATAAAATCAACGAGGTCAAAGCGATAATTTCTCCGAGCGCAAAGCAAATAATGCAGGCATGCACAGAGCTTGAAAATGCAGTAAACGGACTTGTTGACAGGAGCGAATTCAATACTGCACTCAAACGCATTAAACAGATAAACAACGACAGTGACATATACTGCACGCCTACATTTGATGCACTTGTCACGGCAATATCAGACGCCGAAAAGGCGGCAGAGACCTTTGAAAGCGCCGATGATGTGGCAGCGGCTGTCAACGCGCTTGAAAATGCGGAAAAAGCACTTAAAAAGCACAGTTTAGGCGAATATGTTTCCAATAATGACGCAGACTGCGACAATAACGGCACCGAAACAGCACACTGCACTACATTCGGCTGTACGTACTCGAATACCAGAGCGGACGAGGGTTCGGCGCTCGATCATGATTGGGACAACGGCACGGTAACAGCTTCGCCGACCTGCTCACAGGCAGGCTCCGTCACCTACACCTGTAAAAACAATCCCGAACACACAAAAACCGAGGTTATTCCCATAGATCCCGACGCACACAAATGGGGCGAGTTTATTTACAATAACGATGCGACCGAGGAAGCTGACGGCACAGAAACAAGAAAATGCGAATACTGCCGGACGGAAGAAACCAGAACCGCGCAGGGCACAAAGCTTGAACCCACGCCTGAGCCTGAGCCTACACCTGATCCTGAACCCACTCCTGAACCCACACCCGAACCTGAACCCACTCCTGAACCTACACCCGAACCTGAACCCACACCCGAACCTGACAAGGAGCTTACAGACAGCTCAGAGCAGTTCAGTGATGTTGAAAACGGCAGATGGTATAAAAGCTACATTGATTATGTAGCAACATACAAACTGATGAACGGCACGTCAGAAACCGTATTTGCTCCGACAATGACGCTCACAAGAGCAATGTTTGTGCAAATTCTCGCAAACATGAGCGGCGTAGATACGGAAAATCGGCAAGTCGAGACAGCGTTTGGCGATGTACCGTCCGGCAAATGGTATACACCGGCTGTCAAATGGGCGTACGAAAACGGAATTGTCGACGGCACGGATACCGATAAGTTTTCACCTGACGATAACGTACAGCGTCAGCAGATTTGCACAATGATTGTAAGGTATGCAGACTTTGCGGGTATTGTGCTTGACCAGCGTGTTGAAAAGAAGACCTTTAACGATGAAAACAGGATTCAAAACTACGCCAAAGAAGCGGTTGAAATCTGCCAGAAAGCCGGAATAATAGACGGCATGGACGAACACAGCTTTGCACCGCGGGATAATGCTACGCGTGCTCAGGTGGCAACTATTATTACAAGATTTCATCAAAATTTCGTGAAATAACTAAAAATATCCGCAGCAGAAGGCAAAAACATATATCTCATACCGAGCGTAAAGAAAACAAGAAAACTCTATGTAAACGGTTTACCCGTTTACATAGAGTTTTTCTTTGTTTATTTTATATTTTCAGCGTCCGCAACATGCACGGCAGATAATCGAGCTGACCGTCAAGAAATTTAAAACCCTCTCCGCTTTTCAAAAATCCCGTAAGAGTATTTGTCTGTTAAATGCTTACTGTTCCGATACAAAAAATTAAAGCGGCAAAATATTTTTTAAAAATCTATTGACGACAGAGCTTTTCCGTGATATCATAAAGTCAAATATTAGACTTACAAATATTATAATATACGGAGGAGTCATATGAACCGAGAACAGGTGCGGGAATATGTTAACAAATACTGTGCCCTGCGGGACGTTCAATTCGCCGCTTACGAGCTGTATGCCCGCCGGCACGGATTGACGGCAAAAGAGCTGTTTGTGCTTGATATTCTTTGGTTTGCCGAAGATGGCTGTCTGCAATCAGAAATCAGTGAACGGCTGTCGGCGACAAAACAGACGGTGAGCGCAATTATCAAAAAGTTTTGGAAATCAGGATATTTGTCCCTCACAGAAGCGCAAACAGATCGACGAAATAAAATTATCCGGTTTACAGAGGAGGGAAGAGCTTACACAGAGAAAATTATTCCACCCGCTGCAAAAGCCGAAAATGAAGCGATGGCGGAATTGGACGAAAAGGATATTGCCGAGCTTGTGCGGCTTACAACCCTGTTTTCAGACTGTATGAAAAAGAAATTCAACGAAATCAAGGAAAACGGATAATGCAGTTTCTCAAGGTTATCAACGGGATGCTTTACCGAAGTTTGCTGTCCGTAATTGAACGGGCATGTACCGAAACAGTATAGTATAAATATCAGAATAAAAGCGAAACCGAAAGGGACATAAACATGGAGTTTTACGAAGTCATTGAAAAAAGAAGAAGTATTCGTCAGTTTGAGGACAGACCTATTGCGCAGGATATGCTAAAGCGCATTTTGAACGCCGGACTGAAAGCTCCGTCCTCCAATCATCAACGTCAATGGGAACTGGTAACGCTGACGAACAAGGACGCTGTCATGGAGCTTGCAAAAATCGTCAAGCCCTATCCCTGCCGTATAACCGAACCGAAAACACCTCAGCAGGAGATGTTCAAGATTACCTATCCCCGCCAGCGGACGATGATTGAGGAATCCGCCTGCGTGATACTGCCCTGTTTTAAATGCAAATATGATTTGAAAAGCCCTGCAAACGACTACGGTCTGATGGACTACGGTGCGGCGTGGGCGCTGACAGAAAACATTTTGCTTGCCGCCACCGCCGAGGGTTTAGGTTCCGTGGTGCATATACCCGTAAAAAAGAGCCTCAGCAAATAAAGGAGCTTATCGGTATTCCGGACGGGTACTATCTGCCCACCCTCGTTATGCTGGGTTATGCCGCCCCGAATGCAAAAACTCCCACGCAGGTCATTGCCACGGCAGAGAATAAAGTCCGTTGGAATAAGTAGTAAACCATGGTCATCAAAGAAATAAAAACAAAATCCGTACTCACAAAATCCAATCTACCTGTCAGCGACTATTCGGTCAATCCCTATATAGGCTGTTCTCACGCCTGCAAATATTGTTACGCCGCCTTTATGAAACGGTTTACGGGTCACACAGAGCAGTGGGGTGATTTTTTAGACGTGAAGCTTTGGGACGACATAAAAGACCCGCGCAAGTACGATGGAAAAGAGTTATTTTTAGGCTCGGTGACCGACCCGTACAATCCGCAGGAGAAAACATACCGCCGTACGCGCTGTTTGCTGGAGCAATTACAGGGCAGTCAGGTCAAATTAACCATACAAACGAAATCCGACCTTGTGCTGCGGGACATCGACCTGATTAGAGCTTACCCCAATGCAAGGGTAGGCTTCAGTGTCAACACTCTTGACGAAAAATTTAAAGATGATATGGATAAAGCCGTCAGTATTGAACGGCGCATTTCAGCTATGAAAACGCTGTATAAAGCGGGCATACGGACTACCTGCTTTATTTCTCCCATTTTTCCGGGCATTACGGAAATTCCCGAAATAATCGATAAGGTTAAAGACATCTGTAATCTTATTTGGCTGGAAAATCTTAATCTGCGCGGAAGCTATAAAACAACGATTATGGAGTATATCAGAGAAAAACGCCCCGACCTGTACCCGCTATATGATGAAATCTACCGCAAGCAAAATCGGTTGTACTGGGAGCAGCTAAACGACCAGATCCGCGCTTATGCCGCTGAAATCGGCTTGGAGTATGTGCTAAACGATAACAGCATGACAAAGCCCTTTGACGCTCCGCCGACCATCGTGAACTTCTTTTATCACGAAAAAATCAAAAAATCCGCAAAGAAAGGAACTGTAAAAAATGCCTGAACTGCCTGAGGTCGAGATGATAAAACAGGTAATTGAGCCGCAAATACAGGGACTGACGATACAAGCAGTAACGGTAAGCCGCCGGGAAGTGATAGCTCATCCATCGGCAAATGAGTTTTGCAGCTTGCTTGCAGGACAGGTGATTTCCCATATGGAGCGCCGGGGTAAGTTTTTAACCGTTATACTGAGAAGCGGCGATTATATCGTTTTGCACTTGCGAATGACCGGCTGCTTGTTGGTGACCCCGCCCGACTATCCGCAGGAGAAGCATACCCATGTGGTCTTTGAGCTAAACAACGGAGAGCAGCTTCGCTTTTCAGACACCCGCCGATTCGGGCGTTTTTGGCTGATTGAAAACAGTCAAATCGATACATACAGCGGAATTAATAAGCTGGGAATTGAGCCTTTTTCCCCTGAATTTTCAGCAAAATATCTAACTGACCGCTTGGGAAAGCGGAAAAAGACAATAAAGGAGTGCCTGCTCGACCAAAGCGTGATTGCGGGAATTGGGAATATTTATTCCGATGAAATTCTTTTTGCAGCTAAAATATCTCCCGACTGCCCTGCGAGCTGTTTGAAAAATGAAAGTTGGGTGCGTCTTGCCCAAGCTATTCCCGAAAGACTTGCTTTTTTTATCGAAAAAAATAATTCGGCGCCGAAGGAATATCAGGAAACCAAGGGGCAGCACTACCGCAGCACGCCTTTTTTACAGGTTTACGGATGCGAAGGCAAGCCCTGTCCGATCTGCGGAAACACTCTTTGCAGAAAAGTAATCGGCAGCAGGAGCAGTACCTATTGCCCCTGCTGTCAAAACACCTGACTGTCAGCTGGGCTTTTGTACATTCACATTTTTCGTGCAAAACCACGAAAAAAAGGAATTATTAACCGACCGGAGATGAAGCAGTCTGCTTTTAAAAACGGCAGGTAAATTTGCTGTTATGCAGCCATTTGGGTATAAAATCCGTCTTTTTCAAAGATAAAACGGAAGTCATAAATGAATGAGAACCGGCGTGAATTAACACGCCGGTTTTTATCAAAAGTCTTTTTGTATCCTTATAAGCTCCGCCTAATATCCAAGGATTTTAATATGCTCTCCTGTATCCCGCTCTCCCGCAAACGAATATACAGCAAATAAATTAATTACCGTTACCAAAGACAAAATTACATAAAACACCCTTTTCATTTCGTGTTTTCTCC
Source organism: Clostridia bacterium (assembly GCA_017937065.1). Lineage (GTDB taxonomy): Bacteria > Bacillota > Clostridia > Oscillospirales > QAKW01 > RGIG9041. The sequence continues at coordinate 2,970 of JAGBEI010000021.1, read as the reverse complement.
TACTTTCTGTTTTCCTTTTTAATTATTATTAATCTTTTATTACCCAATACTTATGGCTCAATTACTTCAGCCCAAAAACTCGGGTTAGCACACAATACTATAGGATTTTGCTCCAGTGTTTTGATTGCTTCTATTACAGAGCTTTTATCCTTTTGAGTTAACATTAATCTCAATAAAATGTGGTTATTACCTTTGGGAAAGTATTCAGCCACTACCCTGATTTCTTCTATATCCACACCGGGAAAGTCCGCCGCAGTGTATTCCTGACGCGCCGCACTCTGCTCTCGCATAAGTGTCACTATGACCTCTCCCTCCTCAAAATTATTGTCAATAGTAGCCTCACACGGCGGCGCCTTCTCCTCAGTTATAGTCACTCATGACTCAGGTCCGGTAGTCGGTTTAGAATCAGCTGAGGGTGTGTTCGGCTCTGTTTCTTCTAAGTTATTATCAGTTTCTGAATTTTCACTTGTATCCTGAACATTATCCTTATTATTTTGTGCTGCTTTTTCATCATTGTTTTCCTTCTCGGAATTTATATCAGTCTTATCATCATCTGTTTTTTCGGGGAGCTCATCTTCAGTCTTTTCTGCATCTGTCTTATCTTCAGGCTTTTCTGCATCATCAGTACCGCCCTGTGCCGGCACATCTGTTGTCACATCATCCGGCGGTCGGCGCTTGCAGGATACTATACAAAATAACATAATAAACATTAATACTAACGATATTATTCTTTTCATATAATTTTTCTCCTTTAAGTAATATTTTCTTACTTATATAACACATTTGCAATCCAAAATGTTGCATTTTTTTACGTTTATTTTATTTTCAGCTATTTTGCTTAGTTTTATATACCGATTTTTGTGTAATATTACCCTCTTAAACATAATAAAAAAAGAGGCACATAGATTGTACCTCTTTTTTTATTAATATTTTTCTAATCTGTCGGGTCCCAAACCTTATTATAGCCATACATTGACGGGGAAAGGCACATATAAATTCGTGTCCGCTCACTAAGCAGGTCGGCAATCGGTATTTTATAGAAGGTAACGATATCATCCCGTCCCGTATTTCTGAAATCACCGGACAACATTAAATACGTTGATCTGTCAGCGTCATATACTCCCTCGCTGCTTAAGTACAGTTGCGTTACTCCCCATGTATTTACTCCAGAGGTAAATCTAAATCCACATTTTTACATACTCCGCAATATATATTTTCTCCACATATATCATGTGTTTCTACTCTTGTTTCTTCAGGCTTTACTATTACACTTGCAACATTAGTTCCATGGTAATTATAATCAGACGGCGGTGAATATGCTACAGTATACCCGCTTTGATCTACAAAATCCACATATTGAACGACTCTATTGCTGACACCCGGTATATTACTATATATACCAACATCTACAATTCCGACCTTAACAGTATTATTTTTATTCGCATCGGTATACTTTCTTGCACAACAAGCATATGTATGCAAATCGGCGGAGCGTTCGTTAGTTAAATCGTCGCTAACTAAATACGGCATAATGCCGCTGTCATTCGTTGACCCAGCCACTGCCGTAAAAGTATAATCCGGTTCGGCACTGATGATGCGGTCATCTTGTTCAAGGACTGCAATAGTATCAATAACATCCTGCTTACAAACGCCGCCGATCTTTAAAAGCAAAATAATATTATTCTCATATTCCGGATAATAATCGTACAGAGTATTAACCTCTGTAACATTAATATTCGGAAAATCCGCCGCAGTATATTGCTGCTTGTTTGCACTCTGCTCTCTTGTAAGAACAACAATAACTTCTCCCAATTCAAAGCTATCCTGCGCAGTTGCTGTACAATACAACTTTTGTTCAGGCATTAACTCTGCTGCGTCTTTCTCTTCAATGGTCTGTATCTCACTGTATGCTAAAAATTTATCTATTATTTCTTCGTCGGTTTTTAAAGGCTGTGCAAATGTTAGACCGGAAAACATATTAAACAGTAATACCGCAATCATAATTATTTTAAACTTTTTCATATTTCTCTTATCCTTTGCTAATTAAGATAGGTAAAACTTATATTTGAATACAAAATTTTGCTGACACGGCTGTCCGAATTTAAAATACGGTACGCCTTAAATAAATATCTTATATCCGGATCAAACTCAATAACCAATGCTTCCTGAAAGTATGATTTGCGTATATTATTTATTTTCAGTTTTGGGAAATCGTTTATGTCATATTCTTCAAGCGGTTTTTCAAAATTTTTTAATTCTATTGACAGTTTATTATGCTCATAACAGGATGAAGTTTCAGCATCCGGAATAACATATAATACTTCGGGGTCATTTTTCAGCTTTTTAAATTCTTCAATCAGCTTTTCTTTTTTCACTTCATTTTTAAAATAGATATTTATAATCGGCATATGGTCATTACCTAAACCGTAATGACCGCTCGGATAAAAATGCGGTGAGCCAAAACTTGTTTTTTCTATTATTTTAAAATCTCCGATGTCAAGATAGTTAAATGAATCTTCGGTATATTTAATGCTTTTGTCTTTCATTTTCACAAAAAACGATGATGTGGAAAATTCGTCTAAAGTAGGACAGGCATCAAAAACTCTTGTGTCCTTTTGCAATATTTTTACATATTCAAGCACCCTCTCCTTTGAGGGTTTATTTAGCATCAGCATTATTGTGGTTTTGCCTTTATATTTATTATCTTTATATTCAAATTTGAAATCATAATAATCCGGCTGTTCATATACATTGAAGATATCTAAATCTGGGAAGTCCTCCGGCATATAGGTTTTGTTCTTTGCAGTCTCCTCATCTGTAAGAGTAACAACCACCTCGTATTTTGAAAACGGTACATCAAGAGTAAAATCCTCCTCCGGTTCAGATTTATTATCTGCGTAACTTTCGTCCGCTGCATTCTCAGCTTTTTCCGGCGCTGTGTCTGCTGTATCCTTCGTCTTTTCCGCTGTG
>JAGBEI010000020.1 GCA_017937065.1 Clostridia bacterium | reverse complement strand
TGCACAGCTTATACAAGCGGTTGAAGAAATAGGAGCAGAGCGAGAACAGGACGTTGTATTTTGGGCGCACGTTGACAGAGTTGTAAATGAACAAATCGGCATGGATTTTGAACCCGAAGATTACGACAAAATGGACAAGTAAGGAGCGAAAACAAATGAAAAGACATCAGTACGAGGCGTCGGAGCAGGCGGCGCTGATGCTGTGGGCGCAAATGCACCTTGCAAAATACCCGCAGCTGAGACTTTTATACCATATCCCCAACGGCGGGAGCAGGAACGCGGCGGAGGCGGCAAGCCTGAAGCGTCAGGGTGTGAAAGCGGGAGTGCCCGATTTGTGCCTGCCCGTTGCAAGAGGGGCGCGGCACGGACTGTACATAGAGCTGAAGGCGGGAAAGAACAGGGCGACAAAGCCGCAGGAGGAGTGGATAGCCGCACTGCGGGAGCAGGGATATGAGGCGCAGGTCTGCACCGGCTGGCAGTGCGCGGCGCAGGTTATAGAGAGCTATCTGAAAGAAGGAGGCCGGCAATGATAAAAACCTGTCCGGTATGTAAAAGAGAATTTGAAAGCGGGCTTATACAGACGGTGTACTGCTCGCCCGAATGTGTGAAGGAAATGCAGCGCCGCCGCAGCCGTGAGTATTACCGCGCGCACAGACCTCCGCCCGTCTGTGCCGAATGCGGCAAAGCCCTGCCGGACGGACGGCGCGTCAAATACTGCCCCGAATGCCGCAAAGAGGCAATAAAAAAGCAGAAAATGAGATGCGCCCCGCCCCGCCTGCCCGATATAAGGATACCGCACTGCCTTGACGAGATAGAGTATGAGGTCAGTCAGTACAACAAAGCTCACGGCACAAATTACTCCTACGGCTGGTATACCTATCTTGCGGACAGCGGCAAGCTGAAGGAGGCGCCGTGACCTGCCTTGACTGCGGGCGGTACGTACCGCGTGACAGGCTAAAGCCCTGCACGGCGCTTTATAAGCACAGCTATCCCGACGGCGTGCCTGTCTGCGACGAGTGCTGCAAAGTCTGCGCCGATACCCCGGCTATGGGCGGCGTCAAACGCCCCTGTACTTATCTTGAAGGCATACAGAAAATAAAACCGCACAGCTCAACAAGCTTGCATTGCGGCGGGCAGGTAAACATTACCGTCGCTCATCACACAACCTTAGCAGAGGAGCATACATAATGGCAGATTATATAACAGAAAGAATAAAGTGCCCGTTTTTCAAATCCTGCAAATTAAATAGTATTGTCTGTGAGGGAGTACAGGATAATTCAACGCTTCATTTATCCTTTTCGGGGCGCGGTGATATGATGCGGTATATAAACAGCCATTGCGTAAAGCATAAAAGCGCGTGTATGGTCGCTGCACTGCTTTATTCCAAATATGAAAAGTGAAGGGAAAGGAATCAGCCTTTCTCTTTTTTGCTTTATATGGGTGTAATTTAGAGAACACTTAATATACAATCATAAAGAAAGGGGTTTTCGATGGATTGGAACAAAATAAAAACCGAATATGTGACAACCGATACAAGCTATCGTAAGCTGTCTTTAAAGTATAAGATTACCTCTACTCAAATAGCAAATCATTCAAAGGCAGAGGGGTGGGTGGAGCAGCGCAAGCAATATTTGAAAAAAACTTATGCAAAAACACTTACCGCCCTGTCCGATGCTCAGGCACGCCGTGTGTCTCGTATAATGACAATTACCGATAAGATTTTAGACAAGCTTGAAAAATCGTTGGAGCAGATACCGGACGGTGACCTTGCCGTATACCGTCAGCTCACAGCCGCGCTCAAGGATATAAAAGAGATACAGATGCTCAAATCGGACGCGGATATGCGAGAGCAGGAGGCGCGAATTGCTAACCTGAAACGCCAGGCTCAGCCGGAGGGCGAGGCTGGAGCAGTCAGCGTTGTCATGACGCAGACCGCTCGGGATTATGCAAAATAAGAGTGGTGATGTTAAATGTCAAATGTCATTATAGGTAACCCCAGCGATAAACAAAAGCAGTTTTTAAAAGCAAATACAAAGCATATCGGGTTCGGCGGAGCTCGGGGAGGCGGTAAATCGTGGGCGGTTCGTGCCAAAGCCAAGCTGCTTGCGCTCTACTATTCCGGCATACGTATTTTAATCGTGCGGCGAACCTATCCCGAGCTTATAAACAATCATATAAATATTCTGCGCACTGAGCTTTTTAATATTGCAAAATACAATGATAAGGACAAGATACTCAAATTCAAAAACGGCAGTACAATAAATTTTGCATACTGTGCAAAGGACGCCGACCTCGACAGACTTCAGGGCGTGGAGTACGATGTCATATTTTTAGACGAGGCAACGCAGCTTTCCGAGCACCAGATGAAGACGATAACCGCTTGTCTTCGCGGAGTAAATGATTTTCCCAAGCGTGTGTACTACACCTGTAATCCGGGCGGACAGGGGCATCAGTACATAAAGCGTATTTTTATCGACAGACGGTATGATGAGGGCGAAGACGAAAGCGACTATACCTTTATCCAATCGCTTGTGACGGACAACGACGTATTGATGCAGTCTCAGCCGGATTATGTGCGTCAGCTTGAAGCACTGCCGCCGAAGCTGCGTGAAGCGTGGCTTTATGGTTCGTGGGATGTGTATGAAGGTCAGTTTTTCGAGGAATTTGCCGATAAGCCCGAACACTATTCAGACCGCCGATTTACGCACGTTATAGAACCGTTTGAAATTCCCGAACACTGGAACATATACCGCTCTTTTGACTGGGGATATAACAAACCGTTTTCCTGCTCCTGGAATACCGTCAGCGACGACGGAGTGATATACAGAATACTGGAGCTGTACGGCTGCACCAAAACTCCCAATGAGGGTGTTAAGTGGACACCCGACAAAGTGTTTTCCGAAATACACCGCATAGAGTGCGAGCATCGATGGCTTAGGGGAAAGCGCATAAACGGCGTTGCCGACCCTGCGATTTGGGATGCGCAGACGGGGGAATCGCTGGCAGAGCGCGCGGCAAAATATCATGTGTATTTTTCGCCGGGCGACCATGAGCGAATTGCGGGCTGGATGCAGATGCACTATCGTATGGCATTTGACGAAAACGGATTTGCGATGTTCTATGTCTTTAAAAACTGTAAGGCATTTATTCGTACAATACCTCTTTTGATGTATGATGATAACCGCCCAGAGGGCCTTGACACGAGCGGTGAGGACCATGCTGCGGATGAGGCGCGCTATCTTTTTATGAGCCGACCTATAAAGCCGCGTATGTCGACACCGGCGGATAACTATAATACAACCCCGCAATCGCTTTTTTTAGATATTGCGCAAAAGGATATAACACAAAAGCCCAGACGGGGAAAAATAGAGATAATCGGAGGATAATATGGCAATTTTCAGCAAACGGAAAAAGGATAATGACGCCTTGCCGTCCGGCGGGGCAGCTGCTTTTAATAACGGTATGACCGACGCTGATAATATGCGGGTTTTTGCCTCAGACCGAAAGCTCGAGACACTGGCTGTCGGAAGCGCGCAGCTCCGGGCTGCCAACATGACCCTGCAAAAATACAAGGAGGGCAAGGCAAATCTTGAACGAAAGATAGTGGAAAATGAGCAGTGGTATAAGCTGCGTCACTGGGAGTGTATGCGTGACAAAAAGAGCGAAATACAGCCTGTATCCGCATGGCTTTTTAACTGTATTGCAAATAAGCATGCCGATGCAATGGACAGCTTTCCGTCTCCGAATATTCTGCCGCGTGAGGAGGGCGACCGAGCTCAGGCACAGATGCTTACTTCCGTAATCCCTGTTATTTTGGATCAGTGCGATTATGAGCAGGTCTATTCCGATACATGGATGTACAAGCTGAAAACGGGTACGGGTGTTTACGGCGTTTTCTGGGACAAGTCAAAGCTGGCGGGTCTTGGGGATATTTCAATCTGTAAGGTAGACCTTTTAAATTTGTTTTGGGAACCGGGTATCACCGATATACAGCGATCCTCCAACCTGTTTCATGTAGAGCTGTGCGACAACGACCTGCTTTTGCAGAGCTATCCGTCTCTTGAAGGCAAGCTCGGCACGTCCTTGCCCGATATTGCAAAATATACCTATGACGACAGTGTTGATACAACCAACAAATCTGTTGTTATAGACTGGTACTATCATAAATATCAAAACGGCAAAAAGCTTTTGCATTACTGCAAGTATGTCAATGATACAGTACTGTTTGCAACCGAGAACGACCCGCAGCTGAGGGAACGAGGATGGTACGACCACGGTATGTATCCGTTTATCTTTGACACACTCTACCAGGTGGAGGGCACGCCGACAGGCTTCGGGTATATAGATATCGGGAAGGACGCTCAGGCATATATCGACCGCGGAAACCAGGCGGTCATGGAAAATATGCTGGCAAATGCCGCTCCGCGCTATTTTATACGCGGTGACGGCAGTGTCAGCGAGGAGGAATATGCCGACCGTACAAAGAGGTTTATACACGTTGACGGCAATTTAGGACAGGACAGTATTTTGCCGGAGACGGGCAAATCGCTGTCTGGCATTTATGTAGATGTGCTCAATAATAAAATTGACGAGCTCAAGGAGACGACGGGCAACCGCGATATTTCCACAGGTGGCACAAGCTCGGGAGTTACGGCGGCGTCTGCCATTGCGGCAATGCAGGAGGCCGGCAGCAAGCTGTCGCGGGATAATAACCGTGCGGCGTACAGGGCGTTCAGAAAAATGTGTCTGATGATTATAGAACTGATTCGGCAGTTTTATGACCTGCCGCGCTGCTTTCGTATTATGGGAGAAAACGGAGCTGCGCAGTATGTGCGGTTCAGCAACGCGGGCATTGTCCCGCAGAGCCAGGGCGTTGACATGGGTGTTGATATGGGCTTCAGACTGCCGCAGTTTGACATTGAAGTGACGGCGCAAAAGCAAAGCCCGTACAGCAAAATGAGCCAGAATGAGCTGGCGCTTGAGTTTTACGGCGCGGGATTTTTCAATCCGCAGCTTGCCGACCAGGCGCTTGCCTGCCTTGAAATGATGGATTTTGACCGCAAGCAGTTTATAATGCAGCGCATATCGCAAAACGGCGGAATGTATAATCAGATGATGCAGATGCAGCAGCAAATGCTGATGCTTGCGAAAATGGTTGATGAGTTGAAAGGAAGCAATATTGCAAACGAACTTGCAGCACAGTTTGCATCAGGTGTTCCGGCTGCTGCGGCAACGATGTTGTCAGGTGAACATGTCGGAGATGAGTCTAAAGTCACAAAGGAAGCAAGAGCGCGCACGGCGGGTTTGACCGCACCCGATTAATATGACAAATATAGACTTTTATTATGATAAATCGCATAGGCGGCTGAGGCTTACGGTTTGCGGACACGCAGGCTTTGCTCCTATCGGGCAGGATATCATCTGCTCGGCTGTGAGCATTCTTGTGCAGACTCTGGCGGAATATGTGAAAAATATTTATATCAGGGGTGCCCTTCAAAAAAAGCCTGTGATAATATTAGAGCATGGATACGCGAGTGTTTGCTGTATTCCAAAGAAAAGGGCGCAGGCTGAACTGCGGCGCTGTTTTGAAATAATACAGACGGGTTTTCGGCTGCTGGCGCAGACCTACCCGCAGTATATTTTGCTGAATGCAGAGCTTTAGCACGTGCTGCGGCTTATTCTGCGCCTTTTACACAACGATTCGCCCACGGTACGGGCAGAAACGGAGTAAGCATGAAAGATACAAACAATTACCTAACGCTTGACCTGCAGCTTTTTGCCGACGGCGCGGCTGCTGCGGAAGGTGACACGGGAGCGGACGGTACAGCGGGAGTAAAACAGGTTTCGGGTGTCTCCGGCTCGAAAATTACGGCAGAATCAAAAAATCCGCTTGCAAGTGTGATTTACGGCAAGCAGGATATGGACGACCGTCTCGCCGGCGGTCAGGTAAGGCTCACAGACGGTGACGGCAATACCGTGCAGACTGCGGACAGAGAGGCGGAGTTTGAAAAGCTTATAAAAGGCGATTATAAAGACCTTTACGACAGACGTGTGCAGGAAACTGTTCAAAAGAGGCTTAAAAACTCTAAGGAAATTGTCGAAAAATATGAGAAACTCACGCCGACTCTGCAAATGCTGTCCTCAAAATACGGTGTGGACGCTTCCGATACAGAGGCTTTGAACAGGGCTATCGAGGAAGATGACTCTTATTATGAGGACGAGGCGATTGAGCGCGGCATAACGGTGGAGCAGCTCAAGGCGATACGCAAGATGGAGCGTGAAAACGCGGCTCTCAAGGCAAAAATAGACAGTCAGCACGCAAAGGAAAATGCAAAGCGCATTTACGCAGGCTGGCTTGAACAGGCAGCAGCGGCAAAGGCGAAATATCCCTCTCTTGACCTTGAGGCAGAGATTAAAAATCCCAAGTTTGCAGACCTTTTGCGCAGCGGAATAGACGTTGATACGGCGTATACCGTTGTACATAAGGACGAGCTTATTCCCGCTGCGATGCAGTACACCGCCAAAACCGTTGAGCAAAAGCTTACAAACAAAATACTTGCCAACAGCGTAAGACCGAATGAAAACGGAACAGACTCGCGCTCCAGCGCAGTCATAAAGAGCGATGTGTCACAGCTTTCAAAGCAAGACCGTGCGGAAATTATCCGCAGGGTTGCGAGAGGAGAGAAAATACGGTTTTGAGCCGTGAAAGCCGCAGCTCGGACTTGAATATATCTCCTCACACAAAAACAATAAAGGAGATAATCAAATGAAAAACACACTTAACCTTCAGCTTTTTGCAAATGAAGTGCAGACTACCCTTCTATCAGGGCTGTCTGCCGAAATGAAAACCTTTTATGACATGACCCTTATCGACGAGGCGGGACCTCAGCTTGTGCACGACCAGTTCGGGCAGAAGCGCCCGATTCCCCAAAACGGAGGCAAGAATATTGAGTTTCGCAAGTTTGCGACGCTTCCCAAGGCTACAACCCCGCTTACGGAGGGCGTGACTCCGGACGGCAAAAGCCTCACCGTCAGCACTGTCACGGCAACGGTTTCTCAGTACGGCGATTACATCACGCAGTCAGACGTGCTGGAGCTTACAGCGCTTGACAATACCATTTTGGAGGCTACAAAGATACTCGGTAGACAGGCGGGAGCAACTCTTGACACTGTTGTGCGCAACGTGCTCCAGAGCGGAACAAATGTCACTTATTGTCCTAAAAAATCAGGCGATACCGAAACAGAGGTGACAACGCGCAGCGGACTTGACGCAACCTGTAAGCTGACTGTGGACGTGGTGCAGCAGGTCGTTGCAAAGCTGCGCGCGCAGAACGCGCCCACCGTAGACGGATATTACATTGCAGTTATTCATCCTTATGTTGCATATGACCTCATGCGTGACCCCGAATGGATAGACGCACACAAATATGCAACGCCTGAGAACCTGTACAGCGGTGAAATAGGAAAAATTGCGGGCGTGCGCTTTGTTCAGTCGTCTGAGGCAAAAATATATAACGATAATACTTGCCCCGTAAAAACAGCGGCGTCAGGCGAAAATCCCGCTGTTTATCGCTCTGTGTTCGGCTCGCTTTTCTTCGGTGACGGAGCTTACGGCGTAACAGAGGTTACGGGCGGCGGACTTCAGACAATCGTCAAGCAGAAAGGCTCTGCGGGTACGTCAGACCCGCTCGACCAGCGCTCGTCCGTGGGCTGGAAAGCGCTCAAAACAGCGGAAATACTTATTCCCAATTACCTTGTTCGTGTTGAATCCTGCTCGCCGAAATTCGAGACAGCGCCCGCTAACTGATAAAAGGAGAAAATAAAGCCATGGCTCAAGAAAAAAATAATACCGCGTCAGAGGCGGCGGCACATGCCAAAAAAACGGTTACAATCCGTATTCCGCGAACTTCAAAAGAGGAGGACGACGTTTTTGTATCGGTAAACCAGCGCACCTGGCTTATAAAGCGAGGTGTTGAGGTAGATGTGCCGATATGCGTGGCGGATGTTCTCAAGCATCAGGAGAATATGCTCAGTGAGGCATACGAATTTGAAGTCGGTGCTCAGAGTAGAGGCTGACAAAGCCTTTAAAAGAGGGGGGCTTTTACAGCTCCCCTTCTTCATAGGAGAAAAAGCATGAAACTAATCGAGGCAATCAACAGAGCTGATGAACTGCGTCCTAACGATTTTACACGGGAACAGAAAATTGCGTGGCTGTCTGCTTTGGACGGTATAATAAAAAACGAGATTACGGATACGCATGAAGACCCGCCCGCAAACGCGGTCAGCTTTAAAGGCTACGGTGCAGATACGCCGCTGTCAACGCAGCTTTTGGCGGATGCTCCGTATGACGAGCTGTATATTACATATCTTACAATGAAAATAGATTACGGCAATGCAGAGTATGCAAAATACAACAACAGCACCGCGCTGTACAATACACAGCTTGCGGTGTTTTCAAGCTGGTACAACAGAACGCACATGCCCCGCAATAGCGACATAAAGTTTTTTTGAGGAGGTATATTCATGCAATACCCGTTATTGTCGGAAATACAAACAGTACGCGAGGTAATTGATACGTTCGGCGGGTACAATCACAATCCGCGCATAGGCGAAGCGGAGTTTTATGATATGGAGAATATGACGTCTTCTTTTTATCCGACAATTTCGTCCAGAAAAACGCGCGGGGAGTATGTGTCCGCCGAAAATCCGCAGGGTATTATCGCCAAGGATATGCTGTGCTATATAGACGGTGTGAATTTTGTCGCGGGTGAAACGACAGTGAACATGTCTTTGATGTCGGGGCAAAAGCAGCTTGTGTCGATGGGCGCATATGTCATTATTCTGCCTGACAAAAAATATATAAATACGCTGGATACGGAAGATAGAGGAAATATAGAATTTTCCTTTGTGATGCCGCGCAGCTCTACGGCGTGGATTGACATGTGCGACAGCAGTGGAGAAGAACTGACCGTACTGTCTACAATCGCGCCGCCGGACGATACGTCAGTTATGTGGATGGACAATTCCTCAAATCCGCCCGTACTGAAAAAATATTTTAGTGAAACCGAGTCGTGGATGAACGTCACTGAAACGTATATTAAAATCTCCTCTCCGGGGATAGCGCATGTTTGCACCGGCTTTGATAATATAAAATTAAACGAAAACAGTGTATTGAACGACGAGTACGGTCTGAAGACATCCTATGAGATACATGACGTTTTTATTGACTCCGAGCAGGACGGAAAAAACGATTACATCATAGTCAAGGGAGTTTTGGGCTATCGGATAAGATATGTCTGCGATGAACACTATTATTGCTTTATTGACGTATATAAATATAACGGAACTTCGTCATTAAATGAATCTATTGACTTTATGGACGGCGATCCGCTGATAGTGCGCAATGAAATGCCGGACCTTGACTATATAATTGAATCGGGTAACAGGCTTTGGGGCTGCAGGTATGACGCGGCAAATAAAATAAACGAAATCTATGCCTCAAAGCTGGGCGATTTTAAAAACTGGAACTCCTTTTCGGGTTTGTCAACAGACAGCTACGCCGTCTCATGCGGCACAGACGGCAAGTGGACGGGAGCTGTCACCTATTACGGCTATCCGCTGTTTTTCAAGGAAAATTACATATACAAGGTATACGGAGATTATCCGAGTAATTTTCAGCTTCAAATTACAAGCTGTCGCGGCGTTCAGGACGGCTGCGCGCACAGTCTTGCCATTGTGAATGAGGCTCTTTTCTACAAATCGAGGGACGGCGTCTGCATTTACGACGGCAGTCTGCCGTCCGTTATCTCCGCAGCACTCGGTACAGTGAGCTATGACAGCGCGTGCGGCGGCAGGTTTAATAATAAATACTATATTTCCATGCGTAACACTCAGTCGGAAAAATACAGTATGTTTGTATACGACGCAGCTAACGGACTGTGGCACAGAGAGGACGGAACCCATGCTGCGGCATTTGCCTCTTACAGGGACGACCTGTATTATATCGATGCCGACCTGAAAAAGATAATGACGGTAAACGGAACGGGTACTCCCCAAACCGAACCGGTAGAATGGTATTGTCTCAGCGGTGCACTGGGTCTGTCGGTTATAGATAAAAAGTATATATCCCGCCTGCTCATACGCATGTCGCTTGATATAGGCACTGTTGTGCGTTTGTACATTCAGTATGATTCGAGCGGGGACTGGATAAACGTCGGTACCGTAATCGGAACAAGTCTGCGCAGCTTTGCAGTGCCTATACGCCCGCGCCGCTGCGACCATTTTCAGCTTAAAATAACGGGAAAAGGCGGCGCAAGGATATTTTCGATTTCAAAAGCAATTGAGCAGGGGAGTGATATGTAAATGCCCTATAATCTCATTTTACCGAGTCTTAAAACTGCCTCTCCTGCATCGCAGACAGTTGAGCTTACAAAGTACCTGAAGCAGCTTGTGGGAGAGCTTAACTGGGCGCTGAATACCCTTGAAACAGCAAATGAGTCAGGCAGTACCTTGCCTGAATACGATCAAATAAGCCGGACAGGCACGCGCGGTATATGGAACTATGTCAAGTACCGCGACGGCAGAGCAGAGCTTTGGGGAATAACAAATGTAAGTCAGGAGTTTACGCCGACAGGCAGCTTCTATTTCAGCACGACAGATATCGCTTTGCCGTTTACTCTGAAAAACTACTGGTACGGATCAGGGGCGCATCAGTGGAACTTTGCAAATTGGTGCAATGTTGTACCAAAGGATAATAATATCAGAGATGTGAGTGTCGTTACAGTCATGTCTTACAGTAATCAGGACACAGCCTTGGACAGCGCAAGATTGTTTATCCATGTCGTCGGTACATGGAAATAATAAAAAAGGAGCAGGATTATGGCGTTTACATATAAAGACAGAGAATATGAAAAAAGCGACGCGGTTAAGCGCGCTGAGGCACTGCGCGACGAACACAGCAGATATACCGAAAGCGATTCGGTGAAAAATTATGAAGCGGCGCTGAAAAATATTGAAAACAATAAGGTGCCCGACTGGAACGGCGGAAGTTACGGCGCTCAGATGAATGATGCGCTCAATAAAATTTTAAACCGCGAGAAATTCAGCTATGACTTAAATTCCGATGCGCTCTACCGGCAGTATAAGGACATGTACATGACGCAGGGAAGGCAGGCTATGACTGATACGATAGGTCAGGCGTCTGCACTGACAGGCGGCTATGCTAATTCTTATGCGGCAACTGCGGGAAATCAGGCGTATCAGTCCTATTTACAGCAGCTCAACAATGTTATACCGGAGCTTTACCAGCTTGCACTTTCACGGTACAATCAGGAGGGCTCAGATCTTCAAAATCAGTACGGATTACTGGCGGACAGATATAACACGGAATACGGCGAGTATGCCGACGCAGTTTCACGCTATAACGCCGAGCGGGACTATGCCGCTAATATGTACAACAGCGAGCGCAGCTTTGACTACGGCAGATTTGCAGATGACAGAAATTACTATGCCGACCTGTACAATAATGAGCAAAACCGAGATTATACCATATGGTCGGACGCATATAACCGTGCGTTTACCGAGTATCAGCAGCAGCTCAGCGAGCAGCAGGCGGCTCAGCAGGCGGCTCTTGAAAAGGCAAGCCTTGCGGCAGGCAGTAAAAGTACAGGCGTGTCGAACAGCAAAAGTACAAGTCTGAAAACGCCCACGTCGGCGATGTATGAAAAAGCACTGAAGCTTTATAAGACAGAGGGCGATGCAGGTCTTTCACGTTATATTGACAGCGTGGGGGACGAGTATGATAAGGATCTTATAATGCAGTATGCTATGGATCATTTTGATTTAGAAGGTGAGCTTATCCGTAGGCTCCAAGGCATTAAATAATATTTAGCGGAGGTTACAATGGCTTCGACTATCGATAAAATACGCGATTACAGAAACCGCAGGAAGTCGGATGATATAAATTCGGAAACTATCAACAGAATACGGCAGTACCGTGCTCAAAAAGCTGAAAGTGAAGTCAACTCTCTTATAGAAAAGTACAATGAAGACAATAAGACCTTAAGCTCCTTACAGCTTTCGGACGAAAGCAGCTATAATTCATTTAGGGATAAACTTGAAAATCAGCAAAAAAACATGTCGCGCCTGAACTATCTGCTCGATACACACGGGGCTTTTTACGACAATGAGTTTACGAAGTCATTGCGCCGCTCTCTTGACAGCAGTAAAACGGCATATGACGGTGCGATAAAGCTGTTTGATACATATAAGACATATGACGACTACGCGCGGGCAACTGCTTCAAGTGATGACTGGAAAGCAAAGCGCGACGAGGTACAGAGCCGTCTTGACCTAATTGAAGACAACGCGCCTGATAAATCAAAAGACTGGGCAAATCTTTCACGCAGTGAGCGCATAAGGCGTATGGATGAATATCAAAATAACTTGGACGGGAAAGGTAAACAGCTAAGTGAGCTTTGGGACGAATATAACACATACTATCATCAGGCTCTGCAAGTCGAAACGGCACAAAAGCTTAAAGATGCTGCGCTGAATGCGGAGGATTTTAAAAAATATTCCGATATCGGAGCAGGCATAGAAAATCCCACCATGCAGGAAGCCGAGGGATATTTTTTACAGATAGGCAAAAAGAAATTCGGAGCAAAGCCCATCGGAAATATTGTCACCTATTCGCGTGAAAACAGTGGTGAAATAAAAGCTCGCAGCAGAGAGGACGGTACGGTTTACGGCAATTATCTTTATTCTCATTTGACAGACGATGAAACAGCGGCTTATAACTATTATCTTGCAAAAGATATAGAAAACGGCACAAATCTTTCAGACGAGTATTTAAAGGAAATGCAATACACTTTAAACGCTCGCGAGGGCGCTGCACTTGCCGAGAATTTAGAGGATAAAGAGGCTTTAAAATATGTGTTTGCGCTTGCATATGCCGGTCCCGACCAGTGGGCAAGCGGCATTAAGGGCTTTATCTCTCAGATTAAAGGCAGCGACGATTATATTGCGCCGTCGCCTGTTCAGTTTGCATCGCCGGCAGTACGCGAGAGCATAGAATCGCAATTTGGCAGAGGTGCATATGATTTATCTGTTACAGTCGGAAATCAAATACCGAATATACTGATTTCTTCGGCATTTGGGAAAATGGCGGGCTTGACAACAATGGGCGCCTCGGCGTCAGGCAATGCCTACGCCGAAATGATAAACAACGGATATGATAAAGGTCAGGCAAACGCTTATGCTGCGCTGACAGGTCTGTCCGAAACTACACTTCAGTATTTGCTGGGCGGTATCAGCAGTCTCGGAGGACTGACCGATGATGTGCTGTCGGGTGCAATAGATAATGTTGTCAGAGGTATGAACAGAGCAAACCTGCAAATTGCCGCAAAATACGGCATGAAGCTGGGCGCGAGTATGCTTTCCGAGGGCTTTGAGGAGGGCTTGCAGGAGGTACTTGACCCTATCTTCAAAAATGCCGTATTAGGTACGCACGAGAACGTGAACTGGGGTGACGTTGCATATTCCGCCGTGCTCGGTGCACTGTCTGCGGGTGTATTGGAGGGCGCGGGCACCTCTGTTGAAGCCGCTGATACCTTTGTGCAATCCGAAAGGGTATCAAAAGCCATGAATACCGACGGCTTTACAGATACTGTCAAAAACGTCGGTGTCACCTATGCCGCCGACACCGTATCCTATAAGCTGGCGTCAAAAATAGATGAAAACAGCACGTCGTATGACGTTTTGGAGCTGCTGCGCGCGGAGGGTGCAGAGCTTTCGGAGCAAAACAGAGCACAGCTCAAGACCTCTATGACAGAGAGCGGTATATCGTCAAAGGACGCGGAAATAATTCTTAATTATGCCTCCGGGTTTTTAAGCGATGATGTTAAGCTCACCGAGAACATGATCTACGGACTGAATATAGCTGAGCCTTTTGCCGATGCACTGCGGCAGCTTGTCAAAGAAAATACGCCTTTAAATCAAACCGTGTCGCAAATTACCGAGCGCACAGAGCAGTATGGAGATTTGATTGAGCGTGTAAAAAGCTCAAAAGGAACAAAATCAATAACAGAAGCCATAGACGAAGAAAGCTCTGTTTTAACACAGCAGGCTTTAACTGAATTGCCCGACACAGAAATATCACGAAACACGGCTGAAAATCAAAAAGTCGCAAAGACAGATACCCAAAGCGATAAAGATACCTTGCCCCGCGTTAAAAGGATAACCGAAATCACAAAGAATGTCGGCAGCGACGGCAGTGTGCGGTTTATACCGCATGTAGAGCTGGAGGACGGCAATACTGCTTCGGGTGCTCATGAATACAATTCCGATGACGCTCAGCTTGTAGAGGCGATTTCGGGCATGGGCTATGACATACAGACGGCAAATGCCGTTTTTTCAATGGCACGGGCAAACAATATTCCCGCAGCCCGTGCAGACGATATGACCCTTATATACGAGCTGGGATATCAGCACGCGCCGGATTCAGCGTTTGAGCTTATCAGCTCATTTGCACCGGCACAGGTAGAATATTTACGCAGATTGGGAGAAAGTGCCCGTTCTAAACGCAACAGTACCGTAAAAGGCGGCGCAGAGACAATAGAGCGTTCAGGCGGTAAAATAATAGATGATACCGACGGCAGCGCTCAGGCAAACGAGCTTAAAAACCTCCGCAGAGAGCAGCTTGATTACATTCGGGCGCTGACTGCGGTTGTCGGCGGCAAAGTGCATATTTTCAATTCCGTCAAGGATGAAAGCGGGAATTTCGTTGCTGCAAAAACGCTTGCAGAGGGCAGAGTGGCGAAAAAAGGGGAAAAAGCGCCCAACGGTGCGTTTGACTCTGTGACGGGCGACATTTATATTGACCTTAACGCCGGCAATTACGGCGAGGGTCTGATGATGTATGCGCTGGCACACGAATATACTCATTCGATACGTATGTACAATACGGATATGTTTGACAGGCTGTCGGATTTTATCATTGAGGAAATGTACGGCAAAAATATCAATGTAAATGAGCTTGTACATGAGAGAATGGAAAAAGCGGGTCTTGACTTTGATACGGCTTTTGAGGAAGTGATTTCGGACAGTCTTGAGGAGATGCTTGTAAGCGAAAATGCGGCGCAGCATCTAAAAAATCTTTATAAGAGCGATAAAAGCCTGTACAGTCGGCTTGTCGATAAAATACGGCAACTATTGCAGGCTTTTAAAAAGGTTTTTGAGCAGTATAAGAACAGGTCTGATGCAGGACTCAGCCAAGAGGCGCGCATTTTACGCGAAATTTCGCGGGCGGAATATGACAAGCTGTCGCAGTTATATGCACAGGCGCTCAAGGGTATGTCGCAAACCGACGAACAGAATAACGGCACAAAAAAACTTTCAGAAAATAAAAATATCAAGACGTCCCCGGCACGGGAGGGACAAAGCTTCTCCCCTAAAAGCTCAGGCGGCGCCTTGATTAATGACGACAATTTATCGCAAAGAAAACAGCTTGTCAACGGCAGCTCTGCGTTGGATGAGGATACGGCGCTTTACAGTATCAGATATACGGAAGATAATCAGCCGGTCGCTGTAATTGACAAGAATATTCTTGCCGACGTCCCGAAATCGCGCTGGGTTAAAACCATAAAAAGGATGCTGACGGAAAAATTCAGGGGCGGTGTACCGATAAGCGGCAGGCTTATAAAAATAAACTATATTACGCGTTCGGAATATACCAATTCAAAATACAGCAGATATTTGAGAGATAATGACGTCGAAAAATATAACGATAAGCTTAAGTCAGCCAATAATATAGACGATGTAGTACTTGCTTCCACGAATTATGTAAACGAAGACTTAAAGCATGCGCGCAAGGATAATTTCAAAGAATTTGCGCGTGGAAGTGTATTAATAAAAATAGGTGATAAGAGCTATACCGCAAAGGTTATTGTCGGCTTTACATCCGGCGGCGAAATGGTTTTGTATGATATTATCGACTTTAATTTAACTGATTTAAAATTAAAAAAAGACACGCCATACGACCAAACGTTAAGTAAGATCGTAAGAAGCGGCATGTCTTCTGACAATACTGTATCACAAAAGGATCAGTCTGTCAATAGTAATTATATGCGGGAAAGCGAAAAGCATTCCGACAATGGCAAAGTAAAGTATAAGCTGAGAAAAGATAACAACGGCAATGAATATTGGCAGGTCGAAAGCGAGAATGATATTTTTTCAAATATAAAAACTACGGATAAATTGAAAAAAGCCGCCTATGACCTTATACTGCACGGCGAAAAGGGCAATAAGTTTATGGACTTAATTGACGGAAAGAGCCTGGAGTTTACCCGCGTGTCCGCAAAAGAATATGTTTACGGCAGAGCATCAAAGGCTTTACCGCACAGTCAGTACCGCCAAAAAATGCGTATGTCACCAAGTATTGCTGACCTTGTTGAAAACGCATCTATACATTATGACGCTCCCGACCATAAAAACCACAAGCTTTTTCCTGACGGATTTAAAAATTATCAAGGAAGAGTGGGTATTGACAATACAATATTCAGATATATCGTAAGAATAGGCAAAGCTAAAAACGGTATGATATTCTATGATATAAATTTAGAGGTTGACGGCAAAGTACCTCACGCAAAAAGCGCTTCTCTCATAAAAAAAACGTCAACCTCTGATGACAATACTGTATCACAAAAGGATCAGTCTGTCAATAGTAATTATACGCGGGAGAGTGCTGATAATACCGAAACTGATGATATTGTGCTTAAAGGTTCAGACGGTAAAACAGTGCGCTTTTCTGACAGAATTGACTTTTCACAGCAGGTTGATAACGTATTGAAAAATACACATGATAAAAACAATCATGTGTATTTGGGACAAACGCCCGTTAGACTTCGTGAGATTTTGGGCATAAAAAATCTGCCCATGTTAATGACGGGCAGTCATGTATATTCAATCTGTGTGTCGCAGGAGCGCGCCGAAAAAGACGGCAGATTAAACAATAAATTACATTATCATGATTTAGGCGAAAAAACCGTCAAAAAGCTGCCTGCCGCATTAAACGAGCCTGTTTTGATAATTAAATCCGATAACGACGATGCCAACCTAAATTTTGTTGTTGTTACCCGTCTTTCGGACAAAAAGGGAAACCCTGTCATAGTTGCAATTAAGCCGGACGGCAAGGGTAACTACATGGATATGAGGATTGACTCCACGGTTGCTTTGAGCGCATACGGAAGAAGCAATATAATGTCTTATATTGCGCGTGCCCGACAGGAGGACAGGATATTGTATGCCGATAAAAAATATAATCGGCAGAAACATAATCCCCCTGGGGCACAATTCACCAACGATATTATGTCTGCCGATTATTATCGGCAGCATAATAGCCCTGGGGCACAATTCACCAACGAAATTATGACTGCCGATTATGACAAAAGTCTATCACATTATAAAGCCCTTGTCAATAGTAATTATATGCAGAATTCGTTGGAAAATTCTCTTGAAAATATGGACAGGCAGAAAAATAGCGGTTATAATGAAAGTGATTATAACCGCGGTACGGATGTTGATGAAGCAGAGCTGAAAGCACAGCTTCGGGAAACAAAGTTTTCGTCACGCACGTCGGAGACGGAGGAAAACCCGCTCGGCTTTGAGAGCAGAGCGGAGCCTGTAAAAAACAGCAGCATAAACTGGGTATACAAAGCGAAAATATTTTCTCAGGCTGAAAACAGGCTGTTTCACCAGAAGATTGCGGAAATACGAAGCGGAGACCGGTCGTTTGAAAAAAATGCGGACGGCGAGTACATGCTGCCGATTGCGAATAAAATCGTTTTCACAAACGGCGACTGGGAAGCGCCGTATATCCGCCAAATAATAGAGGTTTTCACGGCTTACGGCGATGAATTTGAAGAGATAAAGGAGATAATATTCAATGTTGAAAAAGGAAAATCCCGAAAGTCCGAAGCGGTGCGAGCTTTTGAGGACTTGCAGATTGCAGGGCGTACCTATGTCTACACTGATAAAAATGACGGAGTGTATGCGTGGGAAGACGGCAAGCGAAGTGGAAGAACTCGCCGAGAAGCTAACAGGAATTATATTAACAAGCTCTACCGAGAGCGAAATGGTTTCAAAAGCGAAGACGCTGCGCGTGAATACGCAAGACTCTACGAGCTCTACAACGGAGTAAAGCTGTCCTCACGCGATTACGGCAACCGTTACATAGAGGAATCACCGGCTGTGCAGCAGGCGGCAGAGGATGAGAACGCAAAATTGCGCGAGGAAATCAGCTATCTTAAAGAGCTTGTAAAAATTCAGGGAAAGCTGACGCACGGTCAAAAATTTACAAGGTCATCCGTCAAAATTGCACTCAATAAAATAATACGCGATGCGGGACTTGATATTTCTGCCGATAGGGCGCCTGCCGTTCAAATGCTGAACAGTCTTTATGAATATGTCGCCGCCGGAGATAATCTGAACTGGCAGTCACTGCGCGGGCATGCCCAACCTTTAATCGACTGGATTAACGAACATGACAGACGGAAAAATGACGATATTTCCGAGAGCGAGCACCGCTATAACGCAGCCGAGCGTGAAAGCCTGCTGTTTGAAAGTATTTATGAAAATTACTGGGCAGTTACAACATTGCACACGGTTGCGGATAAATATCAGGGCAGAATTAACCGCTTAAAGGCAAACCACCGCCAAAAAATGGCGGAAATAACGGCACTGCACAGAGAACGCATTGATACGCTGCGCCGAGAAAGCAGAGAACGCCTTGATAAGAAAACCGCAGAGCTTAATATGCGGCATAGGGAAAGCCTTGAAAGGAGCAGGCGGGAACGTAAGAAAACCGAGCTTCGTCACAAGATTTTGAGACGTGTAAATCAGCTTAATAAGTTGCTGCTGCACGGCGATAAGGAGCATCACGTTCCGCGTTCACTCAGCAAACCGACCGCGGAGATTTTGTCCACTGTCAATATGGATACCGTAAATGCTCAAAAACGCCTTGCGAAACTACGTGAGCGTATTGAAAAAGCAACAGACCCTGCGGTTATTGCAAGGCTGAACGCTGCCTATACCCGTGTGGAAGAACAGGGATATAATATTGCACGCAGGCTTGAGGTGCTTGACAGGGCATATGATGAGTTGAAAAATTCCGACAGCAGCGTATCTGTGGCGTATGACCGAAATATAAGCGATATGATAACCGAACTCAAAGAGCAGGTCGGAAACACGCCTCTGCGTGAGATGACGCTTGAGCAGCTTGAAAAAACGGACAGCGTGTATAAGATGGTATTGCATATCATACGTACCGCAAACAAAACCTTTAAGGAGCAGAGACAGGCGACCGTCGAGCAGCTTGGACGGGAGGTTATGACACAGATATACGCGACAGGCGGCTCGAAAAAATACTCGATTAAAGCTTTAGACTCCTTGAAAAAATTCACATGGCTCAATGCAAAACCCGTTTACGCCATGCGCGCTATCGGTTCAAAGACGCTGGAGCAATTATTTGACAATGTTCGCGCAGGCGAGGACGTTTGGGCTGTTGATGTGAGTGAGGCGCGCGAATATTTTCTTGATAAGGTTAAGAAATACGGATACAGAACATGGGATTTTAAGCGCAGATATGATTTTCAGTCAGTCAGCGGCAGAGAGTTTTCGCTTAGCCTGGGCGAAATAATGTCACTTTATGCCTATTCGAAGCGCCCTCAGGCACATGACCATTTATCAAAGGGCGGGTTTGTGCTTGACAGCTCCGTCGAGGTCGAAAAGAAGGTTGGGGGCGTACCTGTAAAATATAAGGTGAACACCGCCGATGCTTATAATATAACCGATGAGATAATGTCAGATATAATTTCAACGCTTTCGTCTGAGCAGCGGAAGTTTGCCGATGATATGCAGCGTTATCTTTCTGATGTTATGGGGCAAAAGGGAAACGAAGTATCCCGCGTTATGTACGATATCGATATGTTTACGGAGAAGAACTACTTCCCGCTGCGCTCTGCCAAACAGTATCTGTATGAGCAAAACGAGACAGTGGGAGAGGTGCGCGTCAAAAATTCCGGATTTACAAAGAAAACGGTTCCGTCGGCAAACAATCCCATTATATTGAAAAACTTTACCGATGTGTGGGCTGAGCATGTGGACGCGATGTCAATGTACCATGCTTTTGTGTTGCCGCTGGAGGATTTTAACAGGGTATTTAATTACAAGACTCCCTCCACTCAAATGTCCGATACAAAATCCGTAAAAACGGCGCTTCAGAACGCTTACGGAAGGCACGCGGCAGACTATATAAAACAAATGCTTGTTGATTTGAACGGAGGTGCTACAAGTCAGCAGGGTACGGAAATTTCCAATAAGCTCATTTCTCTTTTCAAAAAGGGAGCTGTGTTTGCTTCCGCATCCGTCGTCATTCAGCAGCCTTCTGCGATAGCAAGGGCTATGGCGTATATAGACCCCAAATACTTTGCAAGTGCGCTGCCGTCGTCGATGAATTTCAAAAATCACACTGCTGATTGGAACGAAATTAAAAAATATGCGCCCGTTGCAATTATAAAGGAAATGGGGTACTTTGACACAAATGTCGGCAAGAGAACCGTTGACTGGATTACAGCCTCGGAGTATGTGGGCTTTTCGCAAAAAGCCCGCGCGCTTGTCACCGACAGCGGATTTCGTGACGAGGTTCTCTCTCGTGCGCCCGCGATTGCAGATGAGGCGGCGTGGGTGCATATTTGGAATGCGGTAAAAAGAGAGCAGCAGTCAAATGGCGGTGCTATTACCGACGGGGAATTTTTAATACGCTGCGGAAAGCGCTTTACGGAGGTTGTCGTCAATACCCAGGTCTATGACTCCGTGCTGTCGAGAAGTGCGCTGATGCGGTCAAAGGACACGGGTGTAAAAATGGCAACTTCCTTTATGGCAGAGCCTGCAACGTCGCTCAATATGCTTGCCGATGCGATTATTCAGGTGCGTCGCGGCGGAAAGTCCGCTGTAAAGTCGGCGTCGCAGCAGGTCGGAGCTGTTGTTGCGTCTATGATTTTAAATTCCATACTTGTAGCCTTTGTTTATGGAGCACGGGACGAGGAGGATGAAAGTTATCTTGAAAGATATAAAAAAGCACTTGTCGGTTCTCTTGCGGATAATCTAAACCCGTTAAACCTTGTACCGTATATAAATGATATCGTCTCGATAGCTCAGGGGTATGACGTGGAACGCAGCGACATGTCGATAGTGAGCGACCTGTGGAGTGCTTTTGAAAAGCTGGGCAATGACAATGTACCCCCGTATAAAAAGGCAGAAGACTTTGCGGGATCTGTCGCCGCACTGTTCGGCTTGCCTCTTAAAAATATAATGAGGGATACAAGAGCAATTTGGAACAACACGGCGGGTGTTATTGACCCGACGCTGAAGATGCGCTCAGGCAGTACTTCAAATACCTATCAGACGGCACTTTATAATGCCGTTCGGGACGGAAACGGAGATATTACCGACAAAATTATAGAGATTTCCGTCACGGACAGAATAGAGGAGAAGACTCAGGAATACGTACTGTCCGGCAAAGACCGTAAGGAAGCGGAAAAAATAGCCGAAAGCTCGGTCAGGGCTTCTTTTACCGTATACTGGAAGCCGCTGTACCTTGAGGCTTATAATAAAAACGACACGGAGCAAACGGCGGTGATCCGCCGCCTGCTGAATGAGACGGGCTTGTATGAAGACATAGTTCAAACCTGTAGCAACTGGGTAAAAAGCCCGAAAGAATAAAAAGCACGGGGATGGGGTGTAAACTCATCCCCGTGTTATTGTATAATTCAATAAAAAGGAGGTATGTAATTGCCTATGAATCCTTCGATTTATAATGTTAATCTCGATATACATAAATCGACAGTGCAGATATGCCTTGTGATGAAGCAGGGCGACACGGGAAGAAGAATTTGCTTTACCTTGTCCGAAAGCGGTGCGGCATATGCGATATCTCAAAACTGCGGTGCGGTTTTGCGCGCCAAAAAGCCGGACGGCAGCTTTTTGTACAACTCATGCAGTATTGACTATAACAGCGGTATTGTTATATATGATGTATCAGCACAGACCACGGCGGCAGTCGGAATTGTGGAGTGCGAGCTTAGAATTTACGATCGTCAGACAGGTGAAGAGGATATTGCGCAGGTGGCGGCATTAACTTCTCCGCGCTTTATAATACAGGTTGATGCGCAGGCGCTGTACGATACCGAAATTATATCGGATAATGAATATACCTTAATGGCAAATGATACATATCGTAAAAGTGAAGTCTACACCAAAACGCAGACAGACGACAAACTGTCGCTTAAAGCAGATGCCGACAGCGTGTATACAAAAACACAGGCGGATGAACTGCTTGCAAAAAAGGCAGATTCGGCTCAGGTTTACACCAAAACGGAAACGGACAGTAAGCTGAATGAGAAAGCAAACACCTCCGATGTATACAGCAAGACGCAGGTGTATACAAAGGATGAGGTATACACAAAGTCCCAGGTGCTGGAGCAGACACAGGATAAGGCGACAATCACGTATGTCAATACCGAGCTTGCAAAAAAGGCAAACACCTCCGATGTGTATGCAAAAAACGAAACATACGGCAAAGCCGAGGCAGATGCTCTTTTGGAGGACAGGCTGCCCGCCGACAGCGACAAAATAATACAGGATACAAACGGACAGCCGCAGGGTAATGGCGTGCTTATCTGCCGCGAGGGCGGACAGCTTAAAATGTACAGAAACGTCACCGAGACGCCTGCAAACGGCGACAGTGCGGACAGCTTTCTGTCACCGGCAGCGTGTGCATACGCATCCGAGACGGAGCTTGTCGCCGCAATCGAGGAGCACGGGCTTACCGATACGTCAGATTCGGACACGTCATGTATTTATCTGTTCAAGCTGTACAGCGCAGAGTCAACCCTGCTGGGCAAAATGGAGATACGCTATACCGTTCGTTCGGGATATTATTTGTACTTTATCTGGAGTGATTCCGGCCCCATTATGCAGTGGTATGCCGCAGACTGGGCGGACGGCAGTGCAAACGTGTCGGAAAAATTTGCAGATTACGGTTATACAAATCTCACCGCAGACGAAATATCCGATTTTGCAAAGCAGGTGTTTGTAAAAACAATTACCGAATATTCTCCGTTTTCCACACGGGAGGATATCAATGCGGCAAACGAAAAAATAACTCAGCTTTCGGTCAAAACAGACAGTATGCTGCCCTTGGACAGTGACAAAGCGGTGATAGATACCGACACGCCGCCAACAGGCTGCCTGCACGACAGCATACTGTATCGTCAGGACGATGTAATAAAGCTGCGCAGCAGAGAGGC
This sequence comes from Clostridia bacterium, assembly GCA_017937065.1. Taxonomy (GTDB): domain Bacteria; phylum Bacillota; class Clostridia; order Oscillospirales; family QAKW01; genus RGIG9041. Next base: position 725 of record JAGBEI010000020.1, on the reverse strand, counting down.
GGGCGCAGAGCTGTCGGAGGGCGCAGACGCGCAGACATCTATTTCCCCGCTGCCGTGCACATACGGCATAAACAAGCTGACAGAGAAAATAAAGGCGCACGGACTTACCGACAGCTCGGTATTCGGGGACAGCATACATCTTTTTAATCTTACCGAATATTCGGACGGAACAAACCTTATAGCCGCAATATACATCATAGCAAGCGGCGGCGGCTTTGCGATAACGCATGACAGCGGCTATTCGGGACAGGAGTGGACGCTTGAGCAGTGGGAGGGCGGTCAGATAGAGCTGTATGAGTATTTTACGCAGCAGGGAGCAGGATACGGCATGTTCGTAACGGGCATTTCGGAATTCGGCAAGGAAGTGCTGAGAAAGGGCGCGTGGCACTATTCGCCGGTTGCCACTCAGGAGTATGTGCTGAAGCTGATAAACGAGGCGATTGAGGGGGCATATTAAATGACACTTACAGAGCTTTTTACGCAAATTGCCGATGCAATACGTTCAAAAAAAGGCACGTCTGCGATAATACCGGCGCTCAATTTCCCCAAAGAGATATCCGACATTTCATCAAACGACCTTTTGTATTATGCCGGAGAGTACACGGTCACGCCGAAAACGTCAAGCCAGACGCTTGAAACGCGGGACAGGGTGATGACGGAAAATCTGACAGTCGGGAAAATACCGTATTTTGAGGTAACAAACACAGCAAACGGCAAGACCGTTA
>JAGBEI010000019.1 GCA_017937065.1 Clostridia bacterium | reverse complement strand
ATCCAATATAGAGGTCTGATGCCGACGGGTCATCCTGTCCTACTTCGTCACGATAAGTTGTTCCCGTTCCGCGGATAGGAGTTATGATGTATTTTTGCATTACCTTTGCCGGCACCCGCGTCAGAAAGAACAAGGTTCTTGCCGGAGTGGGAATTTACTATCTTTTCAGCACGATACTCGGAGTTGTTATACAGCTTTGCTTTTTCGCGTCGGTATTTATTATAAATGCGCGCCCGCGGATGAATCATGAGGCGATGCTTGTACTGCTGGCGGTTGTTGCCGTATGGCTTATCGGCGCTATTGCAGGGCTTTACTATACGCAGCTTAATATGCTTGACAAAAAGCTGAATCTTGCATAGGAGGGACATCATTTATGAAAAAGAAAATAGCAATTACCTTGCTGCTTGTCATGTCGCTCATGCTGACTGCCGGCTGCTCTTATGCGGTTTATGCCGATGACGCTTACGTGTCTGCGGATGTGCAGCCGGTTATGCCGTACTACGGCGATAGCTATGATGATTATGAAGATTACTATGATTCGGATTACTACTATCCCGAAGATTATGACGAGTATTACGGCTATGATGACGATATATTTGAGGACAGCTATTACGGAGAAAACACCTGGCAGGATACCTTCGGCTTTGTGCTTATAATCCTTATGGGTTATATTTTGCCTCTGGCAATGATTATTATCAGCCTTATAGCGTATGCAAGAAGCAATTCCAAACGCCGCGCAAGCTGGTTTATCATGACCGGTGTTGGTCTTATGACAGCCGTCCTTGCGACGCTGTACATGCTCCTTACAATGTAAAATATTGATTATGAAAAAGCGGAAAGCCGAAGGTTTTCCGCTTTTTTATTTTCGCCGTGCGTTTATGTAATGTGTTTTGTGTACTTTCGGTGTTCTTTGCCGAAAATATAATATAAGCGGGCACTCGCAAAAAATTTAATTTTTGTAACTATTCTTTACTTTTCGACAAAAATTTATTATACTATACAAAAGTGTACTGTACCACATCGAAATCATTAAGCTTTAAAGGAATAATCTAATGGGAAAAAGATTTATATCGTTTTTTGCGGTTTTAATATTAATAATTAGCTGCTGTCCGTTCAGCATGGCACAGGGAGAGTCAATGGAGCCGGCACCGGAGGTTACGGCACAGAATGTTTATATGGTGAATATGAACACGGGCGCCGCAGTATTGGAAAAAGCTCCTGATGAAAAGATTTACCCCGCGTCCCTCACAAAGCTTGTGACATTGCTTGTTGCTGCTGAGAATATCACTGATTACAGCGAAATAATCACCGTGTCCGACGACTGCTATGACGACCTTGTTATCGGCAGCTCCAGCATAAACCTCAAGGACGGCGAGCAGATGTCGCTGGATGATATCATGTATGCGATAGCGATTTCCAGTGCAAACGAGGCGGCAAACGCACTGGCACTCCATCTTTTCGGCTCTGTGCCTGATTTTGTGGCAAAGATGAATGAAAAGGCAGCTCAGCTCGGCGCCGAGAGCACGCATTTTGCAAATACTCACGGTCTGCAGAATGAGGAGCACTATACAACAGCACGTGATATGGCGAGTATCGCAAAGGCGGCTTTTGAAAATGAAACGGTGCTTAAATATCTGTCTGCCTCCGTTCATGAGATAGCTCCGACCAATAAAACTCCCGAAAAGCGCACTCTTGTTACCACAAATTCATTGCTCCGCAAAAACAGCGAGCATTATTATAAATACTGCCGCGCAGGCAAAACCGGCACTACAACTCCTGCAGGATACAATCTTGTATCTATCGCTCAAAAGGGCGACACCGAGTTTTTGCTGGTTGCTATGCATGTGGATAAGCAAACCCATCCCACCAACACCGTGTTTTCCGACTCGCGCAGTCTTTACAACTGGGCGTTTGACAACTATAAAAGCGCAAAAATCCTTGAAAATACCGAGATTGTCACCGAGGTGAAGGTTGAGCTTTCCGCCAAGGGCGATCATCTTATTCTTGTGCCCGAGAAAAATGTTTATTCGGTCGTTCCTGTTGATCTTGACGTTACGACATTGGAGCGTTCAATTAAAACCAACGAAAAAATTTTTGCACCCGTCGCCGAGGGCGATGTGCTGGGCAGCGTTACGCTTTCAAAGGACGGCGTGACATATGCCACGGTAAATCTTGTTGCGGGAAGCAGCGTGGAGCGCTCTACCGTTCTTTATTATCTGCACCTTATCGAGCAGTTTTTTTCAAACCTCTGGGTGCGCATCGTATGCATTATTCTCGGAATTCTTGTTGTCATCTATATAATAATTATGATTTCTCAGAACAAGCGGCGGCGACGTAAAAAGCTGCGCAGAAGGATAAGATTTTAATTTGATTTTATGTTGATTTTTTTATCTAAATGATGTATAATGATAAGGTAACCGGAAAGCATTCGGGTTACCTTATTTTTTATGTATCATACGGAGTATTTTAATGGAAAAACTGAAAAATAACCTGAATTTTAATTATTCCGATCATAGATTTCCCGATGTGAGGCTGGAGACGTGCTCGTACAGAGAATATTACCCGTCTCAGACGGACAGCTTTGTATCGCACGGCGGCGCGGCGCTGCTTGTCGTGAGCGACGGAAAAGGCGTTGTCACCGAAGAGGAAAGACGGTATACCGTTACAAAGGGCAAGGGAATACTTATCACGGGCGGCATGACCGTAGGAATAAAGGCGGACAGCATCGAGCCGGCGGAGCTTATTTATGTGAAAATAGGCGGTGACAGCGTAAAGCAGCTGATAAACCTGATTGAAAAGCGCGAGCACGGAATTTTGCTTGACTTCGGCAGCAACGGAAAAATACCCGACTCCGCGCGTGACATGATAACCGAGTGCTCCAAGACGTACAGCTCGGATTACGGGATTATGCTTGCGTTTTACGATTTTATCAACAGCGTGTACGAACATTATACGGAAAAGAAAATACCGACCAAAAACATCTATATGACCCGCGCAGTCGAGTATATAAAGCAAAATTATAATCAGAATTTAAGTGTTGAGAGCCTTGCAAACATTTTGGGTATTGAGCGGAGTTATCTTTCTCGGCTGTTTAAGACATATAAAAACAAAAGCACGCAGAATTATATAATTGATTACCGTATGCGCCAGGCAAAGCGCATGTTTGAGGAGGAGGACATGAATGTCTCTCAGGTGTGCGCTGCTGTCGGGTATACCAACATTTACTGTTTTTCACGTATTTTCAAAAGCAGGGTAGGTATGCCTCCCAAGGAGTATATGGAACGCTGCCGCAGACACGGTGCATAAAGCGTCCCGCAGGATATTTTGATATATCCTGCGGGGCTTTTTATTTGCCTGACGGACAGACGCCGAAATAGTTTTTATACGCTCTTGAAAACGGATGAATGGAGGAATACCCAAGACACTCCGCTGCTTCGGTGACGCTTTTTCCGCTTTCAAGCAGCTCTTTTGCGCGTTCCATGCGCAGTCCCGTAAAGTAGCTGCGCAGAGTTTTTTGCATGCTTTTTGAAAAAAGCTCGGATAGAAATCTGTAATTGTAGTTGAATTCCCGCTCAAGCCGTCCTATGGCGTTTGGATTTTCGATATGCGTTTCAAGATACCGCGTTATCTGATATACAAGCGGCGGGTGCCGAGTACCGTTTTCGCATTTTTTCGTAACCTGTATACTCCGCAGCAGAGTTATTGCAAGCTCGGTAAGCCGCACATCGGTCATTTCACCGCTCATTGCAGCCCTTTGCCACGTGTCGTCAATCATCGCTGACAAAATGCTTTTGGCGGCGCCGCATTCCGCCCGATGCGTGCCTGAATCCTTTATCTGCTGTATTATTCTTTCCGCCCGGCGGCTTTTTGCCGTAAAACCGCAGAAATAAAATCGCAGCGGCTCGCCGCTTCGGCTTTCAATATCATGCAGCTCGTTCTTAAACGATATGAAGCAGTCGCCCGCCTGCACGTTATACCTTTTTCCGTCAGAATAAAAACAGCCCCTGCCGGAGAGTATCAGGCTTATTTCGTCGCAAATCTGCCTGTGCTCCTTAAAGGCGGTGTTTTCATTGCTGTAAAGCTCACCCAGCTGATATATGTAAAAATCATCGCCCATTATCGGGTTCTTGAAGAACTTGTTGTCGTAATGATATTTACTTTCGTACATATTTATCACCTCGGTGTTAACATTAAATTTATATTAGCACATAAAATGATAAATTTCAATGATATTAAAGATAAAGAAAATTGCTTTTTCAGGTGATATTATATTCATAAATAACCGAAAGGAGTACGACCCATGAAAACAACAGTTGCGGTAATCGGCTGCGGCAGAATTGCAGATTCGGCACATTTTCCCGCGCTTTCCGGAATGGAGGACGTGACAATCAAGTACGCCTGCGATATTATAGAGCAAAAGGCGCAGCAGGCAAAGGAAAAGTACGGTGCGCAGTATGCCATAACCGACTATAAGGAGGCTTTGTCCGACAGCGAGGTGGACGCCGTGTTTGTCCTGACCCCGAATTTTTCTCATTACGGCATTACAATGGACGCGCTGAACGCGGGCAAGCACGTTTTCTGCGAAAAACCTATAACGGTGAATTACCCGCTTGCCGTCGAAATGGCAGACCTTGCAAATTCCAAGGGGCTGACGCTCAATATCGGCGTGTGCAACCGCTTTAATAAGTCGGTAAAGGAAATCAGAGAGCTGGCGCTTAGCGGGAGACTGGGGAATATTTATCATGTTTATTGCAGCTTCCGTGCAAAGCGCAGCATTCCGGGCCTGGGCGGCGCGTTTACGACAAAGTCGGAGAGCGGCGGCGGTGTGCTTATTGACTGGGGCATACATTTTTTTGACCTGATTTTATTTATTCTTGACGGCGCAAGGATAAAAAGCGTGTCTGCAAATACATACAGTGAAATGGCAAAGAGCATTCCCGATTATAAATATGAAACCATGTGGGCGGGGCCGCCCGTTTCGGACGGCATAAACGATGTTGAGGACTTTGTAACGGGTTATATCCGCACCGATAGGGCTACCATCTCCTTCAACGGCGCATGGGCGGAGAATATCGACGACAGTTCACAGATGTATGTTGATTTTCTCGGCGATAAGGCGGGTGTGCGCTTGACCTACGGCGGACATTACAGAATGCTTGATTCGGAGCTGAATGTTTTCCAGAGCGAGGGCGATATACCCGGGCAGCATAAATGCGAGGACGAGGAGTTTATAAAAATAATCCGTGAGGGCGGCAAGGCGGTATCGCATATCGACTATATTTTAGAGAGCCAGAAGCTGCTTGACGCAATATATGAATCGGCGGAAAAGAACAGGGAAGTGTATCTGTGAAAATAGGATTTATCGATTATTATCTTGACGAGTACCATGCAAACCACTATCCTCAGTGGATAAAAAATGCCGCGGGCGACGGCTGCGCGTTTTATGCCTGGGCGCAGACAGACTCGCCCAAAGGCGGACTGACAACGGCGGCGTGGTGCGAAAAATACGGCGCCGTGAGATGCGGCAGTATTGAAGAGATTTGCCGAATATGCGACTTTTTGATTATACTGTCGCCGGACAATCCCGAATATCATTTGAGCTATGCCGAGCGGGTTTTTCCGTTTGCAAAGCCGGTGTTTATGGATAAGACCTTCGCGCCCGATACCGATACGGCGCTGAAAATAACAGAGCTTGCAAAGCGCTGCAATACTCCGCTTTTCAGCTCGTCGTCGCTGCGCTTTTGCAGTGAGTTTGAGGGTATTGAGCGGGCGGACAGCGCGCTGACTTTCGGTACGGGGCATAATTTTGAAATAGAGGTAATTCATCCTGTTGAAATTTGCGTCCGCCTTATGGGAACAGGGGCAAGGGCTGTTGAGGTCTACGGTGACAAAACACGCTTTACGGCGCATCTGTTTTATACAGACGGCAGAACGGCGGAGATTTTTTACTGTCAGGGCTGCAAGGGCATAGGTTACGGTGCGCTGATCGAAAGGGACGGTGCCCGTGAGCTTATTCAGGTGAAAAGCGATTTCTTTCAGCTTTTAACAAACGCTGTGATTTCTTTTTTCAAAAGCGGTATACCGCCCGTTTTACCCGACGGAATACTTGAGGGAATAAAAATCCGCGACGGTATAATAAAAGCCCTTGAAAAGGGCGGCAGGACTGAGCTGTAAATAAAAAACAGGGCTTGATATCAAGCCCTGTTTTATTTTTTCGCGGTGAAAAAAAGTCTGCGGAAGCGAAATATAATCTCGCCGTTTATCTCTGTTTTGTAAAGCTTTTTTGTCTGTGACAAAAGCTCGGATTCGAATTTTTCTTTTCCGGCGTCGTCAAGCGCTTTAAGATACGGGCGCAGACGGGTGCTTTTTACCCAGTCCAAAAGCGCGCGGTGAGAGGGCATACGGTGATAGTACACCGTTTCCCAGATATCAAAGTCTCTGCTGCATCCCGACAGTATTTCAAAATACCGTTCGGGCGGCAACGTAATATTTTGCTCATGAAGCGACGGTGCAAAGCCGTAGCTTTCGTCATACACCGTTTTGTCAATCAGACGGTAAAGCGGTTCATCGCCGTTTCTGGGCATCTGTACCGCGAGTATTCCGCCCGCGTTCAGCTTATCCATAAGCTGCGGCAGCAGCTCGCTGTGATTATCTACCCATTGCAGGCAGGCGTTTGAGAATATGACGTCGTATCCGCTGTCAATTTCACGGGCTTGACACAGCTCAAACGAGAGCTGCGGGTGATTTTGCCTTGCCCGCTTTATCATGTCGGGCGAGCTGTCCGCGCCGATGATGTGCGCATGGGGGAACACACCCTTCAGCACTGCGGTGCTGTTTCCCGGCCCGCAGCCGATGTCTATAATCCTTTCGGGATTTTCGGCGCTGATTTTTGCGGCAAGGTCTTTTGCGGGAATCGTTCTCTGTGCCTCGAATTTTGCATACAGCTCACTGTTCCAGTCTGACATTTTCCACCTCACAAAACGTTTTTTTCAGTATATCATGAAACGAGGCTTTTGTCTACCCCGGCCCGCAGAGCACGGAAAAATACGGCGGATCTTTGCCGCCGTATTTATTATCCCTTTACAGCGCCTGCAATTACACCCTCGATTATATACTTCTGTCCGAACAGATAGAAAATAATAATCGGTATAATCGCCAGCACCAGCATTGCCATAAACGAGCCCCAGTCAACCGAGCCGTAAGCTCCCTGCATGGCAAGCTGCACCGCAACGGGTATTGTTTTGAATTTTGAGCCGAGCACAAGATAGGGCAGCAGATAGTCGTTCCAAATCCACATGGTTTCGAGTATGGCAACCGTTACCGTAATCGGTTTTAAAACGGGAAAAACCACCCTGAAAAATGTCTGGAGCGGATTGCAGCCGTCAATCATGGCTGCCTCTTCGATTTCAATCGGCACACTTTTTACAAACCCCGAGTACATGAATACCGAAAGCCCCGCGCCGAACCCCAAATACACAAAAATTATGCCGACAGGGTTGTTGAGTGACAGCTTGGCGACTGTGGAGGTCATGGTGTACATAACCATCTGAAACGGCACTACCATGCTGAAAACGAGAATATAGTAAAACAGTCTGCAAAACCGTGAGTTTGAGCGGTTTATATACCATGCGCACATAGACGCGCAAAGCAGTATCAGCAGAACGGAAAACACTGTGATAAACAGTGAGCGCCCGAACGCGCCGATGCTTGAGAGTCCGTTTACGGCAGTGCTCCATGCGTCGGAAAAGCCTGTGAGCAGAGATGTTATGCTCTTGCCGAAAAAGCCCGAATTTACAATACCGCGCAGGTAGTTGCCGCCCTCAAAGGTCATACTGTTGGGAAACTCGAAGGGCGCGCTCATTATATACAGCTTGTTTTTAAACGAGTTAAATGCGACAATAATAATCGGTGCTATAAATACGAGTGCAAGCGCTGCGAGCAGAATATATATTAAAACCGTGACAAGGCTTTTTTGCCGTCTCATTACATCTGCTCCTCTCTTGAACGTGTGATTTTAAGCTGTATCCATGCTATCAGCGCAACTATTACGGCAAATATAACCGCCTTTGCCTGACCTACGCCCTGCTGACCTACCGAGCCGTAAAAGGTGTTGTAGATGTCAAGCGCCATCATGGCGGTTTCTCTGTTGGGCGCGCCGTTTGTCAGTGCAAGGTTCTGGTCAAACAGCTTGAATGAGTTTGACAGCGTTAAAAATGTGCAGATGGTGACAGAGGGCATTATCATCGGCATTATGATGCTTTTCAGCGTCTGAAATCCCGAGGCGCCGTCTATATGCGCCGCCTCGATGAGGGAGCCGGGAATGCTCTGTATGCCGGCGATATAAATTACCATCATATAGCCTATCATCTGCCAGTTCATGAGTATCACAAGTCCCCAGAAGCCGTAGCTTGCGCTGTACGTGATATCAACGCCCATCGTGCCTAAGACACCGTTGAGAATGAGGTTCCAGATATAGCCTAAAACGATACCTCCGATGAGGTTGGGCATGAAAAATACCGTTCTGAAAAGGTTGGAGCCGCGCATGCCGCGGGTGAGCAGCAGCGCCAGGAAAAATGCGATTACGTTTACCGTCACTACCGATACCACCGTAAATTTTACGGTAAACCAAAGCGCGTTTAAAAAATTTTGGTCGGTAAATGCTGCCTTAAAGTTTTCAAAGCCCGTAAATACCGCGTTGTCCACCGTTGTGAATTTGCAGAGCGAGAGATACAAGCCCATTGCAAACGGCACAATAAATACCGCTGTAAACGCAATCAGCATCGGTCCTAAAAATATGGGTGAATACTTTTTTAGTTTTCTGTTGTTCATGTCTATTTTTTAATTTACAGCTTAGCGCTTTCCGTTTTCCATTCTTCCGTTACAAGCGTTACAACCTCCGACCAGGTTTTGGTGCCCTGTGCATACTGTAAGAGCGCGGCGCCGAAGTCGTTTTTAAACGTCTGGCTGGGAAACAGCGTAAAGTTCCACGGCACAGACTCAACGTCCGCGCGCTTGCTCCACTCTATAACCTCGCGTGCCAGCGGGTCAGTCGGTATCTCCTCGTCGGTAAAGCTGTCAAACGGCGCGATAAAGTCCAGCTTGTTTGTGACGTAGTCCTTGCCCTTGTCGCTTGTGAAAAGCCAGTACATAAAGTCCTCGGCGGCTTTCTGCTCAGCCTCCGATGCCTTGGAGTTTATGCACATAAAGTTTTCGGTGCCGATGCACAGCCCCTGCTTTTCCTCACCCTCAACGCCGGTGTAAATGGGCAGGAATTTTATTTTGTCCTCTTTTACAACATTGCCCGAAATACCGCTTATCTGCGACCAAGCCCAGTTTCCGTTCTGAACCATGGCGCACTGACCGAGCGCAAACTCAGCCATGGACTCGTCGCCTATCTTGGAACCCAGCAGCTTGGGGTCTGTTGTGGAATTGTTGATATACAGGTCAAAAATATTTTTGTAGTTTTCGGCGTATTCAAACTTGATTTCCTTTGTGGCGTCGCTTGAAAGGTCGATATCGTTGTTTTTAAATTCGTAATAAATCGGCAGGTTTGCAAGGTGTGTCTGCCAGCGCCAGTCCTCGCCCGATTTAAGCGATGTCGCGGCAAAAACGCCGTTTATGCCCAGCTTATCCTTGTTTTTCTGCATATCGGTTACAAGCTGACTGAGCTTTTCGAAATTATTGATTTCGTCCATTGACATAAAATCGGTATTTTTGTCGGAGAGAGCGAAATATTTATCCGTCAGCTCCTCGTTGTAAATGATGCCGTAGCCCTCTATAAGATAGGGAATACCGAACACCTTGCCGTCCTTGGTAACAGCCATTGACTTGTCGTTCAGATGACTGTAAAGCTTGCTGTCGGTCAAATCCTTGCAGTAATCGCTCCAGTTGGCATAGCCGCGCGGACCGTTTATCTGGAATATTGTGGGTGCCTCGCTTGTGCCCATTCTTGCGGCAAGCGTTGATTCGTATGTGTTGTTGGCGGCGGTGTCAACGATGACGGTAACACCCGTCTCCTCCTTGTAAGCCTGAACAATTTCATTGTATACGGAGGCGATTTCAGGCTTGAAATTCAGAAACCGTACCGTTACGTTTTTGTCGTCGCCCGCGCCTTTGTTACAGCCCGCAAGCGAAAACAGCATTATACATGACATGATAAGTGCAGTTAATTTTTTCATTTCAATTCAACTCCTTTCTAACATTTTGCTTTGTTTTTCCGTAAATATTAGAAAAATAAAAATTTTATTGATTTTGCATGTAAAAATAACCGGCGCATAAGCGCCGGTGAAAATAAGGTGATTTTAGCTAAAATTTTGCTTTAAAATCAAAAAAATGGAAAAATATCATTTTTTGATATTTTTCCATTTAAACGCCATTTGCTACTTCCAAACCTTACCTCTCGGCGTATCACATACGCCTTTGGTTAGTAAAGGCATTGAATATTGAACCGACCTGAAAGCGCGATTTTCAATGCTTTGGCTGCGGCTCGGTCTGAAGGTTTCAAAAAAGGAGTTGTAACAAGCTGTGTGAGTTTTTTTACGGTTTCTTTTTCATTTATAAGAATCCCTCCGCCTCGTTTTTCTGCGGTCGGTGCCTTTTTAAGTCAGATGATCGGTGCGGCACGGTATTCTGTGGGAGTTACTCCGTAGGTGGCGATGAAGGCGCGGTTGAAGCTGCGGATACTTCCAAAGCCTGCCGTAAAGGCCGCCTCGGCGGCAGTGCAACCGCTGCTTTTGAGCAGAATCGCCGCATGGGAACAGCGCAGGTAGTTGAGATAAGTATTGAAGGGCAGACCGGTACTGCGGCGAAAGCCTTTGCTTAAGGTAACCGGATGCAAGCCCACCTTACGCGCCACCTGCTCTGCGGTCAGCGGCTCGGTGAAATGCGTGTGGATGTAGTCCAACGCGCGGGAAAAGGTATCCTGCGGCGGCAGTGCGCGGGGCGCAAAGCCGCATTGGGTGCAGATTTCATGGCAGAGCGGTGCCAGCACCGCCTGAGCGCGTAGCGGGGCGGCGTCATTTACTGAATCGGGCAACAGGACTTGAGCCAGCGTAAAGCTTTCCTGCGATGGGGTGAAAAGGGGCGTGGAGGCGATGTGGGTCTTGCAATGCTGATGGAAATATGTGACCAACTCTCCCGAAAACATCAATACGTGGCAGGTATTGGGAATACCCTGCTCAAAGCTGTGGAGCGTAAAGGGCGGGATGAAAGCACCCTGCCCAGCTCGGATGCGGCAGGAAACTTCGCCGATCTCCATATGGAGCGTTCCGCTTGTAACCAACACAATTTCCATGGTATCGTGCAGATGCCGCGGGCAGACCACATTAGTGTGCCGCGCCGAGGCAAACAGAAATTTAACGTTGCGATCGCGCATAAGCATCTCCTTGGCTAATATTTGTCTATATATTATAAAGGGTTTGGCTTGAAATGGCAAGCAAAACTTGCTATATTAATGGAGGAGGGGATCGGGTTTGGAAACAATAATTTTATTTGTCCTCTTTTTCGCAGGCACATTGGGTGGAAATTGCTGTTCTAAGCTCAGCAGTAATCGCCTCGAAAAGGGCGGCTATGCGGTCTTTTTCCTCATCAACAGCGGCATCGCCTGCCTTTTTTTCCTGATTTCAGGTGGGTTTTCGCTGCAGGCAGAATGGATAACGGCGGGCTTTTCCCTGCTTTATGCGTGCGTTGTATTGCTGGTTCTTTATTCCAACATGAAGCTGTTGCAACGGATGCCAATTGCCTACGCTTCGATCATCAGCAGTGCAGCCAATCTGTTGTTGACTTCTTTACTGGGCGGATGGCTCTTTGAGGAACCGCTTGGTTGGCAGACCGCCGTACGGATCGGACTGATGCTCGCTGCGTCAGCGTTGATCTTTGCCGAGCGCAAAGGAGTAGTGCGCCCCACCAAGGGCTTTTTGTTTCCGTTGACGACCTATGTGGCGGGGTGCGTGAGCAACTATCTGGTGCTGAAACTCTATACCTGCGTGCCTCATCGGGCGAGCGATTCTTCTTTTTTCTTTTTCACTAACCTGATCATGATGATCGTCGCTGTGGGGTGGCTACTGCTCAGGCGGCAGAGGATGGAGCTTTCTTTACGGGGAATGCTGCCCTTTGTAGCCAATACCCTTTGTTCTAATGCGGTATCTCTGATCAGCATCGGGCTGATAGCCCGCACAGATGCCGTGGTTTATAATCCGATTACCTCTGCGATAGGAACGCTTTGCGTGATGGCTACATCGGTATTGTTTAAGGAAAAAATCGGGATTCGCTCCTGTCTGGCGGCAGGGCTGGCGATCCTCGCAGTAATAATATAAAATATAAGGAGAAAACTAATGGATCAATTTATGCATTCTTCAACGCTTTACGTAGAAAGCGTTGCCGCGCTGGAGCGGGCGCTGGATTTGGTGCGCGATTTTCGTGCCGCAGGGGAGGACAGACCAATTACTATCGTCCTGACCGCCGATCTTTATCTGACGCATCCGATTGAATTGGATGTGGCAGGGATCACTCTTGACGGCTGCGGCCATCGAATTGCGGGCGGCATCAAAATTGAAAACTGGCAGGCGGATACTTTCAACGGTGTGACCTGCAAATCGGCTAAGTTGCCAAGCGGCGATTGGAGCTTTACCGACCTTTGGGTGGATGGTCGCCGTGCCGATTCGCCGCGCTACCCCAAGGAGGGGTATCTGGAGGTGTTGGATACCGAGATTAACCATACGGGTGAGCTGCTTGACTCCTCTAAATGGTTTATCGCCGATCCCACCGACCTGAACGGACTTGCGGGGCTGGAGGACGCCATTGTTAATTATTATCATTTTTGGATTGATGAGCATACCCCCATTCAAAGTTACGATCCCAAAACCGGCAAGCTGGTGATGAAATATGCCTCCCGTTTCCGCATCAATACCGAGGAGGGAAGCGCTGCGCAGATCCGCTATTATCTCACCCATCTGCCCGCCACCTTCGGCGCGGAGAATGAATGGTATCTTGACCGCAAGGCGGGTAAGGTTTATTATGTAGGAAAGGTACAGGAGGCACTTGCGCCGACCGTGCCCTGGCTTTTTAGAATTACGGCCGATTATGTCCGTATCCTGAATGCGGAGCTTACCTGCACCTGCGGCGATTATGTCAGCCGCGTGGCGGCGGGTCACGCCGGGATGGAACGAGAGGAGGAGTGTGCCTTTGCCTCGGATATTCAATCGGTCTGCTGGGCACCCGGCGCGGTGATTTTTGAAAACGCTGCAGGCGGATCGCTGGAGGGTTGCCGCCTTCACGGCGTGGGCATCCACGGTGTGGAAATCAAAACCGGCTGCCGCGCCATTCGTATTGAGAATAACCAAATCACCGACCTCGGTGCGGGTGGCATCAAGATCTTCGGAGGCGCATACGGAGCTCCTGCTGAGCAGATGACCACCCATTGCACCCTTCGTGGGAATGAGATTGCCCATTGTGGCAAGCGGTATGCGGCGGGCTGCGGCATTTTGGCCAATCATACCGCCTATCTGGAAATTTCCGAAAATCATATCCATCATACCGATTATTCCGGCATTTCGGTGGGTTGGGTCTGGGGCTATAGTAAGAGCAGTACCTATTGCAACCGCATATGCCGTAACCATATCCACCATATCGGCATGGGGCGGCTCTCCGATATGGGTGGCATCTACCTGCTGGGTCGTCAGCCCGGCACGGTGGTCAGCGGAAACCGCATCCACCATGTCGTCTGTGCCAATTACGGCGGATGGGGTATTTATACCGACGAGGGCTCCTCAGATATCGTCCTGGAGAATAACGTAGTGTTCCAAACCAAGAGTACTTCATTCCATCAGCATTACGGGCGGAATAACGTGGTGCGAAATAATATCTTTGTCTGTGGCGGCGACGGAGCCGTGGATATCAAACGCGAAGAGCCGCACACCACCGCAGTGGTGGAGGGGAATATCCTCGTTACCGACGGTATACCCACCTACCATGAGTCACCTGGCATCTCTACCGTTCAGAGCCGTAAAAACCTACTGTGGGATCTCTGCGGAGAAGTGAGACCTGCCAAGGATTGCACCATGGAAGAATGGCAGTCACAGGGGAAGGATACGGGCAGTATCATCGCCGATCCACTCTTTACCGATGCGGAGCATTTTGATTTTACGTTAAGCCCCGAATCTCCCGCCTTGGAGCTCGGCTTTCAGCCGATTGTTGGATTTCCTGCAAGCGAAGCTTGAAAATGTATCAAAACAATGTCCGAAATTTTCAAAAATCAACTGAAAATTTCATATAACATAAAATATTCAAGAAATTGCCTGATAGCACAGAAAGGTAGTATTTGTCCCTTTTCTGTAAACAATTTTATAAATAGAAAGCCATTTAACGATGGGGTATTTCCGGCGCTAAATGGCTTTTTGAGTTTTTGAGCGACTGAACAAAGCGGGATGTTTCTAACGGAGCATTTGAAAACCTCATTAAGTGGAAAATCTCACTAAGTGCAAGCAACGCATTTGTCTGGATAAATGTGAAAGAAATAGGTTAAGCCAAAACTCTTATAGCGACAGAAAGGGAGAACACGCATAAGCGCCGGTTATTTTTTACAGATTTCCATATGTTACATGTCAATAATATCGGTTGCGATTCTGCTTACAAAGGTTCTGTCGTGCTCTACAAACAGCAGCGTCGGCTTGTATTTTCGCAAAAGCTCCTCTATCTGGAGTCTCGATATGATATCTATAAAATTCAGCGGCTCGTCCCAGATATACAGATGCGCGCTCTCGCAGAGCGATGCGGCAAGAAGCACCTTTTTCTTTTGTCCCTCACTGAATTCGCTCATGTCCTTTTCAAACTGTGTGCGCTCAAAATCGAGCTTTCTAAGAATCGACTTGAATATGCTCTCGTCAATGCCGCGCAGCGCGGCATACTCGGAAAGATTTCCGCATAGAAATGCCGCGTCCTGCGGAATGTATGAGATTTTAAGACCGTTTATTTTAAAAATTTCACCCTCGTGATTTATATGCTCACCGCAAATCAGCTTAAGTATGCTCGATTTGCCGCATCCGTTTCTGCCCCGCAGTGCAATGCGCATACCCGAATTGATTTCAAAGCTCATCGGTTTGTTTATGACCTTTCCCCGGTATGAAACGGATAGATTTCTGATATTCAGAATAGGGCTTTTCGCGCTTTGCAGAGGGCAGAGCTTAAGCTCCTCGCTTTTCTCGGTGTCCCGTAAAAGCAGTGACTTTTGCTCTATTGCGTTTTCCCGCCGCTTTTCAATGACCTTGGCACGCTTCATCATCTTTGCCGACTTGTGCCCTATAAACCCGCGGTCGGGGCGCAGTCCCGCCGTGCGCGTTCCCTTTTTTGTCTTTTCTATCCCTTCGGAAATTTGTGCGCTGTGCTTTGCCGACGCTTTAAGTCTCTGTATTTCATGCGTTAGCTTTTCATTCTGTGCCGTCTCAAATGCGTCCCGCGCCGCGCGGCTTTTCTCCCAGCCTGAAAAATTGCCCTGCAAAATCTCAATGCTTTTTCGGTTAATGCTTAAAATGTGGTCTGTGCAGCTGTCAAGCAGCTGCCTGTCGTGAGACACAAGGATATATCCCTTTTTTTGTTTTAAATACTGTGCTACAATACTGCGCGTTTTTTCGTCAAGATGGTTTGTAGGCTCGTCAATCAGCAGAAAGGCGTTTTCGCGCAGAAAGAGCGCCGCAAGCAGTACCTTTGTCCGCTCGCCGTTTGACAGTGTATTAAACTGCCGCCACAGTATATCGTCGCGCAGCTCAAGGTAAGACAGCTCGCGTGCCGCCTCCCATTGCTGCGCGCCGCTGATACCGACGATGATGTTATAAACTGTATCGCCTGTGTCTTCTATTTCGTACGGATAGTATTCAAAATCTGTATCGGCTGTGATTTTACCGCTGTATTCGTAATCGCCGTGCAGCAGCTTTAAAAGCGTCGTTTTTCCTCTGCCGTTTCTGCCGATAAGTCCGAGTCGCCAGTCGGTGTCAAGACATAAATTTACGTTTTCAAAAATGCTGTCTGCGCAGCCGTCGTAATTAAACGACAGATTTGCTATATTTATTTGTGACATTTTTCCTCCTTTAAATACAAAAGCCGCGGAAAAAGCAAAATTTCCGCGGCAAATCTGTGAAAATTAAAAGAAAGATTTATGATTTAAAAACGGCATATTGCTTTTCTGCACGGCTGAAAAAGCAAGACCATGCGGTCCCGCGTATTAAAGCCCATGATAAATTCAGCAGAAAAGCTTATACATTTTTTCACCTCTGATAACAATTTCATTATATATGATATCACATAAAATACAAATATGCAACTGTTAAGTTAAATGTTTTGCTCCAGCAGCCAAAGCTTTCCCGTTTCGGCGTTTTTGTAGATAAACTGCTCCCGTGTTTCTCCGTTTTTGCGTGTGTAGCAAACCTTGACATACGGCACCTCGTTTGAAAAGTCCAGCCATATCTTAATTCCGTCGCCCTTTTTCAGAATATCTTTGACCCACAGTACTTTAACGTCGCTGTATTCGTTTTTGTCAGCGTCGTATTTTGTCTCTGTTATCTTAATGTCGTAAAGCTCCTCGCTTGAGTAGAATATTACGGCGTCGCTGCCGGGGACCTCTTTGACCTCGAAGATTTCGTTGTAGCGCGTTGAGTCCTCGCTGCTGGGAAAGCGGATAAAGCTGACCATTTTCGAGCATGAGCACAGACAAACCGTCAGTACGGCGACTGCCGCTGTCAGGCATATCTTTTTAATTTTTCTTTTCATTTGCCTATCTCCTATTTTCTGAAGTTTTTGGGCGTGGCGCCCGTTATCCTGTAAAATGCTTTATAAAACCCCGAGCTGCTTCGAAACCCGCAGGAAAGCGCCGTGTCCAGCACGTTTTTTCCGTTTTCTCCGAGTGAGCGTATAACGGCGTTCACCCGCAGGCGGGTGACATATTCGTTGTAGGATATACCGACCGATTTTTGAAAGAGTCTGGAAAAGTGCCCTTCCGAAAAGCCGAATTTTCCGGCAATGTCGTAAAGTGACAGCCGTTCACTCAGGTTTCCCGAAATATATTTTATTGCTGCAGCGCACATGTTTGCGTCGCCCCTTGACTTGTCAAAGGCGGAAGGACAGCACTGTGCTGCCGTTATAACCATTTTGCAGACAAGGTTTTGTATACAGTCGTCGCGGTATAACAGTTTTTTGTTTAATACGTATTCCCGCAGTCTGTCAAAGCATGCGGCAAGCTCCACGGCGCCGTCCCTATCGGTGATTTTGTTTGAAAAGTCCTTTGTGCGCAGAAAGAAAATGTCTGCGCAGTGTCCGTGCGGGTGTACTGTAAGCGGGATGAAGTTCACCTGCTCTATTTTTATTTCACTGACGGTTTTTTCAAGCCGACGTACATCGCAGCCCGAAAACAGAAAAATATCGTCTTTTTCAAACGGAAAGCGTCCGCCGTTTATTATCCATATTCCGCGTCCGCGCATTATACGGACAATTTTGCACTCGTCGTAGGACTGAAGCCTGTCCGAATAATGTGCGCCTATCTCACGCTCCTTGTAGGTGATAAGAGTAACTCCGGAGCTGTTTTTTTGTGTGTATAAAACCATCAAGGCATCTCCTCACTGTAATGATTTTATCATAAAAGTGGAGAAAATGCAAAGAAAAGTAGCGGAAAACAGCTGAATAATTCTGTATAATGATTTATAAAGGACGGAGGTGCTTTAATGATACGCAAGACTGAAACCGAAAAATATGATTTTGTCGTAGTCGGCGGCGGTATGAGCGGGATATGCGCGGCGCTTTCCGCTGCCCGCAACGGCGCAAAAACCGCGCTGGTGCATAACCGCAGCGTTTTGGGCGGGAATGCGTCAGGCGAGGTGAGAATACATATATCGGGCGCGAGCGACTCGCAGAAAAAGCCCGAGCTGGAGGAGAGCGGGATACTGTATGAGCTTATGCTTGACAATAAAGCAGTGAATGACTGGTTTTCCTATCCGCTGTGGGAAGCCGTGCTGTTCAATAAGGTGCGCTTTCAGCAAAATCTCGATTTGTATTTGAATACGGTTATGTATGACGCCGATTGTGAAAACGGCATTGTGACCCGTGTGCGCTGCTTTCAGGAGACTACGGAAAAGCATATCGTGCTAAAGGCTCCGCTGTTTGCCGACTGTACGGGCAACGGCACGCTCGGATATTTTGCAGGCGCGGAATTTATGACGGGGAGTGAAAGCCGCGCCGATTTCGGGGAGCCTCATGCACCCGACGAGCCGAATAATTACCGTATGGGCAATACGATACTTTTCCGTGCCGTGAACAGGGGAGAGCCCGTAAAATTCACGCCGCCTCCCTTTGCGAAAAAGCTCACAGAGGAGGATTTGCGCCTGCGCGTCCATTCCTCCAAGCTGCCCGATTATTCGCAGGCTGAAGACCCCGAGGAGTACAGGCGGGTGTCGTCTGTCAGCAGCGCGGGTATAGAATACGGCTACTGGTGGCTGGAGCTTACGGGAGACAGCGAGGATATAATCGACGACTACGAGGATATCCGCGACGAGCTTTACGCATATTTTTACGGTGTGTGGGACCATATCAAAAACGGCGGCGACCACGGCGCTCAGAACTATGACCTTGAGTGGGTCGGCGCCCTGCCGGGAATGCGTGAGAGCCGCAGGCTTAAAGGCGATTATATCCTGAATGAGCGCGACGTACTGGAGCACCGGATGTTTGAGGACGGTGTGGCTTACGGCGGCTGGGGTGTTGACCTGCACGCGCCTCACGGACTTAAAGACCGTGACCTGCTGCCCAGCCGGGTCTGGACGTTTGACGGTACGTATACTGTTCCGTACCGCTGCTACTATTCAAAAAACATAAAAAATCTGTTTATGGCGGGAAGAAATATCTCCGCCTCCAAGCTCGGCATGGCGAGCACCCGCGTTATAGGCACCTGTGCTGTCGGCGGTCAGGCGGTGGGCAGCGCCGCCGCGCTTTGCGTGAAAAAGGGAATTCTGCCGCGTGAGCTCTGCGGCAGTGTCTTCGAGCTTCAGCAGCTTATTTTGAAGGACGACGGCTTTATTCCGGGTGTTAAAAACGAGGATGAGTGCGACCTTGCAAGGTCTGCAAAATTTACTGCTTCCTCGCATATCGGCGGGTTTTTGCCGCAGTGCGTTGTGAGCGGCGTCGCACGCGAGTACGGCGACGGCATTCATTCCTGGCGATGCAAAATGACAAGCGACGGCGCGTGGATACGTGCGTGCCTTGCGTCGCCGGCTGAGCTTTCACAGATTAACGTGACATTCGATTCAAATTTCAACTATTCCGTTCGTATCACCATGTCGCCGGCACGTCAAAAGCAGCAGCGCCGCGGAGTGCCCTTGGAGCTTGTGCGGGACTTTGACATTGTTTTATTTAAGGACAACAGGCAGGTCAGAATTGTCAGGGTTCGGGACAATCACCTGCGCTTTTGCCCCTGTCGGTTTGAAAAAACGCCGTGCGACAGCTTTGAAATCAGAATACGCGCCACAAACGGCGCGGACACGGTATGCATATTTGAAATAAGAGCATATTGAATAAAAAACCTCCGGCACTGAATACCGGAGGGATTTTTTATTGTTTTTTAAGCCCCTTGAGTGCGGCTGAAAGCTTTATCGGGTTTCCGTAACGCAGAGTGCCCATTCTGTAAAGCGCTGCGCCCAGCATTCCCGCGCCGATAACGGAAGCTATCAGTATAATCAGGGATACGATAATCTCCCATACGGCAACGCTGCCCATGGCAATGCGCATAAACATGGTGGTGTATGAGCTGAACGGCAGGTAAGAGAGCACTTTAATTATTATGCCGTCTACGTTTGAAAGCTGGAACAGCGAGAAAAAGTATATGAGCATAATTATCATGGTAAGTCCGCTTACGCTTTTGCTTACGTCCTCGGTTTTGCTGACAAGCGCGCCCATCGCGCCGAACAGAAATGCGTAGAACAGGTATCCCAGGGTACCGAAAACAGCAAATACGATAAGTACGTTTGCGGGTATATCAAGCACAATATCAAGCATTCCTCCCCACAGCTGACGGTTAAACCTGTATGATACAAGTATCGTACCCAGTATTATGCCGCTTTGCAAAAGACCTGCGATAGCGCCGGCAATTACCTTGCCGAAGAGCAGACTGTTGGGCGTTGTGGAGGTCACAAGCACCTCTATTGCGCGGTTGCTCTTTTCGGTTGTTACCGAAACGGCAATCATCTGCCCGTAGAACATAATTAGCATAAAAACAATAATTACAAGCGCGTAGCAGTACCAGTAGCTCTGGGTTGTGTTTTTGTTCAAAATATGCTCTGTAACGGTTATCGGCGGATCGTACATCTGCGTTATCTCGCTGAGGTCAAGCCCGTGCTGTTCGCAGTATCGCGCACGTGACATTGCCTTCATAGCCTCGTTGAAAACCTCGCTGTCGCTGTCGTACATCGTTTTGTTGAATACGTAGTATTCATATTCCGTCTGAGATTTTACCGCAAAGCCCGCGTCAGCCGTTTCATCCTCAAGCATTTTTTCAAGCTCTCCCGTGTCCGAGACCTTTACAAACTGAGCGCCGAAAAAGTAATCGCTGAGCAGCTTGATGTCGGCAATATTGCCGGGGTCGTACAGCGCATATTTTTTATCGGAATTATACGCCGCAGGTGTATCGGGCACTGTCTCTTCTTCGTTTGAGGACTCACTGCTGTCAACACCCGTAAACGCGGACATATCTATAAATCTCGGCAGACATAAAAGAACCGCGCCGATTATTGCCAAAAGCAGGGTAAAGGCGACAAAGCCCTTGCTTGATATGTATTCCTTCAGCTCATATTTTAAAATAACGGCAAATTTTTTCATTCCTCGTCACCCGCCTTGTCTACAAAAATATCTCCCAGCGACGGCTCGTATGAGCCGAATTTGTAAATTTCAATGTCGCTGTCGGCAATGCGGCGCATTATGTCGCTTGTGCTGACGTTATCAGCCCTGTTCAAAATAAGCGCTGTTTTTGTTTTCCCGCTGACCGACAAAATATCGGAAAATTCGGTGCGCAGCTTGCTTTCAAGCTGTGCAGCCTGGTAGTTTGAGGCGCTGAGCATCAGCCTGTTTTGACCGTACTCACGTTTTATTTCGGACAGTCTGCCCGAAAGTACGATTTGTCCGCGGTGAATTATGGCGATGCTGTCGCAGAACTCCTCTACGTAGTTCATCTGATGACTGGAGAATATAACCGCTTTCCCCGCGTCTATAAGCTCGTTTACCACGTCCTTTAATACCTGTGAATTGACGGGATCAAGCCCGGAAAACGGCTCGTCCAGTATAACAATTTCGGGGTCGGCTATCAGTGTTGCGGCAAGCTGCACCTTTTGCTGGTTGCCCTTTGACAGCGTTTCCAGCTTCCTGCCCGCGTATTCCGAAATACCGAGGCGTTCAAGCCATTTCGCGGCGCTTTTGAGCGCGTCCGCTTTTTTCATGCCTCGAAGCCTTGCAAGAAATACCATCTGATCCGTGACGGTGCGCTTTGGATACAGTCCCCGCTCCTCCGGCAGATATCCGATTTTATGGCGCTCGGCGCGAAACGGTTTGCCGTCTATCAGAATTTGACCGCTGTTTGCATGGAAAACGTCCATGAGAATACGTATAGCCGTCGTTTTGCCCGCGCCGTTTCTGCCCAAAAGTCCCAGCGCCTGTCCGCTTTGAACCTTGAAGCTGATTCCGTGCAGGACTTCGTTTTCGCCGAAGCTTTTGTGTATATCTCTTATTTCAAGCTCCATTTTTCCCTCCGTAATTTAATATATCTCTTTTTATTTTAACTTTTAAGCGCGTAAATGTCAATGGAAAGCCTTTAAATGCTTTGTGACTCATCTTTCACTATCATTTTGCATTTTTTCTGTCAGCCTTGCCAAATTCTCCACTGTGCGTGCATCGAGATAATGCTCAATCTTTTCCGCCTGTTCAAGCTCTGACTTACTGCCGTTAAGTATGCAGAGAAATCTGTGGATGGTATCGTGCCTGTGTAAAAGGTATGCTCCGACATTTTTTCCTTTATCGGTGAGTGAGAGGTACCCGTATTTCTGAAACGAAACAAAGCCCGCGTCCTTTAAAATTGCCGACATTTTCGAGGCGGACGGCGGGCGCACATGCAGGCAGGCGGCAAGCTCGCTTACGCGAATGACCCCGCCGTTTTTGGAAAGGCGGTAAATCATTTCGAGGTAATCCTCCATTGACGCCGTAAGCCCCGTCTTGTGCTCTGCATATCCTTTCATTGTGAAAAAACCGGATTCGGTATTTTTTGCGCTGTTATCCATATAATTTTCCCCCGACTGTAACATTTTGAACCAGAGCGTAATAGTATAGCGTGAGGAAAAAAAGTTTCCTCAAGGAAAATATATTTTGGGACGGTAATTTATATGAACGGCAAATTAAGCCTTAATGATATAAAGCCGGGGCAGAAGGCGCGGGTTAAGAGCCTTTTGTCGGACGGCAGTATAAGACGCAGACTTTTGGATATCGGACTTATCGAGGATACCGAGGTGGAATGCCTTGGCAGAAGCCCGTCAGGCGACCCGTCGGCATTTCTTATTCGGGGCGCTGTCATCGCCATTCGTTCCGAGGACTGCGGAAATATTTTGTTGCAGGTGTAGCTGAAAGGGGAGCAATATGGGACTTACAAGTGCCTCTGTCGGGATGAAAGCGGTCGATTCGGGACTGGAAATAAAAAAACAGAGCGAGAGCGACCTTGTCGTTGCAATCGCGGGAAATCCGAATGTCGGGAAAAGCACACTTTTCAATAATCTCACCGGAATGAATCAGCATACGGGCAACTGGCCGGGAAAGACCGTTGCAAATGCTCAGGGGCATTGTACGGTCAAAAACCGGGGCTTTGTCATGGTTGATATTCCCGGAACATACTCTCTTATGGCACATTCGGCTGAGGAGGAGGTCGCACGCAATTTTATCTGCTTCGGCAATCCTGACGCGACTGTCGTGGTGTGCGACGCCACCTGCCTTGAGAGAAATCTTAATCTTGTTTTGCAGACAATAGAAATATCGGGTAAAACGCTTGTCTGTGTCAATCTTCTTGACGAGGCAAAGCGCAAGAATATTTCAATAGACCTTGAATTGCTGTCAAAGCGGCTGGGCGTGCCGGTTGTCGGTACAATCGCGCGTAAAAAGAAAACGCTCGACGAGTTTTTGGGCAGACTTTGCGCGCTGACAGACGGCGGCATTGCAACAGACCCGCTGCTTGTCAGATATGATGAACCCATTGAGCGGGCAATAGCGCTGCTGGAGCCTGCCGTGCGCGAAAGGGTAGGGGACAGTATCAGTCCCCGTTGGCTGGCGCTGAAGCTTTTGGATTTTGACGACTCGCTTATAAGCGAAATAAACAGCTATTTTCAGACGGATCTTTTAGCCGACCCGCAGATATCGGATACGATAGAGCGCGCGCGTGATATCCTTAGGGAAAGCGGCATGGATCGCGCGGGCTTTAACGACAGCACGGTCGCAAGCGTTGTGCGCACGGCGGAGCAGGTATGCCGCGGTGTTGTCAGCAGCCGTAAGGATAAAAGCTATAACAGTACCGACCGCCGCATCGACCGTATACTTACGAGCAGGTGGACGGGTTACCCCGTCATGCTTCTGATGCTCGCTGTTATTTTCTGGATAACTATTGCCGGTGCAAATTACCCGTCTGCACTGTTGTCAGACCTCTTTTCGCGCGGCGAGGTGCTGCTGGGCGACCTGTTTGTAAGTGCCGGGGCTCCCGATTGGCTGCGCGGCGCGCTGGTAACGGGTGTCTACCGTGT
>JAGBEI010000018.1 GCA_017937065.1 Clostridia bacterium | reverse complement strand
TTACACGAATTGTAATATACTGCGCTTTGTGAAGGTGATGCAATAAAAAATTCCTTATCCCTTGTCTGCCGCGGCGCAGCCTTTTATAAAATAATAAAACCGGCTGATACATCAGCCGGTTTGTTTTTTCAGTCTATACAGATAAGCTCGTACTTATCCGTACCGTAGCCCAGCGCCGCCGCCGCATCAATCGTGTGTACGCCGTGCCTCGTTTCCACGCGCTCAATGAAATGATCCCTTCCGGGGTCGTTTGAGCTGTAAATCAAGTCCAGACACGCGCGGTCAAGCGCGACAGGGTCAAGCGAGGACAGAATTCCGATGTCCTTTATGCAGGGGTCTTCCGCAACGGCGCAGCAGTCGCAGTCGACAGAGAGGTTGCACATCATGCTCACATACGCAATTCTACCCTTGAACAGCTCGGCAACGGTGCCCGCCGCGTCAGCCATCGCCTCACAAAACGTATCCTGCGGCGCCATATGATCCCAGACAATGCTTTGGTCATCGGTAAAGCCGCCCGAATGAATAAGCGACTTGCCTCTGCTTGACGCACAGCCGATTGACAGCTGCTTCAGCGCGCCGCCGTACCCGCCAGCCGGATGCCCCTTAAAATGTGACAGCACCAGCATGGAGTCGTAATTCTGTATGTTTTTGCCCACAAGATTTTCCTTCAAAACCTTGCCGCCGTGTACGCGCAGCGTAAGGTCAGGTTCCTGCGCGTCCATGATATCCACGTCAAAGTACTTGCTCCAGCCGTGTGCGTAAATCAGTTTTTTGTGCTTTTCGGTCGTGTTGCGCTGACCGTCGTACGCGGTGTTGCACTCCACAACAGTTCCGCCCACATGCTCTATCATCGGCTTTAAAAATTCGGGACGCAGGTAATTTTGGTTTCCCTTTTCGCCCGAATGTACCTTGACGGCGACTCTGCCCGAAAGCCGGCAGTCCAGCACCCTGTACATTTCAATAACGCTTTGCGGCGTTATGCTTTTTGTAAAATATACCTTTGCCTTTTCCATTTTAATCACCTCTGTTTTTTAGAATCATTATATCACATTTTTTGCCAAATACAACATCTTATTCGGTAATTGACAAGAAATCGCGGCAGTAATATAATTATCTTTAATATGAAAGGGGGAATCGGTATGGGCAGAGCAAATGTATTTTACCGTATTATAATGACTGCTTCTTTTTTCATATCTGCAAACAGCTTTCTGCTGCTGAGGGATAATTTACGTCTTATTCCCGCGGCGATTTTTCTTTTCCTGATACCCAACATATTTTGTGGCCTGGGCGGAAAGGATGTGCGCGGAGCGCGTCTTAAAATTTGCAGTCACGGGGCTTGGTGCCTTGTGATATTTGCGGTTTCGGCAGTCCTTTCCGCCGTTTTGCAGATTATTATGCTGTTCTATACGCTGCCGAACCTTAAGCTTACACTGCTTAATCTGCTCTTTTGCTTTGCTGCGCATTTTCTGCTTTTTTGGAACGGTATTATCAGTGTTTACTGTACGTCTGTGCAGCTCGGTATCCGCCGGCGTGTTGTCGGCGCGCTGTGCGGACTGATTCCGATAGCCAATCTTTTTGTGCTGAGAAATATTATAAAGGTCACGCTTGACGAGGTGAGCTTTGAAGCTGAAAAGGACAGAATAAACAGAAGCAGGGAGCATTTGCGCGTATGCGCCACCCGATATCCCATACTGCTTGTGCACGGCGTGTTCTTTCGGGATTATAAGTACGTCTGCTATTGGGGCAGAATACCCGCACAGCTCATAAAAAACGGCGCGCAGGTGTATTACGGCAACCATCAGTCTGCGCTGTCCGTTGCAGACAGCGCAAAGGAGCTTTCGGCGCGTATAAGGGAGATAACGGATAAAAGCGGCTGCGGCAAGGTGAATATTATAGCTCATTCCAAGGGCGGGCTGGATTGCAGGCGTGCGCTTCAAGACCCCGAAACGGCACGGCGCGTAGCGTCGCTTACAACAATTAACACACCCCACCGCGGCTGCGGATTTGCGGATTACCTGCTTTCGGAAATACCGCTCTCGGTTCAAAACCGTATTGCCGCCGCCTACAACGGCGCGGCGCGCCGTCTCGGCGATACCTCCCCCGATTTTATGGCGGCTGTGCGCGACCTTACGTCTGCCGGCTGTGCGCAGCCCGATATACAGATGCAGGCTCCCGTTGGCGTTTACTGTCAGAGCGTAGGCTCTGTTTTGAGGCGCGCCTCCCACGGCAAATTTCCCCTTAATCTTTCCTACCGCTTTGTCAGGCATTTCGACGGCGCAAACGACGGTCTTGTCTCGGTGCAGTCCTTTGAATGGGGAAGCAAATATATCCTTTTGCAGCCGTCCGGGGCGCGCGGTATATCTCACGGCGATGTGGTGGATTTGAACCGCGAAAATATTCCCGGCTTTGACGTGCGCGAATTTTATGTCCGGCTTGTGTCAGACCTTAAAGCGCGCGGCTTGTGAAAAAAATGTCCTTTTTTTAAAAAAGCTATTGCTTTATTTTAAATAACATGCTATTATATTATCACATTAGCGCAGTAAAGCGAAAATTAAGTAACTGACAGGAGAAAATGAGATGAAGAGAATTATTTCGGTGCTTGCGGTGCTTGTAATGGCACTCGGGCTTATGAGCGGCTGTGCCAAGGACGACACGGCAAAGACAGATTCGGAATATGTTAAGGATAAGGGTACGCTTGTCGTCGGCATCACAAATTTTGCGCCGATGGACTACAAGGATGAAAACGGGCAGTGGATCGGCTTTGACGCTGATATGGCAAAGGCGTTTGCCGAGAGTCTCGGCGTTAAGGCGGAGTTTAAGGTAATTGATTGGAACTACAAGATTAACGAGCTTTCGGACAAGGGCATTGACTGCGTGTGGAACGGCATGACCATTAACGACGAGGTGCTTGCCGGCATGGAGGTGTCCAATGCGTACTGCAAGAACGCTCAGGTTGTTGTTCTCAAGAGCGCCGACGCCGAAAAGTACAATACGCTTGAGAGCGTAAAGGAGCTCAGCTTTGTTGTTGAGGCGGGCTCGGCAGGCAAGAAGACGGCAGAGGCACAGGGCTTTAGCTTCAGAGAGGCGGAGACGCAGGCGGACACACTCCTTGAGGTGTCATCGGGTACGTCGCAGGCAAGCATTATCGACCTTCTGATGGCGGGTGCTATGATAGGTGAGGGCACCGATTACGACGACCTGACCTACACCGTTTCGCTCACCGAGGAGGAATACGGCGTGGGCTTTAGAAAGGGCAGCGACCTTGCCGCAAAGCTCAACGACTTTTTCAAGTCCAGCTATGCCGACGGCTCAATGAAGGAGCTTGCAAATACATACGGTGTGCAGGAGTCTTTGATAGCACAGTAATTTTCGGTTAAATTCATCAAGGCAGGAGGCATTTTCGCCTCCTGCCTTGAGAAAGTTTGAGGGTACAGATGTTTCAGACAGTTATAATTGCCTTGAACGAGGGCTTTCTCAAAACCTTTGAGATATTTTGCGTTACGCTTTTGGGCGCGCTGCCGCTGGGGCTTATTATCGCATTCGGGTCAATGAGCCGCTGGAGGCCGCTCAAGTGGTTTGTGAAAACGCTTGTCTGGGTTGTGCGCGGAACTCCGCTTATGCTCCAGCTTCTTATAATTTTTTACGGTCCCGGCAAAATTTTCGGCTATAACATATGGGGCACGGGCGACTGGGGCAGAAACGCCGCGGTGTTTACCGCGTTTATATTGAATTACGCCTGCTATTTTTCCGAAATTTACCGCGGCGGGATTGAGAGCATACCGCGCGGTCAGTACGAGGCGGGTCAGGTGCTGGGCATGACAAAGCCGCAGATATTTTTCAGAGTCGTTCTCATGCAGGTTGTAAAGCGCATTACGGCGCCCATGTCCAACGAGGTTATAACGCTTGTCAAGGACACGTCGCTTGCGCGCATTATTCTGGTGTATGAGATTATCTGGGCGGGTCAGGACTTTATAAAAAGCTCGGGCGTCATCTGGCCGCTGTTCTTTACGGGCGTATATTACCTGCTCTTTAACGGACTGCTTACGGTATTGTTCGGGTATATCGAGAAAAAACTGAATTATTACAGAGGTTAGATTATGTCACTGCTTGAAATTAAAAACATAACCAAAAGCTTCGGCGACACTCAGGTGCTGCGCGGCATCGGCTTTAACATGGAAAAGGGTGAGGTTATCGCCGTGATCGGCTCGTCGGGCAGCGGCAAGACAACGCTTTTGCGCTGTATAAATTTTCTTGAGCAGCCGGACGGCGGCACCATTACGGTAAACGGCAGGGAGATATACAGCGCCGAGAAGAAAAAGCTTTACAGCGACGCCGAAATCCGCACCAACCGTTTAAACTTCGGTCTGGTGTTTCAGTCCTTTAATCTGTTTCCGCAGTATAATGTTTTGAAAAATATCACGCTCGCACCCGAGCTTATGCGCTTAAAAGGCGTGTCGTCGGGAGCCGAAAAAAAGAAAATCCGCCGACAAATCAGCAATGAGGCGCTCTCGCTCCTGCAGACTGTGGGGCTGTCGGAAAAGGCGCAGTCCTATCCGTGCGAGCTGTCGGGCGGTCAGCAGCAGCGCGTGGCGATTGCGCGCGCGCTTGCCATGAACCCTGAAATTCTGTGCTTTGACGAGCCGACAAGCGCGCTCGACCCCGAGCTTACGGGCGAGGTGCTGCGCGCCATAAAATCGCTCAAAACGCAGGGGCGCACTATGATTGTGGTCACGCATGAGATGGATTTTGCAAGGAATGTCGCCGACCGCATAATCTATATGGCGGACGGCGTGATTGAGGAGACGGGCACGCCCGAGCAGGTTTTTTCCGCCCCGAGGAGTGAAAAAACCCGTGCATTTTTATCAAAGCCTGCGCTATGATGGACGCTGCGGTCAGTCTTGACAGCGGCGCGCTGCGCCTTATATCTGCGTTTGAAGGCAGCGGGTACAGTATCTATGCCGTCGGCGGCTGCGTGCGCGACGCGCTGCTGCACCGCCCCGTGTCGGATATTGATTTTGCGGTTTCGGCAACTCCCGAACAGAATAAGCTCGTTCTGCGCGAAAATAATATCCGTTATGTCGAAACGGGTATATCCCACGGTACGCTCACAGCGCTTGTTGGCGGGCGGGCATATGAAATAACGACTTTCAGAACG
Source organism: Clostridia bacterium (assembly GCA_017937065.1). Taxonomy (GTDB): domain Bacteria; phylum Bacillota; class Clostridia; order Oscillospirales; family QAKW01; genus RGIG9041. The sequence goes on along the minus strand of JAGBEI010000018.1, from coordinate 83,386 downwards.
GACGGAAGCTATTCCGATAACCGCCGCCCCGACAGCGTGAGCTTTGTGTCGGATGTGAGGTATGACCTTGCACGCCGTGATTTTACGGTAAATGCCATGGCGTACAATCCGCGGGAGGGGATAATCGACCTGTTCGGCGGCGCCGACGATATTGACAACAGGCTTATCCGTGCAGTGGGCGACCCCGACACGCGGTTTGAGGAGGATTCCCTTCGTATTCTCAGAGGTCTCAGATTTGCCTCGGTGCTGAATTTTGAAATCGAAACCGTGACGGCTTATTCGATGATAAGAAAATCGTCGCTTTTGAAAAATATCGCAAGAGAGCGCGTGACGGAGGAGCTGATAAAGCTGCTGTCAGGCACGGGTGCCTCCCGTATTCTCGAAGATTACAGTGATATTATTTTCAGTCTGCACAGCGATTTTCCCAAGCTTGTTGCGGCGGGAACCTGGGGCTATGCCGTCAAAACTTTTTCCCGCCTGCCTCCAAATGCCGACCTGCGCCTGGCAGCGCTGATACTGTTTCTGTCGCGCAGCGTCAATATTCAAAAGAAGTCAATAACTCCTGTCGATATATCGGAAACGGGTATTACGGGAAATATTCTTCGCTCGCTGCGTTTGAAATCGGTATCGTGCCGTTATATCAGGCGGCTTATGCAGTACTGCGCTGCGGTTGAGCCGCGGGACAGACCGGGGATTAAACGGGTGCTCTCTCATTTGGGTGACAGATTTTATCACGATTTGCTTACCCTGCGCCGCGCCGTATTCAGTGCATTGGAAAATGACGAGAAATGCAGGATTATAGATAAAACTTTGGATACTATCCGCGATATTCACGAAAAAAATGAGGTGTATACATTGTCTTGTCTCGATTTGAACGGCTTGGACCTTAAAAGCCTGGGTTACAGCGGTCAGCGCATCGGACAGACGCTTGAAACGGTGCTTGAGCTTGTCATGGACGGCGCTTTGCCAAATGACCGCGACGCTATAATACGCTATTTGAACGAGAACAGATAAAAGAAAACAGTGTGTGCCGTGCACACACTGTTTTTTCTTTATCAGTGATAAATACTGAGCGCTTTTTGCCTCATCTCCAGCTCCAGCGGAAAGCCGGGGCCTCTTTCGCCGTCCACCGTTGTGGAAATATCCGCCTCACAGCTTATCCTGCAGTGCGAGGTTCTTATCCTGACAACATTTTTTTCCCGGAAGTCCCCGCCTGTGACAAACTTGATTAATGTGTCCGTGATTTCCAGCGGGTTTGAGTTTTTGAATATCAGTATATCCATCTCGCCGTCCTGCATCAGCGCTTCCTTGATGACGTTGGAAAACCCGGACATGTCGGTGCCGTTTAGCACTGCAAATACCAGTGCCTGTTCGATATATGTTTCGTTGTCCGTCTCTATTTTCAGCTCAAACGGCTTTACGTTGGCAAGCTCGCCCAAGCCGGTGACGTAGTACGCCAGCGGCCCGAACATCTTTTTCATGTTCTGGTCTGTTGAAAACGAGGCGGAAACCAGAACGCCGCCCGCCAGCTCGTTTACAAAAATATTCTCAGAGCCGTTTATAAAGCCTATGTCGGTGCGAGTTATATTCCCCTGCGCGATAATCTGCGCGCATTTGATAATGTCCGAGGGCATGCCGAGCGAGCGGGAAAAATCGTTGCAGGTTCCGTTGGGGATAACGCCCAGCGGTATATCCCTGCCGCTTTTCAAAATCGTCTCCGCCGCGGAGTTGACGCTTCCGTCTCCGCCGCATACGACAACCCCGTCAAATACGCCGCTTTGTATAAGCTCCTCTGTCGACATACTGTTCTTTTCGTCGATGCGGTAAAGCGTGACAAGCTTGCCCGCCGACTCGAAAATATCCGTTATTTTGTCAAGATGCGCGGCGATGTTTTTTTTGCCGGAGTTGGGGTTGTATATCAAAAGTATTTTTTCCATCGTTTTCACTCCTTAAAATCCGCAGCTCTGAAAATGACGGCACCGCCGTGCTTTAAAGCTCCGTTTTCAAGCCTGTTTGCGGCAAGCGTGTTTTCAAACCCGTCGCTGTAAATACTGTCGTGAGACATATTTACAATGATGCCAAGCCTGCCGCGGCGGTAGTGCACGACACCTGAGTCATGCTTTATAAATTCGATGTCCTGCGAAAAATCCTTTCGGTTTTCTCTTCTGATTATACCAAGTTTTTCATGCAAATTCAATAGTGATTTTTCTTCTCTGCCCCAAGGATATGTCCCGCGGCAGAACGGGTCTTCAAACCCGTCCAGCCCCGCCTCGTCGCCGTAGAATATACAGGGTATTCCGGGCAGCGTGTACTGAAGTATCGCGGCGCTTTTAAAAAGCTCGATTCCCCTTTGCCGCTGCGTGTCGGTAAGGCGCGCCCCCGACTGCTCCTGTCTGGGCGGCAGACTGTCGAGCGCCAGTCTGTTGATAATCCTTGCGGTGTCATGCGTCGACAGCATGTTCATCAGATATTTTACCGCGGGCGCGGGATAATCGTTTACAATTTCCATCACCGATTCGTAAAATGCCTGAGCGTCACCGTTTTTCATAAACAGGCATACGGCGTTTGCAAACGGATAATTCATAACAGAGTCGCACTGCGCGCCCGAAAGAAAGCGCCTGCGCGCGCCGTAGCTGCATTTTTTCACGGCGTTTTCCCACACCTCGCCGATAACGGGCGCCTGCGGATTTTCCGCCTTGACCGCACAGCGCACCTTGTCTAAAAACTCATCGGGCAGCTCGTCTGCGACATCCAGCCGCCAGCCCGAAGCGCCCAGGCGCATCCAGTGCCGCAGCACGCCGTTTTCGCCCGTGATAAATTCTGCGTAGCTGCTTTCGGTCTCCTTTACATTGGGCAGCGTCTTAAACCCCCACCAGCAGTCGTAGCTGTCGGGATAATCGGTAAAGCTGTACCAGCCGTAGTAGGGCGACTGCTTGCTGTTATACGCTCCGTTTGACGGATAGTGACCGTATTTATTGAAATATATGCTGTCGTCGCCCGTATGAGAAAAAACTCCGTCTAAAATTATTTTTATGTCATACTCGGCAGCCTTTCTGCATAAACTTATAAAATCAGCGCTGTCACCGAGATACGGGTCTACGCTCATGTAGTCGGAGGTGGAATAGCGGTGGTTTTCCGCGCTCTCGAAAATCGGGTTGAGATAGATGTGCGTGACGCCCAGCGATTTTATATAGGGCAGCTTTTGCTCAATTCCCCGCAGGTTACCGCCGAAGTAGTCGTTGCATTTATAGCCCGCGTAATCATAGCAGCAATAGGGCTTTTCCTGCCAGCTTTGGTGCATTATCCGCTCGTTTTTGGCGCTTTTCGGCGTAAAGCCGGGCGATTTAAAGAACCTGTCGGGAAAAATCTGATACATCACGGCGCCGTCGCTGTCGGATGGCGTTTCAAAATCGCTGTCGTAGACAAATATCTGCCATTCGGGCAGCCAGTCGCCGACAACGGCGCTGTGCCCGTCCCTGGTGCCGGCAAAATACATTATCCCGTTTTGCTTTACAAGCTCAAAGCGGTAACGGTGAAAGCCGCAGCCGTGCAGGGTGATATTGCCCTCAAAAACGTCGTAGCCCGATGAGTCAAGCGCCGCGCCTGCGCCGTCCTGCGTTTGCGCCGCATCGCTGCCGGCGCGGCGGCTCAGCACAAATGTATGTGCTGCCGAGTCCTTGCGCACAATAATATTTATATGGTCAATCTCAAGCCCGCGCGCCGTTTTAACACGGAAAAATGCGCTGCTGCCGCTGCGCAGCGCACCCTGCGGAAGCTTGTGCTCTTTCAGATAACAATCAAACTTTATCATATTTTATCCTTTTTAAAGGGTATGTTTTAAATTTATGCAAATTGGAAAATTTTATTAAAATTTTTATTGCACATATTTTGCAATTATAGTATAATCGAAATATTAGAAGATGTAAATAAAAAAATCACAAAATTGATGGCGTTTTTAGGAAAGAAGTGAAAAAAATGCGAATAGATAAAATCAATGACAGCGTACCGCTGTGGCAGAGCATAGACAGCAAGGCGGGTGAATTTCTCGGCGCGCACCTGACAAGGTACGGCTGGATTTTCCGCGTCTGGGCTCCTCATGCGGCGGCGGTATACCTAACGGGTGAATTTTGCAGCTGGGAGGCGCGCGCAAACCCGATGCACAGAATAAGCGAAAACGGGGTCTGGGAGTCGGCGATTATGCATCTTGACACTTACACCTCTTACAAGTATGTTATTCAAACACATGACGGCAGGCTTATTTATAAATCGGATTTGTATGCCAATCATTTCGAGACCCGCCCCGCAACCGCCTCCAAGCTGTATGATATAGACGGATTTAAGTGGACGGATACGATTTGGCGCAGAAAACGCGCCGCCGCTGATATTCTGAACAGTCCCATGAACATATACGAGCTTCATGTCGGCTCGTGGATGCGCGATGAATTCGGAGAGGAGCTGTCCTACAACATGCTTTGCGACCGGCTTTTGGATTATGTCGTTGACATGGGGTATACTCATATTGAGCTTATGCCCCTGTCCGAATATCCCTATGACAAGTCCTGGGGCTATCAGGTTACGGGGTATTTTGCGCCCACCTCGCGCTACGGTACGCCGCACGATTTCATGAGCTTTGTCAACTGCTGCCACCGCCGCGGAATAGGCGTTATCATGGACTGGGTGCCCGCTCACTTTCCCAAGGACGAGATGGGGCTGTACGAATATGACGGTCAGTGCCTTTACGAGTATGAAGACCCGCTCAAGCGCGAGCATCCCGACTGGGGCACGCGCATTTTTGACTATTCCAAAAGAGAGGTCGCGTCCTTTCTTATATCAAGCGCCTGCCACTGGCTGGATAAATACCATATCGACGGACTGCGGGTGGACGCCGTAGCTTCCATGCTTTATCTTGACTACGGAAAAAAGGACGGGCAGTGGCGTCAAAACCAATTCGGCGGCAACGGAAACCTTGAGGCGGTGGAGTTTTTAAAGCTGTTCAACACCGTGGTTCACAAAGACCGCCCCGGAATTTTCACCGTGGCGGAGGAGTCCACGGCGTGGCCGCTTGTAACGGCGCCCGTCGAGGACGGAGGACTGGGCTTTGACTTCAAATGGAATATGGGCTGGATGAACGATACTTTAAAATATATGTCCACGCCTCATGAGGGCAGACATGAAAAGCACAACATGATGAGCTTTTCCACCTCCTACGCATTTTCCGAAAACTTTATCCTGCCGCTGTCTCACGACGAGGTGGTGCACGGCAAATGCTCGCTGATTGAGAAAATGCCCGGTTATTACGACGACAAATTCGCAAACCTGCGCGCGTATATGGCGTACATGTATACACATCCCGGAAAAAAGCTGATTTTTATGGGCGCGGAGTTTGCGCATTTTCGGGAGTGGGACGAGTCGAGGGGTCTTGACTGGATGCTTCTGGACTTTCCTGCGCACCGAAAATATAAGGAATATATCAGGGCGCTTAATCATTTATATAGAAAAGAGAAGTGTTTGTCCGAGCGGGAGTGCGGGTATGACGGCTTTTGCTGGATTTCCGCAGACGACAGCCGCAACAGCGTCTATGCGTACAGGCGCATAGACGCTGCGGACAATGAGGTTATTACACTGCTTAACTTTTCGCCGTATCTCATAGAGAATTATAAGCTGGGTCTGCCGTACAGCGGCAGGTACAGGCTTTTGCTGTCAAGCGACAGCGAGGAGTTCGGGGGAGACGACCGTCATAAGCGCCTTGTGACGGCGTGCCCCGAGCCGATGCACGGGCTTGAATACAGCGCAGACTTTACGCTGCCGCCCTTCGGCGCGCTGCTCTACAAGTGTACGGCGAAAAAGACAAAGCCCGGAACCTCAACGACTTTAAAATAAGTTATATCATTAAGGAGGCTGCCAATGTTCAAGAAAAACAAGGAAATTGTCGCCATGCTGTTAGCGGGCGGTCAGGGCTCGCGCCTGCATGTTCTGACTAAAAACACGGCAAAGCCCGCCATTCCGTTCGGCGGAAAATATCGGATAATTGATTTTACGCTGTCCAACTGCATAAATTCCGGCATAGATACAGTGGGTGTTCTGACGCAGTATCAGCCGCTGGAGCTTAACGCCTACATAGGAAACGGAATTCCTTGGGACTTAAACCGGCTCAACGGCGGCGTAAGCATCCTGCCGCCTTATGTCAAGGCGGACAGCGGCGAATGGTATAAGGGTACGGCGAATGCGGTTTATCAGAATATCCGCTTTATTGAAAAGTATAACCCCGAATACGTGCTTATTTTGTCGGGCGACCATATTTACAAGATGGACTACTCCAAAATGGCTGAGTATCACCGTAAAACGGGCGCGGCTTGCACAATCGCGGCGCTGCCCGTGCCCATTGAGGAGGCGTCGCGCTTCGGCATTATGAACACTGACGAGGACGGCAGGATTTACGAGTTTGAGGAAAAGCCGCAAAAGCCCAAGTGCAATAACGCATCTATGGGAATTTACATCTTCACCTGGGATAAGCTGAAAAAATATCTTATCAAGGACGAGCAGGACACGTCAAGCAGCCACGACTTCGGCGCCAATATTCTGCCCGATATGATAGCGCAGGGCGAGAAGATGATGGCGTACCGCTTTGACGGATACTGGAAGGACGTGGGCACTATCGAGAGCTTCTGGGAGGCTAATATGGATTTGCTCAATCCCAAAATTCCTCTCAACCTGTCCGACCCCGACTGGAAAATCTATTCCCGCTTTGACCCGATGATACCTCAGTATATAGGTAAAAACGCGCAGATAATCGAGAGCATGGTGACCGAAAACTGCCGCATTGACGGCAAGCTGTGGTATACGGTGCTGTTTTCGGGCGTGCAGGTCGAAAAGGGTGCGTCTCTCAACTCCTGCGTTGTAATGTCAAATACCAAAATCGGCAGAAATGCCGATATAAAGTACGCAATTATTGCCGACGACGTTGTCATAGAGGACGGCGCAGTTATAGGCGACCTGCCCGAAAACTGCGAGGACTCGTCAAAATGGGGAATTGCCGTCATAGGCAAGGGCGCGGTCGTAAGGTCGGGTCAGGTCGTGCTGCCCAATGAAATGATAGAGCCGTACAGCGGCAGATAGGGGGAAAACGGGATTATGAATTTGTTTGCGGGTATTATTTTTTCCGACTCTTACATTGCAGAGACAAATCTGCTTGCAAAAAACAGGACTCTTGCGTCCATTCCGTTCTGCGGGCGCTTCCGCACGGTGGATTTTATACTGTCCTCGCTTGTCAATGCGGGCGTGGATAACGTGGCGGTTGTCACAAAGCGAAACTACGCCTCACTGGAAGACCATCTCGGCGGCGGGCGGTACTGGGACCTTGACCACCGCAGCTCCGGTCTGCGTATTCTGTCTCCGTTTTACAGAACGGAGAATAACAACGAGGTATTCTTAGCCCGCGGCAAGCTGGACGCCCTGCGCTCCGTTTCGCCGTATATCAAGGGGCTCAAAGAGGAATATATCGTATTGACAAATTCCAATATAATCGCAAGCATTGATTTTGAGCGCGTGTTTGACTTCCATATCCAAAGCGGCGCGGATATAACGGCGGTGTATTCCCGGCGCAGCGGCTCGGCAGGCGACCTGGAGCTTCAGCTTGAGGGCGAGCGGGTACATGAAATGACGTATATCGTGGAGGAGGATAAGCGTGTCGCAAATACGGCGCTGGGCATATATATAATGAGCAGAAGGCTGCTTTTGGACATTATCCGCCGCGCGGACGAACACGACCATTACAGCTTTGAAAAGTATGCTCTTATCAAGAATACCTCATCGCTCAAAATTGCGGGCTTTGAGCACAGTGACTTTGCAGGCGTTGTAAATACAGTCAAGGATTATTACGATATCAGCATGAAAATGCTTGACTGTGACGTGCGCGCTCAGGTGTTTCGGCATGACAGCCCCGTTATGACGCGCGTCATGGATACGGTGCCTGTGCTCTACAAATACAATGCCAGCGTGGAAAACAGCCTGATAGCGGACGGGTGCAGGATAGACGGCACCGTGAAAAACTCCGTAATATTCAGAAATGTAACGATAGAGACGGGCGCCGTGGTTGAAAATTCGATAATAATGCAGAATTCGGTTGTGGGCAGAGGCTGCGGCTTGAATTATGTCATACTCGATAAAAATATTCACGTATCGGAGAACAAGTATCTCTGCGGCGCTCCCGAATATCCTTACGTGTTTGTGAAAAACACAAGAATTTGACATAACAGCAATCTGATGTACCCGCATTAAAGGCGGCGTATCTTATGCGTTTTTCGGCGGCGCAGTCTGCCGCCGCAATGCACGGCGGCGGGTTTTGTCCGTTATTTAAAAGTTTTGGGAGGTTTAAAATGAAAATACTTTATGCTGCGGGTGAGGCGGCGCCGTTTATAAAGGTCGGCGGGCTCGGCGATGTTGCGGGCGCTCTGCCGCAGGCGCTGCGGGCGATGGGGCATGATATCCGCGTTGTGATACCGATGTATTCCGCAATCGGCGCCATGCGCGAAAAATGCAGGTATATTACGCACTTTTATATAAACAACTCCTGGCGCAAGCAGTATTGCGGTATTTTTGAGTATAAGGCGCAGGATTTGACATACTATCTTATAGATAACGAGTTCTATTTTAACCGCCCCAACGTCTACGGCGAGTTTGACGACGGCGAGCGGGTGGCGTTTTTCTCGCGCGCCGTTTTGGAAATTTTACCGGTTATAGATTTCTTTCCCGACATACTTCACTGCAACGACTGGCACACGGCGATAATCCCCGTGCTGCTTGACTGCCAGTACCGTTCAAGACCGGGCTACGGAATGATAAAGACGCTTTTTACAATACACAACATTGAATTTCAGGGCAAGTTCGACGCGTATATTTTAGGCAACGTGTTCGGTCTGCCCGAGGATAAGCTGCCGCTTTTGTACTACGGCGACTGTATCAATCTTGTCAAGGGCGCGATTGAGTGCTCCGACCGCGTCAATACCGTATCTCCCACCTATGCGGGCGAAATTCTAAACGAGCGCTATGCGTTCGGACTGGAGCACATACTGCGCGCGCGGCAGTTTAAGCTGTCGGGCATTGTCAACGGCATTGACACCGAGAGCTACAACCCGCAGACCGACAGCGCACTGAAGGTCAATTACTCGGTAGCTACCAGAAACCTCAAATATCACAATAAGTTTGCGCTTCAGGAGGAGCTAAGGCTTCAAAAGAGAAACGATGTGCCGCTGATAGGAATGGTTACCCGCCTTACCCACCAAAAGGGAATGGACATCGTGTGCCGCCGTCTTGAATGGCTGATGACGCTTGATATTCAGTTTGTCGTTTTGGGCAGCGGCGATTACGGCTACGAGAGGTGGCTGTCCGACACGGCGGCGGCGCATCAGGATAAAATGCGCGCCGTAATAGGCTTTGACAGTGTGCTTGCAAGAAAAATCTATGCCGGTGCCGATTTCTTTTTGATGCCGTCCGAGTATGAGCCGTGCGGTCTGGCGCAGCTCATTTCAATGCGCTACGGCACGGTTCCGATAGTGCGCAAAACGGGCGGGCTTGCCGATACCGTCTTTCCGTTCAATCCGCAGACGGGAGAGGGCAACGGTATAAATTTCGAGCAGTTTGACGACAATGATATGGCAAATGCAATTTGGCGCGCGACAGAGCTGTACCGCGATAAAAAACAGTTTTCGGCGGTTAAGAAGAACGCTATGTCGGGCGACTACGGATGGAATAAATCGGCAGGGTTATACGAGCAGCTGTATCAGTCAATAATATAAAATGATATCAGAAGCAGACCTTGCGGTCTGACACGTGTTACTTGTAAAGGAGAGAAAAAATTTGGATTTCAAACAGCAGATAATCGACGAGCTGACAGAGCGCTTTGCCGTGTCGGCAGAGGAGGCGACCGACCGCCAGCTTTACGAGGCGGCAGTCGGCATTACGCGCGGTATTCTTCAGAAAAAACGCGCGCAGAGCGCACAGCGGGAGAAGGAGCAAAACGCCAAAAAGGTTTATTACATGTCGATGGAGTTTTTAATCGGACGCTCGCTGAAAAACAACCTTTACAATCTCGGAATAGAGGCGCAGATGCGTGACGCGCTTTCAGAGCTGGGCGGCGACCTTGAAAGACTGTACGATATGGAGCCTGACGCGGGGCTCGGCAACGGCGGTCTGGGCCGTCTTGCCTCCTGCTATCTTGATTCGCTGACAGGGCTTAACTATCCCGCAACGGGCTTTTCGATACGCTATGAATTCGGGATATTCAAGCAGGTTATTATGGACGGCTGGCAGGTGGAGTATCCCGACAACTGGCTGGAGCTGGGCGGCGCCTGGCTTGTCCCGCGCCCCGACGAGAGCGAGGAGGTCTACTTTGACGGGTATGTGGAGGAGAACTGGAGCGACAACGGGCTTAAAACGGTGCACAAGGACTACACCCGCGTGCTTGCCGTGCCGTATGATATACTCATTTCGGGAAACGGAGACATAGTCAATAAGCTGCGTATATGGGGCGCCAAAAGCCTTGACAATTTCGATATGTCGCTTTTCTCGCGCGGCGAATATCTCAAAAGCGTGGAAAACGAGGCTCAGAGCGAAGCGATATCAAAGGTTCTGTATCCGGCAGACGACCACGATACAGGCAAGCGCCTGCGTCTTCGCCAGCAGTATTTCTTTGTGAGCGCTTCACTGAAAAATATCGTCAAAGAGCACCTTGCGCAGTATGATACGCTTGACAATCTTGCCGAAAAGGTCGTAATTCATATCAATGATACCCATCCGGCGCTGTCTATTCCCGAGCTTATGCGCATTTTGATGGATGAGCACGGCTATTCGTGGGACGGCGCCTGGAGCATCTGCACAAAGACGCTTGCGTATACCAATCACACAGTCATGAGCGAGGCGCTGGAGCAGTGGAGCGTTGCGATGTTCAAGTCGATACTTCCGCGCATTTATTCCATTGTCAAGGAGATAAACCGCCGCTTCTGCGAGGATGTGTATGTAAACCACCCCGAAAAGCGCGCGTGTATTGACAATATTGCGATTATATCCCGCGGCATGGTCAAAATGGCAAACCTCTGCGTGGCGTGCAGCTTTTGTGTGAACGGCGTTTCGGCGCTTCACAGCGAGATACTGAAAAACGACCTCTTTCGGGATTACAATGATATTTTCCCCGGCAGGCTGACAAACGTCACCAACGGAATAGTGCACCGCCGCTGGCTTTGCCAGTCCAACCCGAAGCTGACAGAGCTTCTGTGCGAGACGATAGGCGACGGATTTATAAAGGACTCAATGCAGCTTGAAAAGTTTTTGCAGTTCAAGGACGATAACAGCGTGTTAAACCGCCTGTCCGAAATCAAGCTTGAAAACAAGCGCAGGCTGGCGGGATATATCGGCAAAAGCTGCGGTATATCGGTGTCGCCCGACTCGATTTTCGATATCCAGGCAAAGCGCCTGCACGAGTATAAGCGGCAGCTCCTCTGCGCGCTGTATATACTTTACCTTTACAGAAAGCTCAAAAGCAACGAGATAAGCATAACCCCACATACCTTTATTTTCGGCGCGAAGGCGTCCTCAGGCTATGTTATGGCAAAGGAGATTATACGCTTTATCTGCGCCGTTGCGGATACTGTAAACAGCGATACGCAGACAAACGGATTTTTAAAGGCGGTATTTTTGCCCGATTACCGTGTTTCGCTTGCGGAAATCATGATGCCGGCGGCAGAGCTGTCCGAGCAGATTTCGCTTGCAGGCAAGGAAGCGTCCGGCACGGGCAATATGAAGTTTATGATAAACGGCGCGATAACCATAGGCACGCTGGACGGCGCCAACGTCGAGATACACGAGCAGGTGGGAGACGACAACATCTTCCTGTTCGGTATGCACACCGACGAGGTCAATGCACGCCGCGCCTCCTACCGTCCCTCAGATGTGTTAAACTCAAATTCTCAGCTTTGCGATATACTGAAATTCGTGTCGGACGGCGGGCTTGGCGGCAAGAACTTTGACAGCATTGTCCACTATCTCAAGGACTCCGACCCGTATATGACGCTGGCGGACTTTGAAAGCTATAAGGATGCGCAGCTGCGTGCGGATAAAACCTACGGCAATCGGGATATATGGAACAAAATGTCCCTTGTCAACATCGCCAAAGCGGGCGTTTTCTCCTCCGACCGCGCGGTGTCGGAATACGCCGAGCGTATTTGGAAGCTCAGGAAAATATAAGATTTGACAATCGCATTTTTTCATAGTATACTTTATAATAAATTAATGCGAAATTTATATGCGCGCATTTTTGCGCACATCCTATTTTTCAATATGCAAAGGATGTTATATTATGAAGAAAAAGCTTATCGGCGTTTTGCTGGCGGCAGTGCTGCTGATTTCCGCTCTGCCCGTGCAGGCGCAGAGCACGGAGTATACGGACGTTTCGCCGTCGGAGTGGTTTTACGAGGCTGTAAACTATGTCAGTACAAACAGTGTCATGACGGGTGTTGCGGATAAAACCTTTGCTCCGCGTGACAATCTTACCCGCGGCATGGCGGTGACTATTCTGTCCCGCACTTACGGCGCGGATACAAGCGCGTTCAAGGACGCACCGTTTACCGATGTGGATATGAAAAGATACTACGGCGTGCATGTTGCATGGGCAAAGCAAAACGGGATTATCCACGGTATGACCGATACGGAGTTTAATCCCGACGAATATATGTCCCGTGAGCAGATTTGCGTTATGCTTTCCAATTTCTTTGATTTCTGCGGTCTGTCAACGCGCAATACCGAGGTTGAGCGCTTTGCCGACGAGGACAAAATCGGAAAATGGGCAAAGGAAGCGGTGCTGCGCATGCAGCGCGGCGGGATAGTCAACGGCAGAGATGACAACACGTTTGACCCCAAGGGAGAGACTACGCGCGCCGAATTTGCACAGATTGTGTATAATACAAATCTTATAAAGCTGCTCCGTCCTCATCAGGAAGCGGATGCCGGCGAGAAAGTATCCTGATATAACCTGTTTCCTTTAACTTTAAAAGTATATTAAAAAGTCCCGTCAAAATAACGTAATGCTCTTAACGGAGATTAGACAGAAGGCTACGAAAAGTAGCCTTCTGTATTTTTATTGAGATAATTATAGTGCTATTTTATATAACACTGTTGAAACAGTTAAAATACTCAAAATTCTTGAATAGACATCAGTATTATGATATAATTATAAAAAAGATTTAAGAGGTATATATGGAATTGAGATCGATATCCTTATTTTCCGGTGCAATGGGTCTTGACTTGGGCTTAATGCAGGCAGGAATTGATATACAAATAGGTCAAGATTTTGACAATTCCTGTATCCGGACTATGTGTGCAAACGGATATAAGGGTGTTGCCGGTGATATTCGCAATATATCCGCCGCGTCAATTTTGGAACAGGTAAATATGAAAACGGGCGAGCCGTTTCTGATTTGCGGCGGTCCTCCGTGTCAACCGTTTTCTACTGCCGGTAAGCGATTAGGCATCAATGACCCAAGGGGTAGTTTGTTCAAAGAATTTATGCGTATGATTGATGAAATTCGCCCACGGTTCTTTGTTATGGAAAATGTTAAGGGGTTAATGAGTTCCGCATTGAAGGATGAGAACGGCAACAATACCGGCACCAAGGTGTTGGATGTTATTCTGAATGAATTTTGTAAACTGAATTACAAAACCGTTTTTGGTGTTTTGGATGCGGTCAATTATGGTGTCCCGCAGTTCCGTGAAAGATTTGTTATGATAGGCAGCAGAGATAACGAGGACATTTTTCTGCCTGCTCCCACTCATTTTCGCATACATCAAAATCCTAAGTATCGTTGGGTTACTCTTGGCGATGCGATAAAAGACCTTGAATTTGCAGATGGTGAATGTGCTGCATTCAGCGATAGCAGACTGCAGTATTTGAAAATGGTTCCTGAAGGCGGGAACTGGAAAAGCCTGCCACATGATATTTTGCCGGATGCAATGGGTGGTGCTTATTCCTCCGGCGGCGGAAAAGTTGGATTTTATCGCCGCTTATCTTATTCACAGCCGAGTCCTACGGTGGTTACAAGTCCCGTTCAAAAAGCAACAATGATGTGTCATCCGACCCAAGACAGACCTTTGAGCGTGGCTGAATATGCACGTATTCAGCAGTTTCCGGATGATTGGAGATTTATTGGAACAACGGTTGATAAATACAGACAGATAGGCAATGCCGTGCCGGTTGGTTTGGCAAGAGCAATCGGTGAAACATTGGTTGCGGTTGCAAAAGGTGAACAAGAAATCGTTGTCAAACGAATTAGGGGAACAGGCATTCACGATAGAATTCAAAATGCCATCCGTGTTGGAGGAACAGACAAATGTTAAACATAGAACCATTAAATATAAGCTATGATGAAAAAGCGGTTTTTGAGGCGGTCGGTACTGCTTTGACAGATTTCTATACCGCACTTACCAGAACACTTGACAACATTGATGTTGACAAAATTCTTAAAAGGAAAAACCCTTATCTTTACCGAGCAAAAGGTATAAATAGTGCCGGACAGATTGTGGATGGAATTCTTGCTGCTTACATATCATCAAGCGAGGAAACGGTTTTCGGCAACTGCTTTTTTGAACCTATTGCAGTAGTTGTTTCCGGCGGTCAAAAGGCAGTAACAGAAGGTGTTGACATTACGGTTGATAAAAATAACACTATTTACAGTATCGCTGTAAAAAGCGGTACATCTGTTTTTAATGCTGACAGCAGAAAACGACAGGAACAGAATTTCCAATCCGCACAGAAACGAGCACAACAGGCTCGTAAAGCATATCTTCCGGTCGTTGGATATGGTTACGGTAAAAAGAAGACCAAGGCAGGCAAAGAGAAATTTTATCTTGAATTAGCCGGCAAGGATTTTTGGGAATGGCTTACAGGTGATGCGGATTTCTATACAAAAATCATTGAGTTTATGGGAACCCGACCGGATGAATATGTCAAGGAATTTGAGGAAGCTTACAGTAAAGCCCAAAATCGTATGATAAGAGAATTTACCATCAAGTATTGCAGGGAAGATGGTTCAATAGATTGGAATACTCTGATAAAGTTTAATAGCGGCGAGTAAGATTGAAATGAAGCATTATCCGCACTTTTGTATTTACAAATGCAGTTTGGCATAAGCCAAACCCTCTTTTATATAGTAAAGAAACCGTCAACAAATCGTTGACGGTTTCTTTCATAAAAATTCCGTTAAGAATATCACGCTGCATTGCATGGGGCTTTGTCATTTTTACCTATAAAATAGCATATAATTTTCCGAGAGGTGGTTAGATGTACAGTGACAGGGAACTGCTGGCAAGACTTATACAATGTGAGGCGGGCGGTGAGGGGTTTGACGGAATGATGGCGGTCGGCGGGGTGGTGATGAACAGGGTGCATGTATCTGCGGGGGAATATAACCGCGTAGGTCAGGGCAGCATCCGAAAAATAATCATGCAGCCCGGTCAGTTTGTCTGTGCAAGCGAGACGGAAAACGGGCGTTACAATCCGCAGAATATTTATAATATGAACCCGACTCAGGTGCATTTTGATATCGCCGATATGGTAATTTCGGGTCAGCGTGTGACAGGCTTCGGTCAGGCGCTTTGGTTTTATAATCCGTATTCGGCAGGGTGCCGGCAGTTTTTTCCGTCTGAGGTCGGATACTTCTTCTCGACTATCGGCCAGCATTGTTTTTACAATCCGACAGACTTATACTTTTATACTTAGGAGGACAATTTTATGGCAGAACAGGATATGCATTCTCAGCGCCTGCCGCTGAATGAGGGTATGAACGGAACGGGCAGCCTTAACGGAACGGGCAGTCTTAACAGCGGTATGCCGCAGCCGCAGCCGGGCACAAGCCCCAGCGGCAGACTGACGGCGGAACAGGATAACTTAAACGAGGCTATCGGCGGGGGCTATCAGGGCTCGCTTCAGCAGATACTTGCCGATAATGTAGGCAACCGCGTTATTGTCGATTTTCTTGTCGGTTCTTCAAATATAGTGCGAAAGGAAGGCGTTTTGTACCTTGTCGGCGTGAGCTATATTGTTCTGTATGAAAGCCGCAGTGACACCTATGTTGTGTGCAACCTCTATGCGATAGAGTTTGTAACCTTCCTTCCCGTGAACGGCAGCAACAGCAGCGGTCAGCAGATTGCAAGAACAACTCTCAAAAGAGTATAACTCAAAATAAAAGCTGTCATTTAAAATGACAGCTTTTTTATTATTTATCCGTGACTGAGTATCTTTTGCCTTTAATTCTGTCGTAGGTTATAAGCCGCATGGAATTCATAAATTCCGCACCCGTATTGTCAAGCTCTGCACCGAGCCGTTTGTTGTAAAACGGCAGATGCCTGAAATTGTCAAGCAGATACTCCATATACGGTGTCGTCTGAGTGCCTGCGATTTTTGCCATAAAGGACAAAAGATAATAGCAGGAGATATCATGGTACCCGCCGAATATACTGTAATCGACGTTATAGTTTGCATAGTAGACAAACAGCGTGCTGTATAAAAATTTGTTTTCTTCGTAGCTTAGCCCGTCGGACAGGTCTATATTTCCCGCCTGTGTATATGCCGCATAGCTTGCGCCCAGCGTGGGCAGGTGATCGCCGAAAAACAGCAGTATAGTTTCCTTGTCCCGATTGTCGATATAATCGATTAGCTTCCCAAGCGCCAAATCCGTAAGATATACACCGTGGGTATAGGTTGTCACCCTGTCAAGCATATCCTCGCTTAAGCTGTCGTTTTTCACGTCAATTACAAGCTCGTCAGGGTCTGACTTGTCATATGACCCGTGATTTTCCATTGATATTGCATAGATGAAGTTGGGAGAAGAGCTGTTTTGTTCAAGCGTTTCGATTATGGAATTTGTGAGTGTATCGTCTGTCAGAAATCCGCGCCTGCGCGTCGCGTACTCCTTGTCGCGCAGCTCGTCTTCGGTTATAAAGCTGTCAAAGCCAAGATACGGATATGCGTCCTCCCGCATATAAAACGAGCCGTCATACGGATGAATACCCGTTGTTGTATATCCCTGCTTTTTCAGGACGGAGACATAAGTCTCGGTGTCCTGCGTGATATACAGATAGGGGCTTGTTCCGTTGGCAAGATAATCAAGCGTGAGTCCCGTCACCGTTTCAAATTCGGTTCTGATGGTTCCTCCGCCGAATGCCGTTGTGTACATCTTGCCCGAATATGCGTTCTGACTTTGGCACATCCTGTCAAAGTTTTTCAGCGGATTTTCCGAAAACTCCGTTGCGTTCAGTGTTCTTACGTCAAAAAACGCCTCCGACATCAATACTATAATATCCGGGCTGTCGGACTTTTGTACAGCGCCGTTTTCGGCGGTATCGTCTTTAATATAAGCGTCAAGATACTCGGAGATTTTCGCCTCGCTGTACCCGCCCGGCTCCACTACCTTTAGGGAAAAGCAGTTTATGGTAAAAGCGCTTACAAATCCGTTGGTGCTGTAATTTGTGGACTGAAGAATACTGTCCTCAAACGACATTTCGAATTTACGGAATATCTTTTCGGTAAGCTCGGGCATGTTGTAGCAAATGACAAATACGGCAAAAACCGCGGCGGCGCACGGCACGCGGATATACCACCGAACGGGTATCTGTGCCTTTGAAAGCGCGAATATAACGATAAATACCGCGATTGCCGCAATGCCCGCAAATGTAAATTCCGGCAGGTCTATTTTGGCAAAGCCCACAAGACTGCCGAGCTTTCCCGCCATCGTAATGTCCCACGGCGTAAAGTTGTCGCCGTTTGCAGCGACCTTGATACAGTTCACCAGTCCGGCGATAACTGTCAGCGCACCAAAGCATACGCCGTAAATCCAGAGCTTTCTTGTAAGCAGAAGTAACACTGCGGATATGAGCGCGAAAACGATAAATGCGAAAACAGGCGACAGCGGGTTACGGTCCCACCTGTAAAACATCGCTTCCGTCGTTCGGTAATTAAGATACTCCGCCTCAAACAGGCAGATGAAAATAAAAAACGGAACGCTGCAAAAGCTCAGGATTTTCAGCCAGGCTTTGCCGATAATTTTATTTTTGAAAAATTCTTTGATTTTCAGGGTATCTCTGCCTCCTCGCTTCAGTACCGGCGTCAGGGCTGCCCGCTTACCGAATACCGCTTGCCCGCAACCCTGTCATAGGTTATAAGCCTCATTGAGTTAATAAAGTCAGCCTGTTCGTTTTTAAGGTACGGGTAACTCAGCCTGACATTATAATACGGCAAAAATTCAAAATTATCCCGAAGATAAAGCATGTACGGCGTCATTTTCGTGCCTGTCATTTCCGCAAGCAGCGACAGCATGTAGTAGGTGGAGATGTTGTTGTCCGCGATGTGCATTAAAGCGTAGTCGATATCGTAGTTGGCATAGAACAGAAACGGGGTGCTGTAAAGATACATTTTTTCTTCAAATGAATAGCCGTCCGAGATGTCGACATTCCCCGCCTGATTAAAGGCAGCCTGATTGGAGCCTAAAGTGGGCAGGTGGTCGCCGAAAAACAGAATTATCGTGTCCTTTTCGCGGCTGTCGATGTAATCCACAAGCCGGCGCAGCGCCGCGTCGGCAAAATACGCGCCCTGCGTATAGGTTACAACCGAGTCGAGAACGTCGCTGTCCAGCCTGTCGTTTTTCACCTCGATTACAATATCCTCGGGGGCGGTTTTGCCGTAGCTCTGGTGATTTTCCATCGTTATGCCGAAGATGAAATTGGGCTTGTCCTGATGCGTTTCGAGAGTGTCGATAACCTCGTCTATCAGTGTGTCGTCGGTGAGATATGAGCGCCGCCAATTAGCGTTATCGCGCAGCTTCAGCTCGTCCTCCGAGACAAACTCGTCAAAGCCGAGCTTGGGATACGCATCGTTTCGCATGTAAAAGTCGCCGTTGTAGGTGTGAATGGCTTTTGTATAATAGCCCTGGTCCTTGTAATTTGACACATAGGTTTCCATATTGTCCTTGACATACAGATACGGACTTGTGCCGTTTACCAGATAATCGACGGTAAGCCCTGTCAGTATCTCAAACTCGGTTCTCACTGTTCCTCCGCCCAGCGCCGAGGTTATGAGGTTGCCCGCGTAGGCGTTTTCGCGCGCGGCTATTGTCTTGAAATTGGACAGCGGCTCCTGCGAAAAGGTGGTGCCCTTCAGGGTCGTTATGTCAAAAAACGCTTCGGACAGAATAACGATGACATCGGGGCTGTTGTACCGTACAGGTCCGCTCGGTATGAGACCCTCGTAATCCTCAAGATAGCTTTCGATTTTCTGCTGACTGTACCCCTCCGGCTCGGATACATTCATTGCCATGCAGTTTATCGCAAAGGCGTCCACAAACCCGTTGGCAGTGTAGTTGGACGCCTGCAGGACACTGTCGTTAAACGACATATTGAATTTATTCAGCAGCGTTTCCGTTACCTTCGGCTCGCTGTAATAAACGGCAAACACCGCAAAAACCGCGGCTGCAAGCGGAACTCTGCAATACCAGTGCACGGGAATTTCGGCGCCCGACAGCGCGTAGAGCACGCATGCGATTACAAACGCAGGTATAAACAGCCACAGATATGGCGGCAGGTCAAAGCGGGCAAAGCTGATGAGCTGCCCCATATTTTTTGCCATTGATATATCCCACGGGAAAAAATAATCTCCGTTTACCGCCAGCTTTACGCAGTTTATTATCCCGATTATCAGCGTGGCTGCGCCCATAACGGTTGCGTAAATCCAAAGCCGCCTTGCAAGCAGCAGCAAAATGACGGATATCATCGCCGTTACGATAAAAGCCAAAATCAGCGAGTCGGGATGCTTGTCCCAAAGCTCAAAAACACGTCTTACCGAGCGGTAGTTCATGTATTCGAGATAGAGAATACACATAAATATAAACAGCGGCATACTGCAAAAGCAGGTGATTTTAAACCACAGCCTGTCAAATATTTTATTTTTCAGGGTATTATAGATTTTCAATTAGAAATAATCACCTCCGTATTTTAGCATTATACAACTTTGCTCGAAAAATGTAAAGTTTATGCGGAAAAATTTACATGTACGGTCTGAAAAGCCGTCAAAAGCAAACGGTACGGTCAAAACCGTACCGAAAGTATTATTTTTTTACAGCTTGAAATCAGTTTACAACAGCGCCGTTTTGCATATCCAGCAGCGCGTCCTTGCGCGACAGGTTATATCTGCCCTTGTCGTCGATTTCCATAAACTTAACGTAGATTTCGTCACCCTCGGAGAGCAGATCCTCTACCTTTTCCACGCGCTTTGTGTCCAGCTTGGAGATGTGGACAAGCCCCTCCTTGCCGGGCGCAAATTCGACGAATGCGCCAAACTGCATGAGCTTTACAACGCGGCCTCTGTAAATTGCGCCCACCTCCGGCTCGAAAACGATGCCCTTGATGATTTCCAGCGCCTTGTCGGCAGCGGATTTCTCGGTGGCTGCTATGAATACCGAGCCGTCGTCCTCTATGTCGATTTTCGCGCCGGTATCCGCGACGATTTTCTGAATTACCTTGCCGCCCGTTCCGATTACCTCGCGTATTTTATCGGGGTGAATTTTATAGGTGATGACCTTGGGCGCCCAGTCCTTTACGTCCTCGCGCGGCTTTTCGATTGCCTTGAGCATTACCTCGTCTATAATGTAGTATCTTGCTTTTCTGGTCTTCTCTATTGCTTCCTTTATAATGGGGCCTGTCAGACCGTCGACCTTGATGTCCATTTGTATTGCGGTGATGCCCTTTTTGGTTCCGGCAACCTTGAAGTCCATGTCGCCGAAAAAGTCCTCGATGCCCTGAATGTCCACCATTGTCATAAAGCTGCCGTCGTCGCGCGTGATAAGACCGCAGGAAATGCCCGCAACAGGCGCCTTAATCGGCACGCCCGCGTCCATAAGCGCAAGTGTGGAGCCGCAGATGGAGCCCTGCGATGTGGAGCCGTTTGAGGTGAGCACGTCCGATACAAGACGGATTGTGTAGGGGAATTCCTCAACCGACGGAATTACCGGCTCCAGCGCGCGCTCTGCCAGCGCACCGTGACCGATTTCGCGTCTGCCGGGGCTTCTTGACGGCTTTGCGTCGCCGACGGTAAAGCCGGGCATGTTGTAGTGATGCATGTATCTTTTTGTCTCGACGTCGTCAAGCCCGTCCAAAATCTGCTCCTCCGATATCATGCCGAGCGTGGCAACGGTGAGCACCTGCGTCTTGCCGCGGGCAAAGAGACCGCAGCCGTGTACCTTGGGCAGAAGCCCTACCTCCGCGTGAAGCGGGCGCAGGTCGTCGATGCCGCGCCCGTCCACGCGCTTGCCCTCTTCGGACAGCCATGTGCGAACTATATATTTTTGCAGCTTGTAAAGACACTCGTCTATCATGGGCAGACGTTCTTCGTTTTCTGCGTCAAACCGGGCGTGAACCTTTTCGTAAACCTTTGCGATGTCGGCGTCTCTTTGCGCCTTGTCGTTTGAGTCAAGCGCCGACTTCATATCATCTATCGCAAATTCCTTTATGCTGTCAAACAGCGCATGGTCAACATCGCAGGACTCGAACGTGAATTTTTCTCTTCCGACCTCCGAGACGATGCTGTCAATAAACGCGACGATTTTTTGGTTTTCCTCATGACCCTTCATGATACCGTTGTACATAACGTCATCGTCAACCTCGTTTGCGCCCGCCTCAATCATGGTGACCTTCTGCGCGGTGGACGCGACGGTGACCGCCATCTGCGAGCTCTCGCGCTGCAAAGCCGTGGGATTGAACACGATTTTGCCGTCCACGCAGCCTACCGACACGCCGCTTATCGGCCCGTTAAACGGGATATCCGAGATGGAAAGCGCGATAGACGCGCCTATCATGCCGACAATTTCGGGAATGTTGTCCTGGTCAACGGCAAGCACCGTAATGTTTACGTTGACGTCGTTTCTCATGTCCTTGGGGAAGAGCGGGCGGATTGAACGGTCGATAACGCGCGAGCAGAGAATTGCCTTTTCGCTCGGTCTGCCCTCGCGGCGCAGAAAGCTGCCGGGGATTTTGCCGACCGAGTACAGCCTTTCCTCAAAGTCGACCGAGAGCGGGAAAAAGTCAATGCCGTCGCGCGGCTTTTGGGACGCCGTGGCGGTTGCCAGCACGACTGTGTCGCCGTAGCGCACCAGTGCCGAGCCGTTTGCAAGCTGTGCATACTTGCCCGTTTCGACAACAAGCTTGCGGCCTGCAATTTCCGTTTCGAATATTCTGTGATTTTCGTACATTTAAAGTACCTCCTGAAATTTTTCGGGCAGGACCGCTGTTTAACACTTAAATACACGCCTGCAAAAGCCTTGCGCAATGCCCGCAGATGTGCATTTGACTGCTAAACCGCCGCCGCTGCCGTTAATATTTGTTTTGTAAAATGGATATAGGCGAAATTTATACAAATTCCGCCTATAATCGATTACTTTCTGATATTGAGTTTCTCAATAATCGCACGATATCTGTTGATATCCTTCTTTGTAAGGTAGTTGAGCAGGTTGCGTCTGTTTCCTACCATTTTGAGCAGACCGCGTCTTGAATGATGGTCGTTGGGGTTTGCCTTGAGGTGCTCTGTCAGCTCGTTTATTCTCGCTGTCAGAATGGCAATCTGCACTTCGGGTGAGCCCGTGTCGGTTTCATGAAGCCTGTTCTGCTCGATTACAGAGGTTTTGATTTCCTTTTTAATCATTTAACTGTATCACCTTTCTGAAGATTTGTCCGGCTATACTGCGAGCCCGCAGGTGATGCGCAAAGCTCAAAGCATAGTTAAACATCTCAGGTATTATACATCAAAAATATATTTTTGTAAACACTTTTTTTAATATTTTACCGCGGTACAAGTCAAATTATTAATATATGCGCTCTTTTTTCTTGAAAAATCTTCAGAAATATAATACTATATGTATATAAATTTTGAGAGGAAATTCAGATGGATTCAGGATATAAAGAGCCGGCACACAGTGTTGCAGCTCAGTTTACGGAAAAAAAGAGCAGGTTTATCACAAGTATAACCGCCGTCAGGCGGGAGGAGGACGCAAAGGCGTTTATCGAGAGGATAAAGAGAAAATATCCCGACGCGACGCATAACTGCACGGCTTACCGTCTGTGGTACCCGCGCGTCGAGCGGTTCTCGGACGACGGCGAGCCTGCGGGCACGGCAGGTATGCCGATGCTGGAGGTCATGAAAAAGGAGAACGTATACAATATCTGCGCCGTTGTCACCCGCTACTTCGGCGGGGTGCTGCTGGGCGGGGGCGGGCTTATCCGCGCTTACAGCCGCGGTGTGTCCGAGGCGATTAGCGAATCGGGCTTTGCCGTGCGCCTGGAGAGCGTGACGCTGCTGCTGCTGTTTGAATACGGCGGCTATTCGACAGTCGACCGCTATCTTGAAAATACCGTTTACAACAGGGTGTCGTGTACCTTTAATCAAAAGGTGGAGCTTACAATTTCCGTGCCGAGCTCCGAGCGCGAGGGCATCGAGCGAAATATTGTAAATCTTTTGCGCGGAAATATAGAAATACGAGAAATATCGAGCGGTTTTGACAGTTTTAAATAAAAGTAGAAAGTTTGTTTACATTTTATTAAACCATTTTTTGTATAAGCTGTTATACTGTTAGTGTAATTGAGAGAAAATAAAGAACAGGAGGCAAAATTATGAGCAGGATTTTGGTTGTTGACGACGAGAAAAATATTTGTGACCTTTTGAGTCTGTATCTTGTGAAGGAGGGCTTTGAGGTCGAGTGTGCCGCCGACGGCATACAGGCGCTTGACAAATTCGGACAGGGCGGGTTTGACCTTGTGCTTTTGGATATCATGCTGCCCGGCAAGGACGGCTGGGAGGTCTGCCGCGAGATACGAAAGACCTCAAACCTGCCGATAATCATGCTGTCCGCCAAGGGCGAGACGTTTGACAAGGTTTTGGGTCTTGAGCTGGGCGCAGACGACTACGTCACAAAGCCGTTTGACACAAAGGAGCTTGTAGCAAGAATTAAAAGCGTAATCAGGCGCACCAAGGACGCGGGCGCAGAGCCTGCCGCGGCGGATACGCAGGAGGTCGAGTATGAAAACCTCTACGTCTCACTGACAAACTATAAGCTGCGCGTAAACGGCAGGGATATCGACGCGCCGCCCAAGGAAATCGAGCTTTTGTACCATCTTGCCAAAAATCCCAACCGCGTGTTTACGCGCGACCAGCTGCTGGACGAGATTTGGGGCTTTAAGTATTTCGGCGATTCGAGAACGGTTGACGTTCATATAAAGAGAATACGTGAGAAGCTGGAGGGAGTTTCGGAAAAATGGAGTATCAAAACCGTTTGGGGTGTAGGATATAAGTTCGAAACGCGCTGATTATGCATAAGAGAATATTTTTAAGATATTACAGGGTGTGCGCAATAATCGTGTTTATCACCGTTGCGGTGCTCGGATTTGTTGCAAGCGTTGTCATCGGCGTGCGCACCTTCAACACCCAGATAGACAGTATGGAGCGTGCGGCGAATAAAATTGCCGGCACCGTTGCTGATATGCCTAAAAACTACTATATAATTGCGGGCAATATATTCGACGCTTCCATTTCCGCCGTCAAGGAGACGACGCGCAGCGAGGTTCTGATATACAACAGCTCCGGTACGCTGGCAATATCGACGGTTGACGTTACGGGCGCTGACAGCAGTCTGCCGTCCAATGCGGTGCTGTCTAACATCATGTCGGGCAACACCTACCACGCAAGAAGGTCGTTTGCGACGGGCAGACCGTCGGTCGGCTACACGGTCGGGGTGCCCGTAATAATGAACGATAACAAAATAGGCGGCGCGGTGTTTGTCACAACGTCCGAGATGAACGTGGCGTCCACTGTCACGGCAACGCTGTTTGTGTTTATTTTCTGCGGCGTTACGGTGCTTGCCGCGGCGTTTGTTTTCATTTACTTTCTGACAAAGCGCATGATGCGCCCGCTGTATGATATGAGCGCCGCCGCTCACAGCTACGCGCACGGCGATTTTTCCAAGCGCATTGACGTTGACCATGCAAACGAGTATGCGCCGCTTGCCATTGCCTTCAATGCGATGGCGGACGGTATGGATAACTTAGAGCAGGTTCGCCGCTCGTTTGTGACGGACGTGTCGCACGAGCTGCGCACGCCGCTTACCACCATCTCCGGGTTTGTGGACGGTATGCTGGACGGTACTATTCCGCCCGAGCTTTACAATAAATATCTGACGATAGTTTCGGAGGAGGCGCGCCGCGTTTCTCGCATGGTTTCGTCTTTTCTGGACGTCGCGCGGATTCAGTCGGGGCAGATGACATATGTCAAAAAGCCGTTTGATATAGTAAAAACCGCGGGCAAGGCGCTGTTTGCCTTTGAGGACAAAATAAATCAGGGTCAGATAACGCTGAATGTCGGCATTCCCGAGGACGAGGCGGTTATTGTAAACGGCGACGAGGACGCCATTTATCGGGTGATTTATAATCTTCTGGACAATGCCGTCAAGTTTACGCCTGTCGGCGGCGAGATACGCTGCACAATAGAAATTGACGGCGAAAAGGCAAAAATAACTATCAGAAATACCGGCTGCGGAATTTCCAAAGAGGACGCGGCGCATATATTCGAGCGGTTTTATAAAGCGGACAAAAGCCGCAGTATAAATAAAAAAGGTACGGGTATAGGACTGTATCTTGTCAAAAATATAATTAAAGAGCACGGAGAGGACATCATTCTCACCTCTAAGGAGGGCGAGTTTGCACAGTTTATGTTTTCACTGCCGCTTTATAAAGATTAGGAGTTATTACAATGGATCAGTACAAAGAAAACGAGAACAATCCGACAAATGAGAATGACGGCAAGGAGCCCGTAATTCCCGAACCCGAGTTTGAAGAGGTAAAGGCGCATCAGCCCGATGAAGGCGGCAGGCAGCCCGATTTTGACGGCGGCGCGCAGGCAAGCGATGCAGACACTACTCAGTTTACCGTTGAAAATACCTTTGACTCAAAACCGGTAAATGAAAACGGCAATACTCAGGAATTTGAAACCTCCGCCGAGTATTCAACCTCTGCCGACGGCTCAAACTCCGCCGAGTATTCAACCTCTGCCGACGGCTCAAACTCCGCCGCGTATTCAGACTTTGCCGACGGCGCAAGCACCGCCGCGTATTCAGACTCTGCCGACGGCTCAAGCACTGCCGCGTATTCAACCTCCGCCGACGGCGCACAGGAAAATACAGGCTTTTCCCGTGATGACAACACTTCGCAAGGCGCCGGCTATACCGGACCGCAGGTTTCGGAGAGCGGGGAGTACACCTGGCAAAATCCGAATCCTTATACGGGCTATACGGGATATACGGGATATACCGGCTATACCGGCACACAGAAGCCCGCAAAACAAAAGAAAAAGCTCAGCGGTGCGATGATTGCCTTAATCGGTGTGTCATGCGTTGCCTTTGTTCTTCTGCTGGCTGTTATCGTTATGTTTTCCGCCTTCAGAACAAGCGACAAAGCCGTGGCGGACAATGACCGTGATGTGTCCGACAATACCAACAGCAATTCGGACAATACGGATAATTCGGATAATTCCAACGTAAATCTGCCGTCTCTTGAAACGCAGCAGCCGACAACAGACGCACTCAGTGTCCCGCAGATTTACGACAAAGTCAAGGATTCTGTTGTGGGTATTATCGTTACCGTTACAAACGGCTCCCAGATAGGTCAGGGCTCCGGCACGGGAATAATTTTAAGCGAGGACGGCTATATTGCCACAAACGCGCATGTGGTTGCCGACGCTGCGAGCATAAAGGTCGTGCTCACCGACGAGACGGAGTATACCGCCGAGCTTATCGGCTCGGATACGAGAACGGATCTTGCCGTGCTCAAAATCAATAAAACGGGTCTTCAGCCCGCTGAATTCGGAGACAGCGACAAGCTTGTTGTCGGCGAGACGGTAGTCGCCATAGGCAATCCTTACGGTCTGGAGCTGGCAGGCACCGTAACATCGGGTATCGTGTCCGCGCTTAACCGCCGCATTGCGATTGAAAACGTATACATGACCCTTATCCAGACCGATGCGTCCATCAACCCCGGTAACTCCGGCGGCCCGCTTGTAAACGCTTACGGTCAGGTTATCGGCATTACCTCCTCCAAAATAGTGACAAGCGGCTATGAGGGAATAGGCTTTGCAATTCCGATAACGGGCGCTACCGATATCATCGAGGAGCTTATTCAGTACGGTTATATAAAGGACAGACCGTATATAGGAATTCAGGGCAGCGACCTTGACGCGACCTATGCGCAGATGTACAATATTCCGCAGGGTGTTTATGTGCAGTATGTAGACCCTGAGAGCGACGCGTACGGCAAGGGACTTAAAAAAGGCGATATCATCACTGCCGTAGACGGTGTTACCGTCACCAATATGGCAGAGCTTGACGAGCAGAAAAACAATCACAGCCCCGGCGATACAATTACGCTTTCGGTTTTCAGGAATACAAGAACCATTGAAATCAAAATAACTCTTTCCGAGTCGTCGGGAGATTAAAGCTCATATTTAAAAGCCTCCGAATCTGTTGGTTCGGGGGCTTTTTTCTTACAAATCATTAATTTTATGTCAAATTCTTGTATTGTATTAATTGTCATGTTATAATGAATAAAATATTATTTTGGGAGATGAGTGACATTAATGCAAGGTTTTTGAAAATTTTATCGGGCTTGTGCGCGGCGGTTATTGTTTTGTCGTCGCTTTCAGCCTGTGCTCCGAAGCCGGAGAGTGTGTTTAAAGCCGAAGCCGACCAATGGTTTTCCGATTACGAGGGGGCTCAGGCGGCACTTAAGTCGGAAAAGATTTACGAATATAACGAGAAGGGCTCTGTTGCGGTGTCAAAGCCCAAGGTGAGCGCGGTGGACGCCGACACCGCGATTTCCGAGTATTACGATACTCTGAAAAACGAATTCAGACTGCGCGCCCAAACAGAGCAGGACAAGCTGCTTGTGAGCTATAAATCGTATAAGGCGTCAGACGATATAACAGGAGTGGAAATCTTGTATTCACAGATGCTGGGCGGCGTACAGAGCAGTGCTGTCAGGACATTCAATTTCGATAAAAACGGTCTGTTGCAGATTGACGACGTTTTGCAGCGGCTTACCATGATAAATGCAAAGGAAATACTTTTGGCAAACGAGCAGTACGGGACTGCAATAGATAAGGAAAAGCTGAATGAAAGCCGTGATTATCAGCTGCTCTTTACCGAAAGCGGAATAAGCGTTATATATGCCGGCGGCACAGTGGCGCCGGAATCCGCGGGCGAGCTGCGCGCCGATGTGCCTTATGTCAGGGTTCGCTACGCATTGCCCGAAAGCATAAAGCAAAATGTCCCCGAGGACAACAGCGTGCGTACCGTGGACATCACCAAAAAACTTGTCGCGCTGACCTTTGACGACGGCCCTAACAGAAAGTATACAAATGAAATTTTGGATACGCTTGAGGCGTATGACAGTGTTGCGACCTTCTTTGAGGTCGGAAATGTAATACCCAACGCACCGGAGGCGATGAAGCGCGCGGCGGAGCTTGGCTGTGAAATCGGCAGTCATTCCTACACGCACAAAAATCTTCAGACAGCGTCTGTGGAGAGAATTAAAGAGGAGATAGAAAAGACGGACGCGAAATTCGAGGAGGTGCTCGGCTGTAAGCCGACTATGCTGCGCCCTCCGTACGGCGCGGTCGGCTCAAAGCTGCGCGAGAACTGCGACGAGTATCTGATAGGCTGGTCTGTTGATACAGAGGACTGGAAATACCGCGATAAGGACAAGGTCGTTGCATCGGTTAAAAACGAGGGCGACCTTGACGGAGACGTTATTCTGATGCACTCGCTTTATGAATCGACGGCGGACGCTGTTAAAGAGCTTGTGCCGTGGCTCATAGAAAACGGGTATCAGCTTGTGACAGTGAGCGAGCTTATGAAATACAGGTATGAGACCGAGCTTGAAACGGGTAAATATTATTCAGGCAGCTGGTTTGATTCAAACAAGTAAATATGCAGCAATAAAAGCGCCGTACATTTTGTACGGCGCTCTTTTTCAGTTATCAGTCGTCTTCGTCCTCCTGCTGCTCTGGCAGCAGCTCGACATGTATTTTAGACACCCTGTGCTTTTTGGTCTTTGTGACCGTAAAGGCGATGTTTTTATAGTAAGCGACGTCGTTTTTGCGGGCGTAGTGCTCTAAAAGCTCCACGACAAACCCGCCGACTGTCGCATTGTCGTCGTCAAACTCCTTGTCGCTGAAATTCAGCTCGTCAAACAAATCCTCAATGCGCATGTCGCCGTCCACCTCAAAGCTGCCGTCGGCAAGCTCTGTAATTTCGGGCTCGATTATGTCGCTCTCGTCCCAGATATCGCCCACAAGCTGCTCCAGAACGTCCTCCATTGTGAGAATACCCATCACTCCGCCGTATTCGTCGGTGACAACGGTCATATGCACGTTTTGCCGCCGCATTTGGGCAAGCACGTCGTCCAGCGGCATGGTCTTGTATACAAACACAGCCGGCATCAGCGAGCCGAGAAGGTCGCAGTCCGCATTTTCCGACAGCTCCTTCAGTACACGGTTTACATGCAGAATACCGATTATATTATCAACGGTATCTCTGTATACCGGAATACGTGAAAAGCTGCAATTCAGTATTTTTTCAAGCATTTCCTCGCGCGTGCTGTTTGCGTCTATTGCGAGCATGTCTACGCGCGGCGTGATTATTTCATACGCCTGAACGTCCTCGAAATCAAATACGCTCTGTATCAGTTCGCACTTTTCCCCGTCGATAACGCCCTCGTCCTCGACGGTATCTATTATGCTTTCCAGCTCGTCGTCCGTAACGGCCGGCGTATCGTCCACCTGATTTTTCCACAGCTTTGATACAAGCCTTAAAACCCCGTCTGTCACAAACACAAACGGCTTTGTGATAACGGTAAATACGTAAAGCGGAACAGCAAAGAAAGCCGCCGCCTCATCAGGCACTGACTTTGCGACCACCTTGGGCATAATTTCGCCGAAGATAAGCAGGATAACGGTCATTGCAGCTGTTGCGACCCATGCGCGGCTTTCGCCCAGCAGGTCTATGACAATAACCGTTGCTACCGACGAGGACGCGATGTTGACAAGGTTGTTGCCGATAAGAATAGAGGCGAGCACGCTCTCATAGCGCGTATAGATTTTATATGCCAGCTTGTGCGGCGTTTTATTGCTCTTTTCGGCTCTCTGCCTGAGTCTTATCTCGTTTGCCGAGGCAAACGAGATTTCGGACGCGGAGAAGAATGCCGACAGAATAACCAATATGATAATAACAATATAGTTAAACAGCTCTGTCACCCCCAATCGCATCCTCTTCATCGTAGATTTCGCCTACAAGCTCTTCGAGAATGTCCTCGACGGTGATAATGCCCAGTACCTTATTGTCCGATTTAATGTATGCAAGGTGCGTGCGCTTTTGCGAGAGTGCGCCCAGCAGGTCGTCCACGGGAGTTGAAACGGGAATAAATTCCGGCGGGCTCATAACCTCTTTTACCGAGGTATTGCCCTGCTGCTTTATATACCGCTTGAGGAACCTGCGTATACTGAGCGTTCCCACAACGTCTCCGAATTCGTCCGTGACGGGCAGCCGCGAGTGACCGCAGCTGCGGATAAACCGCGCCGCATCGTCGGCAGGCGTATCCGCACTGATGCAGACGACGTTTTCCCACGCGGTCATAACGTCCTTTGCGCTTGAACGGGAAAATTCGATGGCGTTTTGCACCATCTCGCCCGTGTCGCTGTCGATGTCGTTTTCCTCAACGTAGGTCTCAATAATGTCGTAAAGCTCGTCCTCGGTAACCGTCGGCGTCTGAGTTGCACGGCGGCGAAACGGCTTGCTTGCAAGACGGCTGAGAGCAGAGAAAATAAAGCTCACCGGCGTTAAAGCCTTCATCAGAAAGATAAGCGAACGCGAAATTGCCTTGGCAAATTTCTCGTTGCATGCCTTGGCAAAGCATTTCGGTATCATCTCGCCTAAAAAGAATACGGCAACCGTTGTGACAAGAGTACACAGCGGCACCGCAAAATCGGGAACCGCCGCGGCATTTTTGAATATGTCGTATGTAACAACCGTTGATAGCGTGGCAATCGCCGTATTTACGATATTGTTTCCTATAAGCAGCGTGGACAGCGCCTTGTCAAAGTTGTCAAGCAGGTATAAAACGCGGCGGGCAGCCTTGTCTCCGTTTTCGGCATGATTTGCAATTCGGATTTTATTTACCGATGCAAGCGAGATTTCCGAGCCGGAAAAATACGCGCTCAGTGAAAACAAAATAACAAACGCAAATAATCGCACAGGACCGTCGTCCATTAAAAAATCATCTCCAATTCGGGTAAATTAATCGTTATTATATCATACGCATTATATAAATTCAATATCTATTTATGATTTTATGTTGACTTGCGGCAATTTTAATTGTAAAATTTGTTTAAAATGACAAAAAGGTGGGCTTGTATGTCCAAATCCCGCAATCAGAAGCTGAAAATACTTTATCTCTATGACATCTTAAAGCGCGAAACCGATTTCAGCCACGGCATATCCATGCGGCAGATAATAGAAAGGCTTGCCGCCCTTGATATAGCCGCCGAGCGCAAATCGGTGTATGAGGATATCGCGCTGCTGCGCGACGTTTACGGAGCCGATATCGAGACGGTGCGCGCGGGCGGACACAGCGAGTACAGACTGATGTCCCGCGAGTTTGAGCTGCCTGAGCTCAAGCTGCTTGTGGACGCCGTCCAGTCCTCCAAATTCATCACCGAAAAAAAGACTGATGAGCTTATTAAAAAGTTAGAGTCGCTTGCAAGCGTCAATGAGGCGCGCGGACTGCACGGTCAGGTGTTTGTCCGCGGGCGCATAAAAACGATGAACGAAACAATTTACTATAACGTAGACGCCGTGAACGAAGGCATTGTCGCAAACCGCGCCATCAGCTTTCACTACTTTGAGTGGACGCCGCGCCGCACAAAGGCGCTGCGCCGCGGCGGAGCTTTGTATACGGTGAGTCCGCTTGCGCTCAGCTGGGACGATGAAAACTACTACCTCATAGCGTTTGACGCAAGCGAAAACAAAATCAAGCATTACCGTGTGGATAAAATGCAGGATATCCGCTGTACAGGGCGGTCAAGAAAGCTGCCCGGCGGCTTTTCAGACTTTGACGCGGCGCAGTATACCAAAAAGGTATTCGGCATGTTCGGCGGGAGAGAGCGGAATGTGACCCTGTGCTGCGACAATCGGCTTGCGGGCGCGGTTATCGACCGCTTCGGGAGGGATATTATGACGGTTCCGGGGGAGGACACCTTCACCTTTACCGCCTCCGTGCAGGTGAGTCCGCAGTTTTTCGCGTGGCTTTGCGGTCTGGGCGACAAAATCAAAATACAGGCGCCGCGCGATGTAAAGGACGAGTTTATCGAATACATACAAAAGATAAAAGATAGCTATGACGGCAGCTGAAACCTGCCGAAAATGAAACGGCTGCCCCGTATTGTTTATACGGGGCAGTCTGCCGCTAAGATATATGCGTATTCTGTCTGTGTTTTAAGTGTGATTTCAAGCCCCGACTCCCGCAAAAGCTCGGTTATTTCATCAGGGTTATCGGGATAGAGGGGTATTTTGCGCGTACCCGTGTCCAATTCTTTTTTCTGCGATTTGTCAAGGGACAAAACCGCTTTTCCGCCCGGCTTCAACAGCCGGGCAATTTTATTTACGGCGGTCTTTTTGTCCTGAAAATGCAGAAAGGTCAGCGAGCTGTAAATAATGTCGTACCGGTCTTGAAATTCATATTTGTAAAAATCGGCGCAGATGATTTTCACATTTTTGCAGTGCGCAAGGTTTTGCCTTGCGCGGCGTGCCGTTTCGGGTGAAAAGTCAATGCCGGTAAGGTTCTTGCACATCGGCGCGCATCTGAGCGCCAGCCTGCCCGTGCCGACTCCTATTTCCAGCACGCTTTTGTCATGCGTCAGCCCCAGTGCGTTTATGAAAGCCGCGCCGTCCCACTTGTTCATGTACGCGCGCAGCGGCGCTGGGTCATGAACCGGGTCGTTGTCTTCTGCGATTAACAGGTCGTAGTGCTTTATGATTTCGTTCATGCCTTATTCCTCTGTGCATACCGTTATTTTGCCGCGACCGGCGCTTGCTTTGTACAGCGCCCCGTCTTTTGTAAATTCTGCGGGCTTGCCGTCAGAGTAAACCGCCGTCACTTCCTTTTGACTGAAAAACATGAGCTCTCCGCCCTGCGCGCTCACCGCGCTGTCCGGGGTGATATCCGACAGTGTTTTTGCTGCAATCATCTTGCCGCAAAGCCCCAAAAACGTGATTTCCTTTTCGGGTATCAGCGCGTACAGTCTGAATTCGTCGCGGTCTGCAAGCGCGACCGTGATTTTCTCATCCGCTTTCACGGTCGTTGCGCTGTTTGTGAAATATTCGTACAGTACAAAGCTGTCGCCGCAGAGCCCGTCAATGTCCCGCGGCGAAAAATCCGAGCATACGGCGGCATTTTCACCGTCAAGGTTAAACGCCGCGACATACGCGCAGCCGTTCGCCGTGCTTTGAAGCATAAACGGCGCCTTGCAGCTTTCGGGGTTTTGAAATACGCATTTTAAAAGCGGCACGGCAGGCTTGTCGCACCTGAGTATTCTGCCGTCCTCAAGACAAAGCGGCATGAGTATCTCCCGCCTGCTGCGCCCCAAAGTGTCGCTGACGTATATCGGCCCGCCGCTGACGGCGCGCAGAACCGAGTTTTTCACCGCCTGCGTGTCGTCCGTCCACCACATGTCCCAGTCGCAGACGTGAAACACGCCCTGTACCATGCTGTTGAACGAGCATTGCAGAATGTGCTTTGTAAACCAGTCGCGGTTTTCCGGCAGGAAGTCGTCGCTGCACCTTGACACGCAGCTTTGCGGGCGGTGCCACATGTTTTCCGCCGACGTGCCCATGCAGTTTATCAGCGCTCCGTCAAAGAATTTTTCCGCCGAGCCGTCAACGGCGCGGTGCAGATTTTCAGCCGCCTGCCCTACGGGCATTACATCGTGATAGAACGAATGTGTGAAGCTCTGGTTGTCCACCTTTATAAAATCCGCGCCGCAGTCCTTGAGATATGCGTGAAAGCTCTCGTAAAACGTCCTTGCACTCTCGTAGTCGGGCGCGTGAACGAGCTGCTCGCTTTCGCTGTATTCGGCGCGCTTTGCGCTGTATCTGTGTGTTTTTATAAGCGCCTGCGGCATGTCGCGTGCGATTTGTCCGTCTTCCGCAATCCCGCTCCAGTATCCCGTTGTCGGGTGCCACATTCCGACGTAAAGCCCGCGCGCGTGCAGCTTTTCTATACACCCGTCCAATCCGTCGGGAAAGCGCGTTTTGTCGGCTTTGAACGAGCTCAGACGGCAGGAGTGCATAATGCGCATCATTTCGCCCCGCTCCTTGCCCGCCGCTTGTTCAATTCCCGGCGTGTCCGCCCACATGTCGTCTATTATCGCCCATCTGACGGGGATGTTTTTTTCGCTGAACTCGTCGCACTTTTGCAATAGCTTCTGCTCCGATACCTCAATATGAAACGCATCCCAGCTGCACCAGCCCAGATATTCGAAAATTTCGGGATAGCGCCTGCTTTCCCGCAGCGGCGTGTCGGAATCCATCACCTCAAGCGCAAGCCGGGCGCAGTCGGCGATAAGAGCATGCACGTTTTCGCCCTCGCCCAAAACGAATGCCGTCGTGTCGCACTCCCTGATGCCTGAGCAGAAGGTGTTCAGCGTCAGCTTTATATATCCGTCCGGCGTTCCCGATACCATGCACAGATATTTGTCGCCGCACACGGGCAGCAGGCAGCCGCCCTGCCACAAAAGGCACTGCGTGTCTGGCGGAATTTGCTGCGCGCTTTGGCAGAACGCCGGTCTGCACCAGAA
The DNA here is from genome assembly GCA_017937065.1 of Clostridia bacterium. Classification (GTDB taxonomy): domain Bacteria; phylum Bacillota; class Clostridia; order Oscillospirales; family QAKW01; genus RGIG9041. Next base: position 48,411 of record JAGBEI010000018.1, on the reverse strand, counting down.
TTCACTGTGGCGGTAAATTGCGGTAAAGCCGTCTGCCCTGCACGGCTCAAGCAGCAGCTCTATGCCGCTGAATTTGTCAAGCGGCAGCTCGCTTTCAAACTTCAGCCGCACGGCGGTAAGCCCGCCTTTTTCGGTCTGTATGAGCTCGGGCGTGATTTGCTCTCTGCCCTTTTCAGTGGTCGCAAACGCGGAGTGTATTTTCATTGCGTTCATAGTATTTTAGCCTTTCTGAATATTGAAATATCGGGGAGAGCCTGCTCTCCCTGTGCCGAAAGTCCGTCAAGTGTGTATTTTTTCCCCACCGTTTCGTATTTTGCGCCCGCCGCCCTGTTGTATCTCAAAAGCTCCACCTGCGAGTCGCCCGCAAGCTCTGCCGCGGCGAGCAGGTTCTGTTTTGTGTCGGTGATTTCGGGTATCAGCGGTATGCGTATGATGTGCTCCCTGCCGCTTTGCTGAAGATATTGCAGGTTTTTCAGTATGACATCGTTGTATACGCCCGTGTATTTTTTGTGCTGCTCCCTGTCGGCAAGCTTTAAATCCATTATCACAAGGTCGCACAGCCCCGCAATCTCTCTGAAAATGCGTTGCGGCGCATAGCCGCTTGTCTCTATCGCGCGGTGGAGAGGGCGGGTTTTTGTTAAAAGCTCGCTCAGAAATTCATGCTGCATCAGCGGCTCGCCGCCCGAAAAGGTTACGCCGCCGTTTTTTAAAAACGGAGCGTAGCCTGAAAGCCTTTTTGCAAGCTCGTCTGATGAAAACCGCTCTCCGCACAGCGTAATCAGTCCCGACGGACAGGCGTGCAGGCACCGTGAAAACGGCTGGCATTCGCTGTGAGAGCATTTCACCCTGCACGCACCGCAGCGGGTGCAGGCGCTTTCACGTATCATGAGCTGGGGCGCGGGCGGCAGTCCCTCGGGGTTGTGGCACCAGCGGCAGCGCAGGGGACAGCCCTTTAAAAACACCGTAACTCTCGCACCGGGGCCGTCATGCACCGTAAACTCGCGTATATCGAATACAGTCCCGTATGTCATACCGTGTATTCCTGCCTTGATATTACATGATCCTGGTACGGTTTGTCAAGCTCTGTGAAATATGCGCTCCAGCCCCATATTCTCACAATGAGGTTTTTGTAGTCCTGCGGATTTTTCTGCGCCTCTTTCAGTGCCTTTACATTTACCGCGTTGAGCTGCAGCTGATGTCCGCCCATGTCTATGTATGATTTTACAAGCTCCGCCGTTTTTCTGACAGCATCTTCGCTGTCAAATATCCCCGCGTGAAATTCCAGGGTCAGCGGTCCGCCGTTGCAGGTCTTTTTGAGGTCGGGCTTTGTAAATGACCGTATAACGGACATGGGGCCGTTTATTTTCGCAAAAAGACTCGGCGAGTAATTTGTCCCCAGCGGCTCGCCCCGCCGTCTGCCGTCGGGGGAGGCGGGGATATTTTTGACGGACAGATATTCCATAGCGGTGCCCGTGCCTGCGCGGTAAATACCGCCGCGTGAGTTTACTCTCCCCGACAGCGCTTTTGCAAACGAATTCAGTAAAAATACCGCCATGTCGTCCGCCTCGCTGTCGTTTTGCCCCAGCTTGGGGGTTTCGTAGCGCAGCCTGTGCAGCAGCTCGCCGCTGCCCTCAAAATCATTGTCCACAGCGTTAATAAGCTCATCCGCCGTCACGGATTTTTCGTCAAATACATATTTTTTAATTGCCGTCAGCGAATCGGCGGCAGTCGCAATGCCTGCGCCGTGAATACCGAAGTTGTTGTATTTTCCGCCCTCCGACACGTCCCCTTCTCCGAGCATGGCGCTCATGAACGGCGACGGCAGATACTTTATGCGTTTTAGCCGGTTGTCTATCGTATCCGCGATATTCCCGATTTCCTTTTTGACGCATTCCTTGAACTGCTCAAAATCCGTGCAGCTTTTCAAATCACGGTGGAGTACTGTATTTATGACGTCGGCAAACGGCATGACGGCGATATTCGGAATGTCGGCGCCGTGACCGGGGATTATGAATTCCCAGCAGGCGGCGACGACGTAATCCTCGGCGTCCGCCCTGTCGTAGCCCATTTCGGTAAGGGCGGGGATTACGATATCGTCGTTTGAATACTGCGGAAAGCCCAGCCCCGCGCGCGTAAGCTCGGTGCCTTTTATAAATACTTCGAGCGGGGTTTTGGACGATACCCGCAGGTTGATTTTCGGGTCAATCAGCATGTTCTCGCGTGAGGCGCGCAGCGCAAGCACCGTCAGCTCGTTGAAAATCTCGCCGCCGTTTCCGTCGCTGCCGCCCAGCACCATGCTCTGCCCGTTGTCGCCCAGCTGTACGCACGAATATATATCCGAATCCTTGTTGAATGACAGGAAAAACTCGCGTATGAGGTCATATGCCTTATCCTCCGTCAGCTTTCCGTAATTAATATCCGCCTTATAGTAGGGGTACATATACTTGTCAAACCTGCCCAGTGTCACATGGTGGCAGCCGTCCAGAATACAGGCAAAGTGTATTATTCTGAAAAACTGGAGTGCCTCGCGGAAGGTGCGCGGACTCTGCCGCGGAACACGCTCAAGAATTTCCGCAAGCTCGGTGTTTTGCTGCTTTAAAGCCTCATCGCGGTATTTTGACACAAGATATAAAATTGCGTCGATTTCCCGCTGTCCGTAGCTGTCAAGCGTGTCCCTCAGCGCGTCAAAGCCCGTCGTCATTATCCTTGCGTAGTCGGGCGTGAGGTTTGATATCGCGCCGCCCTCCGGCATTCTGGCGCCTCTTTTCATCTCATCGCGTTCCGCCTTTGTGTATACGTCGGGCAGATTTCCCACAGTGCGGGTAAAACATATTTTTTCACCCGGAAGTATTACGGGGAGTTCCTCTCTGCACATCAGCTCAAACCTGCGGGTTACTCTCTCCTTGGCGCAAAGCTTTTGCCCGCAAAATTCCTCCGCTAAATTAATGTCCAGGCAGCGCCTGTATTTCAGGTGCTTTTTCTGTGTTATAAAATCATATATCTCTTTCATCGGTCTGACACCGCCTTTCAGAATGAGTATATTTTCAAACAGGAAAATTGTAAATGATTGCACCGCTTTTTTTCTTTAAGTTGTAACTTTTTGTCCATTTCACGGCGGCTTTCGTCCAAACCGCGGCGGTTGCCGGTTTTTTGGAGAAAATTGGCGGCAATTTTTATTATTAAATATCCGCAAACTTGTTGACAAACCGTTTTCAAATGCCTATAATTAAATAGAAGTGGTGGCAAAGTGGTGTCAAAGTGGCATGACAATGCCATGATTTAAAGAAAGGTGGTGACAAACTGTGCTCGGGGGAACATATACGCATACCGTTGATGAAAAGGGCAGGGTGGTAATGCCCGCAAAATTCAAAAAGGAGCTCGGGCTGGAGTTTGTTATTACCGCGGGCTACGACGACACGCTGATGGTGATGTCGCAGACCGAGTGGGAGAAGTTTCTTTCAAGGTTTGACAGCGCGCCGCCTTCAAAGGTTCGCTGGATAAAGCGCTTTTTTCTGGGCAGTATGCATGAGGTTGCGACGGACAAGCAGGGCAGAATGCAGATTCCGCAGCAGCTTCGGCAGAAAATCGGCGTTGAAAACGAGGTCGTTTTAGTGGGAAACGGCGATATGATAGAGATTTGGACGCCGGAGCGCTGGGAGGCTTCTCAGAATATGCTTGACAGCGATTCAATCGTCGCCTGTATGGACGAGCTTATCTTATAATGGGTACGGAATTTTCTCATTACAGCGTTATGCGTGATCGCTGTACGGACGCTTTGAATATCAAGCCGGACGGTGTGTATGTTGACTGTACGCTGGGCGGCGGCGGGCACAGCGAGGAGATAGCAAAGCGGCTTGAGGGCGGCTTGCTTATCGGAATAGACCGCGACGCGGACGCGATACGCGCGGCGTCACAGCGGCTTGAAAGGTATAAATCCTCGGTGCGGCTTGTGCATGCAAACTTTAAGGATATAAAAACCGCCGTTTTGCAGTCGGGCGCCGACAGGGTAAGCGGCGTGCTGTTTGACCTGGGCGTTTCAAGCTACCAGCTTGACAACGCGCAGCGCGGCTTTTCCTATCGCTTTGACGCGCCGCTTGATATGCGCATGTCGCGGGAGGACAGCGTCAGCGCAAGGGATATAGTAAACGGCTGTTCTCAGCGTGAGCTTGCAAGGATTTTATATGAATACGGCGAGGAGCGCCGCGCCGACAAAATAGCTTATCAAATCTGCCGCGCGCGGGAAAAGGCGCCGATTGAAACGACGTTTCAGCTCAACGATATCATAAAGCGCGCGTTTCCTCCCTCTGAGCGCTACGGTGAAAAGCACCCGTCCAAGCGCACCTATCAGGCGCTGCGCATTGAGGTGAACGGCGAGCTCAAAATTTTGGAGCAGGCGATACGCGACGCGGCGGGGCTTTTAGAGCCGGGCGGCAGACTTGCGGTGATGACCTTTCATTCGCTGGAGGACAGAATAGTAAAAAATACGTTAAAGGACATGGCAACGGGCTGCGTCTGCAATAAAAACATTCCCGTCTGCGTTTGCGGCAGAAAGGCGACAATGAAGCTGATAACGCACAAGCCCGTGACGGCGGACGAAAAGGAACTGAGTGAAAACAACCGCTCAAAGCCCGCAAAGCTGAGAGTGGCGGAAAAAATCTAAAAGGGGAAATAAGGGGAACATGAAAAAAACAAAGACTACCAAAAGAAAATATTTATCTCCGTTCACATTCTGTGTGTCGGCAGTCTGCGTTCTGCTCGCGGCATTTGTGCTTAACGGTTACATCTCGCTCAACGAGCTCACCTTAAGCTCTGCCGGCAAAAAGAAGGAGCTGGACGAGCTGAACGCCCGCAATTCGGTGCTGTGCGTTGAGATTGACCGCAAAAACTCGCTTGCCAGCATTGAGCAGATCGCTACGGAACAGCTGGGCATGGTCAAGCTGGAAGCCTTTCGTATTCATACTGTAAATCTCGCTGACAGCGATACGGTTGAGATTGCGCCCGAAAAGGAAAAAAAGTCGTTTTTGGACGGAGTTGTGAGCAGCTTCAATATTCTTTATGAATATTTGAACTGACGTGTAATAAATATTATTAGAGCGGGAGGTTCTTTTTTAACAGATTACTTGCCCGCTCTTGTTTTAATTTTGACAAATTTTAAGAAAGACGGAGAAAACCATGGCAAAGACACCCACCAAGAAAATGAAAAACAGAGCCCTGGCGCTTATGGCAGTGCTTTTTGCCGCCGTGTGTGTAATAATCGGCTTTCTCGTCTATTATCAGATAATAAATTATGACGTTTATCAGTCCAGGGCAATAGCTCAGCAGACAATGAATACGACGATAAACGCAAAGCGCGGCAGCATCACCGACTGCAACGGCGTCGAGCTTGCCGTGTCGTCCGACGTCAAAACCGTATATATATCCCCCAAAAACATTGACGACGAGGACGCGCACGACGTGGCAAAAAATCTCTCCGAGATTTTGGGCGTCGATTACGACACGGTGTATGCCAAGACGCAGAAAAACAACTATTACGAGATAGTAAAGCGCAAGATTGAAAGCGACGTTGCCGACAAGGTGCGCGACTACATATCCGAGAGCAAGGCGACGGGCATACACCTTATAGACGATACCAAGCGCTACTATCCGTATAACAATCTGGCGTCGCACATTATCGGCTTTACGGGCACCGACAACGTGGGGCTTGACGGTATCGAGCTTATGTACAACAGCTATCTTCAGGGCACAAACGGAAAGCTTATAACCGCGAAAAACAATGCGGGCAGCGAGCTTCCCGTCGAATATGAGACCTATGTGCCCGCCAAGGACGGAAACGATATCAGGCTCACGATAGACTCAACGGTGCAGTATTACCTTGAAAAGCACATCGAGCAGGCGCGCGAGGACTTCAAGTGCTTAAACGGCGCCGCCGCCATGATTATGGACGTTAAAACGGGCGGGCTTTTGGGCATCACCTCAAAGCCCGACTACGACCTCAACAACTATCAGCAGATAACCGACAAGCTGCTGCTTTCGGAGCTTGAGCTTTTTGAAAGCCCGTCGGGCAGTACGGCATCCGATACGGACAAAGCGGAGCAAACCGCGGCGGACGGCGAAAACGCAGACGATACGCAAAGCGAAACGGAAAAGACACTCGACGAAAAGAAAACCGAGCTTACAAACCTCATGCGCAGAAACAAGCTCATAGTCGATACCTATGAGCCCGGCTCCACCTTCAAGATACTTACGGCGTCAATGGCGGTGGAGGAAAATCTTGTGAGCGACAGCGATTCGTTTTACTGCCCCGGCTATTTTGTGGTGGGCAACCGCCGCATAAGCTGCTGGAAGCACGGCGGTCACGGCTCGCAGAACTTTCCGCAGACAATAAACAATTCCTGCAACCCCGCCTTTATGATGATAGGCGCGCGGATAGGCAATACTACATTCAAAAGCTATTTTAAAAACTTCGGTCTCACCGAAAAAACGGGCATAGACCTTGCGGGCGAGGCAACCGGCATTTTCCACAGCGATTCGAGCTTTAACGAGGTGGAGCTTGCAACGGCGTCTTTCGGACAGCGCTTTAAGGTCACGCCCATTCAGATGCTGACCGCCGTCGCGGCGGTTGCCAACGGCGGCACGCTTGTGACGCCGCACGTTGTAAAGGAGATAACCTCTACCGATGAAAACGGCAAGACCACCGTTGTCAAGAGTATAGAGAGCGGCGTAAAGCGCCAGGTAATCTCCAAGGAGACGTCGGAAAAGATGTGTGCGCTTTTGGCGGACGCGGTCAAAACGGGTTCGGGCAAAAACGCGTATGTCAAGGGCTACCGCGTTGCGGGCAAAACGGGTACATCGGAAAAGCTGGCAACCGAGAGCTCGACGGGCGAGGAGGAGTATATCGCGTCGTTTATCGGCTTTGCGCCGGCAGACGACCCGCAGATTGCCATTCTTGTCATGCTTGACGAGCCGAGCGGCTCGGAGTATTTCGGCGGTCTTACCGCCGCGCCGACGGCGGGCAAAATCCTGTCCGACGTACTGCCCTATCTTGAGATAACCCCCAAGTATACAGACGAGGAGCTTGACAGCCTTGACACCGCCGTTCCCGCCGTATCCGGTCTTTCGACCGACGATGCGGTCGCCGCAGTAAAGGAAAGCGGACTTTCGTATAAAATCGTGGGCGGCGAGGGTACCGTTGAGTACCAGATGCCCAAGAGCGGCACGCCTATTCCGCGCACAGGCACCGTCGTTTTGTATACAAACGGCAGGGAGCCGTCCGCCACCGTGACCGTGCCCGACATAACCCAGATGAGCGTTGCGGGCGCGCAGAAAATGATTACAAACTACGGGCTTAACCTGCGTGCCGTCGGAAACGAGAGCACAAAGAGCACAGCCCTTATCACGGCGCAGGAGCCCGCGGCGGGCACCGTTGTGGAGGCAGGCACCGTCATTACCGCATATTACAAAAACTACAACGACGTATCCAACTAAACTGAGCGGCGGCAAAGGTCCGCGCCGCTTCAAACAGATATTAACGGAGGAATTATGAGACTGTCAGATCTGCTGTCGGAGCTTGAAGCACAGTATGATAAAGCGTATGCCGACATCGAAATAACGGATATTGTGTACGACTCGCGCCGTGTTACGGGCGGCTGCCTGTTTGTGTGTCTGACAGGCGGCGCCGCTGACGGGCATGACTATGCGCTGTCCGCGCAGCAAAAGGGCGCGGCGGCAATAGTCTGCGAGCGGCAGACGGACAGCACGCTGCCGCACATAACGGTGCCCGATACCCGCCGCGCCATGTTTGAGCTTTCAAGCGCGTGGTTTGGGCATCCCGAGCGCAAAATGAAATTTGTCGGCGTAACGGGCACCAACGGCAAGACGTCAACCGTTTATTACATTAAAAACATTCTTGACAATCTGGGCAAAAAAACAGGTCTTATCGGTACCGTGGCAAACATGATAGGCGACAAAACGCTGCCGTCGGGCGCCACCACGCCGGAGCCGTACGAGCTTTGCAGTCTGCTGTCGCAGATGGTAAGCGCCGGGGTTGAGTACTGCGTTATGGAGGTGTCGTCGCATTCGATTGTGCAAAAGCGCGTCTGCGGCATAACCTTTGACACGGCGGTGTTTACCAACCTTACGCAGGACCATCTCGATTATCATAAAACAATGGAAAACTACCGCATGGCAAAGTATAAGCTTTTTGAGAGCGCAGGGTCGGCGGTTATAAATATCGACGACGAGACGGGACGGCAGTTTGCCGGGAGCGTCACGTGCAGGAAATTCACCTATTCCGCGGTGTACAACTCTGCCGACTTTGTCGCAAAGGATATAAAGCAAAAGCCGTCGGGGGTCAGCTTTCTTGCCGTAACGCGAGGCGGGATAGGCAGGGTTTCGGTATCCTCCGTCGGTACGTTTACCGTCTCTAACGCGCTGGCTGCAATCGGCGCCGTGTGCGCGCTCGGACTCGATTTCGGGGAGGTTCTGCCTGCGGCGGCGTCTCTTGCATCGGTGCCGGGCAGGGCGCAGATTATAAGCGGCAGCCGCCCGTATACCGTCATGATAGACTACGCGCACACGCCAGACGGGCTAAAAAATATCCTGTCCGCCGCGCGGGAAATGGCAGACGGCAGGGTGATAACGCTTTTCGGCTGCGGCGGCGACCGCGACAGAACAAAGCGCCCCGTAATGGGGCAGACCGCGGCAAGGCTTTCCGATTATGTAATCGTGACCTCCGACAATCCGCGCTCGGAGACGCCGATTGATATTATAAACGAAATTCTGCCCGGCGTTAAAAAATGCCGCACGCCCTTTACAGTTATTGAAAACCGCCGCGAGGCGATACGGCACGCAATCGGCGCGGCGCGCCCCGGCGACATTGTACTGCTTGCGGGAAAGGGCCACGAGAAATATCAGATTTTAAATACGGGCAGGATTGACTTTGACGAAGAAAAAATTGCCCTTGAGATAATGGAAGAGCTTGATAAATGAAACTGACTTTGAAACAAATTGCCGGGCGTACCGGCGGCACGCTGCACGGCGCGGACATGACCGTGCACGGTCTTGAAACCGATTCGCGCAATGTTAAAAGCGGATGTATTTTCGCCGCAATCAAGGGCGCGCGCGCCGACGGCTTTGATTTTATAAAAGACCTTGACAGTACGGACAACATTGCGTATCTTACGGACAGGGCGCCCGAAAACGTGCGCCGCCCGTATATAATTGTCGGCGACGTTATCCGTGCAGTCGGCGATGTCGCGGCACTGCACCTTGAAAGTATTCCCGCAAAAATAGTGGCGGTGACGGGCAGCGTGGGCAAGACGACGACAAAAAACTTTATCGCCGCCGCGCTTAACGAATGTATGAGCGTGCATTTTTCAAAGGGCAACCGCAACAACGAGCTGGGTCTGCCGCTCAGCGCCCTTGGCGCAGAGGCGTCCGACGATGCGGTTATTCTCGAAATGGGTATGCGCGGCTTCCATGAAATCGAATATCTGTGCTCGATAGCCCGCCCCGATATTGCCGTTATCACCAACATCGGAATATCGCATATAGAGCTTTTGGGCTCGCGGGAGAATATCCTGAAGGCAAAAAGCGAGATAATCGACGCGCTGCCCGACGGCGGCACCGCCGTTTTGAACGGCGACGACGATATGCTGCAAGCCTTAAAGACGGAAAAAAAAATCCTGCGTTTCGGCATTGAAAACGAAAACTGTGATATACGCGCCCTGAATATTGTCGATAATAGCTTTGACATGCTTGTTTTGGGGAAAAAACACCGCGTGACGCTGAGCGTTGCGGGCAGGCACAATATTTATAACGCGCTGGCTGCTGCCGCCGTGGGCTTCGCACTCGGATGCGATGCCGAAAAGCTGATACGCGGCATTGAGTCCTTTGAGGGGGACGGTCAGCGTCAGAATATTTATCTGTTCCGCGGTCTGCGCATTTTTGACGACACGTATAACGCCTCGCCCGCGTCCGTGAGGGCGGCAATGGAGGTCATGCGCGGCTATGACGGCAGAAAGGTGCTGGTGCTTGCCGATATGCTGGAGCTGGGAGAGTATTCAAAGGCGGCGCACAGCTCGCTTGCGGACGATATCCGCAGTCTGAGGGTGGGGCTTGTAATCTGCATCGGCAGTCAAATGCGGCATCTTTATGACGCCCTTGACGGCGTTCCCCGCTTTCACTGTGCCGATAACGCGCAGGCGCTGAAAATTCTGATGCAAAACGTAAAAACGGGCGACAATATACTGTTCAAGGGCTCGCAGAGCATGAACGTGGCGGGTCTTTTAAACGACTTCAGAGGGGAGTGGGCTAAATGAATACTGTTATAATAATGTCAATGCTGCTGACCTTTCTGCTCGGCGCGGTGATAGGTCCTTTGGTGCTTCCGTGGCTTCGCCGCCTGAAATTCGGGCAGAGTATTTTGGAAATAGGTCCGTCGTGGCACAAGTCAAAGCAGGGCACGCCGTCTGCCGGCGGAATTATCTTTATAATTCCGATTTGCGCGGTTACGCTTATTTTGGGGGCGCGCAGCCTTTTTTCGGGTGACTACCGCCTGCTCTACGCGATGCTTTTTATACTGATTTGCGGTGCAATCGGCTTTATTGACGACTTTACAAAGTTTACCCACAAGCAAAACAAGGGTCTCAACGTCCGTCAGAAGACGATAATGCTTGCGGGCGCCATAACGCTTTATGTGGCGGCAATGTACTTTTCGGGCTATGTCACAACCGATGTGTATATTCCGTTTTTCAATGTCAGCCTGCACCTTTCGTATTTTTATTTTATTCTGATTATTCCGTTTTTGTTCTTTTTTGTAAATTCGGTCAACCTGACCGACGGGCTGGACGGACTTGCGGCAAGCGTGACGCTGCCCTATGCCGCGGCGTTTATATTTGTCGCGCTTGTGTTCAATGCGGCGGGCAAGGGCAACGAGGGTCTTGCGGTGCTTGCGGCAAGCACCGTCGGCGGACTGTTCGCGTTTCTGATTTATAATTTTCACCCCGCAAAGGTCTTTATGGGCGACACGGGCTCGCTGTTTTTAGGCGGACTTGTCGCAGCTCTTGCAATGTCCTACGATATGCCGTATTTTATACTGGTCGGCGGCATAGTATATTTGATAGAGGGATTGTCTGTCGTGCTTCAGGTGACTTATTTCAAGCTGACCCACGGCAAGCGGATTTTCAAGATGACTCCCATTCATCATCATTTTGAGATGTGCGGCTGGAAAGAGGTAACGATTGTCGCCGTGTTTACGGCGGTTTCGGCGCTTGCCTGTATCGCCGCGCTGTGGGGAATTATTTATCAGGCTTTGTATTTCATTTAACCGAGTATCCGAATTGACTTGAGGTAGTATGGCAGGAATTAAACGTAAAAAATCAAGTGAAAGGGCACAGCTGCCGCGCGGGCGCAGCTTTTCCGGCGCGTCCGCCGCAAACGGCGCGGGTGCTGCCGCAGACAGGCGCTTTGGCGCGTCCGCCGCAAACGGCGCGGGTGCTGCTGCAGACAGACGCTTTGGCGCACTGACGCCGCCTGAAGGTGTGCGCCGCAAAGGCGCAAGGGGCGGCGCAAGGTCGGGCAGCATCGGCAGAATAGACATTCCGTTTTTGATACTGGTGCTGGTGCTCACCGCCTTCGGGCTTATAATGGTTGCCTCGGCAAGCTATGTTTACGGCTATTACGAGGAGGGCGACAGCTATTTCTATATCAAAAAGCAGCTGCTTTTTGCCGTTGCGGGAATAGCCGTCATGTTCGGCGTGGCGTTTTTCGACTATCACCGCCTGCGCAAATATGCCTTCCCGCTTCTGTGCGTCTCGGTCGTTTTGCTCATTCTCGTTTTGATTCCGGGCATCGGCAAGGCGGTAGGCGACGCGCGCCGCTGGCTTGATTTCGGCGTGCGCTTCCAGCCCTCCGAGATAGGAAAGTTCGCAATAGTCATAAGCTTTGCCTCCTATATCTCCGCAAACTATAAAAACATGAATAAATTCAAGGTAGGCGTACTGCCGCTGCTTATCATGCTGGGCACCGTCGTTTTCCTTGTCGCTATCGAGACTCACCTTTCGGGCGCTATCGTTATAATGGCGGTCGGCGCTATCATGATGTTTGTCGGCGGCGTTCAGCTGCGCTATTTCGCTATGGCGCTGGGCGCGGCGGGCGCAGGCTTTACGGTGCTTATACTGTTCACCGACTATATGACGGGGCGTATAAAAATCTGGCTCGACCCGTTTTCCGATACGGGTGATGCGGGATACCAGATTGTTCAGTCGCTTTACGCTATCGGTTCGGGCGGGCTGATGGGGCTGGGACTGGGGCAGTCCCGCCAAAAGCACTTGTATCTGCCCGAATCTCAAAACGACTATATATTTTCCATTGTTGCCGAGGAGCTCGGCTTTGTCGGCGCGCTGCTTTTAATATTACTGTTTGTCATGCTTATATGGCGCGGTTTTTATATCGCGCTCAACGCGCGGGATAAGTTCGGCTCGCTGATAGTTGTCGGCATAATAGGGCGTGTCGCGGTGCAGACGATTCTCAATATCGCGGTTGTTACAAACGCACTGCCCTCAACCGGCATCACGCTTCCGTTTTTCAGCTACGGCGGCACGTCGCTCATGCTGCTGCTGTTCGAGATGGGCGTCGTGCTCTCCGTTTCGCGCTTCAGCTATATTGATAAATCGTAGGTGATGGTATGAATATAATCTTGGCAGGCGGCGGCACCGCAGGGCATATAAATCCCGCTCTGACAGTCGCCAAGACCGTGCGGGCAAAAAATCCGTCAAGCCGTATCCTGTTTATCGGCAACCGTGACTCGCTTGAGGAAAAGCTTGTTAAAAATTCGGGCTTTGACATTGAATTTATCAAGGTGGAGGGGCTGCGCCGCTCGTTCAGTCCGAAAAATATAAAAACTCTGCAAATGTTTTTGAAATCCGTTTCGGACTGCAAAAAAATAATCCGCAGCTTCAAGGCGGATATGGTGGTGGGAACGGGCGGATATGTCAGCGCTCCCGCGGTGTATGCGGCGCATCTTTTGGGCGTTAAGACCTGTATCCACGAGCAAAACGCCTATCCCGGAGTTACAAGCAGGTTTCTGTCCCGCTTTGCCGACTGCGTTTTTATCAGCTTTGAGAGCTCGCGCAAATACTTTGAAAAGTCAAAAAACATCGTGCTTTCGGGCAATCCGCTGGACGAGGCGTTCTTGTTCTGCGATAAAAAAAGCGCGCGTGAAAAGCTGAAAATTCCGCAGGACGCATTTTACCTTCTCTCGTTTGCCGGCTCGCTGGGCGCAAGGGAAATAAATAAGCTGTTTTTGGATTTTATAGCCGAAAATAAAAAAAATCACGATTTTCTACATACTCACGCCACAGGCTCGTTCGGGTATAAATGGATGCCTGACGAGCTTAAAAAGCGCGGTGTGGATATTCGTGACAAATCGGAAATTTTCGTTGAGGAATATATCTATGACATGCCGCTGCGGCTTGCCGCGTGCGACCTTGTGATTTCCCGCGCGGGCGCCATAACGCTCGGCGAAATCATGGCGCAGGGCAAGCCGTCCATACTGATTCCGTCGCCCAATGTCACGCACAATCATCAGTATCACAATGCAATGTCGCTTGTAAGTCAGGGCGCGGCGCTTATATTGGAGGAAAAGGACGCGACGCCCGACAAGCTGTATTCCATGGCGCTGAGCATTAAAAACGACCCCGCGCTTGCAAAGCGCCTGGGCGACAATGCGCGCAAAATGGCGCAGCTTCGCGCGGCAGAGGTTATTTACCGCGGTATGTACGACCTTATGAAAAAGTAACCCGACCTCCCGTTAAGACATATGATGAACTGTAATCTTATCGGGAGGTTTCTTATGTCTGAATACATAATAAGCGGCGGACGGCCGCTTGTCGGGCACGTCAGGGTGGACGGCGCCAAGAACTCGGTTTTGCCGATACTGTGCGCCTGTCTGCTGTGCGACGGGGGCATTATAACGCTCTCTAACTGTCCGCGGATAACAGATGTCCAATATACACTTGAAATTCTGAACCTTTTCGGCTGTGAAACGTCTTTTGCCGACGGACAAATCCGCGTAAATTCCGAAAATGCCCGCTTTTGCGGCATACCCTGCGACCTGGTGGGGAAAATGCGCTCGGCAGCGCTGTTTCTGGGCGCTGCCGCAGGCAGGTTTCATCAGGCGGAGCAGTGCCGTCCGGGCGGGTGCGAGCTGGGCAGCAGACCTATCGACCTGCACCTTTCGGCATTTGCGAAAATGGGGCTTTCGGTGTCCGATACGGGCATGGAGGTTAAATGCTCGGGCTGTCCGCACGGAGCGGACATATTTTTGCGCTATCCCAGCGTGGGCGCCACCGAGAATATCATGCTTGCCGCCTGCCGCGGCAGCGGCACCGTAACGGTAACCAATGCCGCGCGCGAGCCCGAAATAGAGGATTTGCAGAACTTCATAAACGCTATGGGCGGCAATATCCGGGGCGCGGGCAGCGGAATTATAATCATCGAGGGTGTTGAAAAACTGCACGGCGTGGATTATAATATCATCGGGGACCGCATAGAGGCGGCGACCTATCTTGCCGCGGCGATAGCGACCGACGGTGAGATAACGGTGTCGGGCGTGTGCCCCTCCCATCTTACGGCGGTCACCGACCTCATAGTCAATTCGGGCGGCTCGGTATGCCGCAAGCACGACAGCATTACAGCCTCCCGCGGCGGACAGTTCATTCTGTCGCCCGGAAAGGTCGAGACGTCGCCCTATCCCGGCTTTCCGACCGACGCGCAGTCTCTTATCATGGCGATGCTGCTGTGCGCGGCGGGTACCACCGAGATACATGAGGGCGTGTTTGACGACAGGCTGCGGGTCAGCTACGAGTTTATAAAGATGGGCGCGGATATCACCGTGTCGGGCAGGACGGCTTATGTCCACGGTACCGAGCGGCTTTACGGCGCGCGTGTTTTCGCGGGGGATCTGCGCTCGGGCGCGGCGCTTGTCATTGCGGCGATGTCCGCACGCGGCGAGAGCGTTATCAAAAACATATCGCATATAGAGCGCGGCTACAATAATTTTGAAACCAAGCTGAGAGGTCTGGGAGGAAATATAGTAAAGCTGAAGGACTGAGCTGAAAAACGAAAGGATATGACAACATGGAAAACCAATCGGACAATACTTCCGTTTCACGCTATTATTCAAAGAAGAAGCGCAGGAAAAAACGCAGAAAGCTGATGTTTTACACACTGCTCACCGTTTTTATGGTGGTGGTGATTACCGTGCTGTCCCTGACCGTATTTTTCAACATAACCGAGTTTGAGGTGGAGGGCAATGCCCGCTACGGCACAGAGGAGATAATCGCGGCGTCGGGGCTTCAGACGGGGCAGAATATGTTCCGTCTGAACAAGTTTAAAATAATCGAAAATCTGAAAAAACAGCTGCCCTATCTCTTAGAGGTGAGCATTCGCCGTGAGCTGCCGTCTGCAATAAAGATTGCGGTGACGGAATCGCAGCCCTTTGCATGCGTGTATACGGGCGGAAGCTATTACATAACGGACGAAAACCTCAAGGTGCTTGAAATAACCTCTCAGCCTCAGGAGGGTATCCCCGAAATCAAGGGCTTTGCTCCGGACAGCGTGCAGCCGGGCGAGGTGCTGGCGGCAGAGGACGGCAGCGATAAGACCGTCTTGCGTCTGACGCAGTCTATGAAAGCCAATTTCGGGACGGAAAACGTCAGTGAAATAACAGCCGAAAGCATTTACGAGCTCGGCTTTGTCTACGAGGGCAGAGTAAAGGTCATGCTTGGTGGCATAGACCGCATTGACGAAAAGCTAAGGCTTGTCCGCCACGTGATTGACGATAATCAGTCAAAGGAGCACGCCGAAATAGACGTGTCCTCCGGTGTGCGCGCGTATTACCGCTCTGTTGACGCGCAGGACGGGCAGGAAAAAACGGAAGAAAGTGGCAAAGAAACAGAGGAAAATGACGAACAGCCGGCGGAAAATGATGAAGAAACTGTAAACTGAGAAGAAAATATTGTTTTTTTCAAAAAAGTCCTTGCAAATCTATATTAAATAACATAAAATAATATTAATAGTTAATTACGGATGTAAGGAGACGGAAAAATGGCGGGATTTGAACTTGCTGAGAGCACCGAGGGTGTTGTTAATATAAAAGTCATCGGCACGGGCGGCGGCGGCTGCAACGCCGTGAACAGAATGATTGCAAACGGGACAAAGGGCGTGGAATTTATCGCCGTCAATACCGACCGTCCCGTTGTCGATATATCAAGAGCTGACAAAAAAATACAGATAGGCGCCAAGCTGACAAAGGGTCAGGGCGCCGGCTCCGACCCGAAAATCGGAGAGGACAGCGCGATGGAGAGCCGCGAGGAAATTGAAGAGATTCTGCGCGGCACCGATATGGTGTTTATTGCGGCAGGCATGGGCGGCGGCACGGGGACAGGCTCTGCTCCCGTTATTGCACAGATTGCCAAGGATTTGGGTATACTGACCGTTGCCATTGTCACAAAGCCCTTCAACTTTGAGGGCAGGCAGAAGATGCGCGTTGCGGAGGAGGGCATTGCAAAGCTCAGGCAGAATGTGGACAGCCTTATTGTTATTCCCAACGAAAAGCTGAAATTTGCCTCTGCCGAGAGAATAACTCTGCTCAATGCATTCCAGATTGCCGACGACGTTCTGCGTCAGGGCGTTCAGAGTATTTCCGACCTCATTCTCATTCCGGGTATAGTAAATCTTGACTTTGCGGACGTACATAAAATCATGAAGGACGCGGGCAATGCGCATATGGGCGTCGGCCGCGCCTCCGGCAAGGACAAGGCGGAGGCGGCAGCACAGATGGCAATATCCAGCCCGCTGCTTGAAACGACAATCGACGGCGCCACAGGCGTCATAATCAATATTACCGGCTCGCCCGACATAGGTCTTGACGAGGTTGATATCGCGGCGCAGAAGATAACGGAGTCCATTCATCCCGACGCGAACATTATCTGGGGTGCGGCGTTTAACAACGACCTTGAGGATGAAATGATTGTTACCGTTATTGCCACGGGCTTTGACGGCGATAAAAACACGGCTGCTCCCGCCGCGGCGGAGGAAAAAACGGAGCAGGAGACTGCCGCGCAGGATACCGATGACGGTGACGACGAGGATTTATCCCTGGGGCTGCTCAGCTTCTTTAAAAATAAGTCGGATTACGACGATTAATATTGCTCTTTTGCGCGCACTTGCTTGAGTGCGCGCTTTTTGTGTGCAAAAAAAGCGCCTCGGCGCAAGGCATTGACTGCCGTTTTGCGCAAGGCATTGACTGCTATTTTACATGAGGCTTTGGCTGTCATTTTGCACGAGATTGACTGCCGTTTAGCACAAGGCTTGGCTGTCATTTTACACGAGATTGGCTGTTATTCTGCACGAGACTTGGCTGTCATTTTACACGAGACTTGGCTGTCATTTTACACGAGATTGACTGTTATTCTGCACGAGACTTGGCTGTCATTTTACACGAGACTGACTGCCGTTTTGCACAAGGTTTTGGCTGTCATTTTGCGCAAGGCTTTGGCTGTCATTTTACACGAGATTGGCTGTTATTCTGCACAAGGCTTTGGCTGTCATTTTAAAAACTGAATGGGCTCCGTATCCTTGTTCAGCGTTTTAAAAATGCACCCCTGCCTTTTCAGCTCCTCAATAATGGTCGGCAGCGCCTCTACCGTCGTCGTTTTCGTCTTGTTGTCGTGCATGAGTATGATGGACGTTTTTTTGTCCTTAACCCCTGACAGCACGGAATTTATTATTACGTTTTTATCCTGGCGCTCCTTTACGGCGTCAAGACTTGACACGTTCCAGTCAAAGTATATGATGTCTTGCTGCTGCGCGGTTTTTGTCAGCCTTTTCATGATGCCGCGGCAATATCGTTCGCTTACCGTGTTGTTTGACCCGCCCGGAAAGCGCATTATCTCAAGATGTCTGCCCGTCAGCTCGAAAAAGGTCTCGTCGTTTTTGCGGTACTCCTCCCAGAACCTGTCCTCCGAGGCGTAGATTTCATTGTATTCATGCGAATATGTATGATTGCCCGCCGCATGTCCGTCGCTTATTATTCTGCGGTATATCTCCGCGGCGCCCCCGCCCTCCTTGCCGATAATGAAAAAGGTTGCCTTTACGTTATACTGCTCTAAAATATCGAGTATTTTCACCGTGTTTTCGGAGGGGCCGTCGTCAAAGGTCAGGTATACCACCTTTGCGTTTTTCTCCTCGGCTTTGGTCTGCTCAAGCTTTGCGTATTCGTCCTTCAGCGAATCATAGCTCTCCCTGAGCTTGTCAAGCTCGCTTTCCACCTTTGCGCTGTACGCCTGTGATTTTGCAAGCTTGTCGGAAAGCTCCGCCACCTGTCCCCTGAAAAAAATAAAAAGCACCGTGCACGCTGCTGCCGCGGCGATAAGCGCCGCGATAAGTACCGCGTTTATAAGTGCTCTGCTTTTGAATTTTATCATAACGGCGTCTCCTTACAATGTCTGTATAAATAATTATATTAGCCATGTGCGCCGAAAATGAGGTGTAACGAGTAAATCTGTAAGCCGAGTTCTGTCGAGGGCAATCATCTGTCTGGAGAATATGTTGCCATATCTCTCAAGCCACCCGTCAAGGCTCAAGCGGACGAACAGCCCATCGCCTTTGTCGGTGTTGCATCGGATAGGGTTTACAGGACCGGTATGTCACCATACCGGTCGGTGAGCTCTTACCTCGCCTTTCCACCCTTACCCGCGAAAGCGCGGGCGGTATATCTCTGTTGCACTCTCCCTGGGGTCACCCCCGGTGGACGTTATCCATTATCCTGTTCTGTGATGCTCGGACTTTCCTCCATGCACGAAAAATGCACGGCGATTGCCCGATTTACTCGTTACCCGTGTATTTTATCATCTGATGTGAAAAAATGCAAATCTTTTTTAAATTTCTTGATAATTGGATATATATAATATATAATAAACTAATAGGCACATGTAAATTTTTACTTTTCGGAGGTAGCGGATAATGTCTTGCTCGGTCGCTGAATTTTTGGACAGTGTTAAAAATAAAAATGTATCCGTCGTCGGCGTCGGTATTTCCAACACGCCTGTGATTTCCATGCTTGCAAAGGCTGGCGCCCGGGTGACGGCTTTTGATAAAAACAGCGAGGAGAGCCTGGGCGACATTGCGCATGAGCTGCGCGCGCACGGTGTAAAGCTTGTGTGCGGCGAAAACTATCTTGACGGTCTTTCGGGGGACATTATCATAAAAACGCCCGGTATGCGCTTTGACAACCCCGCACTGCTTGCCGCCGCAAGGGCGGGCGCGACCATAACAAGCGAGATGGAGCTGTTTTTCGAGTGCTGTCCCTGTAAAATAATCGCGGTGACAGGCTCGGACGGCAAGACCACCACAACAAGCCTTATTTACGAAATGCTAAGGCGCGCGGGCTATACCGTGCATCTGGGCGGGAACATCGGCAGTCCGCTGCTGCCGCGCGCGGCAAAAATCAAGCCCTCCGATATCGTTGTGGCTGAGCTTTCCAGCTTTCAGCTTCATACCATGAAAAAAAGCGCCGACGTTGCGGTCGTTACAAATCTGTCTCCCAACCACCTTGACGTTCACAAGTCCATGGAGGAATATATCGAGGCTAAAACAAATATTTTCACGCACCAGCCGCAGGACGGCGTGCTGATTGTAAACGCCGACAATGAGATTACAGACGGCTTTGCCGCCCGCGCGCGGGGCAGCGTGCTCAAATTCTCGTTTAAGGGCGACCCGGGCTGTGACGGCGCCTACTTTAAGGACGGCGCCGTGTACACGGTTGAAAACGGCAGGCACGAAAGGCTGATGTCACGCTCAGACATTCTGCTCCGCGGCGACCACAACGTCGAAAACTATATGGCGGCGGCGCTTGCTGTGCGCGGGCTTTGCAGCGCAGACGATATTGTGTATGTCGCGCGCAATTTCAGCGGCGTGCGCCACAGGATAGAATTCGTGCGGGAAAAGGACGGCGTTAAATTCTACAATGACTCTATCGGCTCGTCGCCGACGCGCACGATAGCCACCCTGCGCTCGTTTGATACAAAGGTGATACTTATCGCGGGCGGCTATGACAAGCACCTGCCGTTTGACAGGCTGGCAGGGGAAATACTTGAGCATGTGAAGGCTCTGTTTCTGACGGGCGACACGGCGCAAGCTATAAAATCCGCCGTGGAGTCGGCAAAGGGCTATGACGCCCGAGGGCTGCCGATAACCGTCACGGACGATTTTGACGGCGCGGTGCGCGCGGCGGCGGGTGCCGCCGTCGGCGGCGACTGCGTTTTGCTGTCGCCTGCGTGCGCCAGCTTTGATAAATTTAAAAATTTCGAGGTTCGCGGCGACAGGTTTGTGTCTGTCGTGCGGGCGCTTTGAGAGGGGTGAGCCGAATTGGAAAATCTGAAAAATTATCTTTTCGAGCTGTGCTCGGAATATGCCCCCAGCGGCAGGGAGGAGCTGCTTGTCAGCCTTGAGCGGCTTGTGCGCCCCATGGCGGATAAGCTTTACCGTGACCGCGCGGGCAACCTTATTGCCGTAAAATACAGTAAAATCCCCGGCGCTGAGAAAATCATGCTGGACGCCCACGCCGACGAGGTGGGGCTTGTCGTAACGGGCATTGACGAGCGCGGGTTTATACATTTTGCAAACCATGCGGGTATTGATGACAAAATTCTGCCCGCAAGTGCCGTGACGGTGCTGGCGTCCCGCCCTCTCCACGGTGTTGTCGCCACGCTCCCGCCCCATCTTCTGAAGGACGCGGACAGCGAAAAGACAATAAAGTCAAAGGACATGGTAATTGATGTCGGCTATGACGAAAAGACGGTAAAGGAGCTTGTAAGAGCGGGCGATTTTATCGCGCTGCGCTCTGTCTGCACCGACCTTCAGAACAGGCTTGTGCTCGGCAAGAGCTTTGACAACCGCGCCTCCTGCGCCGTGCTTGTCCAGGTGCTTGCAATGCTGTGCAGCGTGCGCCCGCGCTATGATGTGTATATGGTGTTTTCTGCGGCGGAGGAGTTTGGCGGCTACGGCGCGCACACCGCGGCGTTTGAAATTGCGCCCGATGAGGCGCTCATTCTGGATACGACCTTTGCCGTGTCCCCCTATACCGATAAATCAAAGGGCAGGGAGCTTGGCGGCGGCTGCGCTGTCGGAATAAGCCCGATACTGGATACGCATATGACCGAGGCGGTTATAGGCGTTGCGCGCTCCCATGCAATACCCTATCAGACGGAGGTTATGAGCGGGAAAACGGGCACCGACGCGGATAACGTCACGTGCGCGCGCGACGGCGTGCCCTGCGCCCTTTTGTCAATACCGCTGCGGTATATGCATTCGGCGGGCGAGATAGTCTCGCTTTCCGATATGGAAAATACAGTGCGCCTGATACTGGGCTATGTAGAATACAGAGGAGGAAACCGCATTGAATAAGCTGCTCAGCTATTATACCTCACTTTTCGGCACCTCAGGCAGCGAGGGGGACGTCCGCCGTGCAATACTCAATGAGATATCCCCGTACGCCAAGACAAAGGTCGATAAGCTGGGAAATATAATCGCGTTTAAAAAAGGCAGGTATGAGCCGCCCGCAACCGTTATGATTTCGGCGCATATGGACGAGGTGGGCATGATACTGACAAGCGTGACGGAGGACGGGTATATCCGCTTTGATACAGTGGGAGGCATTGACCCGCGCACGCTGTGCGGAAAGCATGTTGCCATCGGGCGGCGAAAAATCCCCGGCGTCATCGGTCAGGCGGCGCCTCACCTTATGAAAAAATCGGAAAAAGACTCCGTCAAAAAGACCGATGAGCTGTATATAGACATCGGCGCGCGCGATAAGGAGGATGCGCTTCAATACGTGCAGCCGGGCGACGTTATCGGCTTCCGCTCGGACTATGCGGAGTTCGGTGACGGGCTTGTGCGCGCCAAGGCGCTGGACGACCGCGCAGGCTGTCAGATACTGACAAACCTCATAAAAAAGGATTTGCCGTTTGACACCTACTTTGCCTTTACCGTCATGGAGGAGATAGGCTGCATCGGCGCGGGCTGCGCCGCCTTTGAGATAAAGCCGGACTACTCGATAGTGGTGGAGGGAACCACCGCCGCGGATATTTCGGACAATAAGGATAAGACGAGCGTCTGCCGCGTAGGCGCGGGGCCTGTCATATCGTTTATGGACGGCAGCACGATATACGACCGCGATTTTATAAAACTTGCCTGTGAGGCCGCAAGGGAGCGTGGAATACGGTACCAGATGAAGCAGGCGGTGGCTGGCGGCAACGATTCGGGGCGTATCCAGCGCACGGCGTCGGGCGCGTCGGCGCTGGCAGTCAGCGTCGCTGTGCGGTATCTTCATACCGTGACGGGCGTTGCGTCTCTTGCCGATATTGACGATACCGAGCGGCTGGTGTATGCCGTGCTTAATAAAATGCTGAATGTATAGGAGTGCCTGATATGATTGATGAGATAAGAAAACTTGTGTCGGTAAACGGTGTTTCCGGCAATGAAAAAAACGTCTGCGAGTATATAAAATCGCAGATAATTCCCTATGCCGATAAGGTGTATACCGACGTTTTGGGAAATCTTGTCGCCGTTAAGCGCGGCGGCAAAAAGCGTATCATGCTAATGGCGCATACCGATGAAATCGGGCTTGTCAGCACCTTTATCGACGAAAAGGGCTTTGTGCGCGCGGCTGCTGTGGGCGGCGTGTCGCCGCAGAATTTCAGAAACTGCCATGTCACGTTTGAAAACGGCGTGCGCGGCGTGTTTGTGTGCGAGAAAAACGACTCCAAAATGCAGGACTGCTATATTGATATCGGCGCGTCGTCCTTTGACGAGGCGGTCTCAAAAATAGATATCGGAATGACGGCAAGGTTTGACGCGGACACCTTTGAAAGCGACAGCGTAATCGTGTCAAAGGCGCTGGACGACAGGCTGGGCTGCTATATCCTGATGGAGACGCTGAAGAAAATGCCCGTCACCGATAACGAGGTGTATTTTGTGTTTACCTCCCAGGAGGAGGTAGGGCTCAGGGGCGCCAAGGTGTCCGGCTTTGACATCAACCCCGACGTTGCGATAGCGGTTGACGTGACGGTTGCCGCCGATACTCCCGGCTGCGACAGCTACGGCTGCCGGCTGCACGGCGGCGCGGCAATAAAAATCCGCGACGCATCTGCAATCTGCTCGGCAAGCGTTGTGGAAGCGCTGGAGAGCGCGGCGCGCGAGCATGACATTCCGTTCCAGCGCGATGTGCTGACGGCGGGCGGCACCGATATCGGCGCCGTGCAGACGGGCGGCAGGGGCGCGCTTGTCGGCGGAGTCAGCGTTGCGGTGCGCAATGTTCATACCGTCTCGGAAACAGCCTCCAAGAGCGATATCCGCGCGGCTGTCGGACTGCTTTGCGCATATATAGAAAAAGAAGTTGAAAACAAGGCGTAAATCGGATATAATGTAAAAACGGCAAGAGAGCTTTAACCGCTTTCGTATAAACTGTTAGGATGTGAAACATTTGATTTTAAAAAGTCTTGAGCTTCAGGGCTTTAAATCCTTCCCGGACAAGATAAAAATAGAGTTCGGCAGCGGCATCACCGCGATTGTCGGCCCCAACGGGTCGGGCAAGAGCAACGTGTCGGACGCTATCCGCTGGGTGCTGGGCGAGCAGTCAAACAAGACGCTGCGCAGCTCCAAGATGGAGGACGTTATTTTTACGGGCACGACCAAGAGGCGCCCCCAGGGCTTTGCCCAGGTCAGCCTTACCATTGACAACAGCGACGGGGCGCTGCCCGTTGATTACGGCGAGGTTACGGTCACGCGCCGCTACTACCGCAGCGGCGAGAGCGAGTATTTTATAAACAAAACCCAGTCAAGGCTCAAGGATATCCATGAGCTGTTTATGGACACGGGCATCGGGCGCGACGGCTATTCGATTATAGGTCAGGGCAGGATAGCGGAAATTCTCTCGCATAAAAGCGAGGATCGCCGCCAGATTATCGAGGAGGTGGCAGGCATATCGAAATACCGCTACCGCAAAAACGAGGCTCAGCGCAAGCTGAACGCCACCGAGGACAACCTTGTGCGGCTTTCGGATATTGCCGGCGAGCTGAAGGAGCGCCTGCCCGCGCTGGAAAGCCAGAGCAGCAGGGCGCAAAAATATCTTGTCATGTACGACGAGAAAAAGCGCCTGGAAATATCGCTCTGGATATCGGAGCTTGAAAAAATCCGCCGAAGCTCAAAGGAGCTGGAGGATAAATTCAACATATCAAAGGGCAGCCTTGAGGATATAACGGTTGAGATTGATAATTTAGAGGGCGAGATAAACTCTGTTTTTGAAAAAAACCGCGATATAAATATAGAGATAGAGCAGGTTCGCTCTCAGCTTTCGGGCTTTGAGGAGAAAAAGGGCGAAATCGCCTCCCGCATTGCGGTTTTGGAGGCGGGGATACGGTTTGAGACGGAGAACATCTCAAAAATCGAGAATGAGCTGCGCAAGTCGGGCGAGCAGGAAAACGAGCTGCGCGCCGTGATTGACGCGCGCGGCAAGGCGGTTGAGGAAAAGAGCGCCCGTCTTACAGAGCTTGAAAAAAGCTCGGCGGCGCTTGCCGCCGATTTGGAAAGCGTCAGCAGGAGCGGCGAGGCGGCGCGCCTTGAGGCACAGGAGCTGAGCGGGCGGCGGCTGTCGCTCTCGGAGAGCAAAAACGCGCTCAATATTCAGAAAATATCCTGCGAGGCGGGGCGGAATTCAAAGCTTGTGCGCCGCGGCGAGCTGGAGCGGGAGCTTGAAACAAGGCGGGGCGCGCTTGCCGCGCTTTGTGACGAGCAGGCGGCGCTAAAGACCGATTTTGATAATAAAACGCAGCAGCGCACGGCGCTTTTGAACACCGCTTCGGGCTACCGCAAAATGCTGGAGATAAAGCAGCGCCGCTTTGACGAGAAAAAAGCTGAGCTGGACAATGCACGGCGCGAGCTGTCGGGCAGGGAGCAAAATCTTAAAATACTCTCCGATATGGAAAAGCATCTGGACGGCTTTGCCGGCAGCGTCAGGGCGGTTCTGGAAAACAGCCGCCGCGGCACTCTGCCGGGTGTGCTGGGCACCGTGTCACAGCTCATACGCGTGGATAAGAAATACATAGTCGCCGTTGAAACGGCGCTGGGAAACGCTGTGCAGAACATTGTCACGGACAACGCGAAAACGGCAAAAAACGCCATGCTGATACTCAAAAACAACCGCGCGGGGCGCGCGACCTTTCTGCCGCTTTCCGAGATAAATCCGCGGCCTGTGTCAAAGGACGAGCTTTGCGGCAGCGGAATTATCGGTCTTGCGCACGAGCTTGTGCAGACGGACAGCGAGGCAGGGGAAAAAGCGGCGCGGTTTTTGCTGGGAAGAACGGTTGTGTGTCAGACAATAGACGACGCGATTGACGTCTCGCGCAAAATGAACGCCAGATACAAGACCGTAACGCTGGACGGGCAGGTGGTAAACCCCGGCGGCTCCATGACGGGCGGCTCTACTGCAAAAAGCGCGGGGCTTCTGTCCCGCTCGCTTGAGATTGAGCGGCTGGAAAAGGAGATTGAGACACTGCGCGAAAAGCTGAGCGCCGCTGAGGGCGGCTTTGCCAAGTCCGAGTCGGAGAAAAACGAGCTTGCCGCCCGCCTTGACGGGGCAAGCTCGGAAATCCGTGTGCTCAACGACGAGCTTAACCGGTTAAACGACCTTCAGGAGAGCAAAAACGTCGTCGCCGAGTCATATAACGAGCTTATTGCGGGCTGTGAGCGTGAGCTTAAAGCGCTGTCGGACGCCTTGGAGGCGGACGGCGCGCGCGCAGCGTCGCTTGATAATCAGATGTCTGAGCTGGATATTAAGATACAGGAGACAGACTGCGCGCTTGCGTCGCTTTCGGGCAGGACGGAGGAGGAAAATGCGCGGATTGAAAGTCTCCGGTCGCAGATAGCTCAAAACGATATGGACAAGATGGGCATTTTCAAGGACATCGAGGCTTTAAAGCAGGTTATCGGGCAGCTTGAAAGCCAGCTTTCGGGCTACGGCGACAGTACGCGCAGCAAGACCGAGCAGATAACCGCCGCGCGTGCAAATATAGAGAACAATAAAAACGAGATTGAGCGCCTTAGCGGCGACAGTCTTGCTATGGAAAAAATGCAGCGGGACGGCAGCGACAGAATATCCGCGCTTATCGAAAAGCGCAATCAATCGGAGGCGCAGCAGACGGAGTTTCGCGCAAAGCAGCGCGACGCGCTGTCGCTCAAGGAGCGGCTTTTGCAGGAGACAGCACGGCTTGAAAACAAAATTTCGGGCATATCCGAGCAAAGCGGCAGGATAATAGAACGGCTCTCCGAATACGAGCTGACCGTGACCGAGGCAAGCGAGCTTGCAAAGCCGCTGAGCGACGAGCCTGCCGCAAGAAAGCGCGTTTCGGAGCTCAAAAGCTCGATCCGCGCGCTGGGCAGCGTAAATGTCGAGGCGATTGAGGAGTACAAGGCTGTTAAGGAGCGCTTTGACTTTCTTGACGGTCAGATGACCGACCTTAAAAAGTCAAAGACGGAGCTTGAAAAGATAATCCGCGAGCTGCTGTCTCAGATGACGCGGATATTTACCGACAGCTTTGAAAGGCTGAACGTCCAGTTCGGCAAAACCTTTGCGGAGATGTTCGGCGGCGGCAAAGCCGAGCTTATCCTGCTCGACCCGGACGACGTGCTCAACTGCGGCATTGATATCCGCGTTGCGCCTCCCGGCAAGATTATAAAAAATATCGTTTCCCTGTCCGGCGGAGAGCAGGCGTTTACCGCCATTGCGCTGTACTTTGCCATTCTGCGCATACGCCCGACGCCGTTTTGCATGATGGACGAGATAGAGGCGGCGCTGGACGACGTCAACGTCAATAAATTCGCCTCAAAGCTGCGCGATTTCTGCGACAAAACGCAGTTTATAGTCATCACCCACAGGCGCGGCACCATGGAGGAGGCGGACGTTCTGTACGGCGTTACAATGCAGGAAAAGGGAATTTCGAAAATGCTTACGATAGATGTAAATGAAATGGAAAGGCAGCTTAAACTCTGATGGGATTTTTTGAAAAGATAAAAAAAGGACTGTCCAAGACAAAGTCCGCGCTGGGCGGCACGCTGGACAGTGTTCTGTCGGCTTTCGGCGTTATAAACGACGACCTGTACGACGAGCTTGAGGAAGCGCTTATCATGGCGGATATCGGCGTGGAGACGACTCTTAAAATAATCTCCGATTTGAAGTTAAGGGTTCGGGAAAAGAAAATCAAGGACGCGCAAGCCGTCAAAGAGGAATTAAAGCTTGTAATGACGGACATGCTCGAAAGCAGGGAATGTACCGTCGCGCTCAATACAAAGCCGAGCGTTATCCTGCTTATCGGCGTAAACGGCGCGGGCAAGACCACCACTGCCGCAAAACTTGCGCATCTGTATATAAGCCGCGGGAAAAAGGTTATATTCGGCGCGGCAGACACCTTCCGCGCGGCGGCGGGCGAGCAGCTTGAAACGTGGGCAAAGCGCGTCGGGGCGGATATAATAAAATCTGCTCAGGGCGCCGACCCCGCCTCCGTTGTTTTCGATACGGTAAACGCGGCAAAGGCGCGCGACGCGGATATTGTAATCTGCGATACGGCGGGCAGGCTGCACAATAAGGTAAACCTTATGAACGAGCTTAAAAAGATATATAAGGTGATATCCGCGCAGGCGGCGGGCTGCGATATCGAGTCGCTGCTTGTGCTGGACGCAACGACGGGACAGAACGCGCTCAACCAGGCGCGTGAATTCAATAAGGTCACAGACTTAACAGGCGCCGTGCTGACAAAGCTGGACGGCACGGCAAAGGGTGGCATGGCGCTGGCGCTTATGTGCGAGCACGGATTGCCGATAAAGTACATCGGCGTCGGCGAGCAGATGGACGATATGCAGGAATTTAACGCGCGCGTTTTTGTAAACGCGCTGTTTGACTGAGAGGCGGCAGGATTATGAGAATTGACGGAAGAAAAAACTGGCAGGTACGCGATATTAAGATAGAGACCGATTATACTATGTATGCGGAGGGCAGCGTGCTTTACCGTCAGGGGAACACGGTTGTGCTCTGCAATGCGAGCGTGGAAAACAGGGTGCCGCCGCATGTTTTGGGCACGGGGCGCGGCTGGGTCACAGCCGAGTATTCCATGCTGCCGCGCGCAACCGCGACAAGAAACCAGCGCGACGTGTCAAAGCTGAGGCTCTCGCCGCGCAGTACGGAAATACAGCGGCTTATAGCCCGCGCACTCCGCGGCGCCGTTGACCTTGAAAAGCTGGGCGAGCGCAGCATTACTGTTGACTGCGACGTTATTCAGGCGGACGGCGGCACCCGCTGCGCGTCGGTAACGGGCGGGTTTATCGCTCTTTCCCTGGCGGTTAAAAAGCTGATGTCTCAGGGGATTTTAAAGGAAAACCCGATAACAAAGCAGGTCGCGGCGCTGTCTGTGGGCATTGTGGGCGATACGCTTTTGTGCGACCTTTGCTACGCGGAGGACAGCCGCGCGGAAACGGACATGAACGTCATTATGACCTCAAACGGCGGCTTTGTGGAGATACAGGGCACGGCGGAGGGCAGAGAGCTTACCCGCCGCGAGACCGACCTGCTTTTAAATCTTGCCGAAAAGGGTATGCAGCGGCTTTTTGCCGCGCAGTCCCTTGCCCTTTCGGACAAAAAGGAGAATGTCTTTTTGCTGGCGACAAACAACGCGCATAAGGTCGAGGAGTTTTCGCGCATATTCTCAAAGCTCGGTCTCTTACTTGTCACCCCGCGTGAGCTTGGCATAAGGTGCGAGCCGAAGGAGGACGGGGACAGCTTTGAGCAAAACGCGCTTATCAAGGCGCGCGAGTTTTACGATATCTGCAAAATCCCGACGGTGGCGGACGACAGCGGACTCTGCGTTGACGCGCTGAACGGCGCGCCGGGAATATATTCCGCGCGCTACGGAGACATGCCGGACGATAAATCCCGCCTTGAGCTGCTGATGAAAAATATGGAGGGCGTGCTGCAGCGCACGGCTCGCTTTGTCTGCGCCGTCGCCTGCGTCATGTCCGACACCGACAGCTTCACCGTCACGGGCACCGTTGAGGGTAAAATCGCCAATAGATACGCCGGCGCCGGAGGCTTCGGCTACGACCCCGCCTTTGTGCCGCAGGGCTGCGACAAAACCTTCGGTCAGATGTCGGCAGCGGAGAAGGACGCCCTATCTCACAGGGCACGCGCTCTTGAGAAATTTTCCGATAAAATAAAGGAGAAAATATGAATCTTACAGGTAAACAAAGGGCATATCTGCGCTCGCTTGCCGCAAAGGAGGATACGATACTCCAGCTCGGCAAGGACGGCGTGAGCGACAGCTTTGTGAAATCGGTTGAAACGGCGGTTGCCGCGCGCGAGCTTGTCAAGTTCAGGGTGCTGGAGAGCGCGATGATTTCGCCGGGGGACGCGGCGGCGCAGGTGGCAGAGCAAATCGGCGCGCAGGTTGTTACGGTTATCGGCAGCAAGGCGGTTATTTACCGCCGCTCGGACGATAATTTGCTGAAGCTGTGATGAAAACGGTTGTTTTCGGCGGAACATTCGACCCGCCGCATGAAGGGCACAGACATCTTCTGCAAAGCGTCATGGCGCACGGCTATGACAGGGCAATAGTTATACCCGTAAAAATCCCTCCCCATAAAACGCGGGACACGCAGGAGGACGACTTTGCAAGGCGGCTTGCCCTCACGGAAAAAATGTTTGCAGATATGGAAAATGTCACCGTCTCGGACCTTGAAAACAGGCGCGGGGGCAAAAGCTATACGGTGGACACCTTGAGAATTCTGAATGAAAGATACCCCGACGATAAGCTGTATCTGCTTGTGGGCAGCGATATGCTTTTGTCCATTGAAAAATGGCGCAGCTTTGAGGAGATTTTCCGCCGCGCATCGATTATAAGCGCCGCACGCAGGGTATCCGATATTTCAAAAATTCACGAATATAAAGATTATCTTGAAAAAAAATATAATTGCAGTATTATTATATATGATATTGATGTTGTAGAGCTGTCGTCCTCACAGCTTCGCTCGCCCATGGTGCGCAAAATCGACCGCCATAACAGGGAGCATCTCAGCCCCGACAGGTATGCGCACGTTTTGCGCGTGGCGGATTACGCGGCGCAGCTTGCCCCGATACACGGCTTGGACTCATACAGGGCGTATATCGCGGCGCTTGCCCACGACTGCACAAAGTACATGGACGACAGGGCGCAGCTTGAATATTTCGAGAAAAACGGCATACGGCTCACGGCGGACGAGCTTGAAACTCCCAAGATTTATCACCAGATAAGCGGCGCGCACTTTGCCCGAAAGCGCTTTGGCATTGAGGACGGGGATATCCTGAACGCCGTGCGCTATCACACGACGGGCAGAGAGGGAATGAGCAGGCTTGAAAAGCTCATCTGTCTTGCGGATTCAATCGAGCCGGGGCGGGACTACCCCGGCGCGGATATGATGAGACAGACGGCGCGGACAAGCCTTGACAGGGCGCTGCTCATGTCGTTTGACAGGCTTATTGAATTCATAAAGCAGCGCGGACTGAATATGAACGAAAAAACGCTTAAAGCACGCGATTATTTGAGAAAGGAACTTACAATGACGCAGACAGAGCAGATTTTGGACACGGCTGTAAAAACCATTTACAAAAAAAAGGGCAGAGAAATACAGATACTAAAGGTGGAGGATATAACCGTCATGGCGGATTACTTTATAATCTGCACGGGTATGTCCAACACACAGGTAAAGGCGCTTGCGGGGGACGTGGAGTTTGAGCTGTCAAAGCAGGGGATAGAGCCGCTGCACACCGAGGGCTACGGCAACTCGACGTGGGTGCTGCTCGACTACGGCAGCGTTATTATTCATATATTCTATAAGGACGCGCGCGAATACTATAAGCTCGAACGGCTCTGGGCGGACGCCAAGGAGCTTGCGCTTTCCGATTTTGTAAAAGACGAGGGGGATAAAACCGATGAAATATGACTACAGGCAGGTAGAGAGTAAATGGCAGAAATACTGGGACGAGCATGAGTCCTTCAGGGCGGATACAGACAGGAGCAAGCCCAAATTCTATGCGCTTGTCGAGTTCCCGTATCCGTCGGGGCAGGGGCTGCATGTCGGGCACCCGCGCTCGTATACGGCGCTGGATATCGTCGCGCGCGCAAAGCGTATGCAGGGTTATAACGTGCTGTACCCTATGGGCTGGGACGCGTTCGGTCTGCCCACCGAGAATTTTGCAATCAAAAACAAAATTCACCCGAAGATTGTAACCGAAAACAACATAAAGCGCTTCAAATCGCAGCTCAAGGCGCTCGGTCTCTCCTTTGACTGGTCGCGCGAAATCAACACCACCGACCCGTCCTATTACAAATGGACTCAGTGGATATTTTTACAGCTCTTTAAGCACGGGCTTGCATATAAGAAGGAGATGAACGTGAACTGGTGCACCTCCTGCAAGGTCGTTCTGGCAAACGAGGAGGTTGTAAACGGCACCTGCGAGCGCTGCCACAGCGAGGTCATACATAAGGTTAAAAGCCAGTGGATGCTTAAAATAACCGAGTATGCCGGACGGCTGATTGACGACCTTGACGAGCTTGATTTTATCGAGCGGGTAAAGCTCCAGCAGAAAAACTGGATAGGCAGGTCGCAGGGCGCGTCGGTTCGCTTTGGCACCACCGCCGGATGCGGGCTTGAGGTGTATACCACCCGCCCCGACACGCTGTTCGGCGCGACGTATATGGTAATCTCTCCCGAGCATCCCATGATAGACAAATACGCCGGTAAAATCCAAAACATAGACGAGGTTCTTGAATACAGAAAGACAGCCGCCGCCAAGAGCGATTTTGAGCGCACCGAGCTTGCAAAGGAAAAGACGGGCGTCAGGCTTTCGGGCATTGACGGCATAAATCCGGTAAACGACAGACAGATACCGATATTTATTTCCGACTACGTGCTGATGTCCTACGGCACGGGCGCCATCATGGCGGTTCCCGCCCACGACACGCGCGACTGGGAGTTTGCAAAGGTGTTCGGGCTGCCGATAATCGAGGTCGTGGCTGGCGGCGATGTTCAGAACGCGGCGTTTACCGATGTTGAAACAGGCACGATGGTAAACAGCGGCTTTTTGAACGGTCTGTCCGTTGCGGACGCCAAAAAGAAGATTGTGGAATTTTTGCGGGAAAAGGGCTGCGGCGAGCCCAAGACCAATTATAAGCTGCGCGACTGGGTATTCTCCCGCCAGCGTTACTGGGGCGAGCCTATCCCGATAGTTCACTGCGATAAGTGCGGCTATGTCCCCGTCCCCGAAAGCGAGCTGCCGCTCATGCTGCCTGATGTCGAGAGCTATGAGCCTACCGATAACGGCGAAAGCCCGCTTGCCGCGATGGACAGCTTTGTAAACACCACATGCCCCAAGTGCGGCGCGCCCGCCAAGCGCGAGACGGACACAATGCCCCAGTGGGCTGGCTCGTCCTGGTATTTTCTGCGCTATACAGACCCGCATAACGATAAGGAGCTTGCCTCAAGGGAGGCGCTTGAATACTGGTGCCCCGTCGACTGGTACAACGGCGGCATGGAGCACACAACGCTGCATTTGCTGTACTCCCGTTTCTGGCATAAATTCCTGTACGATATAGGCGTCGTGCCCACAAAGGAGCCGTATGCCAAGCGCACCTCACACGGCATGATTTTGGGCGAAAACGGTGAAAAAATGAGTAAATCCCGCGGCAACGTGGTAAATCCCGACGATATCATCGAGCAGTACGGCGCCGATACAATGCGCCTGTACGAGATGTTTATCGGCGATTTTGAAAAGAGCGCGCCGTGGAACACATCCAGCATAAAGGGGTGCAAGCGCTTTTTGGAGCGGGTTATGTCGCTTGCCGATATTCTCTGCGACGGACAGGGGTACTCAAAGGAGCTGGAGCGGATATTCCACGTCACCGTTAAAAAGGTCACAGAGGACATAGACGCGCTTAAATTCAATACGGCGCTGGCGTCGCTGATGACTCTGCTCAACGAGATTTACGATAAAAACTCGATAAACAAAACCGAATTCAAAACATTTATAACCCTGCTCTGTCCGTTTGCCCCGCATATCTGCGAGGAGCTCTGGCAGCTTGCGGGCTTTGAGGGCGACATGACATACGCGCCCTGGCCCCGATACGATGAGGACAAGACGCGGCTGTCCGAAGTCGAGATTGCCGTTCAGATTATGGGCAAGGTACGCGGCAGGCTTGTAATTCCGGCTGACGCAGACGAGGCGTTTGTCGTTGACGCGGCAAAAAAGGACGAGCGCATAGGCGAGCTGCTTTCGGGCAAACAGATTTTAAAGGTGATTTACGTAAAGGGCAAGCTCCTCAATATTGTGGCTAAATAATACGGTTTCCCGTGACAGCAATTTTTTGCGGTTACGGGAAATTTTTTAATTTTGCTATTGACAAATGCTCTGTACGGTGTTATAATTCCACCAACATACTTGATTGGTAGGTAAAAAACGGTGAGAAAAGGTATCAACTATTTTGAAATGCTTGTTCGCGCCAATTTCAGGTTCGGACGAATGTGCCCTTTTGTTTTGCAGTATAATTAAACTAAAACAATAAAAGGAGTAAATAATTATGAAAAGGATAATATCAGCAGTACTTACCGCCGTTTTGGCATTGACGTCTTTGTTTGCGCTTTCCGCATGCAGCAGCGGGGGCGGCGTCACAATCGCCGTGCCCAACGACACGACCAATGAGGCAAGGGCGCTTCTGCTTCTGGAGGATTTAGGCTACATAAAGCTCAAGGAGGGCGCGGGCATTACCGCAACCGTGCTCGATATTGAGGAAAACCCGTATAATATAAAGTTTAACGAGGTTGAGGCGGCACAGCTGCCCAACGTTTTGCAGGATGTGGATTATGCCGTCATTAACTCCAACTATGCGATTTCCGCAGACCTTGACCCCACGGCGGACGCGCTGGGGCTTGAGGGCTCGTCTTCGGCTTACGGCAATATTTTGGCAGTTAAAGAGGGCAATGAAAATTCCGATATAATCAAGGCGCTTAAAGCTGCGCTGGAGAGCAAAAAGGTCGCCGACTTTATCACTTCAAAATACGGCGGCGCCGTTGTTTCCGTTGTTGACAATCCGACAGACGGATTTGACGCAGACGTGAACTACGGGCAGCTTTCGGGCAGTACCGTGTCGGTCGCGGCGTCTCCCACTCCGCACGCCGAAATCCTTGAGGTTGCAAAGGAAATCCTTGCCGAAAAGAATATTACGCTGAAAATCGTAGAGTTTACCGATTATGTTCAGCCCAACAACGTCGTCGAGAGCGGCGACTGTGACGCCAATTATTTTCAGCA
The DNA here is from genome assembly GCA_017937065.1 of Clostridia bacterium. GTDB lineage: Bacteria > Bacillota > Clostridia > Oscillospirales > QAKW01 > RGIG9041. The sequence continues at coordinate 13,967 of JAGBEI010000018.1, read as the reverse complement.
TCTTCCCTACCTTGAGGATTTTAACAGCGAAAACGGCACGCATGTAGTTTCGGTCTCCACCGTGCATGTCGAGCCCTTGGGAATTTACGGCGGCAGACAGCAAAGCCTTGACGAGATTAAAAAGTAGCTTTCGGTATGATAGAGATAGAAAATCTGACGAAAACCTATCATACGTCGGACGGCGCGGTCGAGGCGCTCAAAAACGTCTCGCTCAAAATAGAGGACTGCGATATTTTCGGCATAATAGGAATGAGCGGCGCGGGCAAGAGCACGCTTGTTCGGTGTATAAACATGCTTGAAAGACCTGACAGCGGCAGTGTTCGGATTGACGGCTGCGATATGTGCGCGCTGTCGCAAAAGGAGCTGCGCCGTGCGCGGCGCAGCATTACGATGATTTTCCAGGGCTTTAATCTTCTGATGCAGCGAAATTGCCTTGCCAACGTCTGCTTTCCGCTTGAGCTTGAGGGAATGAAGCGCGCCGACGCACGCCGGCGCGCGTATGAGCTTTTGGAGACTGTCGGGCTTGCGGATAAAGCGGGGGCGTACCCGTCGCAGCTGTCGGGCGGTCAGCAGCAGCGTGTTGCCATAGCCCGTGCGCTTGCCACCAGTCCCAAGGTGCTGCTTTGCGACGAGGCGACAAGCGCGCTTGACCCGACAACGACGAATTCCGTGCTGGAGCTTATACGTGACATCAACAGAAAATTCGGGATAACCGTTATTATTATCACCCATCAGATGAGCGTTGTCGAAAGCGTGTGCAGGCATGTCGCGATACTTGACGGCGGAGAGGTTGCCGAGACGGGCGAGGTGGCAGAGGTGTTCGCACATCCCAAGACCGCGGCGGCACGCCGGCTTGTTTTCCCCGAAAACGACGGCGAGCTTGTTGTCGTAAAGAGCGCGGGCGAAAGGTTTATCCGCGTTGTGTTCAACGGTGCAAACGCCACCGGTACGCCGCTGATTGCAAGAATGGCTGTGGAAAGGGGCATTGAGGCAAGCATTGCCTATGCCTCCACCAAGAGCATAGGCGATAAGGCTTACGGGTCTATGCTTTTGGGTATTTGCGGCGGCGATGAAAAGGTGCGCGGCGCAATAGAGTATTTGCAGAAAATGCCTGATATTTTCGCTCAGGAGGTGTCGCTGAATGTTTGAAAAGCTTTTTTCCGCCGATACCCTCAGCGAGGCGTGGCAGGTAATAAGCACGCAGTTTCCGCTCGCTGTCTGGGAGACGGTGTACGTGACGGTGCTTGCCTCCTTTTTTGCAGTGGTTATCGGTTTGCCGCTGGGCGTTTTGCTCGTGACGGGCGAGAAGGGCGGTGTTTTGCCGCTGCCGTCATGGCTTATGCACCTTCTCAATGTTGTGATAAACCTTTTAAGGTCTGTTCCGTTTCTGATACTTATGGTGCTCGTCTTTCCGCTGACGCGCCTTATTGTCGGCAAGGTCGTCGGCACTGCCGCGTCGGTCGTGCCGCTTGTGATAGCAGGGTTTCCGTTTATTGCGCGGCTTGCCGAAAGCAGTATAAGAGAGATAAATCCGAACATAATAGAAATGGCGCAGAGCATGGGTGCCTCACCCTTTCAGATAATAGTCAAGGTCATGATACCCGAAAGCGTTCCCTCGCTTTTGTCCAACTTAACGATTGCCGTGACGACAATTCTCGGCTATTCCGCGATGAGCGGGGTAATCGGCGGCGGGGGTTTAGGAAAAATCGCCATGAACTACGGCTATTTCCGATATAAGTACCTTATAATGATTGCCGCCGTCGTGCTGCTCATTATACTTGTTCAGATAATCCAGAGCGCCGGCACCCGTGCTGCCGTAAGGACGGACAAGAGACTGAAAAATAAACAGTAACCCTTTAAGGAGATGACATTTGTGTCCGGAATTTATACCTCTGCCGATATGCTTATCGGCAAAACTCCCATTTTAAAGCTGAATAATATAGAAAAAAAGCTGGAGCTTCATGCAGGCATTTATGCCAAGCTCGAGTATTTTAACCCCGCAGGCTCGGTCAAGGACCGCATAGCAAAGGCGATGCTTGACGACGCCGAAAAAAGCGGCAGGCTGACGCCGCGCTCGGTGATAATCGAGCCGACAAGCGGCAACACCGGCATAGGTCTTGCCTCCGTTGCCGCCGCGCGCGGATACCGCATAATCATTGTCATGCCCGAAACGATGTCGGTTGAACGCAGGCAGATAATGAAGGCATACGGCGCCGAGCTTGTGCTGACCGACGGCGCGCTCGGAATGAAGGGCGCGATTGAAAAGGCGCGGGAGCTGTCTGAAACCATACCAGACAGCTTTATACCCGGACAGTTTGAAAACCCCGCAAACCCGCAGGTGCATTTTGATACCACAGGCCCCGAAATCTACGAGGATATGGGCGGCAGGGCGGATATATTTGTCGCGGGCGTCGGCACGGGCGGTACGGTAACGGGCGTCGGAAAATATCTGAAGTCCAAAAACCCCGGTATAAGGATAGTGGCTGTCGAGCCGGCGTCCTCCGCCGTGCTTTCGGGCAAAGGCGCAGGCGCGCATAAAATTCAGGGTATCGGCGCAGGCTTTGTCCCCGATACGCTTGACACTGATGTGTACGACGAGATAATTGCCGTTGAAAACGAGAGCGCCTTCGAGATGGGCAGGCTTGTCGGCAGATGCGAGGGCGTGCTTGTCGGAATTTCGTCGGGGGCTGCGCTGGACGCTGCCGTAAGGCTTGCAAGGCGCCCCGAAAATGCCGGAAAGAATATCGTCGTTTTGTTCCCCGACACGGGCGACAGGTACCTTTCCACCCCGCTTTTTGAGAAGTAGGACATTCAATGATGATTTCAACACGCGGCAGGTATGCTCTCAGAGTGCTTGCAGACCTTGCCGAGCATGACAGCGGCGAATTTATTCCGCTGAAGGAAGTGGCTGACCGACAGCGTATATCGCTTAAATATATAGAGCGGATAATGCCTGTCCTTACAAAAAACGGATATGTTTTGGCAATGCACGGCAAGGGCGGAGGCTATAAAATGCTCAAAAGCCCCAAGGATTGTACAATAGGCGATATACTCAGGCTTACCGAGGGCTCGCTGGCGCCCGTATCCTGTCTTATGCAGGACGCCGCGCCCTGCCCGCTGCGGGAGCAGTGCCGTACCCTTTCCATGTGGGAAAGGCTTGACACAATGATAAGCGGCTTTTTTGACGGTATTACACTGGCGGATTTGATTAAATGAAAAACGACGGATTTATATCCGTCGTTTTTATTTCAAGTCCTTTACAGCGGGGTTGTCAATGAGCTTTCCGTTTTCGTCAAACCTTGAGCCGTGGCACGGGCAGTCCCATGTGTGCTCAGCCTTGTTTCTTTTCAGCTTGCAGCCCATATGCGGGCATCTCTTTTCGGATATGCCGACAAGCCCCGACACCGCGTGTGCAAAATTCACTGCCGTCTGCGTACGGAGAATTGTTCTCGACGGCGAAAAAACGTCCGCATAGCGGTTTTTTCTTCCGCATACAAGGTCGGCAAGAATTTGCGCCGCGAGCATGGACGAGGTCATGCCCCACTTATTAAATCCCGTTGCGGCGTACATGCTCGGCGTCAGCGCGGAATAATTTCCGATATACGGCGCGCCGTCCAGCGTCATACAGTCCTGCGCTGCCCAGCGGTATTTCTCCGCCGCTTCGGGGTAGTGCAGCTTTGCAAAGCTCTCGATTTCTTTATAGCTGCCTCCCTGCATGCCTGTGCGGTGCCCGCCCCCGCCGATAAGCAGGAGGTTTTTGTAGTTTCTAAAGGACATTCCGCCTTTAGCCTCGTCAACATACATTCCACCGATATTTTCAGCGCCGGAGTAGGCTATTACATATGAGCGGTGCTGGTACATTTTCAGAAAATAGCTGCCGTGCCTGTTTATAAACGGAAAGTGCGTGGCAACTATTATTTTTTTTGCGCTCACGGTGCCGCCGCTTGTAAAAGCCGTGTTATTCGATATCTTGACTACTTGTGTGTGCTCAAAGATATTCAGCTTTTCCGATACCGACGCCAAAAACCTGAGCGGATTGAACTGAGCCTGATTTTCAAACACCACGGCGCCTGCCGTTTTAAAGGGCAGCGGAGGATTATCGTCATACTGCGCATTGAAGCCCAGTGCTTTCAGCGCCGACAGCTCTCTTTCAATTTTTTTCTTGTCGTTTAGCGAATAAACGGCGTTGCTTTTAATCTCAAAATCACAGTCCACGTTTTTGCAAAGCTGCCGGTACTTTTCAAGCGCCGCCTGGTTTGCCATGAGGTAATCCGCGGCTTTTTTTGCGCCGAACTGACGTATCAGTCTGTCATAAATCAAGCCGTGCTGAGACGTTATTTTTGCGGTCGTGTTCTTTGTTGTGCCGCTGCATATCGTTTCAGCCTCCGTCAGTACGTAATCCACGCCCGCACCGTGCAGAAAATGCGCGCAGAGTATGCCCGCAATTCCTCCGCCGATTATAAGCACGTCTGTCTTTATATTATTTTCAAGCCTTTTAAAACTCGGAAGCTTTATTTTATCCGACCATACTGAATTCAAAAAAACACCCTCGGTAACAAAAATATTTCTATTATTGTCTCCCAATGCTATCGGATTATACCGAAAGCCGATTTATCAAAAAATAAATTTGCAGTGAGTGTTTACAAACGTAAAAATACCGGCACGCATTTACGTGCCGGTACTTTTGCTGTTAGGGCGGAGAGAAGGGGATTTGGCTTTACACTTTTTAAAGCCTTAAATGAATTTCAAAAGCAGTGCAAAACCCCTGTATTTACTCTATGTTTGCAATGTTATCTCATAAATTGACCGTCATGGGAAATTAAGCTGTTTTTAATTTATTCGTGTAAAAAACGTGTACGGCTATATGCTGTCCAGCACGGCAACCGCGCGTTCCTCCTCGCGCGGATAGAGATGTGAATATATATTCCATGTGATTTCTATTTTGGAATGACCGAGACGGCGCGCTATTTCCTGAATGTTTATTCCCTCGTTTGCAAGCAGCGATGCATGGGTGTGCCTGAAATCATGTATGCGTATTGTTTTCACACCCGCAAGAGACGAGTATCTGACATTTCGTTTTGACAGGGAGGTGTCGCGCAGGCATGTTTTCGCTCCGCATATGCGAAAATCGTCTGAAAAATCTTTTATGTTTTCCCTGCATCGCCGTCTGTGCTCGTCCAAAACGGCAATCAGCGCGTTCGGCAGCTGCAAATCGCGTATTGAGCTTAAGTTTTTCGGCGGCGTCTCTCTGTCGCCGCCCTTGAGCTTCTGCGCAATGCTCCGCCTGATGTGCAAAACGTTGTCTTCAATGTCCGACCACTTGAGCGCGTGTATTTCGCCCTTGCGCGCGCCCGTATAAAAAGCGATATTGAAAAACACGTAATAATGCCATTCGTAAAAGCCCAGGCGCTCCGCCTCCTCCCCGGCGGCATGAATGAATTTTTTAAATTCGTCTGCGGTGTAGTAGTCGATACTTTCCTTTTTTATATATGCGTCCTTAAAATTGCCGACCCTGGTCAGCGGGTTTGAGTTCAGGTATTCCATTTTTACGGCAAAATTCAGCATGGCGCTGAAATAACCGTAAATATTCTTTTTGGTGACTATGCAAAGCCCTTTTTGCTCTATGTGGTTTTTCCAGTCCTGCAATATCTCGGTGTTCAGCTTGCTGAGCTTTATGTCCTTTAGCGTCGGCAGCACATGATTGGACAGGATTTTTTCCACTCGGTTTAAGGAGGTCTCCCGTATTTCGTTTTTCTTTACATTTATATAGCTGTTGTAAAGCTTGTATACGGTTAGAGCTTTATTCGGCGCGGGCGCTTTCCCGCTGTGCTCCGCCGACAGCTGCCGTTCAAGCTCTTTGGCAGCTTCCGCGCCGTATGCCACGCGGTCGAGCTGGCGGGGCTTGCCGCTGCGGTCCGTATAATTTATGCGCACGCGGTATTTTTGCAAGCCGTCTTTTTTTCCCTGCATTTTATATATCGGCATAAGTTCTCCTGTAATTAAGAATTATTGGTCTTTTGACGAATAGAGCAATAAAAATAACTCGATTAAACCTAATATTAATGTTATGTATACCCACATTAACCCTGCTTCGATTATCTCTATATCGGATATAAATATTACAATATCGGGATAAGCCGAATAGAAAAAAATTGCCAAACCGATAGATATAATGATTGAAACCGGCAATAAAAAGTATTCAAATAGCTTTAGTGTTGCAAAACGTCTTTCGACACTATCAGCGTGATGGTTACGTATATCTTCGACTGTTACAGGGGCTTTATCTTTCAATATAACGTAGATGCCATATGTAAATAATACAAATTCAACTATACATAATATTACAGCTATAAATAACCATAATAGCCATGCATCAATTATCTCTTTATCGGATAACACCAAAACTATATTCGGATAGACCTGGTAAAGAACGCATGAAATACCGAGAGATATAGCAATCGCAACAGGTGTAACGATGTTTCTGAAAAGTTTAAAAGTTTTTAAAGCGTCTTTAACTTTGTCTTCTATATATACATAAAATTGACCATAAACAATCGCGATAATTATTAACAGCAAAACAAAGTAGGCAATGCTTTTATCCTTCTTTTGCTCTGATACCGTTTTTCTATTATCTTGTGAATTCTTTATTCGCTCTGAGTCTTTAAAGTTATTTACGCTACTGTTAAAATCGGAATAATTGTTGTTTGACTTATTTGAATCGTCACTATAACTGCGACCGTTTAAATGGTCTGTCTTATCATCGTAAGAATACGGACATATGCCGCCGGGATGCTGGTGAGCAGGATATCCGTGATGATAATGGTATTCTCCGGTAGAACTGTTGTAATGCCCGCCGTTTGCATCGGTTTTGCCGCCGTGCGCGTAACAGATAATAGACAATAAAACTGATAGAATAAAAAATACTAAAGCTTTATTCAATAATTTTAGAAACTTCATATTAGCCGGTTTTCGTGTAGTATAATTAATCAATATGTTTGTTCACAAAATATCTAATAATGAAAAGCAAAATAAGAATGATAGCTATCGGTATTAAAATAATGGTATTTTGCTTTATGTAATCATATAATGAAGAAAATTCAGTTGTGAAAAAAGATACAATGCAAAAGATAACAGTAATAATCATTACTAAGGGTAAATACCAAATTTCAGATTTAGCAAATTTCAACACGAGCTTGGAATTGCTATTGATTGATATAGGCATTAATAATATCCAGCCGATTGTTGCATGTAATAATCCGGACATTTGAAATAAAAATAAGATTATTCCCAAAATCAATCCGCCATACCATATATTAATTACCAATACAAATAAGTGTGAAACCGTGCAAAATACAGACGCGGCATACGGAAAGGGTTCTATTCCCATATCTCGAAAAACATAGCGACTATATATGAGCTCATTTACTATAATGTACAGAATTAAGTATGCTATTATCATCTTTTTCTCACTCAATTATTTTTCGTGTTCATCAGGTTTTATCCTACGCTGCTCTATAAGTTTGTTGATCAATTTTTATATTTTTAAAAATCATCTTTAACTTCCCGCTCTTTTGCAAGTTTCCTGATTTTTTCTTCGTCTATTTCGCCTTCCTTGTAAACCTTTGTGCTGACGCCTCCTCCGAAAGCGGCAATTTTAGCGACAACGGTTTTTCCGGGTTCATCAATGGCTTTTTTATTAAATTCACCATCACTTAATCCAAGCAATATGTCAACAGACATTTGCATTTCAGGCTTGTTGCGGTACGCCGCGACAAGCCTTTTTTCTTTGCTGTCTAAATCACCGCTGACGTTTGGTGTGTCAGTTCTTCCAAGAAGATAGTCAACGGAACAGTTAAAATAATCAGCTATTTTTTTTAAGGTTTCACCATTAGGGATAGTTCCGTTTTTCCATAAAGTCATAGTTCCTGATGAAAAACCTAATTTTTTGCCGAGAGGGTTTGGCTTTATATTGTTTCTACTACATAAATCATAAAAAATATCCCAAAAATTCATATTAACTCCAAACTGTGTAATCTCACTAAAATAAGACTTATGTATTTGTGCAGATATACAAATCTCATAAAAACAAGATAAAAGCGTTGACTATCTCATTTTTATGAGATATAATATAACCATGTTAAAACATTCGTTTAAATAATATCACAGGAGCCGTGAAAAATCAATGCCCGTAAAAAAAGCAAAATTTTTTTCAAAAAACTATTGACAAACGCGGTATGCCATGGCATACCGCGAGGAACTCGCGGTATGCCATGATATAATATAACCATGTTAAGGGGCAAGACCTTAATAAATAAAGGAAAGGACAAGCAGTAATGAGCGGGAAAAAGAGAAACGGCAAGCAAGACACAACACTCCAAATCGTTGTCTTGCTCACCGCCATACTCAACCTTATCAAAGCGCTGATTGATTTAATCAACCGCCTGATAAGCTGAGGGGCAAGGGGCAAACGCCCCTTGTGTCCTCAAGGTAAGTATAGCACAGTATTTTTTTCCTGTCAATATATTTAAGAAAGGAGCAAAACAATGTTCGGGATTATTTTGGACGTGCTTGTAATTACGGCGAATATAGCATTGATAGCCGTGATTGTCGGGAGGTGGAAGGAAGAATGAGCATAGGGGCAAATATACGCAGAATACGGGAGAAAAACGGAATGACACAGTCGGAGCTTGCGGATAAGGCGGGCATAACGCAGGCGATGCTCTGCTGGATAGAACAGGGCAAGCGCAACCCGTCCCTGCCGTCCTGCGAAAAAATCGCAAGGCTGCTTGACTGCAAAATTTCAGAGCTGTTTTCCGAGGAATAGGGAGGTGAGAGCAATGCAGGAAATCAAGACTCGCCGCCCGATGATAGCGGATACAGAGGCGGCAATAAAGGCGTACTATAAAATGTATATCGGCAATAAGGAGATAATGCAGATATTCGGGTGCAGCGAAATAACGGCTATACGTCTGAAAAAGAAAGCAAGGGAGCTTGAGAGCGAGCGCAATGTAATGACGGTAATCCCGTATCACGTCGATGCGGAAATCGCGTTTGAAGCGTGGAGCATAGACGTTGAAAAGCTCATACGCAACAGGCAGAAGCTCATAAAGCTGGGTCTTGCGGACAGCACGGAGGCAAAAGAGAAAGCGCCGCGTGAGGAAGCACGCAGCGCCGAGTGAATAAAGACGGCAGAAAAATCTTTATCACAGACATGATACCACAAAAGAGATAAAAAATCAAGGAGCAGAGCAATGAAATATATAACGCTGAAAATGCGGCTGTGCCGCTTTGTCGCGCTGTGCGTGACAGCGGCGGCGGTATTCACGGCGGCGGGGGTGCTTATCGGTCGTGCGTTTGCGCAGGGCGCGGGAAATACGGACGCCGCTGCCAAGGACACAATATCAAATGCCGCCGAGCGGGAATATTTGAGAGAACCCGCCGAGCGGGACAAGGCGCAGAATACTGCTGCCGAGCGGGAGACAACAGACAGTGCCGAGCGGGAGCTTCGCATAGAGGAAACCTACGGGTATACGCAGTTTACCGCAACGGCGTACTGCAAATGTACCGAGTGCAACGGACGCTGGGGCACGGACAAGCCGGACGGACAGGCGGAAAGCGCGACGGGCGCGAAACTTTCGGAGGGCGTGAGCATAGCGGCGGACTTTTCGGTGCTGCCGCCCTTCACGCAGGTGGAGATATCGGGCATGGGGATTTATACGGTGCACGACTGCGGCGGCGCTATAAAGGGTAACCGTATAGACATCTACTTTGAAAACCATGAGGACGCGCAGGCTTTCGGCGTTCAGACGGTTTGGGTGCGGACTGCAAAGGAGACGGCATGAGACTTTACGATATAAAAGAGGAATATCTGAAATTTAAAGAGATGACGGAAAACGGCGAGATACCGCCGGAGGCTGTCGGGGACACGCTGGCGTGTATCGAGGGCGAGCTTGAGGAAAAGGCGGACAATATCGCCTGTATCATAAAGCAGCAGCTTTATGAGTCGGCGGCACTGATGGCGGAGGAGCAGGCGCTCTGCATGCGCCGCAGGGCAAAGGAGAAAAGCGCCGAGAGACTGAAGCGATATCTGTCCGACTGTCTTCTGTCAGTCGGGTATCAGACGCTGGAAACCTCCCGGAATAAAATCACCTTCCGCAAAAGCGCGAGCGTGGAGATAGACGATGTAACGGAGCTTTGCGCAAATCACCCCGAGCTTGTAAAGGCGCAGCCGCCGCAGATAGACAAAGCCGCGGTCAAAAAGCTGCTGCTGTCCGGGCAGAGGGTGAGCGGATGCAGTCTCAAACAAAAGCTGAATATGCAGATAAAGTGAGGGACAGGAAATGATAGCGTTTCGAGATTTAACGTCGGAGGACATCGACGTGCGGGTGCAAAAGGTCAGGGCGGACGGCGCAGTATTGCTGCTGTATAAAAACGCACGTGTCGACATGAACATACTTGACGACACAGTGGGCGCGGAGAACTGGCAGCGGGAGCACTACGAGTGCAAGGGCAACCTCTTTTGCCGCGTGGGTATAAACAGTAATTTTGCCGAGCCGGACAAGGAGGCGCGCTGGCTGTACAAAAGCGACTGCGGGAGCGAGAGCAACAGCGAGCCGGAAAAGGGAGAAGCAAGCGACAGCTTTAAACGCGCCTGCTTCAACTGGGGTATAGGCAGAGAGCTGTATACCTGCCCCGACATCTTTGTGCCGCTTAAATACATAAATTTAAAAAACGGCAAATGCTACGACAGATTTTCCGTAGAGAAAATAGCAATAAAGGACAAGCGTATAGTCGGGCTTGCGATACTGAACAATTCGCTCAAGCGCGAAAAGCAAAGCGAAAAACGCTGCTTTGTATGGCAGAGCGTGCAGAGGTAGAACGTGAAAACAACAGTATTTGAAAAGGACAAATTCATGAGCGTGCTGCCCGAGCTTATACGGTATGTGGAGGGACTTGAGCGCGGTGAGTACGAGCTGACGGTCAAAAGGCACTGTAAAAAGCGCAGTCTTGACGCCAACGCATATTTTTGGACGCTGATGAATAAATTGTCCGTTTTGTTCGGTTTTTCAAGTGTACAATTATACAGGGAGTTAATAAAGGATGTAGGCGGGAATTACTACATCATTCCGTGCCGGCTTGATGCCGCGGAGCGGTTCATACAGATATGGGAGAGCAACGGCTTGGGCTGGGTGTGCGACGACCTTCAGTCGTCAAAACTTGCGGGGTACACCAATATCATGTGCTATTACGGCTCGTCGCAGTATGACAGCGCGCAGATGTCGCGGCTTATAGAGCTTGCGGTGAGGGAGTGCAGGCAGCAGGGCATAGAGACGGCAACGCCCGAAGAGCTGTCGCTGCTTTTGGAGGAGTGGAAAGGCAGACCCGCCTGCAAAAAATAAGAACGGAGGAAAGCGATGAGCACACAGTGCGACAGGATTATAGACTACATAACCCAAAACGGAAGCATAACCGCGCTTGAGGCTATGGAGAGCTTAGGAGTGATGCGGCTTGCAAGCCGCATAAACGACTTGAAGAGAAGCGGCTTTTCCATAGCAAGCGAGACCGTAAAGTCAAAGAACAGATTCGGAGAAACGGTATACTTTGCAAAATATACAATGAAGGAGGAAAATAAGGATGCTCAACAAGGCAATACTGACGGGCAGGCTGACGGCAAAGCCGGAGCTTAAAACAACGCCGTCGGGCGTGAGCGTCACGCAGTTTACAATCGCGGTGCAGCGGGGGTATAAGGACGCGGACGGGCAGTACCCGACAGACTTTATAAACGCTGTCGCGTGGCGGAAAACGGCGGAGTTTGCGGCGGAATACTTGGACAAGGGTCAGCTCATAACGGCAGTCGGGTCGATACAGACGCGAAGGTACGAGGATAAGGACGGGAACCGGCGCACGGCTTTTGAGGTCATAGCTGACGAAATAATGTTTGCCGGGAGTAAGCGCGAGAGCGCGGCGGACACGCCGGAGCAGACGGCGGCGGTGTCTGAGGACGAAAACTTACCGTTTTAGGAGGAGAGAATGAAGAGCGGACTTGAATATTTTCCGCTCGACGTACATCTTGATGAGAAATTTGAACTGATTGAGGCAGAGTTCGGACTGACGGGATTTGCGGTAATCGTCAAGCTGTTCCAGCGTATATACGGAGGACAGGGTTATTACTGTGAATGGACAAACGAGGTGGCGCTTTTGTTTGGCCGCTTTTGCGGCGCGGGTGCAGGCGTTGTTTCGGAAATAGTGAGTGCCGCAGTCAGGAGAGGTATATTCGACAGAGAGCTTTTTGAAAGGTATCATATACTGACGTCGGTCGGGATACAGAAAAGATACCTTGAGGCAGTCAGCCGCCGAAAGAAAGTGGAGGTCGAAAAGGCATACCTCTTGTTAAAGTGCGCCCAAATTTCCGAAAATGTATGTATTTCGGGCGAAAATGTAAACATTTCTTCAAAAAATGCCGACATTTTAAGGCAAAGTAAAGAAGAGGAAAGTAAAGAAAAGAAAAGTAAATATACAAAAGAACAACAACATGCAAACGCGCGCGTGCGGGAGCTGTTCAAGGCACTGTGGGACAGAGAGCCGTCGCCGTATGAGCTGACAGCCGTGCAGGACTTATACCGTCCGCTGGGCGGCATGAACGGGGATAACTGCGAGCTGCTGGAGGAAGCGATGAAATGGGCTGCTCTGTCGGGCACCGAAAAGCTTTTGTACGTACAGAAATGCTTTCAGAGGTACAGGGAGCGCGGAATAGAGAATAACGACGGCTACTGGGAGTATGAGATAAAGCGTGACACGGAGAGAGGAAAAATATAGAGGGTGGCAGAATATGAGAACATTTTATTCGGACAGCTTAGTACGTGATACGGACAGCTTTCTTGCGTCACAGCCGGTGTCGCTGTTTGAGTGCGAGTGCTGCGGGAGTGAGATTTATGAGGGCGAGCGGTATTATGCGGTCGGTGACAGGCGCTGCTGCGAAAGCTGTGTGGAAATTAAAACAGCAGGACAAGAGGAATAGAAAATGCTGTTGTTTATATCGGGCTTTATAACGGGCGGCTTGCTGGGAATTGCCGTCATATGCATCTGCCTGTCTCTGCGCGAGGATAAGAGGCAGGATATAACGGGCGAGTGGATATGGGAGACGGACGATATCGGCAGACCGATGAAAATATGCAGCGTCTGCGGCTGGGGGCACAGCGCGGACGATTATGAGCAGTGGGATATTGAACGCACACGCTGCCCGAACTGCGGGACAAGGATGGAGGAAAAGGAGAAACAGAATGACTTGTAAAGAATGTATTCATTATGATTTGTGCGATAGAAATCAAGAACTTGCAGTAGAGTGCACTGAGTGGGGAGACCAATTAATTGATACAGTCGAAATGGATTGCAGATATTTCAAAGACAAAACCCACATTATTGAGCTGCCTTGTATTCATGAAAGATATTTTACACATATTTGCAAGGCAAGAGGACTGATAAACGAATTTTCGATTTTCGCAAAAGTCATAACAGAAGATGAAAAAACCGTCACTATTGACAGGTTTCAAAAATTCGGCTCATTGCATATAGGAATTATTACTATTTCACGAGAAGATTTTGAACGGTACTATAAAGAAATTACAGAAGCAGAAAAAGAGTTGCAAGCGAGTAAAAATAAAAAGTATGAAAGCACATTATAACAAATTCACGCTAAAGCAAAAGCAAATGATACGCGCGGGAGTTGCGGAGGAATTTAAACGGCAGTCAGGCAGCATGACGCGTCGGATATTCAAGCTGTTTTGCGTAGCGTTAAATCAAGAGTTCGGCTTTGGCAAAAAGCGGCTTGCACAGCTTATACAAGCGGTTGAAGAAATAGGAGCAGAGCGAGAACAGGACGTTGTATTTTGGGCGCACGTTGACAGAGTTGTAAATGAACAAATCGGCATGGATTTTGAACCCGAAGATTACGACAAAATGGACAAGTA
>JAGBEI010000017.1 GCA_017937065.1 Clostridia bacterium | reverse complement strand
GGTGCAGTTAGAAGTTATTTGTTCGTTACTGGAAGAAAAATACCATGTTAGAGTGGCTATGAGGGAGCCTACGGTCATTTATCTTGAAAGACCGATAAAAAGGGCGACCTATACGATTCATATTGAAGTGCCGCCGAATCCGTTTTGGGCATCTATTGGTTTGACTGTAACACCGCTTCCTGTTGGAAGCGGAACACAATATAAAAGCGAGGTATCTCTCGGCTATTTAAACCAAAGTTTTCAAAATGCCGTCATGGAGGGTGTGCGTTATGGAATGGAGCAGGGCTTATATGGCTGGGGAGTGACAGACTGCCAAATTTGTTTTGATTATGGAGTTTATTACAGCCCGGTCAGCACCCCCGCTGATTTTCGTTTTCTTGCGCCTGTCGTGTTGGAGCAGGCATTGAAAAAAGCAGGAACACAACTGTTGGAACCATACCTTTCCTTTACCCTTTTTGCACCGCAGGAATATCTTTCACGGGCTTATAATGACGCACCAAAGTATTGCGCAATCATTGAATCAACCAGACTTGAAAAAGATGAAGTTATTTTTAAGGGGGAAATCCCTGCCCGTTGTATTGGTGAATATAGAAATGATTTGAATTTTTATACAAATGGAAGAAGTGTCTGCATTACAGAATTAAAAGGGTATCAGGAAACTTCCGGCGAGCCTGTGTTTCAGCCACGCCGCCCGAACAGCCGTTTAGACAAGATCCGGCATATGTTTCAGAAGATAATGTAACATCTTGCGCAATGCAAACGTTCATTGCTGGCTATTGCGAAATATCATTGATAAAATCAGCATCAGAGAGGAGGAACCATTTTGAACCAGAAACAGACGGATATTACAACAGGAAAGCAAATACGTCATCTGCGAACACAATCGGGAATGACACAGGAAGAACTGGCTGGGAAATTGAATGTTACCCGGCAGGCGCTATCGAATTGGGAGAGAGATGTTAATGAACCCGATTTAAATACGTTGAAAAAAATTTGTTTTCTTTTTGGAGTCCACATGGACGATTTTGCGAAGGAGGTAATAACAAAAATGGAAACATGTGAAAAAAAGAGAAACGACAATTTAATAAGTATGATATGGCAATTGGACTTTTTTATGGTGTCGGGATATTTCTTGGCATTGGTATTTTCTTTGTTGGCGGTTTTATGACAATGTCGGGTGCAGGGTGGGGAGCATCACTATTTGGCGGTGGCTGTTTTTCTCTTGTATTTGGCTTGATATGCCATGCAGTTATTACATTGAGAAGAAATGACAAATGATGACATATCCTGCTTTCTAGTCTTTTCGGTCATATCGCGTAAAAAAGCCGCTGCTTTTGGCTTTCCAATAGCGGCGGCAAAGGGAAATATCCTTTGAATACCTTACAGAAGAAAAGTTTTGCAGCATTATAAAAATAAAAGCCTATACCATTTTGGAAAGAAAAGATACATAATAGTCAAGACGGCAACAATCAGAAGTTATGGAGGGTAACAATGGAATATAGTAAGGAAGATTTAATGGAAGCAAAAAGGCAAATTTTGGGAGTGGGAGAGAACATGGGAACAGAGGAAAGCAAAAAGATCTGGGAGAAAAACGCACAATTTTGGGATGATGCAATGGGTGACGAATCCAATGAATTTCACAGAGAGGTAGTACGTCCCAAAGTAACGGAACTTCTCTCTCCTGATCCTTCGGATTACATTTTGGATATTGCGTGCGGCAATGGAAATTATTCTTCGTATCTTGCACAGAGAGGCGCTTCGGTCGTCGCTTTTGATTACAGCAAAAAAATGATAGAATTGGCTAAAAGACGGCGATCACAATATGCAAAACAAATTGAGTTTTGCGTAGCGGATGCGACCAATAGAGAAAGCTTATTAGGATTAAAAAGAAATCGAGCCTTTACGAAAGCAGTTTCTAATATGGCAATTATGGATATTACGGATATTGAACCGCTTTTTATGGCTGTTTATGAACTATTGGAGGAAAACGGGATTTTTGTCTTTGCAACGCAGCACCCTTGTTTTATCACATTGACTGAAAAATATATGACACCGCACAGTTACTATGATATAGCGATCGAAGGGCAGCCGGAGGAGCAGATTTATTATCATCGTTCCATACAAGATATTTTTAACCTTTGTTTCAGAGCTGGATTTGTCATTGATGGATTTTATGAAGAATGTTTCAAAAACAATAAAGAAATTCCTATGGTAATGATAGTAAGGCTTAAAAAGGTAAAACGTGATAGCTTAAAATAAATTCAAGTTTGCCGGATAAATAGCAAACCCGGCCGAGCCAGTCAACGGTCAAGATGAACGGGCTTCGCCCGCCGTTGACAGCCCCGCCCGGTTTTGCAGTTAGGCAGTCAAGGAGCGACAGCCTAAAGTGCTGCCGCCCCTTACTATCATAAAAAGCAACTACTAACCAGCCACAGCCCTTTTGGGAGGAAAGGGGGATTTTCCATGACCTGTACAGAAGAATATCGGGAACATATCGAGTACACTTTCCATGCCTTTTGCAAAGTCGTTATCCGAAATGCAACGATCAACGCAGCGAGGACACGGAGCAGGAAGCACAAAAGAGAAATATCCCTTGAATACCTCACAGACGAAAAGCACTACCCTTTAGGCACGACAGATGAATATTTCCAAGCCCCGGAGCCGGACGAGGAATACATACTTACCCTTTGCGGCGATACGGTCATTTTCAGCAGCGGCTTACTTGCGGAAGCCCTGTCACGGCTGGACGAACGGGAGCGGGAAATGATTTACCTGTCCTTTTTCAAGCGTATTCCACAGCACGAAATTGGCAGACAGTACGGGCGCAGCCGCAGCACAGCGGGCTACCATATCCGAAAAGTCCTACGGCAGCTCCAAGCGGAAATGGAGGGAATGGCATATGAGAAATAATAGGCTTCTCCCCTATGAAACAATCGTCCAAGCCACCAGCGGGGAGCCGGAAGCGGTGGGAACTGTATTGCAGTATTACCGCCGCCGCATACAATGTGCCGCCCGTGTGAATGGACGGGTAGACCAAGATACAGAGGACTACATCACCCAGACGCTTCTCACAGCTATTTTCAAGTTCCGCTTTGGGAGATAGCCCTACCGCCTACAACTGAATAACCGCCGCTTCGCCGGCAACCAGAAAGCAGTAAATCTATTCAACAGATTTGCTGCTTTTTTTCGTTCCTGTTTGGCATTTTTGAAAATCCCCAGTATGAAAAAACAAAAGGGAAAATAGCCGCCGCAGTTGGCAAAATCCCTTACTTATCCGTAGAGGGTATCAAAGAAAAAAATACTGCCATTGTCCGCCTATTCCGGCTTGCGTGGTGTTGTAGGGAATAGAGGGGAAATTCTAAAAATCTCCGTCCATTTTGCTTTGCGTGGTGTTGTAGGTAGTGAAAGGAAAATTTTCAAGATAAGCCGGAATAGCGGGTAGCAAAGCCCTTTTGAAACGTTTTGTTAGCGGAAAGGACGGGAGCCGGGGAACGCCGGAGTTTTTCAGAGCAAGATTCTACCGAGGTGCCAAAATTCGCTCTCCGCTTATTTTTGCCCCTGCGGGAATCTTGTTGGGGAGTGCCTTCCCCAAACCCTGCTATGCGCCCTGTCGGGCGAGAAAGGAGGTCACAGACCATGCGAAAGAAATACAATACGCCCCACCGCCGTCATGTGGTAAAGACCCGCATGACCGATGAAGAATACGCCGACTTCACCGGGCGGCTGGCGGCTTATGAAATCAGCCAGTCCGAGTTTATCCGGCAAGCCATACGGAAAGCGACCATACGCCCCATTGTCACCGTTTCCCCGGTCAATGACGGGCTGCTTGCCGCCCTCTCCAAGCTCACGGCAGAGTACGGGAAAATCGGCGGCAACTTAAACCAGATTGCCCGGAGCCTGAACGAATACGGAAGCCCCTACCGGGGGCTGGAAAAGGAAGTGCGGGGAGCCGCCGCCGACCTTGCCGCCTTGAAGTTTGAAGTCTTGCAGAAAGTAGGTGAAGCCGTTGGCGATACTCAAACATATCAGCTCTAAAAATGCCAACTACGGGGACGCTGAAAAATACCTCACATTCGAGCATGACGAGTTTACCATGAAGCCCACCCTTGACGCAGACGGGCGGCTCATACCGAGGGTAGACTACCGCATATCCTCTCTGAATTGTGGCGGGGAGGATTTTGCCGTTGCCTGTATGCGCTCCAATCTCCGCTACGGCAAGAACCAGAAACGGGAGGACGTAAAGAGCCACCACTACATCATCAGCTTTGACCCACGGGACGGCCCGGACAACGGCTTGACCGTTGATCGGGCGCAGGAGCTGGGCGAGAAGTTCTGCGCCGAGCATTTCCCCGGACACCAGGCCCTTGTCTGCACCCACCCGGACGGACACAGCCACACCGAAAATATCCATGTGCATATCGTCATTAACAGTCTGCGGATTGCGGAGGTTCCCATGCTGCCCCACATGGACAGGCCAGCGGACAGGAAAGCAGGCTGCAAGCACCGCTGTACGGACGCAGCTATGAACTATCTGAAAGCCGAAGTCATGGAGATGTGCCACAGCGAGGGGCTTTACCAGATAGACCTTTTGAACGGCAGCAAAGAACGCATTACCGAGCGTGAGTATTGGGCGCAGAAGAAAGGACAGGCTGCCCTTGACAGAGCCAACGCCCCTATTGCTGCGGACGGTATCGCGCCCCGGCAGACCAAGTTTGAAACGGATAAGGCGAAGCTGCGCCGGACTATCCGGGAAGCCCTTGCCGCTGCTTCCGGCTTTGATGAGTTTGCCGCCCTGCTTCTCCGGCATGGTGTGACCGTCAAGGAGAGCCGGGGGCGGCTAAGTTACCTCACGCCGGACAGGACGAAGCCAATTACCGCCCGGAAGCTGGGGGACGATTTTGACCGGGCTGCTGTCCTCTCCGTTTTGGAGCAGAACGCCGCCAGAGCCGCCGAAAAACCCGCAGCCATAGCGGAATACCCCGGCAGTATCAAAGACCGCTTACGGACGAAAAAAGAAGCGAAAAACGCCCCGAACAATGACGCTGTACAGCGCATGGTAGACATAGCCGCCAAGCGAGCCGAGGGGAAAGGACGGGGCTATGAGAAGTGGGCGACCATGCACAACCTCAAACAGATGTCGGCTACCCTCATGCTCTACCAGCAGTATGGCTTTTCTTCCCCGGACGAGCTGGACGCTGCCATTTCCGCAGCCAACACCGCCACGCAGGAGAGCCTTGCCGGACTGAAAGGGCTGGAAGCCGCTATCCGGGAGAAAAAGGAATTGCAGCGCAACCTTTTGGGCTATATCGGCACGAAGCCCGCCCGTGACGGTCTGAAAGCGCAGAAATCGGAGAAAGCCCGGAGAGCCTACCGGGAACAGCACGAAAGCGATTTTATCATAGCGGACACAGCCGCCCGTTATTTCCGGGAGCATGGAATAACCAAGCTGCCAGCCAGCAAAGCCCTGCAAAGGGAGATTGAGCAGCTTACCGTCCAGAAGAACGCCGGATATAACGACTACCGGGAGAAACGCCAGCGGGCGCAGGAGCTTCAGACAGTCAGACGCAATATCGACCAGATTTTAAGGGGCGCACCGAGCCAGCAGAAAAAGCGTGAACAGGAGCGTTAAAGACCGCCCCGAAATGATACCGAAACCCTACAAAAATACAGGTATGATATGAACCCTTACCGCAATACTCCCCGACTTCCAAACGGGGCTTACAGGGCAGAAAAAGCCCGAAAATGATACCGAGAACATACAGAAAATGCCCCCTATCCCGCTACACCGATAGGAACGGCAGAAAGGAGCTTACCATTGCCGAGAATGAGCAAGAAGCGGCGGCTGGAATGGTCTTTCTTCCTCAACCACCGCAACCGTATCACTTACAACGACCTATGCCGGGGCTGCACCCGTGACTGCAAACAGAGCTTCCGGGCGGTTATCATACTATGCCCTCGCTATTATTCCAAACGCTGGAAAAAGGAGGACGCAGCCTATGGCAGATAACCGCAAATATTACTACCTCAAGCTGAAAGAGAGCTATTTTGACGATGATGCAATCGTTCTGCTGGAAAGTATGCAGGACGGCGTTATCTATTCCAACATTCTCTTGAAGCTGTACTTGAAATCGCTGAAAAACGGCGGGAAATTGCAGCTTGACGAGAATATCCCCTACACCGCCCAGATGATTGCGACCATTACCCGCCAGCAGGTAGGTACCGTAGAGAGAGCTTTGAAAATCTTTATGAAGCTGGGGCTTGTGGAGCCTTTGCCAAGCGGCGCACTCTACATGAGCAACATTGAGCTTTTAATCGGCCAGTCCTCTACCGAGGGGGAGCGCAAGCGCAGGGCGCGGCTGGCTTTGCAGGAACAAAAAGCCCTGCCGCAGACAGGGGCGGACAAATGTCCACCATATCGAGCGGACATTTGTCCACCAGAGATAGAGATAGAGAAAGAGATAGATAGAGAAATAGAAAAAGAGAGAGAGTTAGAAACGGGACACCCCGCCCCCGCCGCCTATGGCAGATACCACAATGTCATTCTTTCCGATACGGAGCTTGACGGGCTGAAAACAGAGCTTCCCGGCAAGTGGGAGTATTACATTGACCGCCTATCCTGCCATATCGCTTCCAGCGGGAGGAAATACAAGAGCCATGCAGCCACGATTTTCAAGTGGGCGCAGGAGGACGCAGCCAAGAAAGCCCCGAAAAAGGGCATACCCGATTATACCTGTAAGGAGGGCGAGAGCTTATGACGAATGGATTTGATGAAATGATTTTGAATATGACCGACACCACGCCGGAGCCGGAGGACTACACCGGCGAGGACGGGCTTTTATACTGCGGGAAGTGCCACAAGCCCAAAGAGGGCTATTTCCCCAAAGAAACCGCCGCATGGCTGGGGCGTGACCGCCACCCGGCAGAATGTGACTGCCAGCGGGCAGAGCGTGAGGAACGGGAAGCCGCAGAGAAACAGCGCAGTCACCTTGAAACTGTCGAGCGGTTGAAGCGGCGGGGCTTTACAGACCCGGCTATGCAGGGCTGGACGTTTGAGAACGACAACGGCAAGTGCCCGCAAATGGAACACGCCCATTTCTATGTGGAGAACTGGGAAACCATGAAAGAGCGCAACATTGGCTATCTGCTATGGGGCGGCGTTGGCACAGGCAAGAGCTATTTTGCGGGCTGTATCGCAAATGCCCTTATGGAGCGTGAAATCCCCGTGTGCATGACAAACTTTGCATTGATATTGGGTGACCTTGCCGCCAGCTTTGAGGGCAGGAATGAATATATCTCCCGACTTTGCAGCTTCCCGCTGCTTATCCTTGACGATTTTGGAATGGAACGGGGAACGGAATACGGCTTAGAGCAGGTCTACAACGTGATTGACAGCCGTTACCGCAGCGGCAGGCCGCTGATCGTCACGACTAATCTCACGCTGGAGGACTTGCAGCACCCGGAGGACACCGCCCACGCCCGCATTTATGACCGTCTGATTGAAATGTGTTCTCCTGTCCGCTTTACCGGGAGCAACTTCCGAAAAGCCACGGCGCAGGAGAAAATGGGACAACTGAAAAAGCTGATGAACAGAAAGGAGAGCCGCCTATGACCAACACCCCAAAGAATGACCGCAGCACCCGCCGCCCGGATTGCGTGACGGAAATCCGCATAGGTAATTCTGTCCTTGTCGTTTCCGGCTATTTCAAGCAGGACACCACCGCCACCGCCGCCGATAAAATGCTGAAAGTGCTGGAAGCGGAAGCTGCTACACAAAAATCGGCAATTTGACGGGACGTAAAGAAGCAGAAAGGACTGTACAGCCAGCCCCGGCGTGTGGTATGATAGTCATACGGAATAGTGGGGCTGGCTGTCGGAAATGGAGGACACTATGTTAAGACAGACCACCCGAAACCTTATTACCGCCCTTTATCCGAGATTATCCCACGAGGACGAGCTGCAAGGTGAGAGCAATTCTATTTCAAACCAGAAGCGTATTCTTGAAACCTATGCGAAGCAGAACGGCTTTTCCAATCTGCAATGGTACACAGATGACGGTTATTCTGGGGCGAACTTCCAAAGACCCGGTTTTCAAGCCATGCTTGCGGACATTGAAGCCGGAAAAGTCGGCACCGTTATCGTCAAGGATATGTCACGGTTAGGGCGAAACTATCTGCAAGTGGGAATGTATACGGAAATGATTTTCCCACAGAAAGGCGTCCGCTTTATCGCTATCAATGACGGAGTGGACAGCGCACAGGGCGACAATGATTTTGCCCCTCTGCGGAACATTTTTAACGAATGGCTGGTGAGAGATACGAGCAAGAAAATCAAAGCAGTAAAACGGTCTAAGGGTATGAGCGGGAAGCCCGTCACGAGCAAACCCGTATACGGCTACTTTATGGACGAGGACGAAAATTTTATCATTGACGGGGAAGCCGCCCCTGTTGTGCGGCAGATTTACAGCTTGTGCCTTGCCGGGAACGGGCCGACCAAGATAGCCCGTATGCTCACAGAGCAGGAGATCCCCACGCCGGGAACGCTGGAATACCGTCGGACGGGAAGCACCCGCCGCTACCACCCCGGCTATGAGTGCAAGTGGGCGACCAATACCGTGGTACATATCCTTGAAAACAGGGAGTACACGGGCTGTCTGGTAAACTTCAAGACGGAGAAGCCGTCCTACAAGACCAAGCACAGCGTAGAGAACCCCATTGAGAAACAGGCGATTTTCGAGAACCACCATGAGCCTATCATTGACACCCAGATGTGGGAGCGTGTGCAGGAGTTACGCAAGCAGCGCAAACGCCCGAACCGCTATGATGAAGTGGGCTTATTCTCCGGCATACTCTTTTGTGCCGACTGCGGCAGCGTCCTTTACCAGCAGCGTTACCAGAACGCCACCCGCAAGCAGGATTGTTATATCTGCGGGAGCTACAAGAAGCGTACCCGTGACTGTACGGCGCACTTTATCCGCACCGACCTGTTGACCGCCGGAGTGACCGACAATCTGCGGAAAGTCACCAGCTATGCAGCGAAGCACGAAGCCCGGTTTATGAAGCTGCTGATCGAGCAGAACGAGGACGGGGGCAAGCGCAGGAACGCCGCAAGGAAAAAGGAGCTGGAAGCCGCCGAGAAGCGTATCAGCGAGTTATCCGCTATCTTCAAGCGGCTGTATGAGGACAGCGTGACCGGGCGCATTTCAGACGAGCGTTTCACGGAGCTGTCGGCAGACTATGAAGCCGAGCAGAAAGAACTGAAAGAGAGAGCCGCCGCTATCCGGGCAGAGCTTTCCAAAGCGCAGGAAGCCACGGTAAACGCAGAAAAGTTTATGAATGTTGTCCGCAAGTACACCAGCTTTGAAGAACTTACCCCTACCCTTTTGCGTGAGTTTGTGGAGAAAATCGTTGTGCATGAGTGCAGCTATGACGAGAACGGCACACGCAGACAGGACATTGATATTTATTACTCTTTCGTTGGCAAGGTAGACCTGCCCGAATGACCGCCCGACCTATCCGGCGCAATGCGCAAACGCCGGATAGGAACGGCAAAATTTTTTACACTTCTACTACTTCTTTATCACACATCAGCAAATCAGCGAGGATTTACGCAGCAGCTCGTCCTCCGATATAGCCGCGTAGCAGCCGCTTGTCCCCGAGGCTGTCACGTCCGTGCCGCCGCCCTCACTGCCGTAGCCCAAAAGGAATGCCGCGGCAACGACAATGATAACTGTTATCAGCGTACTTATTCCCAAAACGGTTAATTTTTTTGTCAAAGCAATTACCCCCCCCGGCTTTTATAAATAATCTTATCTATATATGTTAAGAAGGCAGGTAAAAGTTGCATTTTTTCGTAAAAAGACAGATTTTGTATATTTATACAAAAAAGTCATGAGAATTTTGTATATAATCACTGCCCTGGATTACGTTGTCGCGTTTAAATTCGGCGTTTATTGCGTTGAGCACCCGCTTTTTGTCAGCCGACCAGAGAGGCGCGACAAGCTCGCGCTTTGCTCCGTCGCCCGTCAGTCTGTGAATTACGACATTCGGGGGCAGTATGCGTATACATTTTTTCAGAGTTTGTATGTACTGCTCCATGCTCGGCAGGCTGAATTTACCCGCGGCGTAATCTTTTTCAAGGTCTGTGCCGGAGAGCACATGCAGCAGCTGGAGCTTGATGCCGTCTATCCCGCAGTCCGCCGCGTGTCTTACCGTCTTTAGCATCATCTGTTCACTTTCGCCGGGCAGGAAAAGTATGACATGCGCCACCGTTTCAAGACCTGCGCGGCGCAGTCTTTTAACCGCGTCGTCAAAAACGGGCAGGGGATAGCCGCGGCGGATATACCGCGCCGTTTGCTCGTGCACCGTCTGGAGCCCCAGCTCCACCGTCACGGGTTTTACTTTTGACAGCTCTGCCAAAAGCTCTGTCTTTTCCTCCTCCAGACAGTCCGGGCGCGTGGCAACGGACAGCGCCGCAATGTCGGGGTGCTCTGCCGCCTGAGTAAAGATTTTTCTCAGATACCCGACATCGGCGTAGGTGTTTGTATAGCTTTGGAAGTAGGCGATGTATTTTCCGCTTTTGATTTTGCCCGAAACGCGCGCCTTTGCCGCCTCTATCTGCTCGGCTACCGTTTTTCCGCGCGCCGCAAATGCGCCGGAGCCGCCCGAACAGAAAATGCACCCGCGCGTGCCTAAAGTGCCGTCGCGGTTGGGGCATGTCATGCCGCCGTCCAGCGTAAGCTTGTAAATTTTTTGCCCGAAACGGGCTTTCAGGTTTTCATTCAGAGAATTATAGTACATACTGAAATTATACATTATTATATATAAATCATCAACAGTTTGAAACTGGTAATATCGCACAAAATGTAAACGTCAAATTTGTAATTATTAACAAACATTAAACATTGTAAAAATAACTTGCATTTTACCGTTTATGTATTATAATGTTGATACAAGTATGATGGAGGCGTAATATGCTAAATTTAAAAAATATTGTAAAGACCTATAAAACGGGCGACGAGACAGTAGCGGCGCTCAAGGGTGTGTCGGTGCGTTTTCGTAAAAATGAATTTGTGTCGATACTCGGTCAGTCGGGCTGCGGAAAGACCACGCTTCTTAATATAATCGGCGGGCTTGACCGCTACACCGAGGGCGACCTTATCATAGCGGGCAAGTCCACAAAGCAGTTTCGTGACGCAGACTGGGATAATTACCGCAACCGCTCGATAGGCTTTGTATTTCAGAGCTATAATCTCATACCTCACCAGACGGTGCTGTCAAACGTCGAGCTTGCGCTGACGCTGTCGGGCGTCTCAAAGCATGAGCGCCGTGCGCGCGCCAAACAGGCTCTTGAAAAGGTAGGGCTTGGCGACCAGCTTAAAAAGAAGCCCAATCAGATGTCGGGCGGGCAGATGCAGCGCGTTGCCATTGCGCGTGCGCTTGTAAACAACCCCGAAATACTGCTTGCCGACGAGCCGACGGGCGCGCTTGACTCAGAGACCTCCGTTCAGATTATGGAGCTGCTCAAGGAGGTCGCAAAGGATCGCCTTGTTATAATGGTTACCCATAACCCCGAGCTTGCACAGAAGTACTCGACAAGGATTATACGCCTGCTGGACGGCGAGATTACAGATGATTCCGACCCGTATACAGATGAGGAGGCTGCACGCTGCGCCGCGGCGCAACCGAACAAGAAAAGCGGCAAAAAGAAAAAGCCGTCCATGTCGTTTTGGACAGCGCTTTCTCTTTCGGTAAATAACCTGCTCACAAAAAAGGCAAGGACAATACTCACCTCCTTTGCGGGCTCCATCGGCATTATCGGTATCGCGCTTATTATGTCGGTGTCCACAGGTGTACAGGCATATATAGACGGTATCGAGCGCAGCACCATGGCAAGCTATCCCATAACCATCAGCGAAACCACGATGGACACCTCCGCGATGCTGTCTGCGTTTATGAACTCCAACAGCAGGGAAAATACTCAGCAGGAGGAGAATACGGTTTATTCAAACGACGTTGTCGTGCAGATGATGGAGTCCATGACAGCCGGAGTTACAACAAATAATCTCAAGGACTTCAAGACATTTCTGGACTCAAACGAGGACATAAAAAACGACTGCCATGACATAAAATACACCTATTCCACGGGTATGCATGTCTATCTTGAAAATGAGGACGGCACGTATACAAAGGGACTTATGGATATTTATGAGCTGTACGACGCAATGGGCATGGATACGGGCAGCGCGTCCGAAATGATGTCCATGTCATCGTCAAGCGTATGGACCGAGCTTGTGGGCGACAAAGAGTACATCAAAGACAGCTATGACGTTTTGTACGGACATCTGCCGGAGAATAAGGACGAGGTAGTCCTTATCGTCAACGATAAAAACCAGGTGTCCGACTATACGCTGTATTCTCTCGGTCTGCGCGATGTCACGCAGCTTAAGGAATATTTTGAAAGCGCACAGAAGGCGGTTGCCGAGGGCAGGGAAAACGATTACGAGCTTGAAACCCGCAGCTATACCTTTGAGGAGCTGTGCCGGCAGACCTTCAGCGTTCTGACCGACGCCGACTACTATAATTATGATGATGAAAAGAAAATAATAAGCGAGGCTTCGGAGGCGGCTGTAATTGACCGTCTGAAGACCGCAATAGACCTGAAAATTGTAGGAATTGTCCGTCCGTCCGATGAGGATGAGGCTAAAGGTCATGAGGGTACTATCGGCTATACAGCAGAGCTTATGAACGAGCTTATAAACAGCGTCAACGGCAGTGCTGCCGTAAAGGCTCAGCTGAATAACAGCTCAACCGACATGTTTTCCGGTCTTTCCTTTGAGAAAAAGGAGTATACGGCGGACGAAATACGCGCGCACATCGCAAACGACCCCGAGATGAGCCAGTATGCTCAGATGCCCGACGATATGCTTTTGCAGTACGGTGCGGCGATGATGGAAACGAGCGCCACTTATGAGGGCAACCTTTCGCGGCTGGGCTATGTTGACCGTGAAAAACCGTCGGGTATTAACCTCTATCCCAAGGACTTTGAGGCAAAGGAGCGCGTGACAGACGCTATCGAGGCGTATAACGACAAGGCGGAAGAGGCGGATAAGATAACCTACACCGATATGGTGGCAATGCTTATGAGCTCCGTCACGACTATTGTAAACGCCATATCCTACGTCCTTATTGCATTTGTTGCGATTTCTCTTATTGTTTCATCAATTATGATTGGTATTATAACCTATATTTCGGTGCTGGAGCGCACAAAGGAAATCGGTATTCTGCGCTCAATCGGTGCGTCCAAGCGGGATATTTCGCGCGTGTTCAATGCGGAAACCACCATTGTCGGACTGACGGCGGGCGTTATCGGAATCGGTATTACTCTGCTGCTGCTTATCCCGATTAATCTGATACTGCACAGTCTGACGGGTATATCCACACTGTCGGCGGCGCTTCCCGTGCTGGGAGCTGTGATTCTTGTTGCAATCAGCGTGCTTTTGACCTATGTTGCGGGACTTATTCCGTCCGGCTTTGCGGCAAAGCGCGACCCTGTTGAGGCGTTGAGAACAGAGTAATGTTCGGATATGTTACGGCTGATATACGAGCCCTGTCAAAGAACGGCAGAGGCGAGTATAAGTCCTATTACTGCGGGCTGTGCCGCGCGCTTGCGGCGCGGTACGGCGCGCGGGCACGCTGGCTTTTGAGCTTTGACACGGTTTTTGCGTTTATCATACTGTCGGCGCTGGAGGAAAATCCGCCGCAGTGCAAAAACAGCAGATGTCCGTATCATTTCGGGCAGAAGCGAAGCTGTTATTTCAGTGAGATTGCGGATTATGCCGCTGATATTACAGTTATTTTGGCATATCTTAATATAAAAGACGATATTGCCGACGTCGGCGCTCTTCGGGCGCGTATGGCAGAGAGGCTTTACCGTGCGCCGTTTGAGGCGGCAAGCGCGCGGCATTTGCAGCTGTGTGCGGACATAAAGCGTTTACTGTCCGAGCTTGATGACGCGCAGCGTCACGGTGAGACCGACTATAACGTACCGGCAGACATTTTCGGCAGGCTTTTGGGACGGGTATTTGCATATAATCCGAAGGCGGAGGCGTTCGGGTACAGGCTCGGACGGGTGATATACCTGACCGACGCCGCCTGTGATTTCAAGTCGGATATAAAGCACGGGCGCTACAATCCCCTGCTTCGCTGCCGCATGTCCGATTTTGACGGGCTGCTCTGCGGCGAGTACGGCGGGCTTGCCGCGGAATATGAGAGGCTTGAGCTTTACCGTGCAAGGGAGATTGCCGATAACACGGTTTACAGCGGAATCCGCCTTAAATATGAGCTAATAAAACAACTTAGAGGTAAGAAAAATGACAGACCCCTATAAGGTGCTGGGCGTTTCGCCCGATGCGACCGACGAGGAGATAACAAAGGCGTACAGGCGGCTTGCCAAAAAATACCACCCTGACTTAAATCCGGGCAATGCCGAAGCTCAGGCGCGTATGCAGGAGATAAACGAGGCGTATGATGCGATTAAAAGGGGCAATACGGCAGGCTCATACGGCGGCGGTTCATACGGAGGCTACAGCGCTGGCAGCTACGGTACGGGCAGAAGCTACGGCGGGGGCGGCTACGGTGCCGGTGGATACTATTCGAGGCGCGCGGGCGGCGGACTGTCCCCGCTTGACTCGGCTGAAGCGTATCTGCGCGCCGGTATGTATGAGCAGGCACTGTATGTTCTGAAAAATATACAGGAGCGGCCGGCGCGGTGGTATTATTTGAGCGCTGTTGCAAGCTCTCAGGCGGGAAACGGCGCGCTTGCGATGCAGTATGCGCAGACTGCCGTACAGATGGAACCGCAAAACAGCAGCTACCTTGCGCTGCTTGAACGGCTCAAGGCAGGAGAGACGGCGTATTATCAGCGCCGCACGGTGTTCACTCCCGTAACGGGGTTCGGGAGAGTTGTTGCCGCATGTATGCTTGCGCGGCTTTGCTGCTGCTTTTGCAGATAGCAGAGTATTTTTATAAAAGAGAGGTTTACTATGCTTGAATTTAAGTATGATACCCAGCTTTTGATTGAGGGCACGGGACTTGATGAGGATGTTATAAATTCATATTTCAGACAGAATTTTGAGGGAGATTGTCTGCTGGCTGTCGGGGAGCCTGAGCTTATAAAAATACATTTTCATACCAACGAGCCGTGGCGGGTGCTTGAATACTGTGCGTCGCTCGGCGAGATATATGATATTGTGATTGAGGATATGGACAGGCAGGCAAGGGGTCTTCAGGGATAATAGAGCTAAAAAGTGCCAATCGGGCGCCGGATATTTTCGGCGCCCGTTTAATTTAACAAAAATAACCATCTTATTTTTTCCGCGCTGCGAATAAATGCCTTGCTTTGGAAAACACTAACAGTGCAAAGCATTTTAAAAGGAGTTTTACAATGAAAGCAACAGGAATTGTCAGAAGAATCGACGACCTCGGGCGCGTTGTTATCCCGAAGGAAATACGCCGTACAATGCACATACGCGAGGGTGACCCGCTTGAAATATTCACCGATAAAGAGGGCGGTGTGATATTCAAAAAATATTCCCCGCTCGGAGAGCTGTCATCGTTTGCAGGCGACTGCTGTACATCGCTTTATACAGTCAGCGGTATGTACTGCAGCGTCTGCGATATGGACAACGTGATAGCATACGCCGGACAGGGCAAGCGCGACATTCTTGAGCGTCCTATAAGCCGTGAATGCGAACAGCTCATTGAGGCGCGCAAAAATTATTTTGCTCAGGGTAGTGACGCCGGTATAAAGATAGTCAGCGACTCCGGTTCGCCCGTGATTATCGCTGCCAGCCCGATTATTTCCGAGGGGGATGTAATGGGACTTGTGGCTTTTCTTGAAACGCCCGGCAAAAAGCCCTCTGTTACCGAGGAAAAGCTGCTCTCGTCCTATGCGATGTTTTTGGGCAAGCAGATGGAAAACTGACAGTATATGAAAAATCCGAAGCTGTTTTCAGCTTCGGATTTTTCTTTGATAAAATAAAAAGCCCTACATTGTAGGGCTTTTATGTACGACAAAACTAAATCAGATTAATATTTGCGCTTTCTGGCAGCTTCTGACTTTTTCTTTCTCTTTACACTGGGCTTTTCGTAGTGCTCTCTTTTCCTGATTTCGGAAAGGACGCCTGATTTTGCGCACTGTCTTTTAAATCTTCTCAAAGCACTGTCTAATGTTTCATTTTCCTTGATGCGGATTTCAGCCATTGCATGTTTCCCTCCCTCCGCTTTTAGACAAACATCTGTGCTTGTACACAGATACAAGAAGATTATACAGAAATCGGTGATGAAAGTCAATAGATAATTTCAATTTTTCTGTGTTTAATTACCCTCAAGGTAAAAATGATAAATCCGCCGGCTTTTATTAAAATCAAGTACGTACCTAAATTTCTTTCTATAACTTAGAAAACATATTTCTTGTATTGCGGGAATGAAATTTATATAATTAAAGTATAGAAAACGGAGGTATTAATATGGAATATTTTGATTTTACGGACAAGGTCGGTTACAGAACGGGCAAGCCGTTTGAGTTTAAGTATTATAACCCGGATAAAATTATCATGGGCAAAAAGATGAGCGAGCATTTGCCGTTTGCCATGGCATGGTGGCATAACCTCTGCGCAGCCGGCGCAGATATGTTCGGCGTCGGTACGGCTGACAAATCCTTCGGTGCAGATGTCGGGACAATGGCACACGCAAGGGCAAAGGTTGATGCGGGCTTTGAATTTATGCAAAAGCTCGGTATAAAGTATTTTTGCTTTCACGATGTCGACCTGGTACCCGAAGCCGACGATATTAACGAGACAAACCGTAGGCTTGATGAGATAAGCGATTATATCCTGGAAAAAATGCAGGGTACCGATATAAAATGCCTTTGGGGTACTGCCAATATGTTCGGCAATCCGCGCTATATGAACGGTGCGGGCAGTACGAATTCCGCCGATGTCTACTGCTTTGCGGCTGCCCAGATTAAGAAGGCTCTTGATATAACCGTTAAGCTGGGCGGCAGGGGCTATGTCTTCTGGGGCGGCAGAGAGGGCTACGAAACACTGCTCAACACAGATGTTAAGTTTGAGCAGGAGAACATCGCAGGACTTATGCATATGGCAGTCGATTACGGCAGAAAAATCGGATTTAAGGGTGATTTCTATATCGAGCCCAAGCCGAAGGAGCCTATGAAGCATCAATACGACTTTGACGCCGCCACCGCTATCGGCTTTCTTCGTCAGTACGGACTTGACAAGGATTTCAAAATGAATATCGAGGCTAATCACGCCACCCTTGCCGGACACACCTTCCAGCACGAGCTGAGAATCAGCGCCGTAAACGGCATGCTCGGCTCTGTTGACGCAAATCAGGGCGATTATCTTCTCGGCTGGGATACTGACGAATTCCCGTTTAATGTATATGAAACCACTCTTGCGATGTATGAAATTCTCAAAGCGGGAGGTCTTACAGGCGGACTTAATTTTGACGCCAAAAACCGCAGACCGAGCTATACTGCGCAGGATATGTTCCACGCATATATTCTCGGTATGGACGCCTTTGCTCTCGGCCTCATCAAGGCGGCGGCGATTATTGAAGAAGGCAGGGTCGATAAATTTATCACGGACAGATATTCCTCGTTTGACGGCGAAATAGGCAGGAAAATCAGAAACGGTCAGGCATCTCTTGAGGAATTGTCCGATTATGCCTGCAATATGAAAAAGCCTGACCTTCCTTCCTCCGGCAGACAGGAATACCTGGAGTATATTGTAAATAACGCACTGTTTGGTGAATGATATGAACAGATACATAGGTATTGATTTAGGCACGTCGTCGGTTAAGCTGCTGCTTTTAAGTGAAAACGGAATAGAAAAGACGGTCGGCAGAGATTATCCGGTAAGCTATCCCGCGCCCAATTACAGCGAGCAAAATCCCGCCGACTGGTATGAGCAGACGGTGTCCGCGCTGCACGAGCTGCTTGAAGATACCGACAGAAAAAGCATTAAGGCAATCGGCTTTTCGGGACAGATGCACGGGCTTGTTATGCTTGACAGGCATGATAAGGTTATCCGCCCTGCGATTTTGTGGAATGACGGCAGAGCGGTTAAAGAGGTTGATTATCTCAACAACGGGATAGGAAAGGACTTTCTTTTAAAGCATACCGGAAATATCGCGTTTGCGGGCTTTACCGCGCCTAAGCTATTATGGGTCAAAAACAACGAGCCGGAAAATTTCAGCAGAATAAGCAAGATAATGCTGCCCAAGGATTATCTTGCATACAGGCTGTCGGGCGAGTTTGCAACCGACGTCAGCGACGCCTCGGGTACGCTGTATTTTGATGTGTCAAACCGTAAATGGTCTGAAAAAATGCTTGAGATTATCGGCATTGACCGGGAAATGCTGCCCGTCGTCTATGAAAGCCGTGAGGCTGTCGGAAATATTAAAAGCGAGCTTGCAAACGCCTTTGGCTTGAACAAAGATGTAAAAATTGTTATCGGCGGAGGAGACAATGCCTGCGCGGCGGTCGGCACAGGCGTCGTGAGCGACGGGGAATGCAATATTTCCCTCGGAACGTCGGGGACGATTTTTGTGGAAACGAGCAGTCACAATTATGACAAAAACAGCGCCATTCACGCCTTTTGCTCGGCGAGCGGAAAATACCATTACCTCGCCTGTATTCTTTCGGCGGCAAGCTGTCAGAAATGGTGGATTGAAAATATTCTGAATACCGACTATGACACAGGCGGTATGGAACGGTATCTGGGCAGAAACGATGTGATATTTCTGCCGTATCTTATGGGCGAGCGATCCCCGATTAACGACCCGAATGCAAAGGCATTGTTTTACGGCATGACGCTTGCGACAACAAGGGAGCAGCTGTCGCTTGCAGTCCTGGAGGGCGTTGCAATGGCGTTTCGGCAGAATATTGAAATTATCCGCTCTCTCGGTGTGAATGTCACAAAATCAAAAATCTGCGGCGGCGGTGCCAAAAATAAGCTGTGGCTTAAAATTATGGCGAGCGTACTTAATATTGCTCTTGAAATACCCGATTCGGAGCAGGGCGGGGCTCTCGGCGCAGCGCTGCTTGCAATGAACAAGCCGGAAACTGCAAAACGGTTTTACAAAACGGGGGAGATTGTAAAGCCGGATAAGGCGCTTGCCGAATATTACAATAAAAAATACAAGGATTTCACAGACATTCAAAATAAAATCTTATAAGAGTATAAATTAAAGCCTGTTATTTCTCATTTGAGAAATAACAGGCTTTTATATTCCGTCACGGCTCTGTTTTCGGTACTTTATGGGTGAAATGCCGCAAAACTGTTTGAACTTTTTGGAAAAGTAAAACTGGTCGCAAAAGCCGAGCTCCTCGCTTATCTGCTGTATCGGCTCATCTGACAGCAGCAGTCTGCGCTGCGCCTCTATCATGACCTCACGGTCTACAAACTTTCCGATTGATATTCCCGTTTCCTTGGTAAAGCGTTTGGAAAGCATGCTCTCCGAAACAAAAAGCATGTCGGACAGCTGCCTCACGCTTATTCCCAGCGACAGGTTCTGACGGATATAGCTTATCGCGTCCGCCACTGTTTGGCTGTACGACGCCTCCTGACCGATTTTTATGTCAAATTCCTTTATAAACCTCAGTATATGCGAGTAAAGCTCGCTTTTCAACTCAAAGCATGCGCCTGTATCCTCTTTAAAATACAGCTCCCTGAGCTTTTCCATAACATCTTTGCCGCAGCTCAGCCGCATAACGCGGCTGACATTTTCAAAAATATCGTTTCCGCCGGGCTTGAGCGCCGTGAAGTGAAAATACAGCTTTTCCATCTCCGTATCGCAGTGAAAGCTGTGGCGCGCGCCGTAGGGGACAAGATACACGTTTTCCGGCAGCAGCTCATAGGTGATTTCGCCGCATTTCAAAACCGCACTGCCGCTGAAAACGAAATACAGCTTTGAATAAGGTATTGTCATTCCGCTGTTTTTCCATTCGCTGTCCGCGCGTACATATCCGTGCATTCCAAGCCTTATATCCATTGCATTTATACTTTTTGCGATAAATTTACTGCTTGATATATCCATGCCGAAATCTCCATATTCCCGACTGTAAAATACATTGAATTAGCGCCAAAACTTGCTATACTTTGTTTAAATACACATATTATATGAAAGGAATACAATTATGTCAAGCTACAAAGTCAGAAAAACTCCGGGCGATAATAAATGGTTTATCCACGACCGTTTCGGCATGTTTATCCACTGGGGATTATATGCGCTGCCCGCGCGTCACGAGTGGATAAAGACAAGGGAAAAGATAAGCGATGAGGACTATCAGCGCTATTTTGATTATTTTGACCCCGATATGTTCGACCCGGGTGAATGGGCAAAGGCGGCAAAGGCGGCGGGCATGAAATATGCGGTATTTACAACAAAGCATCATGAAGGCTTCTGCATGTTTGATACAAAGTATACCGATTATAAATGTACCAATACGAAAGCCGGGCGCGACCTTGTGCGCGAGTATGTGGACGCCTTCCGTGCCCAGGGGCTTAAAATCGGCTTTTACTATTCGCTCATTGACTGGCACCATCCCGATTTTCCTATCGACAGCATACACCCCATGCGAAGCTGTCCCGATGCGTATGAGCTGAACAAGACGCGCGATATGCGCCGCTATGCCGAGTATATGCGCAATCAGGTGCGCGAGCTTTTGACAAACTACGGAAAAATAGATATTCTCTGGTTTGATTTTTCCTACACCTCAAAAAAGACCTTGGGCGATATCGCTGATGAGCGCATCAATACGGGCAAGGGCAAGGACGACTGGGAGGCGGAAGAACTTATAGCGCTTGCGCGCTCACTCCAGCCCGGCATACTTATAGATAACCGCACCGAGCTTGAACAGGATATTTGGACTCCCGAACAGGTTGAGGTTAAAAAATGGCCTACCCATTCAAAGACCGGTGAGCTTGTGCCGTGGGAGGCGTGTCATACCTTTTCCGGCTCATGGGGCTATTACCGCGACGAGATGACATGGAAGTCGCCCGAAATGCTGTTAAAGCTTCTTATAGACTGCGTTTCACTCGGCGGCAACCTTCTGATGAACGTCGGGCCTACCGCCCGCGGATATATGGATAAGCGCGCGGTTGAAGCTCTCAACGTATACGCCGAGTGGATGAAGTACAACTCAAGGTCCGTTTACGGCTGTACTATGGCAGAGCCTGAGTTTAAGGCGCCTGACGGCGTGCGCTATACGCAGAGCGAGGACGGAAAAAGACTCTACGCGCATCTTTATAATTATCCTTTTAAGTATTTACAGCTTCCGGGGCTTGCGGGCAAGGTTAAGTACGCGCAGTTTCTGCATGACGCGTCCGAGCTGATAGCAGACCGTAACGCCGTAAAGAATCTGACACACAGCGGAGGAGAGAAACACGGAAGCGTTGACGAGGATATGCTTATACTCAGAGTTCCGTATATCAAACCGGATGTTGTTATTCCTGTTGTCGAACTGTTTCTTGACTGATTAAAATAAAAAGCGGCAGGCTTGTCCTGCCGCTTTTTTAGTTGAAAGGCAGACTTATATGTGGTATAATTATGTAAAAATAATCATGGGAGTTGCTGTATGACTGATATAATCGAAAAGCAGCTTGTCGGCAAGCGAACCGATATGCGGCTGTGTGAGGACGGATTGTTTGAAAGTGATGATTTTATCGCCGTTATTGACGGCGTGACAAGCAAGGGCAGACAGAGGTGGAGAACAAACGCCGGTGATAAGACACAAGGGCTGTCATGCGGAGGATATGCGAAGGAGATAATTCTTTCGGAGCTTGAGAATATGCCGCGTGAAATTGAAAAGCATGATTTTTTTGAGAGACTTGACTGTGCGCTGTCAAAGGCATATTTTGCAGATGTTGAAAATGATGATATTACCGAGTGGCTGCGTGCATGTATAGTTGTGTACAGCGATTTTCATAAACAGGTTTGGTCGCTGGGCGACTGCTGCTGCATGATAAACGGAAAGATGTTTGACAGCGGCAAAAAAATCGATTCGGTTTTGGCCGACCTTCGCGCGTTTGTAATAGAAAAGGCGCTGAAGGACGGGAATTTGCCCGGTCAAGTTTTTGAAAACGACAGCGGGCGGCAGGCTATACTTCCGTTTATTAATATGCAGCTTGCCTTTGAAAACGACAGCAGCTCGCGCTTCGGATACGGTGTGCTCAACGGGCACGGACTGAAGGAAGATTTTATTGCGGTATACGATATAATGGCAGGCGACACCGTGGTGCTTGCAAGCGACGGATATCCCGTGCTTTGCGACACTCTTGAAAAAAGCGAGCTGGAGCTTGAAAACGTGTTGAAAAATGACCCGCACTGCTATAAATTATATCCCGAAACCAAGGGCGTTGAAAACGGCAACTGCTCGTTTGACGACCGCGCATATATAAAATTTTCCGTGAGGTGATAATATGAACACAGAAAAGCTGCTGAGGTTTGTGGATCATACGCTGCTGTCTCAGACGGCAACGCCGCAGCAGATACTGCGCGTGTGCGATGAGGGTATCAAATATAATACCGCGTCTGTCTGTATACCTGCGTGCTATGTCAGCCTTGCAAAGAAGCGCTGCGGCAAAAGGCTTGCGGTATGCACCGTTATCGGGTTTCCGAACGGATACAACAGCAGTGACGTCAAGCGGTATGAGGCACAGGACGCACTTCAAAACGGTGCGGATGAGCTGGATATGGTAATAAATATCGGTCTTGCAAAATCCGGGGATTTTAAAGGTGTTCAGCGGGAAATTTCACAAATAAAAGACGTGTGCCGTGATAAAATATTAAAGGTAATAGTTGAAACCTGTCTTTTGACGGAGCGGGAGAAAATAGAGCTGTGCCGCGTCGTGTCCCACTCCGGCGCGGACTTTATCAAGACCTCGACGGGCTTTGCGGGCGGCGGCGCAACGCAGGACGATATAATTTTGTTTAAAAAATATATCGAGCCGCACGTGAAAATAAAGGCGGCGGGCGGCATTTCAACGCTTGAGGACGCGCATCGCTTTTTGCAGCTCGGCGCGTCGAGACTGGGCACCAGTAAAATCATAAGGCTGATATGCGAAAGGAGCGAAAACCATGAACTATCCGACACCTCATATTAATGCGAAACCGGGTGATTTTGCAAAAACCGTGCTGATGCCGGGAGACCCGCTTCGCTCAAAGTTTATCGCAGAGAACTTTTTAACGGATGCGCGTCTTGTGAATAATGTGCGCGGCGTGCAGGGCTACACCGGCAGCTATGACGGCAAAAAAGTCAGCGTCATGGCTTCAGGGATGGGTATGCCGTCTATGGGCATTTACAGCTATGAGCTGTTTAACGTTTTCGGGGTGGAAAATATTATTCGCATAGGCTCCTGCGGCGCGCTCAGTGAACGTGTAAGGATAAGGGATATAATTATCGGAATGGGTGCCTGCACCAATTCAAACTTTGCCTCTCAGTACAGGCTGAACGGAACCTTTGCCCCGATTTGCGATTTTGAGCTTATGAGCCGCGCCGTTTCGGAATGTGAGCGGTTGGGGGCGCGCTTTCATGTCGGCAATATCGTGTCAACCGATACGTTTTACAGTGCGGATCAAACGCTCAATGCACAGTTTGCGGGTATGGGCGTGCTCGGTGCGGAGATGGAGGCGGCGGCGCTTTACATGACGGCTGCTTACAGCAAAAAGCGCGCGCTTGCAATCTGCACGGTGTCAGATCATATACTGACGGGCGAGGCAACAACGGCAGCAGAGCGGGAAACGTCCTTTACACAAATGATGGAGGTCGCGCTGAAAACAGCAGCGGCAATGGAAAATGAGTAACAGAGAAAAAATAAACCGGGTATTTTTATTTGTGCTTGACAGCTTCGGCGTGGGAGCGGCGCCGGACGCTTTCAAGTACGGCGACGAGTGTGCCGACACTCTCAGAACTATCACACGTTCGCCTAAGTTTCATGCCGATACGCTGCGGAAAATGGGGCTTTTCAATATAGACGGGTTAGACGCCGACCTTGCAGCAATGAAAGTTGCCGCTCCGCGTGCGGCTTTTTGCAAGCTGCGTGAGCTTTCCGCGGGAAAGGATACGACAACGGGGCACTGGGAGCTTGCGGGCGTTGTTTCTAAAACGCCGATGCCTACTTTTCCGGACGGTTTCCCGAAGCGGATAATAGATGAGTTTTGTCAGATGACGGGCAGAGGCGTACTTTGTAACAGACCGTATTCGGGTACAAAGGTTATCGAGGACTACGGACGGGAGCATCTTGAAACCGGCGCGCTTATTGTTTATACATCAGCCGACAGCGTGTTTCAAATTGCGGCTCATACTGATATTGTGTCACTTGAGATGCTGTACGAATACTGCAGGATTGCCAGAAAAATTCTTGTCGGTGAAAACGCGGTGAGCCGTGTTATCGCGCGACCGTTTACCGGCAGTCCCGGGCAGTTTAAGCGCACTGCCGACAGGCGTGATTTTTCGTTGGAGCCGAGCGGGACGACGCTGCTTGACAGCCTAAAGGCGGGCGGGTACGACGTTATTTCGGTAGGCAAAATTTCGGACATTTTTGCCGGACGCGGAGTTACGCGCGCTGTGATATCTCACTCAAACACCGAGGGTATGGCGGCGGCAGAGCGGCTTTTGAGTGAGCGCTTTTCA
This sequence comes from Clostridia bacterium, assembly GCA_017937065.1. GTDB lineage: Bacteria > Bacillota > Clostridia > Oscillospirales > QAKW01 > RGIG9041. The sequence goes on along the minus strand of JAGBEI010000017.1, from coordinate 52,247 downwards.
GGGCTGTGTTTTATTAATCTTGTGGATTTTGATATGTTGTACGGTCATCGCAGCGACATTGACGGGTATGCTGCGGCGACGGCAGAGTTTGACAGGTTTTTGCCGGGATTTATGGAGAAAATGAGTCGGGACGATCTGCTGATTATAACAGCCGACCACGGCTGTGATCCGGGAGACACAAGCACTGACCATACGCGGGAATATATACCTGTGCTTATTTACGGGCAAAATGTTAAGCCTCAAAATCTCGGCGTGCGCGATAATTTTGCAAATGTGGGAAAAACAGTTGCGGATATTTTCGGAGTTTCACTTGATACTGACAGCAAAGGGTTTGCAAAGGAGATACTATGACGGATAAAGAGTTGTGCCGCATGGCGGAAAGCGCCGCAGAAGCTGCATATAATCCCTATTCCCGTTTTGCTGTGGGCGCTGCGCTGCTTTGCAGTGACGGCAGCGTTTATACGGGCTGCAATATTGAGAATGCGTCGTTTACACCGACAGTCTGTGCGGAGCGGGTGGCTGTGTTCAAGGCAGTGAGCGACGGCAAACGCGATTTTGTTAAGATTGCGATAGCAGGCGGAAAGAACGGCAGACTTGACGGCATTTGTCCGCCGTGCGGCGTCTGCCGCCAGGTGCTGAGTGAATTTTGCAAATGCGATTTTAAGGTTTTGCTCGCATTTTGCGGCGGGCATAAGATATATACGTTGGGAGAATTGCTCCCTGTGTCATTTGAATTTGCGGGTGAATAATTTATGCGGATGTACGATATTATTAAAGATAAGCGCGACGGCAAACGGCTGTCCGACGAGCAGATTGATTTTGCCGTAAAGGGATTTACCTGCGGCGATATCCCCGATTATCAGATGTCGGCGTTTGCCATGGCGGTTTGGTTTCGCGGAATGGACGCCAAAGAGACTGCGCGTTTAACGCACGCTATGTGCAATTCGGGTGATACTGTTGACCTTTCGCTTTTTGGCGATAAAACGGTGGATAAGCACTCTACCGGCGGCGTCGGAGACAAAACCTCTGTGATTTTGCTTCCTATTGTAGCGGCGTGCGGCGGAATCTGTGCCAAAATGAGCGGCAGAGGGCTGGGACATACCGGCGGCACGATAGATAAGCTTGAGTCTTTTCCGGGATATCAAACCGAGCTTTCAACGGAGCGGTTTTTAGATCAGGTGTCGGATATCGGGCTTGCGCTTGTGGGTCAGTCGGGTAATTTAACGCCTGCGGACAAAAAGCTGTATGCGCTTCGCGACGTAACGGCTACGGTGGACAGCACGGCGCTTATAGCCTCAAGCATAATGAGCAAAAAGCTGGCGGCTGGCGCTCACTCTATCGTGCTGGATGTAAAGATGGGAAGCGGTGCGTTTGTTAAAACGGTAGATGAGGCAAGAGAGCTTGCCAAAACTATGGTGGATATAGGTAAATCACTCGGAAGGCAGGTTTGCGCGGTTATTACCGATATGGACACCCCGCTGGGATACAGCGTCGGAAACGCACTTGAGATAAAGGAGGCAATAGAGGTTTTGCACGGCGGCGGGCCTTTAGACTTAAGGAACGTGTGTACGGAGCTTGCATGCAGAATGCTTGAGCTTTCGCTCAAAATAGACGAAAAAGAGGCTTTAAAGAAGGTGCGCGGTGCGATTGAAAGCGGAGCCGCATTTGATAAGCTGTGCCAATGGATTGAGCGTCAGGGAAGTGACGCCAAATATGCAAAAGACCCTTCATGTCTTCCCGCGGCGAAAAATATAATTGAGGTGATATCGGACAGGAGCGGGTACATTTGCCGTATGGATGCGGAAAGTATAGGAATCTGCGCGTCAATGCTCGGCGCCGGGCGGACTGTAAAGGACGCGCCGATTGACCATGCCGCCGGCATTGTAATGAACGCAAAGACAGGTGATTTTGTAAATTCGGGAGATGTTGTTGCGTATCTTCATACAAATACGGAGGATTATGCTCAGGTTTCTAAAAAGTATCTGCAATCGCTGAAATTTTCAAGCAAGCCCCCCAAAGCATTGCCGCTTATAATCGATATTATAAAATAGGTTTACATTTTTGGGCTTAAAACTTATATAAAAAGATTAAATGTTGATTTTTAGTTCATTATATAATATACTCTGATTAATTTTATAAAAAGAGGTGTTATCATGGTAGAGGCAAAGGTAATTTCATCGCTCGAAAAGGTGATGCTGACTGATGATTTTGACTCGTTTGATACTGTAAAGGTTCTTAACGCTGCGCGCGGCGAGCGGGCGTCCTTTCAGGTTGTTATTAAAAACGCAAAGCTCGGTTCCTATTCCGATTTAAAGATGTCGGTGCGCTCAAAGCTGCTTCACAGTATAAGCATTGCGCGGGTCGGGCATGTGCCGTCGGAAATGCCGGCATATCTTGAAAGAAGCGACGATGATTACATAACAAAAGAGCCCGGTCTTTTTCCCGATGTGCTGTATCCTATAAAGAGAACCGACATTGTGCGCTCCGGCAGATACTGTCCGGACACTCTGTGGTTTACGGTAGATATCCCGGCGGACGCAGAACCCGGTGATTACCCTGTCTGTATAACATTCACAGATATTAAGGATGAAACAAAAACTAAGGTGCGCGTTGTTGTCAGTGTTAAGAATGCTGTAATTGATAAAAACGACCTTATTTTTACGCAGTGGTTTCACTGTGACTCCATTGCTGATTATTTCGGCGTTAAGATGATGAGCGAGCGGCACTGGAAACTTATTGAACAGTTCATAAAGACGGCGGCTCGCACGGGTATTACCATGCTTTTGACTCCGCTGTTTACGCCTCCGCTTGATACTGCAATCGGAGCTGAGCGTCCTACAATGCAGCTTGTGCGAGTTGTAAAAACCGGTGAGAAGTATACTTTTGATTTTACGCTTTTGGAACGCTGGGTAAAGCTTTGCCGCAAGTATGGTATAGAGTATTTTGAAATGTCTCATCTGTTTACCCAGTGGGGAGTTTGCGCGTGTCCCAAAATTGTCGTAAATGTTGACGGTAAGGATGAAAAGCTGTTCGGTTGGCATGTCGCGGCGATGAGCGACATGTACAAAAATTTTCTGTCGCAGTTTTTGCCGGCACTCACAGCAGAGCTTGATAAGCTGGGCATTGCCGACAAATGCTATTTCCATATTTCCGATGAACCGTCTGTAAGTCCTGAAAAGCCGGACTATGAAAATTATTTGGCGGCGAAAGAATTTGTGGCACCTCTGCTTAAAGGCTGTAAGATAATGGATGCTTTAAGCCACGTAGAGTTTTACGATAACGGACTTATCGAGTACCCGGTCTGCTCGACAAATCACCTGGCGCCGTTTATGGAGCGCGATATAAAAGAGCGCTGGTGTTATTATTGCTGCAGCCAGGGCGATAAGGTGGCAAACAGATTTTTTGCAATGCCGTCTTACCGCAACCGTATCAGCGGTGTTCAGTTGTATGTCGGCGATATGGTCGGATTTTTGCAGTGGGGATTTAATTTTTATTACTCTGCTAATGCGGTACATAAGATAGACCCGTATGTTACAAGTGACGGGCTTCGGGCATGGCCGTCCGGCGACCCGTATTCAGTTTACCCTTACAAGGGTACAGCTATTGAATCTATTCGTTCGGTAGTATTTTTTGAGGGCCTTCAGGACAGGATGCTGCTTAAAATGCTGGAGAAAAAGATAGGCAGAGATAAAGTCTTGGCGCTTATTAGCGAGCTTGCGGGCGGTGAGGTAACATTTGAAGAGTATCCTAAAAACAGCAAGTTTCTCGTTCAGCTTCACGACAGGGTACTGGAAATGCTGAGTTGAATTATAAGGTGATACGTAAATAAAAATCGGAACGGCGTATGTCGTTCCGATTTTTTATGTTGAAAACAAATAATATTTATGCAATATGGACAATAAAACGTAAAGTTTTATGTCGAATTTGCCGTATTTACAAACTATGGAATTTATGTTATTATTCATTTGAAAGAACAATCTCCTGACCTGAAAATCGATTTTCTGAAGAAAAGAAATTTTACGGGAAAGGAGGAGAAAAAATGAAGAAGCTCAAAATTAAGCACGTAATATCCCTGACCGTTCTTTTGGTTATGCTCGCAGTAACCTTGGTTCCTGCATTTGCGGCGTCCACTATCGGGTGCGATTGGAACATTGGTACGGGTGAAACACATTGGAACGGAAAAGATAATGGAAGAATATGGGATTTGGGCTCGCCGGGTGAAAAAAGATACAATGTTTCAATTCTGTCAAACCGTAATGTCTCGGTTCATGGTTCGATTTTTTACGTAAACGAATGGAGCCAAGATACTTGGGTGACAGAAGTGCGTTTTTCGGGAGCTAATGGAGCATGGAAAGGCGTATATTTTAATTCCATTTACGGTCATGCTTATTATTCACGTATAACCGAGGCGACCGGTACTGGTGCAAACGGACGAACAAGCGTTACCATACCATAAAAATTTAAGAATAATCCGCACTGAAAAGTGCGGATTATTCAATCGGAGAGTATATGAATAAACTGTTATTTAAACTCAATTCTAAACTAATTTTCCGCTCGTTTATTTTCTATTTATTTATCTTTTTGATATTTGGAGGATATGCTTTTTTTTCTTTTCAGTTATTGAGCGATTCTTATTACAGCAATTACGTCGTTTTCTTTGATACTTTAACTTTTATGGACGCTGTTATGTATGTTTTGCTTTTCAGTGTTGCTGTGTTTTTCTCGCAGCAAAAAAATACGCTTGAAAATATTTGTTTTGTGCCGAGAAGTAAAAGTGTGGGCGTTAAATTTTTGTCCGTAATTGTTTGTTCATCGACAATATGTGTAATTCCGTTTGCTTTTATGCTGATTTCGGGCATTGTGGAAAAGGTCGGCGCGTTATTTGTTTTTATTAGTGTTGTTTACGGCGTGTTAAGGTGGCTTGTAATAATTTTAATCGCACAAACATTCGGATTTTTAATCGGATATATTACAAATTCTGTATATTCATATTTGTTTGCTATACCTTTTACTATTTTAAATACATTTTTAAATGAATATTTATTCAACTGGCTTTTTTCCGGAGACAGTAATAGAATGTATAGTTTCTCCCATTACTTTTCATCTCAGCAAAAATTTGCCGTTGGAATGCCGGTAGAATACCGCGGTCCCGTTGTCGATACGGAATTTTTTGTAAAATTTCTTATTAGCGTATTTTTATGCCTGACAATATTTTTTATAATAATACAGATTGCAAAAAAGAAATTCACATTTAAAGCTATGAGCGGCGCCGTGGTAAGCGCGGTTTTTCTTTGCATATTTTCCGCTTTTTATTTTCAATTGCACCCTGTAAGATATTCGAATGAGGAAAAACTGTATATTTCAGGTTATAAAACGCAGCCGTATAAAATAACTTCATACAGTGGAAATATTTCGCTGAAAGAATGGGCTGAATATGACATTGCTGTCGGTGTGAAAGGAACGGGTGATGCCGAAAGCGTGACACTGCGCATTGACGAAAGCCTTGATATTAAGTCGCTTGAAATCGGCGGAAGGACGGCGGATTTTGAGCGAAGCGGAGATTTGCTGACAGTGCATAGTCCGGACGATGAGTTTACATTGGAGCTTCGCTGCCGCGGCAGAATATCTTATGTCAGCAATGCCAACTCCATGAATATTTATACATCTGCCGTCAGCTGTGCGCTGCCGCCCGATTTTGCATTTTTGCCAAAAATCGACGGAGACAAAAGTCAAAAACAGTATGATCTTAAAATAAAAAGCGGTAATACGCTTATTTCAAATTTGGACATGGAAGAGCAGGGTGATATATATATAATATCCGACAGTGCGTCCACCGCTTGCTTTTTCAGCGGATTTTTGACGCAGACAGAAAAGGACGGGATAACATTTTATTATGCAAGCTGCGATAAATTGACTGACCATGACGAGATTTACAGGATTTTTCGTGAGGATTCTAACCTATATTTTGACCACGAAAAAAATGAAATTGTAGAAGGAAAGTGGGAGGAAAAACCAAAAGTATTTATCATATATTATATGTACGGTACGAATGCTTTTGCGGTACCGTATGATGATTTTGTTATGTTGCATTTTGGATTTACAACACAGATTAGGGGACCGATATGCTGAATATTGAGAATTTAAATTTCGGGTATAAAAAGAACGAGTCTACTTTAAAAAATATAAATTTAAATGTTGACAGCGGCTTTACGCTGCTTGTCGGCGAGAACGGCAGCGGAAAGTCAACTCTTATAAACTGCATAACGGGTCAGCTTTCTGGCAGCGGCAGTATAAAAATAAACGAAATTCCGTGCGGCAGTGAGGATTATGCAAAACTTATCTCTTATCTTCCGCAGGTGTTTGACGTATACCCGATGCTGAAGGTGCGGGAGATACTGGAGTTTGTTGCGGGCTTGAAGGGCGTGCCCAAGGAAGAGGTTAAGAATGAGGTGGCGCTGGCGGCGCAAAGAACCAATACCGATGCCTTTCTTGAAAACAAGTTTAAAAAGTGCTCGGAGGGAATGAAGCGGCGCGTCGGCATTGCGGCAGCGCTTATGGGAAAATCTGAGGTAATCATTTTAGACGAGCCGACGGCGGGCGTAGACCCCGGGGAGCGCAGACAGTTTTACCGCACGATAAAGGAGTGTTTCGAGGGTAAGACAGTTATAATTTCAACGCATATACTGGACGATATCGAGTCGCTTGCGGACAGCATAATTATGCTGTCGCGCGGCAGGGTGACATGTCACCTGCCTTACGGTGAGTTTTTGAGTTCTCTGGGCAGGGAAGCTACACTTGAAGAGCTGTGGATGCACTACCGGGAGGCGGAAGATGTCACGGTGGAGTAAAAAGACCGACTTTCTGGCTGTAAGGCTGCCGCTGCTGCTGCTTGTTTTATATCTTATATTTATGCAGCTTTTCAAAAAGCCGTTTTATTTGTCATGCGGCTGGACGGATGCACAAACTCCGTATGCAGACGGCGATATTTATATATGGCTGCAATTTGTGGTTTTTATATTTGTCTGTACCGTTGTTTCCTTTTATTTTGAAGAGACGTTCCGATTGCCCTCCGCACATTATATCGGCGCCTTCGGGCTTGGCACCTTTAAGACGGTGTTTATGCGCTATGTCAGAATTCTGATTGCTTTAGAGGCGGTATATCTTCCGTTTGTCGTACTGTCTGTTTTCAGAATGAATGCCAATATAGAGGCTAATATTCGGAATTTCGGGATAGAGTATGCACTTTTGGACACAGCAGCTATTCTGACTCAGTGTTCTGTCGCAATGCTGTTTTATGTGACGATTACGTTGTTTTTGATGGCAGTTTTCAGAAGCAGAGTTTATACTATGGTGTTTTTGATGGCATACGGCGTGCTGGAGGTGACGATGATGCCCGAGTTATTGGGCGAATATGCGCTCTTTTACGGCGCTTTCCGTTCGTTGCCCGAGTTGTACAGCTATTTTCCGGCAAATACCGTTTTAATGCTTGTGCTGACCGCCATAATGCTGCCGGCGTCGCTTATACTGCACAAAGTGCGCCGGGCGTAGCACAGAATATGAATAAAAAGTATGGCTTGCGTTGAGCGTATTGTGGTGCTTTGCTTATAATTTATCGGTTCGGACAAACACAGAACCCGGTTTTAATAAAAAACGGTTGACAAGCTCTTTTCTGATGTGGTATAATTGAAAAAATTTGCGGAGGAAGAGAATGAGCGCGGTTTTTGACAGAGCATATGTATATAAAAACGGCAGTTTTGCATTTGAGAAAAATGTTTTCCTGGACGGAGTGTTTATAAATTCCGAAAATAAGACTTTCGGCAATGATATTTATATTTTTCCCGGTTTCGTTGATGTTCATGTACATCTTCGTGAGCCGGGTTTTTCTTTTAAGGAAACGATTTTGACGGGAAGTGCCGCGGCGGCAAACGGCGGGTTTACGGCTGTGTGCACTATGCCCAATCTGAACCCAGTGCCGGACAGTCTTTCGCACCTTGAAAAGCAGCTTGACATAATAAAACGCGACGGTAAAATACAGATACTTCCGTTCGGGTCGATAACAGTCGGGCAGGAGGGCTTGGCGCTTTCCGATATGGAGGGCATGGCTCCGTTTGTCGCGGGCTTTTCGGACGACGGGCGCGGAGTGCAAAACGGTGCGCTCATGCGCGCGGCAATGGAAAAGGCAAAGTCGCTGGGCAAGGTTATCTGCGCGCACTGCGAGGATATGTCGCTTGTGGGCGGCGGATATATTCATGACGGCGCGTATGCCGCGGCGCACGGGCATACGGGTATTCCGTCCGAGTCGGAATGGCGGCAGATAGCGCGCGATATTGAGCTTTGCGCGGCGACGGGCTGCGCGTATCACGTATGCCATGTGTCCGCAAAGGAGAGCGTGGAGCTTATACGTCAGGCAAAAAAGAGCGGCGTAAACATCACCTGCGAGACCGCGCCGCACTACCTCATACTGACAGATGATAATTTGCAGGAGGACGGGCGGTTTAAGATGAACCCTCCGCTTCGCAGCGCAGACGACCGTGCCGCGCTGACAGAAGGACTGCGGGACGGTACGGTGGACATGATTGCAACAGACCATGCTCCGCATACTGCCGATGAAAAATCCCGCGGACTGCGCGGCAGTCTTATGGGTGTTGTCGGTCTTGAAACGGCGTTTCCCGTCCTGTATACAGGGCTTGTGAAAACGGGAAAAATCAGCCTTGAAAGGCTGATTGAGGCGATGAGCATCGCGCCCGCAAAGCGCTTTGGTATAGACAACAGCGGCTGCTTTACGGTATTTGATTTGAATGAAAGCTATGATATAGACCCCGATGAATTTGTGTCGATGGGCCGCGCAACCCCGTTTGAGGGCATGGAAGTTTACGGCAGAAGAATTTCAACTGTTTATAAAGGAGAAGAGATATGAAAAGACAGTATGACAGAAAGCTCGTTTTGGAAAACGGTACGGAATATCCGGGCTTTGCATTCGGCGACAGGGAAAAGGAGTGCGTGTGCGAGGTTGTGTTCAATACCTCGATGGCGGGCTATCAGGAAATAGTTTCCGACCCGGCATATGCGGGCACGGCAGTAGTCATGACCTACCCGCTTATAGGCAATTACGGCGTGGCAGACGACGATTTTGAAAGCCGCGTTTTGTCTGTCGGTGCGCTTATCGTCAGAGAATACAACGACAGCCCGTCGAATTTCAGATATACAAAAACACTGTCGGAGATTTTGGAGGAAAACCGAATTCCGGGCATTGAGGGGCTTGACACGCGCAAGCTCACCCGCTCAATACGCGACAGCGGCAGTATGCGCGCGCTGATTACGACGCCGGACATGCCCGTGTCAAGGGCGCTTGAAATTATATCAAATGCTCCCGCACGGCAAAATACGGCGGCGGACGTCAGCTGTAAAAAGAAATGGTACTCCCGCACCTCAAATCATAAATTCAATGTTGTGGCTGTTGACTGCGGCATAAAGCTCAGCCTTATCCGCTCGCTTATGTCACGCGGCTGCAATGTAACCGTCATGCCTTGGAATACAGGCGCCGAAGAAATAGAAAAGATAAATCCCGACGGTGTCATTGTCTCAAGCGGTCCGGGAGACCCGAAGGCGGCAGCGCCCGTTACGGCTATGATAAAGGCGCTGCGCGGAAAGTACCCGATTTTCGGCATAGGTCTTGGCTGCCAGCTTGTCTGCCTTGCCTACGGCGCCGATACGTATAAGCTCAAATTCGGGCATCACGGCGCAAATCACCCTGTCAGAAATCTCACGACGGACAAAGTGGAAATTACCAATCAAAACCACAGCTTTGCCGTCAGCGTTGACAGTCTTGAAGGCACCGGCCTTGAGCTTACGCACATAAATCTGATGGATAATACGGCGGAGGGCGTAAGGTGCAAAAAGGACCGCGTATTTGCGATGCAGTTCAACATCGACAGTACGCCCGCACCGCGCGGAAATTCACATCTTTTCGACGAATTTACAGCTTCAATGGAGGAAAAATACAATGCCTAAGAGAACAGATATAAAAAAAGTGCTTGTCATCGGCTCGGGGCCTATTGTCATAGGTCAGGCTGCCGAGTTTGACTATGCAGGTACGCAGGCGTGTATCGCTCTGCGCGAGGAGGGGTATGAGGTTATTCTCGTAAACTCCAATCCCGCCACCATTATGACTGACACCGCAATCGCGGACAAGGTGTATATGGAGCCGCTGACGCTTGAATATGTCGCCAAAATCATACGCTATGAGCGCCCCGACGCCATCGTTCCCGGTATCGGCGGACAGACGGGACTTAACCTTGCAATGCAGCTGAAGCGCAAGGGCGTGCTTGCCGAATGCCGTACAGAGCTTTTGGGCACCTCCTCCGAGTCCATTGATATGGCGGAGGACCGCGAAAAGTTCAAGGAGCTGTGCCAGAGCCTGGGCGAGCCGGTTTTGCCCAGCGAAATCACCCACTCGATAGAGGAGGCGGTGCAGGCGGCAAACGATATCGGTTACCCTGTCGTGCTGCGTCCCGCGTTTACGCTGGGCGGTACGGGCGGCGGCTTTGCCGACAATGAAAGTCAGCTTCGCGACATCATGAAAAACGCGCTGAAGCTCTCACCCGTGCATCAGGTGCTTGTGGAAAAATCAATCAAGGGCTATAAGGAAATAGAGTATGAGGTAATGCGGGATAAAAACGACACCGTCATCACCATCTGCAATATGGAGAATATAGACCCTGTCGGCGTGCACACGGGCGACTCGATTGTCGTCTGCCCCAGCCAGACGCTGACAGGCAGGGAGTGTCATTTACTGCGCGACAGCGCGCTCAAAATTATCCGCGCGCTGAAGGTGGAGGGCGGCTGCAACATACAGTTTGCGCTTGACCCGCAGTCCTTTGACTACTACCTTATCGAAGTAAATCCGCGCGTTTCCCGCTCGTCCGCGCTGGCGTCCAAGGCATCGGGCTATCCGATAGCGCGCGTTACCGCGAAAATCGCTGTCGGCATGACGCTGGACGAAATTAAGCTTGCCAACACTCCCGCGTCGTTTGAGCCGGCGATTGACTATGTAGTTACAAAGATGGCGCGTTTCCCGTTCGACAAGTTTGCGCTTGCCTCAAATCAGCTCTCGACCCAGATGAAGGCGACGGGCGAGGTTATGTCCATCGGCAGAACAATAGAGGAAAGCCTTTTGAAGGCGGTGCGCTCGCTGGAGGTGGGCGCATATCACCTGCACCTCAAAAAGTTTGACGATACCGAAACATCCGAGCTGCTTGAATATATAATGAGCGGGCGGGACGACAGGCTGTTCGCAATAGCCGAGCTTATCCGCCGCCGCACAGACCTGGGCGTTATTGCAAACGAGACGCAGATTGACATGCTGTTTTTAGATAAGATTAAAAACATCACGGACGAGGAGACAGCGCTTAAAAACGCGCGCTTTGACATTGACGAGCTGCGCTGCGCCAAGCGAATGGGCTTTTCCGACCGCATTGTTGCCGATATTTGGGGCTGCGGCGAGCGGGAGATTTATGACCTTCGCGTCAAAAACGGCATACTGCCCGCATACAAGATGATTGATACCTGCGCGGCGGAGTTTGACAGCTATATACCCTATCTCTATTCGTCCTACGAGGAGGAAAACGAGTCCAGGGTGAGCGACGGCAAAAAAATCGTCGTGCTCGGCTCGGGACCTATCAGAATAGGTCAGGGCGTCGAATTTGACTACTCCACCGTTCACGCGGTAAAGACAATCAAGGAAAACGGATTTGAAGCAATCATTATAAACAACAACCCCGAAACGGTGTCGACCGACTATACGATAAGCGACAAGCTGTATTTTGAGCCTCTGACCATTGAGGACGTTATGAGCATTATTGACCTTGAAAAGCCGCAGGGCGTTGTTGCGTCACTGGGCGGACAGACGGCGATTAACCTTGCGGACAAGCTCCAGGCGCGCGGCGTTAAGATTATCGGAACGGACAGCGCCGCCATTGACCGCGCGGAAAACCGCGACCTGTTTGAAAAGGTCATGGAGGAGCTTGAAATCCCGCAGCCCGACGGCACTGCGGTCACAGACGTTGAAAGCGGCGTTGCAGCCGCCGCCCAAATCGGCTATCCCGTGCTTGTCCGTCCCAGCTTTGTGCTCGGCGGGCGCGCCATGCAGATTGTGACAAGCGAGCAGAGCCTGCGCCACTACCTCAAAACGGCGGTTGAAATCGATAAGGACAAGCCCGTGCTTGTTGATAAGTACATCAAGGGCAAGGAGCTTGAGGTGGACGCCGTGTGCGACGGCACCGACGTGTTTATCCCCGGAATTATGGAGCATGTCGAGCGCACGGGCGTGCATTCGGGCGACTCTATCAGCGTATATCCGACCTTCAGCGTGTCGGACAAGGTGAAAAACACCATTCTTGACTATTCAAAGCGCCTGGGGCTGGGCATCGGCATTGTCGGTCTGTACAATATCCAGTTCATTGTTGACAGCGACGAAAATGTGTATGTAATCGAGGTCAATCCCCGCTCGTCCAGAACGGTGCCCTTTATTTCAAAGTCCACAGGCTTTGCCATAGCGGATATCGCAACGCTTGTCATGCTGGGCAAGACGTTAAAGGCGCAGGGCATTACCGAGCTTTATCCTAAGGAAAAGGAGCGCTGGTATGTCAAGGCGCCCGCATTCTCCTTTTCCAAGCTGCGCGGCATGGACACCTATCTCTCGCCCGAGATGAAATCGACGGGTGAGGCGATAGGCTGCGACAAGACCATGACCCGCGCGCTGTATAAGGCGCTTAAATCCTCCGGCATGAATGTCGTAAATTACGGCACAATCCTTGTGACGATTGCGGACGCGGACAAGGAGGAGGCGCTGCCGCTTATCCGCAGATTTTACAATCTCGGCTTTAATATCGAGGCGACTCACGGCACGGCAATGTACCTGAAGGAGCACGGCATACGCACCCGCGTACGTGCAAAGCTGTCGGAGGGCAGCGAGGAGATACTGGACTCTATCCGCCGCGGGTATGTAAACTATGTCATAAACACGCGCGACATCAACTCCGAGGCGGTCATGACGGACGGCTATGAAATCCGCCGCTGCGCCGTTGAAAACAACGTGACAATCTTCACGGCACTGGATACGGTGCGCGTGCTGCTGGACGTTTTGGAGGAGACGACGCTTACAATCTCCACAATCGACGCATAAGGAGAGGGGCATGAAGCAGTCAGTATTTAAGATACTTGAAAATGAGAAAATCGCCGCAGACGTTTTTAAAATGACGCTGAGCGGCGATATATCGGAAATAACGGCGCCAGGTCAGTTTGTCAATATAAAGCTGAACGGCTTTTATCTTCGCCGCCCTATATCCGTGTGCGACGCGCAGGACGGCGTGCTGACCCTTATTTACAAAACGGTCGGCGGCGGCACTGAAAAGATGTCGGCGCTTGGTGCCGGAGCCGAGCTTGATTTGCTCACGGGACTGGGCAACGGCTTTGACACGGACAGGGCGGGCGATACGCCGCTGCTTATCGGCGGCGGAGTGGGCGCGCCGCCCATGTACCTGCTCTGCAAACGGCTTGTAAAGCAGGGTAAGAGCGTTACGGCGGTGCTGGGCTTTAACAGCAAAAAGGACGTGTTTTTGGTCGACGAGCTTCGCGCTCTGGGCGCGCGCGTGCTTGTCGCAACGGCGGACGGCAGCTTGGGCGAGCGCGGGTTTGTCACCGATATTCTGCCGCGGGATTACAGCTATTTTTATGCGTGCGGCCCTGAGCCTATGCTGAAAGCCGTATACGGCAAGACCAAAGCGGAGGGCGAGCTTTCGTTTGAGGAGCGCATGGGCTGCGGCTTCGGCGCGTGCATGGGGTGTACCTGCAGGACAAGGTACGGAAATAAGCGCATCTGCCGCGACGGCCCCGTACTGAAAAAGAGCGAGGTGATTTTTGATGACTGATTTGAGCGTTTCGCTTTCCGGCATTAAGCTGGACAACCCTGTTATTCCCGCGTCGGGAACCTTCGGCTTCGGGTATGAGTTTTCGGATTATTACGATATTAACGTGCTGGGCTCTATTTCTTTTAAGGGTACGACGCGCGACGCGCGCTTCGGCAACCCCACGCCGCGCATTGCGGAAATCCCGTCCGGGCTTATAAACTCGGTCGGACTTCAAAACCCCGGCGTTGAGGCTGTCATAAGTAACGAGCTGCCGCGCCTTGCCAAATGCTTTAATAAGCCGCTTATAGCCAACATCAGCGGATTTTCGGTTGAGGACTATGTTTACTGCGCCCAAAGACTGGACGGTGTAAAGCAGGTCGGAATACTGGAAATCAATATAAGCTGCCCCAACGTCCACGGCGGAGGCATGAGCTTTGGCACCTCCCCCGAGGCTGCGGCAAGGGTTACGCGCGCGGTGAAGGCGGCTGTCAAAAAGCCGGTGTATATAAAGCTGACGCCCAACGTCACCGACATAACCGAAATCGCGCGCGCCGTTGAGGACGCGGGCGCGGACGGAATTTCCATGATAAACACGCTGCTGGGAATGCGCATCAATCTTAAAACAAAAAAGCCGACGGTCGCCAATACAAAGGGCGGAATGTCAGGACCTTGCATATTCCCGCTTGCGCTGAGAATGGTGTACGAGGTCTATGAGGCGGTGAAAATTCCGATAATCGGCATGGGCGGCGTGTCGAGCGCTGAAGACGTTATCGAGATGATGCTTGCGGGCGCGGGCGCCGTGCAGGTGGGCGCGGCAAACCTTGTAAACCCGTGCGCCTGTTTTGACATAATACGCGACCTGCCGCAGGCGATGAGCAAATACGGAATAGAAAATTTAAAGGATATAATAGGAGGCGCACACAATGGCTGAGGATGTAATAATCGCACTTGACTTTCCGGGCGAGAGCGAGACGATGGCTTTTTTAGATCTCTTTCATGACAAAAAGCCGTATGTTAAAATCGGAATGGAGCTGTTCTATGCAATGGGGTCTGACGCCGTAAAAGAGATAAAGCGGCGCGGGCACAGGATTTTTCTTGATTTGAAGCTGCACGACATACCGAATACCGTAAAGTCGGCTATGGCGGTGCTGTCAAAGCTGAATGTAGACATGACAAACCTGCACGCCGCAGGCGGCAGCAAAATGATGGAGGCGGCGCTTGAGGGACTGACGCGCCCTGACGGCACGCGCCCGCTGCTTATAGCGGTAACGCAGCTCACCTCCACGTCGCAGGAGACGCTGGAAAACGACCTGCTTATCCAAAAGCCGATGGCGCAGGTTGTTTCTCATTATGCTAAGACCGCCGCGGCTTGCGGTCTGTCGGGCGTTGTCTGCTCGCCGCTTGAGGTACGGGATGTAAAGGCGGCGTGCGGAAATAAGTTTCTGACCGTAACGCCCGGAATTCGCTTTGCGGGCGGCGATGCCGGAGACCAGGTACGCATCACCACCCCCGAAAAGGCGCGTGAGATAGGCTCGGATTACATAGTTGTCGGCAGACCGATTACAAAAGCGCCCGACCCTGTTTCGGCATACGAGCGGGCGTGCAGGGAATTTTTAGGCAAATAAATTTAAGAGGTGACGATATGAAAATTAAAGCAGCAAAAGCATTACTGGAAATAAAGGCGGTGTTTTTACGCCCCGACGAGCCGTTTACGTGGGCAAGCGGCATCAAAAGCCCCATTTACTGCGACAACCGTCTGATACTGACAGCGCCGGAGCAGAGAGACATTATAGAAAACGCTATCGCACAGACGGTAAAGAGCGAATATCCGCAGGCGCAGGTGCTCATGGGCACAAGCACGGCGGGTATCGCACATGCGGCGATTGCCGCGCACCTTTTGGGCATGCCGATGGGGTATGTGCGCTCGGGCAATAAGGATCACGGCAGGCAGAACCGCATCGAGGGCAGATTAGAGCGCGGGCAGAAGGTTGTTGTAATCGAGGATCTTATCTCAACGGGCGGCAGCGTCATCGAGGTGGTGGAGGCGCTGCGCGGGGCGGGCGCCCAGGTGCTGGGAATTGTCAGCATCTTTACCTACGGCATGAAAAAGGGTCTTGAAAGACTGGCGGACGCAAATGTTAAAAATGTCAGCCTTACAGACTTTGACACGGTCATTCAACAGGCGGCAGAGAGCGGATATATCGCGGACGGCGATATTGAAAGACTGCGCGCATTCCGTGACAATCCGTCGGACGAGTCCTGGATAAAGAGGTAGATGATATGCGCCATTTGATAGATATAATGGATCTGAGCGTAAAAGAGATAGACGAGCTTATCGACAGGGCTGAGGATATAATCGCAAACCCCGAAAGCTACCGCGAAAAATGCAGATACAAAAAGCTTGCCACGCTGTTTTTTGAGCCGTCGACGAGAACGCGCCTCAGCTTTGAGGCGGCAATGCTTGAGCTGGGCGGCAGCGTGCTCGGCTTTTCCGAGGCGCAGTCCAGCTCCGCATCAAAGGGCGAGAGCGTGTCGGATACCATTCAGACGGTAAGCTGCTATGCCGATATTATAGCAATGCGCCATCCCAAGGAGGGCGCGCCGCTTGCCGCGTCGCTCAAAAGCGGCGTTCCGATAATAAACGCCGGCGACGGCGGGCATAACCACCCTACACAGACCTTAACCGACCTGCTGACAATCAAAAGAGAGCTGGGCAGGCTTGAGGGCTTCACTGTCGGGTTCTGCGGCGACCTGAAGTTCGGCAGAACGGTGCACTCGCTCATTTCGGCTCTGTCCAGGTATGAAAACATCAAAATCGTGCTTATATCCCCTGAGGAACTGAGGGTTCCGGGTTACGTGCGCGATGAAATACTAAAGAAAAACAAAATTGAGTATACAGAGGTCGGCAGCATGACGGATGTTATGGATACTCTTGACATTCTGTACATGACGCGCGTTCAGCGGGAGCGGTTTTTCAATGAGGACGATTATCTGCGTCTGCGTGACAGCTATATTTTAACGCCGGACAAGCTGGAAAATGCAAAGTCCGGGCTTAAAATACTCCATCCTCTGCCGCGCGTCAACGAGATATCGACCGCGGTTGACGACGACCCGCGCGCCTGCTATTTCAAGCAGGTGAAAAACGGGAAGTATATACGTATGGCGCTGATACTCAAGCTGTTGTCGGAGGTGCGGTAAAATGACGATTGATTCGATAAAAAACGGAATAGTGCTCGACCATATCCGCGCGGGTCAGAGCATGGAGCTGTACAGGATTTTGGGGCTTTCGGAGCTTGACTGCTCTGTCGCTATCATCAAGAATGTTCAAAGCGGCAAGATGGGCAGAAAGGACATTATCAAGATTGACGCGCAGATTGACCTTGACCTTGACGTGCTGGGATATGTCGACCCCGGCATTACGGTTAACATCATAAGGGACGGCAAGCGCATTGAAAAGCGGCACGTTGAGCTGCCGCGGCTTGTGCGCGGTGTTATACGCTGTAAAAACCCCAGATGCATAACCTCTACCGAGCAGGATATAGAGCACGTTTTCAGACTGACCGACAGGGACAGGCGGGTATACCGCTGCGTTTACTGCGAGTCAAAGGCAAAGCCGCAGATATGAAAAAAATCTCGTCGGACAACCGACGAGATTTTTTTATTTTATGGTATTATTCAAATACTCAAGCGAGAGCCTTACCATCTTATCGCCCAGCTTTGTGTCTGCCTCTGCGGCGCTCTTTGTAAACCAGTGGTCGATATCACCCAGTCTGTCCGGCTTTACGGCTTCGGGGTAGAGCGACATCAGTATCGAGCACTCAAACTTGCCTGCGTGGTCGTAGCCGGTGGCTTTTTGAACCTCCGTACTCATTGTCGGGATAACCTTTATCCAGCCAAACGGATTGTCTGCGCCCTCAAGCTGCTGATAATAATTTGAGTAGCTCTCGCTGCCCCACCAGCCGCGGCCGAGCGTGCTTTCAAGATATTTCATGGTGGCGCGCTTTGCCGCTTTCATGTAAGACAGCGTCATGGGCATGAGCGATTCATTTTCAAACTGGTGATGAATGACGACGTAGATATTGTGCAGCCCAGAGGACAGCATACTGAAAAACACATAGTAGAGATACGCCTCAAACGCGTCCTCCTCCACATGCACCGTGCCGCTCTTTTCATCTGCCACGGCGTAGCTTGCCGGACTGTAAGAGACAGACGGAGCAATACATATTTCCTTTTGCTCGGAAAGTCTTTCAATCAGCCCCTGCGCCACAAGCGTATCGCAGCCGTATGAGCAGTGCGGGCCGTGATATTCAACGGTGCCGCCCGCGATAACGACGGGGATATTTTCCTTTTTTATCCGCTCAAGCTCGCGCGGAAAACAAAAATCAAGCTTCATAAAATCACCGTACCTTTCGCCGCAGCGACGCGGCGGTATTTGTATGAGGTGCAGCCCTTGGGTACACCGTGCTTTGCCGGCGTTTATTGATTATAGCCGAGCGTTGTGTAATATGCCAAATTTGTCTGGCGGTTGTCAAGCCTGCCGTATTGTACGACAATGTTGCAGCTGCTTTTCAGCTTCATTGCATACTGCGTGTCATAGGGAATTTTCACACCGCACATATCGTCGGTGCTGTTCATGCGAAAGCAGCGCACTCTGCCCGCTTTGACCTGCCATTTGATGCTGCTGTCGGCGTCTTTGTCAGTAAAAAACAGCTTTACCGCAATTTCGGCGTCACTGTCGCTGTCGTTTACGACAATGACCGATTCATGTCCCTTAAGTACGCCCTCTCCCTCCTGCGGCAGCTCGCAGTCGGGAATTATCCAAGTTTTTTTTCCTGCTCCGTCAGTCATTTATTTCGATTATTCCCTTCGATAAATAGTCGGTCATGGACAGGCAGCCGTCCTTTTTGACCGCAACGCCTTTTTCCCAGCGCACACCGAAGGTGGGGCCGGAAATAAACGTATCGACCTGGAAGGTCATGTTTTCCCGGAGCTTGTAATCGCTTATTGTCTCCATCCAGGGAGCCTCGACCTCAATCATACCGGTGCCGTGACAGGGACCGTAAACATAGTTTTCCCTCATGCCGTTTTCCTCATACAGCTTATAGAAATCCTTTGCAATGTCGCTTGCCGTTACGCCTGCTTTGATGCGGCTTTCCGTCCATTTGTGCGCCTCAAGGCAGAACTCCACAATGCGGCGGCGCTCACCCTCCAGCTTGCCCAGTACTACCGGCAGACCGATGGACGGTGAATATCCGTCAATCTTAGCGGACAGGTTAAGCTGAACAATATCGCCCTTTTTCAGAGTACGGTAGCGCGAGCGGCTGATGGCGTGGCGGGTGGATTCCTCGCTGAAAACGTACATCGGCAAGCCCTCGTACTCCGCGCCGTTCTCGTAGATAACCTTCTGCGCAACGCCTACCATTTCAAGCTCGGTAACGCCGGGACGCAGATTGCGTATAACCTCGTCTGTTGCAAGCTCTATAATCCTGAATCCCTCTTTTATACATGCAAGCTCGTTTTCGCTCTTTATCTGGCGAAGCTCGACCATAATGTCGTTGCATTTGACAATCTCTGCCATCGGGAAGCTTTCGCGCAGTCCCTCAAATATCGGCAGGGTGCATTCAACATAGCTTCCCAAGCCGATTTTTATATGCCCGCCCGTAACGCCTATTGCTTTGAATACATCGCTAAAGGTATCTGCGTGCAG
This sequence comes from Clostridia bacterium, assembly GCA_017937065.1. Taxonomy (GTDB): domain Bacteria; phylum Bacillota; class Clostridia; order Oscillospirales; family QAKW01; genus RGIG9041. The sequence goes on along the minus strand of JAGBEI010000017.1, from coordinate 32,633 downwards.
CTCCGGGTACGACGGGTCGGCTGACTCACGGAACTCGCGCAGAACAAACTGCTTGTCGATTTTACCGAAATCCTTTGCAAATACAGCCGATTCTGGGCCGACCATCAGCGCCGCGTCCCCGCTTGCCGAAATTGCAACGCCCGCCCGCTCGAAAAGCGGCCAGAAACCGCTGAAATATCTCGCGTTGGCATAGTCCGATTCGGTGCTTGAAACTACCATAACGTCCAGTCCGCGCTCTCTTATCAGCTTTGCCGCTTTTTGAATTCTTTCCTTATACTCATAATCGGGTATACAAATTCTGCTCATTGCTGTCTCTCCTTTATTAAAGCGTTTATTGTATTAAATATACTTCAAAAGAGACGGTTTGTATTTAGCAAATATTAAACAATTTTTATACAATATTTAATTGTTTTAATATTGATTAAATTTCGCTGTTGTGGTATTCTTAAAAAAAGGAGTGTTTTCATGGAATTCAAGCTGAAAAAGTTTCAAAATGCACTGAATGTCACGCGGCTTGCAAACATTCATTATTTTGAGTTTACCGAGCAGTATCATACCGACAATGACAGACACGAATTCCGTGAGCTTGTGTATGTTGACAACGGTTCGATTTATGTGAGCGCGGAGGGGTATTCGGGGCGGCTTGATAAAAACCAGCTGATTATTCATAAAAGCCTTGAGCAGCATTCGCTCTATTGCGAGGCGCAGACTCCCCCTGACGTAATCATCATCGGCTTTGAGTGCGACTGCCCCGAGCTTGACAGGTTTTCGTGTACGCCTGCAACCCTGCCGCCCGAGCAGGTTCGCGCTCTGACCGAGGTTATAAAGGAGGGAAGGACGGTTTTTCTGCCGCCCTATGATGTCCCCAACTTAAAGGATATGAAAAAGCGGACTGATTTTCCGTTCGGCGCAGACCAGATGATAAAGCTGCGCCTGGAAATATTCCTTATCGGCTTAATAAGAAGCGTAACGGTAAGTCCCGACCGCAAAGACGGCGGCGCCGAGGACGGGAAAATGCGTGAAATTCACGATTATATAGAGAATAATTTTTATAAAAATATAACGCTGGACGAGCTGTGCTTTATCTTTAATACCAATAAAACTACGCTTTGCGGGCATTTTAAAAGGGTATACGGCACCACCGTTATAGATTATGTCAATGAATGCCGTGTTAAAAAGGCAAAGGTCTATCTGCGCGCGGGTGACCGAAACGTGACTCAGATTGCTTCCGCGCTCGGGTTTGCATCTATTCATTATTTCAGCAGGATATTTAAAAAGTACGAGCATATGTCGCCCACAGAATACAGTATGACAATAAAATCAAAGCTCGGAATATAAAAACACGGAGGTTTTAACCTCCGTGTTTTTATATTTACATATTAGCGGCATGGAAAACGTCCGCAATATCGGAAATGGATATGTAGGCGTTCTTGTCCTCTCTGTGGACAAGCTCCCGCATTTTTCCGACCTGGAATCTGTTGATAACAATATACACCACCGATTTTTCATCTCCCGAATAGTAGCCTTTGGCGTCCATTATTGTCATGCCGCATTCAAACTGCTTGGAGAGCGCGGCGCAGATTTCGTCCGGCTTTGAGGTCACTATCATCGCGGATTTTGAACGGTCTATACCCTCTACGATAAAATCCACGGTTTTTATGCCCGCCCCGTAGGTCACAATCGAGTACAGCGGCAAAATCCAGCTGTCAAGCGCAATTCCGCAGCATATGTACAAAATTACATTGTAGGTCATGACAAATGTGCCGACCGTAATTCCCAGCCGCTTTGCAAATATGACCGCCATAACCTCTATTCCGTCCATTGCACCGCCGTAGCGTATTGCAAGTCCGCTGCCCACGCCTGACACAAATCCGCCGAAAAGCGCGCACAGCAAAAGGTCTGAGCCTGCAAGCGGAGAGGCGACGCTGACGTCAACGGGAAATACGTCTGTAATAAGCCATGCAAAGAGCGAATAAATTGCAACCGTGTAAACGGCGTATACGGTAAAGCTTATGCCCTGCTTTTTAAGCCCGAACAGAAACAGCGGGACATTTATAACAATAAGGAAAAAGGACAGGCTCATATATTCCGGGGTGAGCTGGCTCAAAAGCATTGAGGTTCCCGAAATTCCGCTGTCATACAGGCTGACGGGGGATAAAAATATCGTTACGCCGACGGCGTTTATTATCCCGGCAATAGTTAAAAACAGAAAATTTGAAATTTTTAATGTCTTGAGTTCCGAAAGTATTTTGTTTCGCATTGTACCTTTCCTTTAATAAAGTCTGCATCGGTTATTAGAATATTATAGCATATTTTTAATCGGAATACAAGTCCCGAGAAAGTGCGGGAAAGCAAATTCATAATGAGCTTTGCGCAGTGAGCGCGGCAGGCACGCCCGGCGCCGCAGCCTGTTGTTAAATACGCCCTTATGTATTCCGGTGATACACGCCGCAGCTCTTCGGTGCTGACATCAAATTATTTCCACATACAGGAAAGCCCTGTAATCCCATTCGGGATTACAGGGCTTTGTCTTACAGGTATAAAAAAGACGCCCGGCGCTAAAGGCACATACGCAAAAAGTCGGCAGCAAGCGTGAGAATTGTGAGCGCGCTTGCAAGCAACGGGGTAGGCACAGCGTGACTTTTTGCCCGAAAGAAGGAACTGTGGGGCGGTTAGCTGATTTTTTGTCAAATAAAAAATCGGAACGAGCGTAACTCGTTCCGAAGTGGTAAGTTGCATCGAAAAAGATATCATTCATAAGAAATATATTTTGCGGTGTATCCTATCCCGGCGAAATAAGTATTGACCATGTTCTTTATTTCTTTTATTGTAGCTTTTGCGATTTTATGGGATTTCGGATAATCCCAATAGTCAATGAAGTCAATTTCGGCTGTTTTTAGTTCTTCATTTAATTCAACTGAAATCAAGAGGCCGTGTTCTTCCCATTTCAAATAAATATAGCCATCTTCAAAAACGATGTCACCATGCTTCATTTTTTCGAAGCGTTTTTTCTCGTTCTTATCATATGACACGAGTTCTTTTTTCATCGTTTTCCAAAAAAGCCACAAGCTTTGCTCGGGATCTATATCATTGATGGAATCAAGCGTATCCGGTGAATCGGCAAAAGAAAACCTGTTATTAAACAAGTATTGTCGAATGATTTTTATCCCCCGGTTCTTTACAGGATATTGAAATCCCATGCAAGGTATTCGCATACTGTCAAATGTACATATCTGTTTTTCTGTATCTATCACACACGGAAGTATCGCCGTATCTAATCCGTCCCCGCCATTTTTGCAAACCATATCGAATAAGCTATCTCTCAATTTCTCATCTACTTGTTTTGCAAATATCACGATTACAGTAACACGGTTTAGCGGAGAACTCTTTTGTGATTTGTAAAGAAAACGATGCTTCTTTTTGCCTTTTAACGCCTTTGAGTTCGCTGTGGCAGAGTTGACGATCAAGTGGTATTGGTTTTTATCCAGAAAATCAATATGATATGTTACAATAATCTTCTCAATACCGCTTGAATAAATCATTATTGGAGCATGGCTCTTATATTGAAGCGTTTCGGGGCGAGGGAAGATTGCTGTTGGCTCATATTTTTGACCAAACCTGCCTATTCTCTTCTCAACCTTTTGGATAGAAAAGGATTGTGGTAACACAAACCGTTTTCTTGCAGTATAATTACAATGCAAAATTGCTAATCCGGCATCCATTCCCATCAACAAGGCAGAATTCTTAAGAATATAATATAAAAAACCAACTGCCAAGCCTATACCGACAAGAACCTTAACCGTATCGGGGATAAATTTCAAATTCACCACAATAATAATGGGAGCAATAAATGCGCCGAGGACAATTACATAAACAAGAATCCTGCATAATAACGCATTCTTCAACCGTGGAAAATTCAAGCAGGTCACCTCCGTATGCTTCAAATGCTTTTCATTATACAGTAACAGTCTTGGTTCAAGTTTTCCCTAAAGGTCGTTTTGGGGAAATAATATCTTTTGAACTCGACCTTGGAAAATGGCATAGAAAAATCCCGAAACCGCTGAGATTTCGGGATTTTTTACACCGATATCTTATTCGGTGCTGCAATTTGGTTGCGGAGGAAGGACTTGAACCAACGACCTTCGGGTTATGAGCCCGACGAGCTACCAACTGCTCTACTCCGCGATGTGTTTAATACTATACCATATAAACAGCATGTTGTCAATAGCAAATGCATATTTTTAGCACGACATTATCCGACAAACCTTTAAAGCGGTTTCGATACAAGGCGAAAAATGGCGAGCGATTTTTATTACTAAATTTATAGTTTGCTTGAAAACCGACGTATTTTATGCTACAATCGATTAAATCAAAAGGAGGATAAAAATATGAAAAAGCTGAAACGGATCTTATGTGCCCTGCTGGCTGTTGTTTTTTTATCGGGACTGATACCGCAGAGCGCGGTATTTGCAGCCGATAACGGCGGCGCTGCCGTGGAGCGTCTTGAAATCGTTGAAAATGATTATAAGTACGTTGAAAACGATTTGAGCTCCGGCTGGTTTTCGGAAGACGGTTTTCACTATGACCCGTTTATTTCGTTTATTTACCTGAAGCTGAGGGCGACCTATGCCGACGGCAGTACAAAGGAGTTTTCGTTTTTTGACAAAGACGGAAACTTTATCGAGGACATTGACAGTGAAGATTATCCGAGCATTGACGTTTCGAATGTCGGTGAATGCTTGTGGGAGGTCGGCACTACCGAAAATGCGTATACCGTTGTATACGGCGGCGCTTCCGTAAGCGTCCCTGTTACCGTTATTGAGTCCTTGGTTGAAAAAATAGATATTATTGAGAATAATTATGTCTACATTAAAAACGACCGTGCGGAATCCTTTACCGTAGCAGACGAACAGGGCAATGAAACGGTGGTGTATCTTCCCGACAACTCTTTGCTGGGACTGAGACTGCGCATCTATTTCAAAAACGGTGATACCGAGGATTTCTGCCTCGGCGATAAAATCCCCGCCGATTGTACCGACGAAGAATTCAGCTCTCTTGCAGAGGAAATGCTTATGCTCAACGGCTATGCCTTTACCTATTCGGCGTATGACCAGGAGCAAAACCCCTGGACGGTCGGCGGCAGCAACAGCTATATTGTAAGCTATATGGGAGTGTCGGTTGACGTTCCCGTCAAGATTGTTGAAAGCCCCGTTATCGGGATTTCGGTTGTTGAAAATCCGTTTAAGTATACCATGAACGACGACAGACTCGGTCAAACCGTCGGCGGCGAATACGGAGACGAATTTTTCAAGTATGATGAAACCTACAGCTTTGCTTACAGTCTTTTCAAAATAGATTATTCCGACGGCACCTTCGAGTATTACCGTCCCGTCAAATCCGACGGCTTTAACCTGCACAACGGCTATGAATTTGTTGTCGGCACGCCCGACCAGTTTGAAAAGCCGTGGACAGAGGGAGAAAACAGCTGTACGATATGCTATATGGGAAAAGAGGTTGTGATACCCGTAACGGTTGTCAGCAGCGTGCCTGTCGATTCATCCTCCGTGTTTACCGATGTGGGTGCGGGCAGATGGTATAAACCGTATATCGACGAGGCGGTAACGTACGGTCTTTTTAACGGCGTTACAAAGACGACGTTTGTGCCGGGCGGCGAGATGAACAGGGCTATGTTTGTTCAGGTGCTTGCCAATATGTCGGGAGTGAAAACCGATAAAAACGCCGAAACCGGCTTTAAAGACGTTTCCGTCGGAAGGTGGTATACGGGTGCTGTTGCATGGGCTGCACAGTTCGGTATAGTAAACGGCATCAGTGAAACGGAGTTTGCACCGCTGAGTAATGTCACGCGCGAACAGATGTGTACCATGCTTGTCAGATATGCAGATCATGTCGGTGTAGAGCTTCAGAAGGACGTTGCCGTCAAAACCTTTGCCGACGACGCAGATATTTCAAAATATGCCAAGGACGCTGTATATGCGTGTCAGCAGGCGGGAATAATCGACGGTATGACAGAAACCGAATTTGCACCCAAGGATACGGCAACCCGTGCTCAGGTGGCAAAAATTCTTTCGGTTTTCCATTTCAGCTATATGTCTTGATTTGAGTATTTACAGGCTGCACATATTGTGCAGCCTGTTATATTTTTATTGATTTATGTTGCAAAATATGATTTTGTGTGATATAATCAAAAATATATTAAAAAAGGGGATGAATTTGTGAAAAAATTAAGAAGATTTATTGCTGTAATAGTTATCTTGGTGATGACGTGCGCCGTTATGCCGTCGGTGCCTGCGCTTGCCGCAGCCGGCAAAAAAGGCGTGGAATCGATAGAAATTCTTGAAAACGGCTACGAATATATTGAAAACGATATATCGGTCGGAATGGAAATGACGGACGCAAAAAATAATGCGTTTTATTACTATAATCCTGTGTTTTCGCTTTTATATATGAAAATGCGTATTCATTTTGATGACGGCGGCTTTGTCGATTACAGCCTGGCGGATAAAATTACAGAGCTGGAGAATGTCGAAAATATCGAGGATATCGACGGCGATGAGCTTATAGATATGATTTTTGATGTTCTGCATATTGACGGCGAAATGATAGAGATTACCGATACCCAGTTTGAAAAGCCGTGGACGGTGGGCGGTGACAACAGCTATGAAATAACCTACCGCGGCGTTTCCGTTACGGTTCCCGTCTCAGTCATTAAAAGTCCCGTAAGATTTATAACGGTTGTGGAAAATCCTTTCAAGTATACATACCTTGATGAAAACCGCGGGGAGGGCGGCTCGTACTTTTTTGAGTACGATGAGACGTATTCCTACCTTTATTTATTGCTTGAAATAGAGTATACGGACGGAACGGTCGAGTATTTCCGCCCGCTCAAGTCCGAGGGTATCATCATGCTCAATGATTACTTTTTTGTAATTGATTATGAGCAGGAAGAATTCCCGTGGAACGTGGGTAAAAACTACTATACCCTGCACTATATGGGCAAGGAGGTCACGGTGCCGACGACCGTTGTGGGTAACGTGCTTTTAGACACCTCCGGGATATTCAAGGACGTGGATACGGGTCGCTGGTATACGCAGTATGTGGACTACGCCGTAAGCTACGGCTTGTTTAACGGTACTGCCAAGGACGCCTTTGACCCGGGCGGCGATATGAACAGAGCTATGTTTGTTCAGGTGCTTGCCAATATATCGGGCGTGGAATGCGACAAGAACGCACATTCGGGCTTTGCCGACGTGCCTGCCGGCAAATGGTATACGGGCGCTGTTGCCTGGGCTGCCGAAAACAAAATCGTAAACGGCATGTCGCCGACGGATTTTGACCCGCTCAGAAGCGTAACGCGCGAGCAGATTTGCACTATGCTTGTCAGGTATTCAGAGCATATCGGAATTCCTATTCAGAAAGCAGCGGATAAGAAAGTCTTTGCTGATGACGCAAAGATTTCCAATTTTGCAAAGGAAGCGGTTTACCTTTGTCAGCAGTCTCTTATCATAGACGGAATCGACGGCTCCAACTTTGCTCCCAAGGACACGGCAACCCGTGCTCAGGTGGCAAAAATTCTGTCGGTTTACCGTATGCTGTATCTGTCATAAACAAATTTTAATATAACGGAAAAGACAGTGTCTCAAATAGGCACTGTCTTTTTTATTATGTTCGTTTTGTTCGGTTTAAGGCGTTAAAATATAAATCGAAAGGGGGGACAGAGAACAGATGGCAAAGTCAAAAAGCTTTGACGAGACCGTAAAAAAGCTGTGCCGTAAAAAAATCACTGACCCGGACGAGCCGATACTGGGCGCGCAGTTTACGGTGCAGCAGGCAATCGCCGCCGCGATAGTAAAGCGCGCCGTCGGCGGCGCGTCGGACGCTGTGAAGCTTATAAGGGAAATCCTTGATTCCCAGACGACCGAAACGGCGGGAGAGTTCAAGGTAAACATCAGGGTAGTTGACTGATGGATATTACCGTGACGCAGCGCCAGAAGAAATTCTGCGACGCGCAGGCGTTTGAGGTGCTTTACGGCGGCGCGGCTGGCGGAGGCAAAAGCTACGGGCAGATTATCGACGCTTTTTTATACGCGATGAAATATCCGCGCTCAAAACAGATAATATTCCGCCGAACACTGCCGGAGCTTGAAAAATCGCTTATCAGGGTATCGCTTGCACTTTATCCGCAGTCAGTATACAGCTATCGCAAAGCCGACCACACGGGGACGTTTGTGAACGGCTCGCTGATAGATTTTGCGTACTGTGACAGCGAGGAGGATGTGTACAGGTACCAGTCGGCGGAGTACGACGTCATTCGCTTTGACGAGCTGACGCACTTTACCGAAAGCATGTACCTCTACATGCTCTCACGCTGCCGCGGAGTAAACGGGTATCCCAAGCATGTAAAAAGCTCGACAAATCCCGGTGGTATCGGTCACAGCTGGGTAAAAAAGCGTTTTATCGACTGCTGTGCGCCGGACACCGTGACAAAGGCGGGGGAGCTGACGCGGATGTTTATCCCCGCAAGAGTGACCGATAACCGCTTTCTCATGAAAAGCGACCCGCAGTATGTAAAGCGTCTGCGCTCGCTGAGCGACAGGGACAGGCGCGCGCTGCTAAACGGCAGCTGGGATATAACGGACGGCAGGTTTTTTGAAGAGTTTGACAGGAGCGTGCACGTGCTTTGTGCCTTTGAGGTGCCGCGTGAGTGGCGCAGGTATGTTTCGCTTGACTACGGGCTTGACATGCTGGCGGCATATAAAATCGCTGTGGACGACGGCGGGCGCGCTTATGTTACAGCCGAGGTTTACGAGGGAAAGGACAACGGAGGAGACGGGCTTATTGTGTCGCAGGCGGCAGAGCGGATAAAGGAGCTTTGCAAAGGCGATGAAATTTATGCGGTTTTCGCACCGCCCGACCTCTGGAGCAGACAGAAGGACAGCGGAAAGAGCATTGCAGGTCTTTTCCTTGAAAACGGAGTAAGCCTGACCCGCGTGATGTCAGCGCGTGTCGCAGGGTGGATGGCGCTTAAGGAATGGCTGCACGTTACAGACGATGAAGCGGGCGGGCAGACTGCAAGACTGCGGATTTTTGACAGCTGTCAGAATCTTATACGCGCAATGTCGCTTTTGCAGTGCGACAGCCACAATCCCGCCGACAGCGCCGGGGTGCCGCACGAGCTGACCCATGCGCCCGACGCGCTGCGCTATTTTATCGCGGGTCAGCCGCGTCCCGCCGAAAAGGCGCCCGCCGCTTATAAATACGGTTTCAGCTTTGAAAAGCAGCTGTCCCCCTTTGACAGCGAAAAGCAGATGATAATAATTTGAGGAGGAATAATGGAATTACTGATTTTAATTGCGGCTGTTATTGCCGCCGCGGCAGTATGTTTTGCACGCCTTATGCATAAACATAAAAACAGCGGACGCCGCAGTCATGAAACAGAGCTTGACAGGCTCAATATCCTTTTGCAGAATATTGAGGCTTACGGCAAAAGCTCAGACCTGCCGAAAAAGGGCGGTGACGGCAGATGAGCAGACTGTACGACACCGTTGTAAATGCGGCACAGATTTGGAGCGAATACGAGTCGTGCCTTGAAGTTCATGCAAAAATGGGGATAGAGGAGCAGACAGTGCGCGCCTATCGCTTTTATGAGGGCGATCAGTGGTACGGGCTGGAAAGCCAGAATGAAGAGCTGCCCGTTTATAATTTTATAGCGCCGCTTGTAAAGTACAAAACCGCAATGGTAGCTATGAACGATATGAGCATCAGCTTTTCCGCGCCGCTTGCAAAGGAGCGTATGCAGCGCGTGTGCGCCCAGCTGTCACGGCTTGCCGCTCAGCAGTGGGAGCGGCTGAAGATGGATACAAAATGCTGGGACGTAGTCAAGGCGTCGATGATAGCGGGCGACAGCTTTGTGTATTTTTATGACGGTGCCGGCTCCTGCCAGGTGCTGGAGCGTACCGACGTGTTCCTGGGTGACGAATCCAACCCGGATATTTCGTCTCAGCCTTACATAATTATAAGGGAGCGCCGCCCGGTGGCGGATATTCGCCGCGAGGCGGTAAACAACGGCATTTCAAAGGAAATTGCCATGACGATAATGCCTGATGAGGACAGCGAGGATTACGGCAGGGACAAATGTGTAAGTCTTTTGAAATTAACGCTTACCGACGGAAACCTGCACTTTTCGCGCTCCTCAAAATCCGTTGTTTATCAGCCGGAGCAGGTCATTGAAGGTCTGGACTGCTATCCCGTGGCGGCACTTGTCAGCTCCAGACGCCGCGGCAGCTTTCGCGGTGCGGGCGAGGTGACGCCGCTGATACCCAACCAGATAGAGATAAACCGCAACCTTGCAAGGCGTATTGTCAACGCAAAGCTGACGGCGTATTCACGGCTCATATATGCGGGGGACAGGATTGCAAACCCGAAAGCGCTGACAGAGGTCGGAACAGCCATTGAGGTGGAGGGCGGAAGCGTAAATTCGGTTAAGGACGCCGTAAACTATCTCACTCCGTCGCCTATGGCGCCGGATGCAAAGGCGCTCAGTGAGGAGCTGCTTATAACCTCACGTCAGCTTGCGGGCGCGGGGGACGCGTCCCTTGGCAGCATAGACCCGACAAAGGCGTCGGGCACCGCTATAATTGCCGTGCGCGACCAGGCGGCAATTCCGCTTAACGAGCAGACGGCGGCGTTCAGACGGCTGACCGAGGACATCGCGCGGATTTGGTACAGGCAGTGGGTGGTGTATAACCCCGGCGGTATTTGCCTGCCGGACGGCACAAGCGTTTCGGCAGGAGAGCTTGACCTTTTGGAGCCGCAAATCCGTGTTGATGTTTCAAGCACCAATCCTTTTTCAAAATATGCCAGAGAGCAGTCACTGAGCCAGCTTTTCAGCATGGGTCATATATCGTTTGAGGAATATGTTTCGGCACTGGACGACGAAAGCTCGGTGCCCAAGTCCAAGCTGGAGCAGATTATAAAGAGCAGAGGAGGTAAACAGAATGTCGGTAACCAAGATTGATGATACCGAGCTTTTTAATCAGAACAGATTTCATGTAAATCAGCCGGATGTACCGGGTAAAACGGCGCAGGAAATGAAAGAATTTATGGATTATGTGCCAAGACAGGTGCTGATACCGAAAATAAACGAGCTGACAGACGCCGTAAATGCGTCGGCACCCTCCGAGAGTGTCTATAAAAAAGAGGAAACATATAATAAAAGTGAGGCAGACGGCACCTTTGCCAAAGCCTCGGATGTATATTCGAAGACCGAGACGGACAGCAAGCTGACGCAGAAGGCAGACGCCTTAGACGTGTATACAAAGGAGCAGACATACAGCAAGGATGAGGCGGACGCTATTAAAAGCGGTTTGCTTGAAAGCAGCAGCGACAGAGTAATTGCGGATGTCGCCGCGCAGCCGACGTCCGACAGTACGCTTATCTGCCGTGAAAACGGAGTTCTGAAAATTTTGCAAAATGTCGAGATAGAGCCGATATACGACGGAGCTGCGCTTGAGGACTACGGAACACCCGCTCCGTGTGTGTACGATACCGAGGAGGAGCTGATTGCGGCAATAGAGGAGCACGGGCTTACCGATACATCGGGATCGGGGACAAAATGTATTTATCTGTTCAAGCTGTACAACGCAGAGTCGGCCCTGCTGGGACAAATGGAAATACGCTATACCATTCGCTCCGGATATTATATGTACTTTATCTGGAGCGATTCCGGCCCGATTATGCAGTGGTATGACACAGACTGGGCTGCCGGCAGTGCAGACATGTATGAAAAATTCGCATATTACGGTCATACAAATCTCACCATAGACGAAGTGTCCGATTTTGCAAAGCAGGTGTTTTGCGGTACGCGCGCACAGTACTCGGAGATTGCCACAAAGGCATATGTAGATAAGCTGATACAGAATTTACAGTCATAGCTTTGTCCGCCGGTGTTTTCGGATTAATGTCAGGGCGGCAGTATGCCGCAGCTATAAATATATATAATATTGTGAAAGGAATAATCATGAGTAATGTAAAATACCTGCTGTCGATAGCGGGAGGCGCAATACTGACTTATTTCAAGCTGTACGGGCTTGCGTATATAATAGTCGGCGCCGTGGTGCTTTTCGACATAGTGACGGGTATTCTCGCTTCTCTTATGGACGGCAGCGGGCTTTCAAGTCAAAAGGCGTATAAAGGCGTTATTAAAAAAGTGGTGCTTTTTGTGGCGCTCGCATTCGGTACGTTTTTGGATGTTTTTATACCTTATGCCGCGTCGTCGGTAAATTTCAGCGTACCGAAAAACCTGCTCTTTTCAAGCGTTATCTGCGTATATATAGCAGTTACCGAGAGCATATCGATAATCGAGAATATCTATCGCTGCAACAATCAGGCGCTGCCTGCATGGATTGCGAAATTTATGAAAACTGCCAAGGATGATATTGACAAGGGCGGAGGCGAGGATAAATGACCAATCTTCCCGTTACCGGAAAATTCTCTATAACTGCAACCTACGGTCAGGACGGCGCACTGTGGCAGAATAAACACCGCGGCATTGATTTTGCCGCCGAAAACAGGAGTGTATATGCCACATGTGACGGCACCGTGAGAGTGATTGCATATGATGAGGGCGGCTGGGGCAGATATATTTCGATTGGCGACGGGGACGGACGGCGTCACCTGTTCTGTCATCTTGAGGAGGGCAGCGTTAAGGTTACCGAGGGGCAAAAGGTAAACCGAACGACAGTCATTGCCAAAATGGGCGATACGGGAAATGTCACGGGCGTGCACCTGCATTTTCAGCTCAACGACGCGGACAACAACCCGACAGACCCCAGCGGTTATCTGGGAGTGCCTAACAAAAAGGGCTCGTATTACAGTGAGAGCTTTACCGTACCAGAGGAGGAAAAAGTGGAAAAATATAATGACGATGCGTCCATTGCAGGCTGGGCAAAGGACGCTGTTAAAAAGGTCGCCGATGCAGGCATAATGCTGGGCGACGAAAACAATAATTTCAATCCGCGTGCCAACCTGACACGTCAGGAGGCGGCGGTGATAATTGAAAGACTTCTTGAAAGATGGGGATAATCAAATGAATAAAACAAATGCGGTAAACGACGCACAGCAGGCAGCCGTGGAGCCTGCGGGCAGTATTGACGTAAATATCGGTGACGGCGACGCGGGGACGCCCGCGTCCGCCGTAAAAGCGGAGCTCACCGCCCGCAGACAGAGTACTGCGCAAAATTCGGGGTTTCGCAAAATGCGGCTTGAAAACGAGGCGTACAGAAAGGAAATCGAGCGTCTGAAAAACGAACTGTCAAACACGGAAAAAAGAACGGCAGAGTATGAAAAATATAAGACGCGAAGCGATGTCTATCTTTCGGCGCTGGTGGACGGCAAAATGCGCGCGGACCTTGAAACCATACGCGGGATTGACCCGAATGTTTCGGACCTGGAGAGCATAGGCGGAGATTTTTTAAGACTGATTGAGAGCGGCGTAGATGCCAAGGTGGCATTTTCCGCCGTCAGAGCAGCAAGCAGTGACAGCTTAGTCAAGCGTCCGCCCGAGACAGGCTCTGTGGGCGTATCCGAGGACGCACAGGGCGAGTTTTTCAGCTCGCGTGAGCTGGACAGGCTTACCCCGCGTGATTTGGATAATCCCGTCATATTCAAGAAGGCGATGAAATCATTAAAAAGACTTTAAAGGAGAGTAAAAAATGGCTTTTTCAAATTTTAAATCAGTTATCTGGTCAAAATTTATTCAGACCGAGCTTGAAAAAAAGTGCAGGCTGGTTGAGGACTGCTGGACGCAGTTTGAGGGTGAGGCAAAGCAGGGCGCCCGCGTCAAGATTATAGGCGTCGGTGCGCCGGACATTTTCGACTATGTGCCCGGAAACGGGATTCCGGCGCCCGTGGCGGTGGAGGGTACAAGCATTCACCTTGACATCGACCAGGCAAAGGCATTCAATTTTATGATAGACGATATAGACAAGGCACAGTCTACGAGCGGGCTGATGGAGGTGCTTATCAGAGAGGCAACCGCAAAAATGGCAAGAACGCGCGACCATTTTGTCGCAACGCTTGCAAAGGACGCGGACTTTTGCTCCGAATCCACCAAGGTGGACTCCGCCGCCAAGGCAAAGGCGCTTGTAGATGAGGCTCTGCTTGTACTCAGAGAAAACGATGTCGATGTCGAGGATAACGTGAGCATTACGGTATCTCCGTTTTTCTATCATCTTTTCCGCGACGCGCTGACAGAGCTTAAAACAAACAACGACGAGCTTATCAGCCGCGGCGTGGCAGGTATGTACGATAACTGCAAGGTCAAAATGTCCAACAACCTCTACAACGACGGGACAGACGATTACATGCTTGTCAGAACCAACCGCGCAATAGCATTTGCGGGCGGCATCGACGAGACAGAGGCATACCGCCCCGAGTCCTACTTTGCGGACGCCGTTAAGGGTCTCAATGTCTACGGCGGCAAAATCGTGCGTCCTAAAGAGCTGTACGTTATAAAAGCACATAAATAATTTAAAGGGAGGAATACAATATGGCTGCAACAGCTGTAACAAACACAAGTCTTAAATTCAATGAGGCAAAGACAATGCCCGCCGCCGTCGCCGTAAGCGCGACCGACGGCGCAGCCGTTGACTTTTCGGCAAAAGAGGACGGCAGAATACTTATTATACTTGAAAATGCCGCCGCTGCCGAAAAGGCAGTCACGGTGCTTGCGGGAGACAGTATCCAGGGAGTCCATGACCTTGCGATTACGCTTTCGGCAAACGAAACCAAGGTTATCACCGTCGAAAGCGGCAGATATATGCACGTTTCGGGGGATAACCGCGGCTGCGTTATCATAAAGGGAGCGGACGTCAACGTAAAGGTTGCCGCAATCGAGCTTCCGTAATTTTTACCGAAGGGGGTGCGGGGGAAAAGCCCCGCACCTTTGATTTAAAAGGAGGTACATATGACAATAAACAAGGCAAACGATTTGGTGCGCGGACTTATCGGAGAGGACGACTACCACCATATGAAGGGCGTGCTTGCGGGCTTTTACGATATTGCTCAAAAGCAGATAGCCACGACGGTATCTCCGATAAAAAAGAGCTTTTCCGTCACCTGCGGCGTGCAGACCGAGCTGCCTGGCGACCTGTATCGTCTTATAAAATCGGACTGCAGCTTTCAGCGCACAGACGACAGGCATATAATTGTTCAGGGAGAAGGGAGTGCGCAGCTTCTGTACTATGCGTACCCGTCCGATATAAACGAGCTTTGCGCGGGGGATACGGAGTTTGAAGTGGCGACCGAGGCGCAGAGCGCGATACCGTACTTTGCGGCGGCATATGCCGTGCTGTCCGACAGCGATATGCGCAGATACTATGCATTTATGGATATGTATAATACAATTCTGACGAATATCGCCGCGGGTAATGACGCGCAGGCGGTTATTACTGTTGTGAAAACGGAGGACATGTAGTATGCGTTTTACTGCAAATACACGGCGCTCGGGCTCCGTTTCCGGCTCCGGCACCGTGCGCAGCGGCAGTCTGCACGGCATTGACAGCACCTCCGCCGAAGATGAACGCTCTGTTTCACGCGCCGACGGCGTCAGCTTTTATGACGGCAGTGAGCAGCCCGGAACGGTAAATATGATCAGAACGGGACTGGGACAAATCAGCAAGCGCCCCGGATTTTCCATTTGCCGAAAAATGGCGGAGTCTGTCACGCTTGGAGGTGTTTTTAAGTTTACCTCCCCCGAAAAGGAGACGTATTTTTATATAACGGGCAGCAGCATGACAGTAAGCGACGGTCAATTTGCCGCCGACGACAGTACGGATAGTGACGGTGCCGATGACAGCGCTTTAACCGTAAGCCTGCCCGATGATTTCAGCGACTGCACGGCGGCACAGTCGGATGACTGTATGTTTTTTATGAACGGCAGCTTTCTGTTTGTGTACAGGGTGTCTGACGGTAAATCGTTTTATATCGGCAAGGACGGTCAGACAAGCGTGACCTCTTATTCAAACCCGTTTGAAGGGCTGTATCTGCCGCTGCTCTTTATCGGCTGTGCGCCGTCGGGCGCCGGCAGCTCGTATGAGGCGGTAAATCTGCTGAATCCCTATGTCAGCGAGCAGTTTATTGCCGACGGTGAGTCAAACGAATACACCGTTCACATGGATATCAAGACGGGAACCGAGGTTCATGCGTTTGTCAAAAATGCGTCGGGCGACTGGGAAAATACCGCGGTACTGTCTTTTACGGGCAGAAAGGTCAAGTTTACCGTTGCGCCTCAGAAATCACAGACGGAGGGCGAAGACAACCTCAAAATCATATATATGTATGACGGCTTTGCGGAAAATGCTTACAAGACGGCGTGCTGCCGTTTGATGACGATGTACGGCGCGGGAGGCTATAAGGACCGTGTATTTCTTTCGGGCAACGACTTGCTGCCAAATATCGTCTACTATTCCCAAATGGACAATCACCTTTATTTTCCCGACTTGAATTATCTGAAAATAGGTGATTCTGACACCTCTGTAATTGCGCTTGCGGGTGATGACACCCGTCTTGCCGTCATTTGCAGCGATAATGTCTATATGGTTTCGGGCAGCGCGGGCACGGCGGATACAGAGGTTGATTTTATGCCTGACGCTCTGTTTTTAATCAGCGGTATTTTCAAAACGCCGCTGCCGTATTCGGGCGCCTGCACCGCGGTTTTCGACAATGAGGTCGTATACCTGACCGAAAACGGCGTTGTCGCCGTCACGGCGAGCGGCGTGCTGGATGAGCGGTGCTGCCAGGTGCGCTCGGCAATGATAAATTACCATTTGCTGAAGGAAGACCTGTCTGAGTGCAGAATGCTTGTGTTCGGTGATTTTCTTGTCATATCAAACAGGAGCGGCACGCTCTATATGCTTGACTCAAAGCAGTATTTCAAAAGCGGGTCGGAGCCGTTTTCCCGCCGGCAGTATGACGGATACATCTGGAAAGGCGTGAACGCCGAATATATGTGGGTGCAAAACGGCGACCTGTATTTTTCTGACGGCGAGTATATTTTCAGGTTTAACAGCGGCTTTAAGAGCACGGGCGGGTATCGCGACGAGATATGTATCGAAAACGGCAGTACCGTGTACAGGACGGTCAGCGCCTACTGGGAGACACCCGATATTTATTGCCAGAGCTTTCACCTGAATAAGTTTTTTACACGCATGGGCGTTTGGCTTGCGGGCAAAACAGCGCAGGACGGCTCTCCCGCGGATACGGACGTTAAAATTTCGGCAAGGTTTGACAATGACGACTGGCGCGTCATAAAGGATTACGGCGGGCAGCTTTCGTCATTCGGCTATGCACGCATAAATTATGCGCGCTTTACCTACAACCGCCGTCCTAAGAGCTACGCGGTATACAGCAGGCTTACGCACAAGCGCGGAAGATGTATACGTTTTCGTTTTGAAAACGACAATTATGACCAGCCGTTTACGATGAAGAGCTTTTTGGTTGAATATTCTATAATGTAAAATGAAAGGGAGATAAAAATGGCAAGTATTTTTGACAGCCAGCTTATGAGTAAATCCGATTTGCAGAAGATTGAAGAGCTGGAAAAAGCGTGGAGAAGCACCGACGACAAAAATCTCAGGGCACAGATTCACGACCGTGCGGAAAGTATACGCCGCGGCTACGGTTACAGCGGCGGCGAGGACGGCAGCGAGTACAACGCACTCGACGACGGCGTGTCCGTGGCGGCGTCGGCGGCAAATGCGTATGCGGGTGCGCTGGAGGCTGCCGAGCAAAACAGACAGCGAAATTACAGCGCACAGCAGGAGGCGGCAGACGAGCTGGGGCGGCAGAGACTGCGCGAGGCGTACATAAAAAACATGCAGAATTCTTTGGGGCTTGACCAGAGCATGAAAGCTGCCGGAATATCCGGCGGACTGAGCGAGAGCACCCGTGCGGCGTATGATAACAGCTATATGAACCGGCGTGATTCTATTTATGCGGACACTCTTGACGCCAAGCAGGAAATCGCGCGCGATGCTGCTCAGTCTGCATATGACAGCGGCGCACAGATTGCAAAGCTGCAATACGATTCTGCCGCCGACCGCGTCGACAGGTTAACGCAGGCGCAGCAGCGGGCATATGAGCGCGAGCAGGACGCACTGGAGCGAGAGTATCAGGAACGGTTGTTTGAGTATCAGAAGCAGCTTGACGCCTCTGACCTTGACCTGGAAAACCGCCGCTTTGAATATCAAAAGCAAAAGGACGCGCTGGACCGCGAATATGAGGAAAAGATGGACGCGCTGAATATGCAGTACAAGATGGCAAGTATGCAGGCGTCGGCGGCGCGTCAGAGCAACTCGCAGAGCCAAAAACAAATTTCAAACATCATTTCCCTTATGAAAAGCGGCTATTACAGTCCCGAATTTGCCGAAATCCTCGGTCTTGACCCCCAAAAGCTGCAAGCCAATATCGATAAGGGCGGCGATATTGAGGACTATGCATGGGACATGATAAAGCACGGCATTTATGACGACAGTTTCCCTGAAATCCTCGGATATTCGGAGGAAATTCTCAAGTCATACATTGAAGCCGTAAAGGCGGGTATGACAGGGGATTAATATAAAACTGGTCATATAAAAATATTTAAAATTGATAGTTTTAATAATACCATAACTCTGATATACTGACAATATCACTTAAAAGAGGGGAGGCGCATTCATGAAACGCGCGGCGCTGATTAATGATTTGTCGGGAGTGGGCCGATGCTCGCTGAGCGTGGCACTGCCGATAGTGTCTGCGTGCGGGCATGAGTGCGCCGTTCTTCCCACTGCCCTGCTGTCAAACCATACAGGCTTTGAGCACTATACCTTTTATGATTTTACCGAGCATATGCGCGGTTATATCGACTGCTGGGAGGAGCTTGGAATTTCCTTTGACATGGTTTACAGCGGTTTTCTGGGCTCGGGCGTTCAGGCGGATATCACGCTAAATTTTATTGAGCGGCTGGGAAAAGGCGCCGTGCGGCTTGTTGACCCCGTGCTGGGCGACAACGGAGTGCTGTACGATACCTGCGGGGATGTGACAGAGCATATGCGCAGGCTTATAAGGGCGGCGGACGTTATAACGCCGAACCTTACCGAGCTGTGTGCGCTTTGCGGGGAGGAATACCCCGAAAGTCCGATAAGTATTGCCGAAATTGAGCGGATGTGTTCCCGCCTGCCGACAGAGTGTATTGTAGTTACGGGACTGGAACGGGATACCGTGCTTGAAATTGAGCATAACCGTGTTGCAAATCTTATCTGTGAAAACGGCAGTATAACGCTCACGGACAATGAAAAATTTCCCGCGGCATACTGCGGCACGGGCGATGTATTTGCAAGCGTTCTGTGCGGAGGGCTTACATCGGGCGTTAAGCTTACGGCGGCTGTGCGTGCCGCGGCTGATTTTACACAGATGTGTGTGCAGGACACGTACAACAACGGCAGCTACGGCAAAGACAAGCTGTACGGTGTGCAGTTTGAAGATAAACTTAATTTGTTGAAGGGGTGCTTTTAAATGAAGAGTACAAAACTGAAAATGCTGACAAACGGGGCGATGTTTGCGGCGATTATCTTTGCGGCAACGCTGACGGGGGCGGTGGCGCCCATCGGAGGCGGAGCATATATACATATAGGCGACGCCGCAATTTATGTTGCGGTGCTGCTGCTGCCCACGCCGTATGCGGTTGCCGCCGCGGCAATAGGTGCGGCTCTTGCGGATTTCACGCTCGGCAGCGCGATATACATAATACCGACGATTATCGTTAAATCGCTGCTGGTGCTCACTGCCAAAGGACTTATGAAGCTGACGAAAAATCCGCTTCTGCAGGATATTCTTATTTGTCTTGCCGGCGTTGTCACGGTGGCTGGATATTATGTTGCCGAGCTTGTGCTCTTGTTGATTTCCGGCTCTGATTTGGGCGCGGCGGCAGCAGGCGCGTTTTTTGACAGCGTACCGTTTAACGCTATTCAGGCAGGGGCAAGCGCCGTGCTGTTTCTTGTACTTGCGGGCGCTGTGCGCGGTATTTCAGGAAGGCGTAAACGCCGTGCCGTTTCATCAGACGACGTTTCATCAGACGACGTTTCATCGGATACCGTTTCATCAGGTGCCGTTTCATCAGACGACGGAAGCGAAAGCAATGAATAAGGCGATGCTGTCTCCCTCCATGATGTGCGCGGATTTGACGCGCCTTGAAAGTACCGTTGCGCAGCTTGAAAAAGCGGGCGTCGAATATCTGCATGTTGATATCATGGACGGGGAATTTGTGCCCAATATCACGCTCGGTACGGATTTTTGCAGACTGCTTAGGCAGCTTACGGATATTCCTCTTGACATACATCTGATGGTTGTAAACCCCGAAAACAAGCTGAAATGGTTTGATATACGTCCGGGCGAGCTTGTAAGCGTTCACTGCGAGAGCACGGCGGATATAAAGGGGTGTCTTGACTGTGTGCACAGCCTCGGTGCCCTGGCGCTTGCGGCGTTAAACCCTCAAACGCCCGTTTCGGTGCTCGAAGGCTTGTACGATGATATTGACGGCGTGCTGGTTATGAGCGTAAATCCGGGATTTGCGGGTCAGCGGATAATCCCGCACTCCTTTGACAAGGTGCGCGCTGTGCGAAATGAGCTTGAAAATTACGGGCTTGCGGGAAAAATAATAGAGGTGGACGGCAATATCAGCTTTGAAAACGCGGAGAAAATGCGTGCCGCCGGTGCAGACATTTTTGTGGGCGGAACATCATCGGTTTTCGGCGGGGACAGTATGGCTGATAATATTGCGCGGCTGAGGGCTGCTTTGAAATAAAAAATGGGTCTTACATCGTAAGACCCGTTTTTTTATTTATAAATGACTTTATATATTCTGTCGGCGTAATTCCGAGCTGCTTTTTAAATTCCAGATAAAAATTATTATAATTGTTATAGCCGGCCTTTTCGGCTGTCCTGCAAAGCGAAATATTTGAAGCGCTGTCTTTTTCGGAGTTTAAAATAAATAATGCTTTTTGTATCTTAAAGGAATTTAAAATACATTTAAAGGAACAGCCCAGCTCCTTTAAAATTATGCGTTCTGTTTGTTTTTTCGAAAGATTTATATGCTCTGCGATTTTGGATAAATTTATTTCCGACTGGGAATTTTCAAATATATAAGAGAGTATACTTTGTATTCTTGATTTATCATCGTCGCTATTTACATATTCGATTTCGCTGCAAACACTGTAATCAAATTTTTTCAGGAGTATATCTCTTATCCTGAAAAAAAGCAGGGTGAAAATCGCAGAGGCTTTTTCCTCTATTTCGTTTTTCGCAGAATTTATAAATATATCCTTTAACAGCTTAAATTCAACAATGTTTTCTTTTAAAACAATATAATCTTGAATTTTCTGATAAATCATATTGTAATTATTTTCTGAGGTTTCCTTGCAGCAAAGAGATAACTGAAAAGAAATCTTCTCGTTTTGCTGACTGAAATCGGTGTATACATAATGATAAATTTTAGGATTAATTATAATCAGGGTGTTTTCTTTGGCGGGTATTTTTCTTCCTTCAATTTCAAAAAAATAGGTGCCCCTGATAATATAGTGAATTTCATAGTTTGTATGAAAATGAAAAACGGGTGACAAGGCGTCAAAACCGTCAACGGAAGATTTGGTTATAATGACATTAATATCGGTATTTTTAAGGCTGATTTTACTGGTAAAAAACATAAATACCTCTTTTATATTAAAGGACATCAATAAATAAAAGCCGTCTGTTTTTATAATTGATTTTATAAATGAATTGTATCATAATATGGTATAAATTACAATGATAATGAGGTGAAATTATGAATGTAAATTTAAAGAAACTTGATATTATTTGCAAAAACGACAGCAGCATTTTCAATTACTTTGCCTGGCCGACGGTAACCGGGCTTCAGGACGGCAGGCTTGCTATGGTGGCGTCCGGATACAGAATCGCACATATTTGTCCGTTCGGAAAATGCGTTATTTCTTACAGCGACGACGAGGGTGAAACCTGGTCCTTGCCGACGCCTGTTATAGATACGCCCCTGGATGACAGGGACGGGGGTATATGTACCTTCGGCAGCAGCGGCGTTATTGTTACAAGCTTTAACAATTCCGTTGCGTTTCAGAGAAATTCCGCAAAGAACGCCGTCGGCGAGCATGCAAAAAATGCTTTGGAACAAAATTTGATAAATTCTTATCTTGATATCGTTGAGAAAAAATTCGATGAAAACAAATATTTAGGTTCCGGTTTTGTTATCAGCGATGACTGCGGGAAAACCTTCGGGGATATAAAAAGAATACCGGTATCTTCACCCCACGGCCCCACAGCGCTGAGCGACGGTAAACTGCTTTATGTAGGGCGAACCTTTTCTGCGGCGGACGCTTCTACCGAAATAGAGAGTTTTATTATTGATGCCGATGGCAGCTTTCAAAAAATCGGGGAAATTAAAAACGATACAGGCTTGACCTTTTGTGAACCTCACGCCATACAAACCTCAAGCGGCAAAATAATAGTTCACATCCGTGTTCAGGGTAAAGGCAGGGATAAAAAATTCTTTACAATTTTCCAGGCAGAGTCCTATGATAACGGAAGAAATTTCACAAAGCCTCATCAGATTTTAGAAGATTGCGGCGGTGCTCCGTCTCATATTATCAAAACAAGAGACGGAATGCTCATTGCCGCCTACGGTCACAGAGAACAGCCCTACGGAATAAAGGTCATGTTCAGTCACGACGAGGGTCAAACCTGGGATACGGATAATGTTTTGTGTGATGGCTTTTGCAGCGGGGATTTAGGCTATCCGTCGTCGGTTGAATTAAAAAGCGGAGAAATTCTGACTGTTTTCTATGCCCATGAATCCAATGAAGAGCCTGCAAAAATATACAGAGCAATATGGAATTACAGGGGATAATCGTATGTCAAATTACAAGATATACGGAATATTGCCCGCTCTTTTAACACCGTTTGAAAACGACGGCAAAACCGTAAATGAAAGCACGGCAAGAAAACTTATTGATTTTCAGCTCAGCCAAGGCGCTGACGGATTTTATATTCTGGGCGGTACCGGCGAGGGGTTGGTGATGTCAAAAGCGGAAAGAGAAAAAATGTGTGAAATTGCAGTAGACGAGGTCAGGGGCAGAAAACCCGTAATATGCCATATCGCCGCCGTCAATACCGATGAAATGATTGAGCTGGCAAAGCATGCCGAAAGGGTCGGCGCAGATGCTGTTGCTGCCACGCCGCCCCTATTTTTTGCTTATGATGAAAATGATATTTATAATTATTATAAAACTATTGCCTGCAGTGTAAATATCCCCGTTATAATTTATTACCATCCGTCCGCGCAGAAGGATATGAGTGCGGATTTGATTGCCGAAATTTTTAAAATAGATAATGTTACAGGCGTCAAATGGAGTTCAAACGATTTTTATCAGCTTATGAAGCTTAAAGATAAAACCAACGGTGAAATGAATATTATCAACGGGCCTGATGAGCTTTTGCTCGCAGGTCTTGCTGCCGGCGCCGATGCGGGTATCGGCTCAACATACAACTGTATGCTGCCGGAATTTTTAGAAATATACAGGTTATTTAACGACGGTAAACCGGACAAAGCCCTAAAGCTCCAGCTAAAGGTAAACAGAGTTATTGATGTTGTCATCAAACACAAGGTTGTACCTTCCGTGAAGTATATGACGAATCTTATGGGCTTTGATTCAGGCAGGGCAACATATCCTATGAGACAAATTGAGGGGAAGCTGGCTGCCGAGCTTGAAAAAGACCTGAAAACTGTCGGCTGGCCCTTTAACGAATAAGGGCAGAGAAAACACCGGCTTTGAAATAAAAAACAGGTCTTACGATGTAAGACCTGTTTTTTTTATGCAAAATACTTTATTTTTCAAACCGCTCGCAGCAGACGTCTCTTGCCGGTGCGGGTTCAGGCTCATCGGGCGCGGCATCCGTTGTGCTGCCAAGCCCTGTAAGCTCGCTGAACATTATATTCTTTGTTGCGGCGTTTACAAGGTCTGTCGGAATGACAACCTTTGCGGCTTTGCCGTCGCACAGACGTATAAGCGCCTCATAGCGCTTGAGCTCCAAAACGGTGCTGTCCGCGCCTGCCGCCTTCAGTGCGCGCAGACCGTTTGCCTCCGCCTCCTTTGCAAGCTCGATAGCCTTTGCCTCACCCTGTGCCCGTGCGATTTTCGCGTCGCGCTCGCCCTCCGCCTGGAGGATTGCCGCCTGCTTGTCACCCTCGGCGCGTGTGATTGCCGCAGCCTTGTGGCCTTCGGCTTGAAGCAGCGTTTCGCGGCGGTCACGCTCAGCCTTCATCTGCTTTTCCATCGCATTTTGTATTTCCTGCGGCGGAATGATGTTTTTCAGCTCAACGCGGTTGACCTTCATGCCCCATTTGTCCGTCGCCTCGTCCAAAATTGAGGTCATCTTGCCGTTGATGTAATCACGCGAGGTGAGAGTGCCGTCCAGTTCCATCTCGCCGACGATGTTGCGCAGTGTTGTCGCCGTGAGGTTCTCAAGCGCGTTTACGGGGTTTACAACGCCGTAGGTGTACAGCTTTGCGTCAAAAATGCGGTAGTACACAACGGTGTCAATCTGCATTGTGACGTTATCCTTTGTAATGACGGGCTGAGGCGGCGAATCAAGTACGATTTCCTTGAGCGTAATCTTTTTCGAAATCCGCTCCAGAAACGGAATTTTGACGTGAAAGCCCGCCGACCATGTTGTCTTGTATTTGCCCAGAAATTCAATCACATACTCTGTTGCCTGCGGAACAATGCGAATGCATGAAAAGATAAACCACAGAAAAAGAGCAATTCCTAAAATAAGAAAAACGTATCCCATAAAATTGTCCTCCCTTATTATTTATTATTATATATTATATCATAAGTCTTTAAAAATGTAAATATTACTGCGTATTTGACATTGCGGGTTTTGTGTTGTATAATGTCATTAAGTTTGTATTTTAATGCGGAGGTTATTATGAAAAAAGTATTATCGTCTTTTACGGCGCTCACGCTTGTTATCGTTATGCTTGCCGGTCTTACCTCGTGTGCAAGCGAGCGCAACAGGCTTTTGGGCAGCTGGACCGGAACTATGTCGCTTGCCGATTCCTTCAACAGCCTTTTAAGAGCTCAGAATGAAGAGGTCGCGGATATAATGAAGATAGACAAATTTGACCTGAAGGTGACCTATTCCTTTAACGCCGGCGGTACATATTCCGTCGATATCGATAACGATTCTCTTGTCCAGGCTGTTGAGGGCTTGAAGGAGAATATGAAAAACAGCCTGCGCGGCTATTTCGATCAGGAGATAAAAAACCAGGGTCTTGAAATATCCGTTGACGAAATGCTGGAGCTGAGCGGAATGTCGATAGATGAGCTTGTTGACCAGTCGATGGAGGCTTTAAATACCGATGATATGGCAGGCATGTTTGTGGAATCGGGTAATTTCAGCGTTGAGGACGGAAAGCTGATTACAAACTCAGGCGGCGCCGAGGAAATCGTAACTTATGAGCTTGACGGCAGTGAGCTTAAAATTACGGGTTCTGTCAGTGCCGGCAATTCTGAGGCGGCGGAGTTTACAGATACTATCTATCCGATTGTGCTGACAAAGGCAAACTGAAAAACGCAAAAATCAAGGAGGGGAATATTTCCCCTCTTTTTAATTTGAACGAAAACTGTATTTACATATAAAAAATAATATAGTATAATTATAAATTGACGGAATAATAAAACAGGAAAGGAGCGGTATTATGGACAGGTTTGTTCTTCACAGTGAATATAAGCCGACAGGCGACCAGCCGCAGGCGATAGAATCTATTGTAAACGGAATTAAAAGCGGAAAAAAGGAACAGACGCTGCTGGGCGTTACGGGAAGCGGCAAAACCTTTACCATGGCAAACGTAATCGAACAGGTTCAGCGCCCCACGCTTGTGCTGGCGCACAATAAAACGCTTGCGGCGCAGCTCTGCTCCGAGCTGAAGGAATTTTTCCCCGAAAACGCCGTTGAATACTTTGTCTCCTATTATGACTATTATCAGCCGGAGGCGTATATCGCGGCGTCCGATACCTATATTGAAAAGGACAGCTCGATAAACGACGAGATAGACAAGCTGCGCCACAGCGCGACCTTTTCGGTGCTGGAGCGCCCCGATACCATTATTGTCTCCTCCGTCTCCTGCATTTACAGCCTGGGTGACCCCCAGGAGTACAAAAGCCTTGTCATATCCCTGCGCCCCGGCATGAAAAAGGACCGCGACGAGGTTATAGCACAGCTTGTATCAATCCGCTATGAACGCAACGACATAGATTTTTCGCGCAACAAGTTCCGTGTTCGGGGCGATGTGCTGGAGATATTTCCCGCAGCGTCCTCCGAAAATGTAATACGTGTTGAATTTTTCGACGATGAAATCGACCGTATTTCCGAGATAAACCACCTGACGGGCGAGCTTGTCGCCGTGCTGAAGCATGTGGCGATTTATCCCGCCTCACATTACGTCTCATCTGCCGACAGGGTGGACAGGGCAATAGATGAAATAAAAGCGGAGCTTGCGCAGCGGGTAAAATATTTCAACGAAAACAATATGCTGATTGAGGCGCAGCGGATAGAGCAGCGCACGCTTCACGATATCGAAATGCTGCGCGAAATAGGCTTCTGTTCGGGCATTGAAAATTATTCGCGTATTTTCAGCGGCAGGGAGCCGGGCAGCACGCCTTATACGCTGTTTGACCTGTTTCCCGACGATTTTCTGATGATAATAGACGAGTCGCACGTGACGGTGCCGCAGGTGCGCGGCATGTACGGCGGCGACCGCTCGCGCAAGGAGAGCCTTGTGCGCTACGGGTTTCGGCTTCCCAGCGCGTTTGACAACCGCCCGCTCAATTTCGACGAGTTTCTGACAAAGCTAAACAAGGTTTTGTACGTCAGCGCAACCCCTGCCGAATTTGAGCTGAAGCGCAGCGAAAACGTGGCGGAGCAGGTTATCCGCCCGACAGGGCTTTTAGACCCGCTCATTACGGTAAAGCCGGTTGAGGGTCAGATGGACGACCTGCTGTCCGAGATACGCACACGCGCCGACAGGGACGAGCGGGTGCTTGTCACAACGCTTACAAAGCGCATGGCGGAGGATTTGACCGCGTACCTTGAGGGCGTGGGCGTGCGCGTGCGGTACATGCACCACGACGTCGACACCATAGAGCGCATGGAGCTTGTGCGCGATCTGCGCCTGGGTGAGTTTGACGTGCTTGTCGGAATAAACCTTCTGCGCGAGGGCTTGGATATCCCGGAGGTGTCGCTTGTTGCGATACTGGACGCGGATAAGGAGGGCTTTCTGCGCTCCGAAACCTCTCTTGTTCAGACGATAGGCAGAGCCGCGCGAAACGAGCACGGCGAGGTTATCATGTACGCGGATAAGGTGACCGATTCCATGGAGCGCGCGATTGAGGAGACAAACCGCCGCCGTACAATTCAGGACAGATATAACAGGGAGCACGGCATAACGCCCAAATCAATTAAAAAAGAGGTGCGCTCCGTTCTGGAAATATCCAAAACGGAGGATTTGCCGCAGGACGGCAAAAAGCTCACCAAAAAAGACCGCGAGCGCATGATAGCGGAATATACCAAACAGATGCGCGAGGCGGCGCGCATGCTTGAATTTGAATATGCCGCCATGATGCGCGACAAAATAGCAAAGCTTCGGGGTGAAAAGTAAATGGCAAACAAATATATAAAGGTAAAGGGCGCAAGAACCAACAACCTTAAAAATATCGACGTAACAATACCGCGGGACAAGCTGGTGGTGTTTACCGGTCTTTCGGGCAGCGGCAAGTCGTCGCTTGCTTTCGATACGCTGTATGCAGAGGGTCAGCGCAGGTATGTGGAAAGTCTTTCTTCATATGCGCGCATGTTTTTGGGTCAGATGGAAAAGCCGGATGTGGACGAGATTGACGGAATGTCGCCGGCTATATCAATCGACCAGAAAACGACCTCAAAAAACCCACGCTCGACAGTGGGCACCGTAACCGAAATTTACGACTACCTGCGCCTGCTCTACGCGCGCGTGGGCAAGCCGCACTGTCCCGTCTGCGGCAGGGAGATAACACAGCAGACCATTGACCAGATTGTGGACAGGATACTGGCGCTGCCGCAGGGGACAAAGCTCAATATTTTAGCCCCTGTTGTGCGCAACCGCAAGGGCGAATACACAAAGCTGTTTGAGGACGCGTCCAAATCCGGCTTTGTGCGCGTGCGGGCGGACGGTATTCTGTACGACCTTTTGGAAAAAATCCCGCTTGAAAAGAATAAAAAACACAATATTGAAATTGTGGTGGATCGTCTTGTGATAAAGGAGGGTATCCGCCGCCGTCTGTCCGATTCGGTGGAGACCGCGCTGCATCACGCAAAGGGGCTTGTCATCGCGCAGGTCGTAGACGGAGAGGAGATGCTGTTCTCGCAGAATTACAGCTGTCCCGACCATGACTTTTCAATCGAGGAGCTCAACCCGCGCATGTTTTCGTTCAATGCGCCGTTCGGCGCGTGCCCTGAGTGCGACGGGCTGGGATATCTTTTAAAGCTGGACATGGATCTTGTAATTCCCGACAGGACAAAATCCATTAACGAGGGCGCCATAAAGGCGTCGGGCTGGAATTCGCCCTACGGCGACAGTATTTCCAAAATGTATTTTTCGGCTCTTGCAAAGCGCTATGATTTTTCACTGGATACCCCGATATGCGACCTGCCCGAAAATGTGCTGGATATAATCCTGTACGGCAACGGCGGCGAGAAAATACAGATGCAGCGCAAGTCGTCCTTCGGCAGTGTCAATTACGAGAGCGCGTACGAGGGCGTAATTCCCAATATCGAGCGGCGCTTTAAGGAGACGACAAGCGATTTCATGCGCCGCGAGATAGAGTCTCTTATGCGCGAGTGCGACTGCCCCGCCTGCAAGGGCCGCCGCCTGCGCCCCGACGTGCTTGCCGTGACTGTAGGAGGTCGGAACATAAGCGAGGTCACCGACCTTTCCGTCACAAAATCGCTGGAGTTTTTTGACGGGCTGTCGCTGAGCGAAAAGGATGCGATGATTGCCGAGCGGGTTATAAAGGAGATAAAAAGCAGACTTAATTTTCTTAAAAACGTGGGTCTTGATTATCTGACGCTGTCCCGCAGCGCGGGCACGCTGTCGGGCGGAGAGAGCCAGCGCATACGCCTTGCAACGCAGATAGGCTCAAGTCTCATGGGCGTTGTATATATTCTTGACGAGCCGTCCATCGGGCTGCACCAGCGCGACAACGACAAGCTGATAGACACACTGAAAATGCTGCGGGATCTCGGCAATACCCTTATTGTGGTCGAGCATGACGAGGACACAATGCTGGCGGCAGACCATATTGTCGATATCGGCCCCGGCGCGGGCATTCACGGCGGCTATGTCGTGGCGCAGGGCACGGCAGAGGAGATTATGCAGTGTGACGACTCGATAACAGGCAAATATCTTTCGGGTAAAATGAAAATCGAGGTGCCGTCCGTGCGGCGCGGGGGCAACGGCGGTTTTCTCACGATACGCGGCGCTGCGGAAAACAATCTTAAAAATATAGACGTTAAAATTCCGCTGGGCGTCATGACCTGCGTTACGGGCGTGTCGGGCAGCGGCAAGTCCTCACTGATAAATGCTATTTTATACCGTACGCTGGCGCGGGACTTGAACCGCGCCCGCACCGTACCCGGCAAGTGCGGCGGGATAGACGGCATTGAGCTTTTGGACAAGGTAATCGACATCGACCAGTCGCCGATAGGGCGCACCCCGCGCTCCAACCCCGCGACCTATACGTCCGTTTTTTCCGATATACGCGAGCTTTTTGCATCGACAAACGGCGCAAAGGCGCGCGGCTACAGCTCGGGCAGGTTTTCCTTCAACGTGCGCGGCGGACGCTGCGAGGCGTGCCAGGGCGACGGAATTGTCAAGATAGAAATGCACTTTCTGCCCGATATTTACATTGCCTGCGACGTCTGCAAGGGCAAGCGCTATAACCGCGACACGCTGGAGGTAAAATACAAGGACAAGTCCATTGCGGACGTGCTTGAGATGACGGTGGAGGAGGGAATGAACTTCTTTGAAAACCACCCGAAAATATACCGCAAGCTCAAAACGCTGTACGACGTCGGTCTTTCCTACATTAAAATAGGTCAGTCGTCCACAACGCTGTCGGGAGGCGAGGCGCAGCGCGTAAAGCTGGCGACAGAGCTGTCAAAGCGTCCGACCGGCAAGACGGTATATATCCTTGACGAGCCGACAACGGGCTTGCATACGGCTGACGTTCACAAGCTGATTGAGGTTTTGCAGAAGCTGACCGATACCGGCAACACGGTAATTGTAATCGAGCACAACCTTGACGTTATAAAAACCGCCGACCATATTATTGACTTAGGTCCCGAGGGCGGCGACGGCGGCGGACAGGTTATCGCGCAGGGCACACCGGAGGAGGTGGCGCAGGTCAGCGGCTCATACACGGGTCAGTATCTTAGAAAAGTGCTTTCAAAATAGTATAAAGCGGTTAAATCATAAAATAATAAATAGCGCAGCAGCTGCTGCGCTATTTATTATTTTCGGAGGGTTTTTCAGTGAGTAGACTTGCAGCGGACGTACTTAAAGAGGCACTGATTGCGGCGGGCTCTGTCGTGTATCTTTTTATACTTGCCAAGATAATGGGCAAGCGGCAGATAAGCGAGATGAATCTTTTTGACTATATAATCGGCATAACGATAGGCTCCATTGCGGCGGAGCTTTCCACCTACGAGATGAATGAGGTGCTGATTCCGATGACGGCTATGCTTGTTTATGCGCTGTTTTCTGTGCTTGCGTCCTTTTTCAACGACAAATCGGTAGGCTTTCGCGCATTTTTCAGCGGCAGACCGACGGTGCTTTTCAATAACGGCAAATTCGAGTATAAGCAAATGTCCAAAATGCGTATAGACATAGACGAGTTTATGTGCCAGGCGCGCACACAGGGCTATTTTGACCTTGCCGATATAAAAACCGCCGTGCTTGAAAACAACGGAAAAATCAGCTTTCTGACCTATGCCGCAAGCACGCCCGTCACCTGCTCGGATATGAATATTCAGGGCAGCGGCAAGGATTTTCCGACAAATGTCATTCTGGACGGCGAAATTCAGTACAAAAATCTGTCCCGCGCCGGTATTGACGAAAACAAGATAACAAAGGAGCTGGAGAGCAATAACCTGAAGCTGAAGGACGTTATGCTTGCCTACTGCGACAGCAATCAGAAGGTGACGATGTTCGGAAAGGCAAAGCAGCAGTGAATTTTTCTGCTGCGCCCAAGGACAAAGCGTAAAATGAGAGCAGACGGTTTTTCTGCGGCAATTCACACTGGTTTTGTAAAATTTCGGCTTGTTTAATCGGGGCTTTTTCTGTATTCGAGAATATCTCCCGGCTGGCAGTCAAGCGCGGCGCACAGCTTTGTCAGAGTTGAAATTTTCAGGGCTTTTGCCTTGCCGTTTTTTAATACGGAAATGTTTGCAATGGTTATGCCCACCCGCTCTGACAGCTCGGTTACGCTCATTTTGCGTTTTGCCAGCATGACGTCGATATTAAAAACGATTTCATCTTTCATAAATCTATCCTCATATTGTCCAGTCGCTTTGCTCCTGCAAGGCGGCTGCTTTGTTTACAAGATACGACAGTCCCGAGCATACCACATATATCGCTGTGCCCGCAAACAAAATCAGAACGGAAAACAGGCAGATTCCGGGGTGGTTCATATTCAAAAACAGAAAAACAATGTTTGCCAACATGAAAAAACTCGTGTCAGCAGCGGCAAGCACGGCGATTATTTTAAACAGCCTGGCGTTTTGAGCGGTAAACGCTCTGTCCGATTTCAGGCTTTGGGCAATCTTAAAGCTGCACAGTAATGCGCATAAGCAGGGCAGGGCGGTTATCCAGAGGAGTATAAGCCATGGATAATAGCAGTACGAGAATTCCGGATTTTGCCTTACAATGCTTTGCCCTATTTCGGGGATTGCCCATAGGTATACGGCAAGCACTGCAAGAGCCATGCCCGCAATGATTATTTTAAGGTATTTTGATAAGCGTGTTTGAGTCATATGATTTTTCCTCCGCAGCTAAGTTTTGTTTAATTGTACCCATTATATACCGTTATATGCAAAAAGTCAATAAGTTTTTATCGTGTTTCAATAAATAATTATTGAAACACATGCAAAAGCTAATTAAAACTCAAACAAAGGCGGCAAAATTGCGTGTTATGAATATAGGTAAAAATCCTGATTGCGTCAAGAAACAGAGTTGACATATTGCTCTGTAAATGTTAATATATTTTTGCTCGAAGGTTTGTCGTGCTTTTGCATAGAAAAATCGGATTATGCCCAAACCGGGGTGTGGCGCAGCTGGTAGCGCGCGACATTTGGGATGTCGATGCCGCAGGTTCGAACCCTGTCACTCCGACCAAAAATCCGTGTTTCCTTTGTGGAAGCACGGATTTTTTATGTACTATTCTTTTTTATAACTGTTCGATAAATTGGAATTTGTCAAT
>JAGBEI010000016.1 GCA_017937065.1 Clostridia bacterium | reverse complement strand
TGTTGGAATTGATTTAGGCACGGCTACCGTGCTCGTTTATGTTAAGGGCAAAGGCATTGTTTTGAAGGAACCGAGCGTTGTTGCCATTGATACAGCAAGCAAAAAGGTGCTTGCCGTCGGAGAGGAGGCGCGCCGCATGGTCGGCAGAACGCCGAATAACATCGTTGCTATCCGCCCTCTGCGCGACGGTGTAATTTCCGATTATGAGACAACTGAAAAGATGATAAAGTATTTTCTTACAAGAGTTATCAAATCATCAGTGTTCAAGCCGCGGGTTATAATCTGCGTGCCGTCGGGCGTTACCGAGGTTGAGGAAATGGCAGTTGAGGAGGCGGCAAAGAACGCCGGAGCAAAGTACGTCGGTCTTATTGAGGAGCCCAAGGCTGCCGCTATCGGAGCAGGTATAGACATTTTAAAGCCAAACGGAAATATTGTGGTAGATGTAGGCGGCGGCACGACGGATATTGCGGTCCTGTCTCTCGGCGAGGTTGTTTTGTCTGATTCTATAAAGGTCGCGGGAGATAAATTTGATGAGTCGATTGTCAAATATATCAGGCGTGAGTACAATATGCTTATAGGCGAGCGAACTGCTGAGAATATCAAGCAGGAGATAGGCTGTGTGTTTGAGCAGCCCGAAGTATCTACAATGATAATAAAGGGCAGGTGCCTTTTAAACGGGTTGCCTAAATCCATTGAGATTAACTCGAATGAGATAATGCAGCCTCTTCAGGAATGTGCATTCAGCATTGTCGATGCGCTTCACGGTGTGCTTGAAAGAACGCCGCCGGAGCTTGTGGGCGATATATATCAAAACGGTGTTGTAATGACGGGCGGAGGCGCGCTTATACGCGGATTTGACCAGCTTATTTCAAGCAGAATAGGTATCAATACCCGGGTTGCAGACGATGCTGTTTCATGCGTGGCTATCGGTACAGGCAAGTCGCTTGACTATATAGATAAGCATGACAATGCCGAAACATCGGTTTTTACACGTTCAAACAGGAGATATTAATAGAAAAACCAAAGTCGTAAGACTTTGGTTTTTTATTTATTTTCCAATATGTCCGGACGCAGCTTTTTTGTAAGCTCAAGCCCCGTATCGTCCTTCCATTTTTCTATATTTGCATGATGCCCCGACAAAAGTATTTCCGGCACGCGCCTGCCGTGCCATTCCTCCGGACGGGTATACTGCGGGTGCTCAAGCAAACCCGAAAAGTGACTTTCCTTTTCGTAAGCCGCACTGCCTGCCAGCACGCCGTCTATCATGCGGCTTATACAGTCTATCAGGACGCATGCGGGAATTTCTCCGCCGGTGAGAACGTAGTCGCCTATTGATATTTCTTCATCGACGATCTCGTCCAGCACACGCTGGTCCACACCCTCGTAGTGACCGCACAATATAACAAGCCGTCCCTGCTTTAGCTGAGACAATTCCAGCGCGCGCTTTTGAGTCAGCACTGTGCCTTTGGGAGACATATAAACGGTGTGCGGCTTTTTTTTGCAGTCTTTTGTTATGTCTTCAAAACAATCGTATATCGGCTGGCATTGCATAACCATTCCGTAACCGCCGCCGTAGGGATAGTCGTCTACACGTCTGTGCCTGTCTTTCGTGTAGTTTCTGATATCAACCGCATTGACTGCAATTATTCCTTTGGCTTTCGCCCTGCCTATAATACTTTCATCTGTTATTTTGTTTATAAGCTCGGGAAAAAGCGTCATTACGTCAAAAATCATTCAAAAAGCCCCTTTATCGGAGTAATCAGTATTACTTTTCTCTCAACGTCGATTTCTTTTATAACATCGTCGATTTTGGGTACGAGCAGTATCTTCCCGTCGGGAGATTTCACTTCAAAAACGTCGTTGGCACCGGTTTCGATGACATTTATAACCGTTCCGTATTCAACGTGTGTGTCAGCATCAATTACAGCAAGTCCCTTGATATCCTCTATGAAGTATCTTCCGTCCTCCAGCTCAATATCGTCTCTTGATATATATACAAGATGTCCGACAAGGCTCTGCGCTTCATTGACGCTGTTTACTCCGTCAAACTTTATAAGTGCCTGACCCTTGTGAACTTTTGCAGATTCTATGCCGATTTCCGTGCCGTCAATAAAAAGCCGTTCAAATTCGCACAAAAATTCTGCGCTGTCGCAGTAAGGGTATATGCGAACCTCGCCTTTCAGTGCGTGAGTATTGAC
Organism: Clostridia bacterium; assembly: GCA_017937065.1. Lineage (GTDB taxonomy): Bacteria > Bacillota > Clostridia > Oscillospirales > QAKW01 > RGIG9041. The sequence goes on along the minus strand of JAGBEI010000016.1, from coordinate 47,687 downwards.
TATTTTGCCTGCGACCATTAAATTATCCATAGCTTGCTACTCCCTTTTTGTAATAGTTGCCGAACAAAAAATAAAGGAAGGCGAAAACCTTCCTCAAAAAAGCCGTTATTTAATTTCGACAACAACTTTTTTAGACAGCTTGTAGGACGCTGATTTTACAATCGAGCGGATTGCCTTTGCAATCTTACCGTGCTTGCCGATAACTCTGCCCATATCGTCGGGCGCAACGCTCAAAGTGTAGACAATGCTGTCCTCCGTCTCCTGTTCTTCGACCGTGACTGCATCGGGCTCATCAACAAGTGACTTTGCAAGGTAGGTTATAAGTTCTTTCATGTTTTTAGTCCGTTTCTTTGATTGAATAGAATCTTTAAGACAAAATACAAATTAAAGAACACCCTGCTTTTTAAGCAGTGCTTTAACTGTATCTGTGGGCTGTGCGCCGTTTTTGATCCAGTTTTTTGCCTTATCTGCATCGATTGTAACAGTTGACGGTTCAGTGCAGGGATTGTAAGTACCTATCTCCTCAATAAATCTGCCGTCGCGGGGATATCTTGAGTCGGCTACCACAATTCTGTATGTCGGCGCAGACTTTGCACCAAGACGTCTGAGTCTGATTTTAACTGCCATTTCTTTTAGCTCCTTTCTGTTTTTTATATACCAAATCCGCGAAGAAAATTTTTGTTTTTCTTTTTGGAATTCAGCTGCTTAAATAATTTGTTCATCTGCTCGAACTGCCTGAGAATGCGGTTGACCTCTTCAACCGAGCGTCCGCTTCCCGCGGCAATTCTGCGCCGACGTGAAGCGTTTATTACTGACGGGTCTTCGCGTTCACCGGGTGTCATGGATAAAATTATAGCTTCAAAATGCGCTATTGCCTTTTCATCCACGGTTGCGCCCTTGAGCGCCTTGCCGGCGCCCGGTATCATGCCGATAAGGTTTTCCAGCGGTCCCATCTGCTTTATCTGCTTCATCTGTTCGAGGTAGTCGGTAAGCGTGAACTTGTTTTTTCTCATTTTTTCTTCAAGCTCTGCCGCCTGCTTTTCGTCAAACGCCGCCTGTGCTTTATCAATAAGCGTCAAAACATCGCCCATACCGAGAATTCTTGACGCCATTCTGTCGGGATAAAAAGGTTCGATGTCCTCCATTTTTTCGCCGATACCTGCAAATTTTATCGGTTTCCCGGTAATGTGCTTGACAGACAGCGCAGCGCCGCCACGCGTATCGCCGTCCAGCTTAGTCAGAACAACGCCGTCGATATCAAGCAGCTCGTTGAATTTCTCCGCAACATTTACTGCGTCCTGACCTGTCATCGAATCTACAACAAGCAGTATTTCCGTCGGATTAATTTTCGCCTTGATATTGTTCAGCTCGTTCATAAGCTGCTCGTCAATGTGCAGTCTGCCTGCCGTATCTATAAAAACGATATCGTTTCCGTGTTTTTTTGCGTGTTCGACGCCGCTTTTTGCAATTTTAACGGCGTCCTTTTCACCGTCAATTTTAAAAACCGGTACATCGACCGATTCTCCTACAATGCAAAGCTGGCTTATCGCGGCGGGGCGGTAAACGTCACATGCGACAAGCAGCGGGCGCTTGCCCTGCTTTTTAAAATAATTTGCCAGCTTTCCGCAGTGCGTGGTTTTACCTGTACCCTGAAGACCCACCATCATAATAATTGTGGGCGGCGCCGAGGAAATCTTGATTTTTGACACCTGCGAGCCCATGATAGACGTAAGCTCTTCATTTACAATCTTTATAACCTGCTGTGAAGGCGTGAGGCTTTCAAGCACATCGCTTCCGACACAGCGGGCGGATACATTGTTTACAAATTCCTTTACAACCTTATATGAAACATCTGCCTCCAGCAGTGCAAGCTTAATCTCGCGCATGGCGGTTTTAACGTCGCCCTCGCTCAGCCTGCCTTTGCGTTTCAGGTTTTTAAAAGCCTGTGACAGCTTATCTGCAAGTCCTTCAAATGCCATGTAGTGCTCCTGACTATTTCTGTTCTGAAAGCGGTGACAGAACCGCCTGTATATCGTCACAAAACTCCGATATTTCAACCGAGCGGCAGTGCCGCGAATTGATATCCCGGATATTTTCCGTAAGATTTAAAACTTCGTTTACCTTTTGCCCGATATCGTGATATTTTTCATAAAAGCCGAGCTTTTCTTCCATCTCGAAAAGTATAGCCTCGCCGCGCTTTATGGAATCGCGGACGCCCTGGCGAGTGATTTTTGTGTGCTGTGCGATTTCGGCAAGAGACAAATCCTCATTGTAGTACAGCTCGAGCGCGTCAAGCTGCTTGTCTGTCAGTATTCCGCCGTAAAAATCCAGCAGAAGTGAAACCTTTAAGTCTTTCATATGTCCTCCGTCTGTTGTCACGACGATGTGTAAAGCGTATTACTTTACACATTATACAGTATTTGTCTCGGTTTGTCAATAGTATATATGTGGAAAATTATAAACCGCGCAGTTTTCACTGCGCGGCAGATATTCAGTTGGCTGTCTGTAAAAAAACCGTTTCTATTATTTTTCCGCTGCATTCGGGAGAGTACCGCCAAAAATCTATTCTTTCGCCCTCAAACATATACTTTATAGGTTCGGGTGAGCTTTGCTCCTCGATAGCCTCTACAACCGCAAGTTTTACTTTCATTTTTTCGGGTATAATACTTTTTATGTAAACGCTTACTCGGCTTCCCGCGGTCACGCCGGGTGTAAGCTCCGCCAGACCCGCAAGATTGGGAGTCAGTTCGATAAATATGCCGTAGCTTTCAATGCTGCGTACAATTCCCGAAACTGTTTCACCCGCGCGAAACAGCTGCGCGTTCTGTTCCCATGTACCCAGCAGCTCTTTGTGAGAAAGGTTTATTCTTCCCGCCGTATAGTCTATCGACTTTACAACGGCTTTAATATCCATACCCGCCGTGAACCTGTTTTTCGGATGCTCTATTCTTGAAACGGAAATATTGTCTATTGAAATCATGGAAATTATTCCGCAGCCTATATCGGCAAATGCTCCGAACTGTTCAAGGTGCGTTACGCGCGCGTCTATAATGTCACCGGTGCGCAGTGTGTCGAAAATATATTGTTCACACTCCTCCTGCGCCTTCCTTCGCGAAAGAAAAACGACTGTCTCGCCGTCGCGCTGAGCGATATTTGTCACTTTAAAGCATACCATTTTATTAACGCGTGTTATAATTGCGACGTCTTTTACGGTTCCTTCTTTAATGCCCAGCGCCGCCTCATCTCTCGGTATTATCGCTTTAATACTGCCCAGGCGCAGATGCAGATTGTGTTCTGCGTCACACATAAGACAGCGCGCCTGTAAAATCTTTCCCTCTGCCATGGCTCTTGAAAGTCCCTTTATGCCGCACAGATAAACGCTGTCGTTTGCATCAGTTATACCTTCAGGTCTGTATTCCTGTTTTTTCATATTCAGCCCTCCGTTTATTGTCCTATAAAATTTATATGTGCCAGCGTTCAATTAATAACCGCTTTTTTTATATTTGCCCTTTAATTTTGAAAAGCGCTGTGGTATAATTACAAATTATAAAACAAATTCAGTCGGAGGAAATATGGACGTAAACGTCGGTGATATACTGATGATGAAAAAACAGCATCCCTGCGGCGGCAAAAGATTTGAGGTTCTGCGCGTAGGCATGGATTTTAAAATACGCTGTATAACATGCGGCAGGGAAGTTATGGTTCCGCGCAGCAGGGCGGAGCGAAATATAAAAAAAATCGAGGGCAATACTCCGCCTGTAAAGTAATTTAACGGAGAAATAAATGATAGAAAAAATTAAAGAAATCAGCATACATTATGATGAGCTTGCAAAAAAGCTGTCTGATCCTCAGGTGGTTGCAGACCGTGAGGTATATACCGCTCTTATGCGCGAGCATAAGCATCTGACGCCGATAATAGAAAAGTATAATGAATATGCATCTCACGAGCAAAGCTATAAGGAGGCTTGCGAGCTGCTTGAAACCGAAACGGACGCGGAGCTGCGTGCGCTTGCTGAGGAGACAATGCTTGCCGACAGGCAGGCTCTTGCCGAGTGTGAGAAGGAGCTTAAAATACTGCTGCTCCCGCGTGATGAGAATGACGATAAAAACGTAATTATTGAAATCCGCGGCGGTGCGGGCGGCGAGGAGGCTGCTCTTTTTGCGTCAGACCTTTTTCGTATGTACACAATGTACGCCGAGACAAAAGGCTATAAATACGAGGTTCTTAATCTTTATGAAACCGAGCTTGGCGGAATAAAGGAAATTTCATTTTCAGTAAGCGGAGAGGGCGCCTATTCGCGCTATAAGTTTGAAAGCGGCGTTCACCGTGTCCAGCGTGTTCCGGAGACGGAGAGCGGCGGCAGAATACACACCTCCACTGTCACTGTTGCCGTTTTGCCCGAGGCTGAGGAAGTTGAATTTGAAATTAACCCCGCTGACCTTCAGATAGATACCTACCGTTCTTCGGGCGCCGGCGGTCAGCATGTAAACAAGACGGAAAGCGCTATCAGAATTACGCACTTGCCGACAGGGCTTGTGGTTGAGTGTCAGGACGAGCGTTCACAGCACAAAAATAAAGAGCGTGCAATGAAAATTCTGCGTTCCCGGCTTGTTGATATGGAGCGCGCAAAGAAGAATGCCGAAATTGCAAGCGAGCGCAAGTCGCAGGTCGGCACAGGTGACCGAAGCGAGCGCATACGCACCTATAATTTTCCTCAGGGCAGGGTGACGGATCATCGTATCGGTCTTACTCTTTATAAGCTTGAACAGATTCTCAACGGTGCGCTTGACGAACTCATTGATGCGCTGGTGACAAGCGATCAGGCGGAAAAACTGAAAGGCGCGCAGGAGTAGATGGAAACGCTTGTTGACAGAATAAATACCGATACGCCTGATAAGCTGATTATTCAAAAATATGCCGATATAATTAAAAATGGCGGACTTGTCGCTTTTCCGACCGAAACAGTGTACGGGCTCGGCGCCAATGCGCTTGACGACAGCGCTGTCAGAAAAATCTTTGAGGTTAAAAACAGACCTGTAAATAATCCGCTTATCGCTCATATAAGCGATATAGGTATGCTTGAGACGGTTGCGCGTGATATTCCGAGCGGTCTTGAAAGGCTTTTTGCGGCATTCTGGCCCGGGGCGCTTACGGTAGTTTTGCCAAAGCGGGCTGCTGTGCCGCTGTCGGTTACGGCGGGCGGGGAGACGGTAGCTGTGCGCTGTCCGTCGCATCCGGTTGCAGGCGAGCTGATACGTCTGTCGGGCGTGCCGATTGTCGCGCCGAGCGCCAATCTTTCGGGGCGTCCCTCTCCGACCTGCTTTGAACATGTATATACAGACCTTTACGGTAAAGTGTCAGGTATTATCGACGGCGGCAGATGTGATATAGGTATTGAAAGCACCGTTGTAATCCCAAAGGGAAAATCCGTGCTCAAAATTCTGCGTCCCGGAGCTGTTACTCCACAGATGCTTGAAAAATGCGGCTTTGAGGCGCATGTTGATAAAAATGTACTTGCCCCTGTTAAGGATAATACTGTCGTAGCTTCACCCGGTATGCTTTACCGTCACTATGCGCCGCGCGCCTCAATGGAAATTGTTCGCGGAGACGATGACGACGTTATAAGCTACATAAATGAAAAAATAGTACAAAGCGGTGCGGACGGAAAAATAGGCGTTCTTTGCTTTGACGGTGAGCGTGAGCTGTACAGAAACGCATTTGTTATAGAGTACGGCTCGGCGGATAACCCTCTGTCGCTTTCCAAAAATCTTTTCGCAGCTCTGCGCAGATTTGATGAGGCAGATGTGACAAAAATATATGCACGCGTTATTAAGCCTTGCGGATTGGGACTTGGCATTTATAACCGTATGCTGCGCGCGGCAAGCTTTAATGTAACGTCGCTTTAGGAGGTCGTAATGATAATTGCTGGAATAACCGGACAGAGCGGGAGCGGAAAGACCACCGCCGCGCTTATATTTTCAAAACTCGGTTTTTACCATATTGACTGCGACCGCCTTGTACATGAAAAGGTTTATAAAAATCCGCAGCTTTTGAAAAACATGGCGGATATGTTCGGCGCGCATTGTGTACCCAATGGCGTACTTGACAGAAAAGCGCTCGGTAAAATCGTATTTTCCGATAAGAAAGCGTACGACATGCTGATGGAGCTTGTCGTGCCGTATGTAAACCTTCAGATTGAATGCGAGATTTCGCAGTGCGGTAAAAAGGCAGTGCTGCTTGACGCTCCGATGCTGTTTGAGTACGGACTGGACAGTATTTGCAATGTTACTGTCGGCGTCGTTGCAAGTAATATTGTGCAACGAATCTGCAGCCGTGACGGAATAAGCAGAGCTGATGCCGAAAAACGGCTTGCAAACCAAAAAAATGCCGATTTTTACAGAGCAAATTGTAGTTATGTAATAGAAAATGACGGCGATTTGACAGCACTTGAGAAAAAGGTGTGCGAAATTGCCGATAAAATATTGAAAGGAACTTATTCTTGAGCACAAAATACCTGCGTCCCCTTATTGTATTTTTGTCGCTGGTTGCGGCTTTTGTTTGTGCGATAGCCGTGCTGCGTTTTATATATCCGCGAAAGTATTCGGAATATGTTTCGGAATATGCCGGTCGCTATGATATAAGTGAAAATCTCATATATGCCGTTATAAAATGCGAAAGCGGCTTTGACCCCTTTTCTGTTTCGGGCGCGGGGGCGATAGGACTTATGCAGATAACTCCCGATACTCTGCAATGGGCGGCGATGAAAGAGGGAGAGAAGGATATTTTACCGGGCGTGCTGTATGAAGCCGAAAAAAATATCAGATACGGATGCTGCATTTATTCGCTGTTTTTTGAGGAATTCGGGGACCATTCGGTGGCGCTTGCCGCGTACAATGCGGGCAGGGGAAACGTGCTGAAATGGCTCTCGGACGGCGAACACTCTCAAGACGGTATTTTGCTTGAAAGCATACCGTTTCCCGAAACGGAAAAATACGTTAAAAAAGTCTTGATGGTCAAGCGTATATACGAACTTATTTATTAGGAGGATTTTTTATGTCTGACAATCTTATCTATAAGAAAAAGAATGTTTTTGAGGAAAACCCGGTGCATGACGAGATTTTCGCTGTCAGTGACAGGTACATAGAATTCTTAAATACATGCAAGACCGAGCGAGCATGCACTCGCTATTTTGTTGAGCGGGCGAAGAAAAACGGGTTTAAGGCTCTTGATTTTAAGGAAAAGCTAAAACCCGGAGACAGATTTTACGCACTTAACAGGGATAAGTCGGTATTTTTCGGTATTATGGGCAATGAACCCGAAAAGGACGGTATTCATTATTGTGCGGCTCATATAGATTCTCCGCGGCTTGATTTAAAGCCCCAGCCGCTTTGTGAGGACAGCGGTATCGCCATGCTTAAAACCCACTACTACGGCGGAATAAAGAAGTATCAGTGGACTGCGCTTCCGCTTCAAATGGAGGGCGTTGCCGTTACCCGCGACGGTAAAACCGTTGATTTTTCTGATAACGGATATACCTTCTGTATAACGGATCTTTTACCTCATCTTGCATCAGAGCAGGCGGGCAAGACTCTCGGCAAGGCAATCGAGGGAGAGGATTTGCGGATTATCTGCGGTACAATAGGCGAACAGACACAGGAAAACGATAAAATTAAATATAATGTGCTGAAAATACTGAATGAGCGCTACGGAATAACCGAGCGGGATTTGATTTCCGCCGAAATCAGCTTTGTGCCGCAGCTTCCCGCATCAAGCGTCGGTTTTGACAAAAGCCTTATCGGCGCATACGGGCACGATGACAGAATCTGCGCGTGGACTGCGTTTGAGGCGCTGATGAGTGCGGCGCCGTCCGGGCGCACCAAGCTTGTCGCGCTTGTAGATAAGGAGGAAATAGGCTCCGACGGCGTTACGGGTATGCAAAGCAGCTATTTTGACATGGTTGTGGATAAATTATGCGAAAGCTGTGACAAACACCTTGTAAATCTTAAAAGTAAATGCTTGTCGGCTGACGTTAACGCCGCATTTGATCCTATTTATCCATCGGTGCTTGATAAACAGAATGCGAGCATTCTCGGATGCGGTCCCACCGTTACAAAATATACTGGTGCGAGAGGAAAGTCTGGTACGTCTGATGCATCTGCCGAGACCATGGCGTATTTTACCAACCTTTTTGACAATAAAGAAATCATCTGGCAGTCGGGACTTTTGGGTAAGGTGGATGCAGGTGGCGGCGGAACGGTCGCAAAATACATTGCCAACCGCAACGTCGACACGGTAGACATCGGCGTGGGGCTTTTGTCAATGCACGCGCCGTATGAGATTGCCTCCAAGGCGGACGTCTATGAAACGGTTCGGGCTTTCAGGGTATTTTTGGAGGACTGATATTTAAAATGCTGCAAGACTCTCTTTGGATTTGCAGCTGAAAGGGGAAAAATATGAAAAATTGCGGATTTATTCCGACCGATATACTGCTTCCTGCAAATGCCGATATGACAAAGTGGAGCTGCGTTGCATGTGACCAGTATACGAGTGAGCCGGAGTATTGGAAGGCGGTTGAAAAAACAGTTGGGGACAGTGTTTCAACCCTGTCGCTTATGCTTCCTGAAATCTATCTTGACGATATTGAAAACCGTTCGGTAAAAATCACGGAAACCATGAGAGAATATCTTGACTCAGGCGTGTTTCGGGAGATTGAGGACAGCTTTGTTTATGTCGAGCGCACTCTTGCGGACGGCAGGGTACGGCGCGGACTTGTAGGTGCGATTGATTTGGAAATATACGATTTTTCAAAGGACACAAAATCACTCTGCCGTCCGACAGAGGCAACTGTTACCTCACGTCTGCCCGCGCGTGTCAGGGTGCGTGCGAAAGCAGCTGTCGAAATGCCGCATATAATGATGCTGCTGAACGATCCCGAAAGAACCGTAATCGAGCCGTACTCGGAAAAGACAGCCGCACTTGAGAAGCTGTATGATTTTGAGCTTATGCAAAACAGCGGTCATATCCGCGGCTATCGTGTGCATGGAGACGATTCTGTCTTTGCACTGTCTGCACTCGAAAAGCTGTATGTAAACTCGAAAGAGGAAAATCCCATGCTGTATGCCATGGGAGACGGCAATCACTCACTTGCAGCGGCAAAACAGTACTATGAAATGCTTAAGGATAAGCTCGGCGAAAAAGCAAAAAATCATCCGGCAAGGTACGCACTTTTGGAGCTTGTAAATCTTCACGACGCATCTCTCGATTTTGAACCTATTCACAGGGTTTTGTTCGATGTCGATACCGAAAAGTTTATGCACGAATTTGCCGACTGCTGCGGTCTTACGCCGGGTGCGCATGACGGACAGGTTTTTACTGTCATAATCGGAGACTGTGAGCAAAAATATACTTTTACCGATCCGCGCGGCGCGGTAACGGTCGGAAATATTCAGGATTTTATTGATGAATATACGAAAATAAACGGCGGACGGACTGATTACATTCACGGTGAGGATGTTGTCAGGGCTCTTGCTTCACAGCCTCGGCGTATCGGCTTTGTCGTGGACGGTATAAGCAAGAACAGCTTTTTTGATGTAATAAAAAAAGACGGCATACTTCCGAGAAAAACATTTTCTATGGGGCATGCTGCAGATAAGCGCTTTTACCTTGAGTGCCGTCGCATAGTATCGGATTGATTTAATTTCCGTAAACCGATAAAATAACCCCGCCCGGAGCAACTGTTCCGGGCGGGGTTTAATTATGTTCACTTCTGATTAAACAATGTACTTTTTAACCGATTCGGGGGCGTTGTGAGCGTCTGCTGAAACGAGTACGGTGATAGTGATGTTTTCCTCCACCTTTTCCAAATCTGCAAGAGTTTCACCTAATTTATCAAGGTCGTCGCCGGTAATTTTAAGTGCTCCGTCAACAAAAACGGATGAAATATCGTAGTTGCATGCCAAAAGACCCTTGATAAAACCGCTGAATGCATCAAAGCCGCTGATTCCGTAATCCTTAATGTTAATCAGTCTTACCTGTGAGGAAATATCGTATTTGAGACCGTCTCCGTATTCAAGACATACAATGTGCCCCTTTTCGGTATCGACTGCGGAATTTACCATTTCAATCAGACGCTTGGTTTTTCCGGTGCCTTTTGTTCCGATAATTACTTTGATCATGTTGAAACTCCTTTCACCGCATGTTAGCGGAGGTGAATTACAAGTACCTCGGAGCAAACCTATCATGACCCTGCTTTCCCGAAACGGTCTTGTTCGTTTGAGAAAATCTTTCGGTCAGATATCTGCCCGCATCAGGTACAGGTCGTTATTTTCTGCCGATTTTCTCGTTAATTTCGGCTGTTTCCTTTTCATAGCCCGGTTTTCCGAGCAGTGCAAACATATTTTTCTTGTATGCCTCAACTCCCGGCTGGTCAAACGGATTTATACCGAGCAGATATCCGGAAAGCGCACATGCTTTTTCAAAGAAATAAACAAGATATCCGAAGTTGTATTCGTCGTATCTGTCAAACTCCAAAATGATGTTGGGCACACCGCCGTCAGTATGGGCAAGCACTGTACCTAAAAACGCATTGTCGTTTACGTACTGAACTGTTTTGCCCGAAAGGAAGTTGAGACCGTCAATGTTGCCGTCTACCTCTCCCAGCGTGATGTTGCGCTTGACCTCTTTGGATTTCAGTACCGTTTCAAATATGCAGCGGCTGCCTTCCTGAATGAACTGACCGAGCGAATGCAGGTCGGTTGAGAAGTTGGCGGAGGAGGGGAATATGCCCTTGTTGTCCTTGCCCTCGCTCTCTGCCATTAATTGCTTGAACCATTCGCCGAAATAAACGGCGCACGGCTCATAGCTTATAAGCATTTCGATGCTCTTGTTTTTTCTGAGCAGTATGTTTCTGTCAACGGCGTACTTATAGCACTCGTTGTCCTCTGTCAGAAAATCACATCTTGCGTCTGCGGCACCGCGCATTATCTTTTCAATATTTGCGCCGGAAACCGCTATCGGCAGAAGACCTACGGCAGTCAGTACGGAATAGCGTCCTCCCACGTCGTCGGGCACGACAAATGTTTCGTAGCCCTGATCGTCAGCGAGCGCTTTGAGTGTTCCGCGCGATTTGTCGGTTGTGACAAATATGTGCTCTTTTGCACCGTCCGTACCGTATTTCTTTTCCGCCATTTCCTTAAAGATTCTGAAAGCGATGGCAGGCTCGGTTGTTGTCCCCGATTTTGAAATTACATTTACGGAAAAATCTCTGCCCTCGCACAGGCTTATAATGTCATTTAAATAGTCGGCGCTTATGTTGTTGCCGGCAAAATAAATTTCCGGCGTATTTTTCTTCAGATTGTTGTAAAGCTGTGAGTGTACAAATTCAATAGCTGCTCTGGCGCCGAGATAAGAGCCGCCGATACCGATTACGATTAGTACGTCGGAATTGCTTTTTATCTTCTCGGCTGCCGCTTTTATTCTTGCAAATTCTTCTTTGTCGTAATTGAGCGGCAGGTCGAGCCAGCCCAAAAAATCGTTCCCCTGACCTTTTTTTGAATGCAGCTGGTTGTGTGCAACCTCAACATAGGGCTTTAAATATTCACGCTCAGATTCGTTGATAAATAAATCAACGTATTTCCTGTTTACGGATACAGACATGTTTTTGTAATTCTCCTTTTTGTACTTATAACTGTATGATATCATATTATAATGACATATTCAAGTCTAAAGAATTAAAAAATAGTTTATTATTTCCATAAAAATATCAAAAACGCCTGCTTTGGGCACCGCCTCCTGAGCCTCAATATCGCATGAAGCCAGTGTTTCACCGTTTAGTGTGAGCTTTGCTTCGCCTAATTTCTGACCCTTTTCAACCGGTGCCATTACATCCTCACACATCGTAATTTCGCATTTTATATCTTTTTCCGTGCCTTTTTCTACCAATAGATTCATCATCTGCTGCATCTGCGGCTGAACCGTCTCGGCTTTCCCCTTGATTACCTTTATCGGTGTGAGCTCCTGCTTGTCGGCGCTGTACAGTGCGTATTTTGAGAAGCCGTAGTTCAAAAGCGTTTTGGCGTCGGCATTGCGTTCGTCGGAGGACGGAGCTGCCATAATAACGGCAATCAGTTCCATTCCGTTATCTTCCGCCGTGGCGGATATGCAGTACATGGATTCCTTGGTGTAGCCGGTTTTAAGTCCTGTCGCTTTGTCGTAAAATCTAATCAGCTTGTTTGTGTTTGTCAGACCGAATTGTCCGTCCCGTATACTGTCCATCCAAATTTTTGTGTAATTTTTAATGTCGTCGTGCTTTAAGAGCTCACGGGACATCATGGAAATATCCCTCGCAGTTGTGAGATGTCCTTCCGCCTCAAGACCGGTGCAGTTTTTAAAAGACGTATTTGTCATTCCCAGCTGCTGCGCCCGTTCGTTCATTCTTGCCACAAACTCGTCAACCGATCCTGCGATGTGTTCTGCCATTGCAACGCATGCGTCATTTGCCGAAGCAACTACGATGCACTTGAGCATATCGTCGACGGACATTTGCTCATTCTCCTTGAGATATACCTGTGAGCCGCCCATGGATGTTGCGTATGCCGAGGCGGTCACCGTGTCGTTATAGCTGAGCTGCCCGTTTTCGATTGCTTCCATTATTAATAGTATTGTCATTATTTTTGTAACGGAAGCCGGACGCATTTTTTCGTCCGGATTTTTTTCGTATAGCACCCGCCCCGTGGTCTTTTCTACAAGTATCGCGCTCGGCGCAGTTATTTCCGGACCGCCCTCTGCATATGTGAAAACAGTGCAGGAAATCATGATGACAGCGGCGGTAATGAGTGAAATAATCCTTTTCATCGTTATCCTCCCTTATCTTATTTTCTAAAATATATGTATCTGTTTTGTTTTAAATGACAATACGCACAGCGGCGTCAAATTAAATATTGTAAAATAGTAACAAAAATATCGCATTTAGTAGTATATATGCAACATGAAGATATGCCCTTTGAGCAACGCATTTGTTATAATAACTATGTATTATTGTATCTGTAATACAGTTTTAAAACCAGAGAGGAAGAAAGTTATGAAGCAAACAACAAAGCGTGTTCTGTCAATGGTTCTGACTCTGCTTATGCTTGTTTCGGCAATGTCTGTTTTTACCTTTGCCGAAAACAACTTTGAGCCGGACGACGAATACTATGACAGAATCATCAATGATGCGGTCATTGTCGGCTCCGTCTGGACAGACCTTTCGGACGGTGATGAAGTCTCGTATATGTACAGGGGAAAAGAAATCACCGAGACATTTGACAGCAATATTCACTTTACTTCAATAAAAGAGGCATATGATTATTGTCTTTCGATGAATGTAAAAAACCCGATTATAGTTATTACCTCGGGTATTTATAACGAGTCTCTGACAATAACAAACAGTGTCACTATTCTCGGTGCCAACGCCGGTATCAATCCTAACGTTGTTTCCGCAACTCCGGGTGAGCCTTGGTCTGTCAATCCCGCAAGAAGTACAACGGAAACTACGCTTGTAGGTGCTATCGACGTTGCCAGAAAGGTCAACACTAATATTGAGGTTGTTTTGGACGGTGTTACAGTTGCCCGCAGCTTTGCGTATATTGACGCCGGCAACAAGAAAGCCGAATCGTCTGCCGTTCTCAGAAACTCGATTGTAAACGGTGCCGGCAGCACGTCTTACGGTGTAACCGCCGTTACAAACGTTTTTTACTTTGCATCATCAGTGTCTTCTACAAATAAAGTCAAGATAGAAGATGTACGCTGTACCAACATGAAGTCTACAAGTCTTGTGGGTACCGGTACTACAGATCTTGAAATCAGCGGTCTTTATTATGTAAATAACAGCTATCCTGCTCTTCAGTATGCTGATGCACCGGCAGATCAGGACGCAAATTACGTGATTAAAGATTCCATGTTCTATAACAACAAGTCGACAAGCGGTGTTCTTGCGTTTGACCATTCCTTAAAGGATACAGCGCAGAGAATTGATACATATGTCGAAATTTCCGGTTGTGTGTTTAAAGATGACCCGGAGGCTGAGCTCAGCGACAGCAATCTCAGCTCATCGCCGATTCTTTATACCGTTACCGCAGCTAAAAACAGACTTAATGTTCATGATAACCTGTTTATAGGCGCTGCCGATTACAGTGCTCCTGCAATCAATTTTTCATATACTTTGGCTGCAAGAACATCTGCTTTTTCCGGCAATATTAACGTTAACTCAAATAAGTTCTGCGGCTTTTATAACATGAACGAAACACTCGGTCTTTCGGGCGACACGAGAATGAATTATACAGGCAACTACTATGCCGATTACAGCGGCGCTCAGCATGACCCTGTTTATCCTTCCGAAAACTCTATGCAAAACATAGTCGCCGATTATTTCTGGATTGATGACGCAATGACAATTCCCAGCGATATCTTCCATCTTAATTCGACGGGTATTAACAACGCAAGTATCGATCATGTCAGCAGAACCATAAAGGCTACTATTGATTACGGCGATAAGGCGGTAATTAATTTTGCGGCTAAAGACGGTGACACCGTTTATGAGCTTTATGACGAAACGCTCACCAATAAAATAACCGAGATTGACTCTGCCGATCTTTATTCCGGCGAGGATAAAAACACTTTCTATGCCGTCGGTAAGTCACCAAAGACAGGTTATGAGTTTAGGTATACTGTAATTCTTACGACCTACAATCCCAACATGTCTGCGGATTTTGACCTTAAGGATACATACCTGCTTGCTCCTTCGGTAGCGTCTCTGCCTGCCGGCAGTGTTGTCTTTGAAACATGGGGCGGCATGGCGTATAAATTTACTGTCGGTGTGAATGCTTTTGCAACCGCTCCTGAAATTATAGCGGCTTGTGACAGCGTTCCTACTATCATTATGCCTGCCGGAACCTATACCGAGCAGATTATGCTTACCGGCTCTGCCGTTCTTCTCGGTGAAAAGCACGGCGTGAACCCGAATATTCCCAATTACGGTGTGCCTGACAGCGAATGGGAGCAGAATCCGGAGAGAAGTCAGTCTGACCGTGAGAGTAGGCTCAACAGTGTTATAGTTCTTTCCTCCTCTGCGGTTAATGCGACTGTTGTTGTTGACGGCTTTACCTTTGCCGCGGGCAGCGGATATGTTGACAGAGGCGAGGGTCTTGTTACATATACCACCACAATTCTGAAAAATATCATCATTAATGACGCAGGAAACGGTCTGTGGACGGAAAACGGAAAAACAGAAAACCTCCAGTCAATCTTTGCGTTTGGTGCAAGTGACGATACTTATATGAATAACCATAAAGATGTTCGTATAGTGAACCTCAGAATGGACGCGCAGGGTACAACCAGCCTTATAGACGGCAGCTTTGAGACGCTTATAATGGACGGCGTATACCTGGCAGGCAATAGCAGCACACTTAATAAGGGCGAATGGATGAACCCCAAGGGTCAGAATTTCTACCTGAATATCAGAAATTCTTTCTTCTTCAAAAATTATCAGTCATATAAAGACAAACCGTATCTCTGTATAGACCTTAATACCAACGATACCGATGCTACAACCAGCAAGAGAATTGTTATGGAAAATACCATGTTCTATAACAATGCATCTTACCCCTACGGTATTTTCGGAGTACGCTTCGGCTCATCCAAGGACAGTATGCGCCTTGTTAATAACATTTTTGTCAGCACTACTGCAAATGCACTAATGCCCGGCGGTACGAACTGGTTCAAAAATAAAGTAAACTACGATTCTGCCAAGCAAGCGGATTACGATAAAGATCCCTCTCTTCTTGATAAAATTGAGATAGTGGACGATATCGAGATTAAGTTCAATCACATTATTGCCACAGGACATACGGTTGATATGACGTACTGCAAGCCCGGTACAAAGTGGAATTGGAACTACAACTATTTTGCTACGTCATTTGTCATGGGCGGTGCGGGCAAAGCACCCACCATTAAGGATGATGCTTCCGGCGGCGTATCATGTGTAGAGGCAAGCAAGTATTATAACGACTGGAATATGACAGATCTTAATACCGATGCAGATGATGAGTTTGCAAAAGAACTTGACTACTCCATCAACGGCAGCGGCGTTGTTGATACCGTCGCTAAAACATATACCGATACGGTATCTGCGTCAACTGCTACTTATGATTTCAATATCAAAATGAATACATTACAGGCTTCTTACGGTGTATATTCCGATGCCGAATGTCAGAATGCCGTTTCATTGCCTGTTACTTTGAAAGGCGGAAGCAACGTATTCTATATCAAGTTTTCGTCCTATAAAGATTTCGTATCAGATGTATATACTGCTACAATTACAAAGCCCTTGGGTACAGAGGCTGACATAGTCCGCTTCGGTTCATGGCGTGTTTCCGACGATGCTGTATATGCCAGCATTCCGGTAGGTACAACTGAATTTGCAATTCCCGAAATTGCGGTTTCAAACGGCGCTACCTATGAGATATTCAACGATGCAGGCTGCACCGAAAAGTATGATTATAATTATATATCCGGTATCGGCATTGCGCCTGTATTCAAATTTATCAAGGTCGTTTCCGAGGACGGAAATGTCTCTAAGGTTTATACTCTGAGCGTTTTACAGGCTGAGAATGATCAGGCTGAAGTAACTTATATCGAGAATGCCGAAAAGATTTCCGATAATGAATTTCAGGCGGTAATCCCCGTAAATAAGTATTCGTTTGATATAATTGCTCAGCATTCGGATAACGCAGCGATTTCTGTTTACGACATGGGTCAGCTTATCAGACCCTCCGAAAACGGTATTGTCACAATCGATAATATTGCGGGTAATAAAACCGTAGATATCGTTGTAAAATCTGCCGGCGGCGCGGAGAAAACCTTTAAACTTAATATTGTTAAGGATAGATCCTCTTGCAATGTCACGTCGGTATTCGGTATGATTAACAACGGCGATGATACAAGTACTTTTGAAACAAGAATTGACGGCAATTCGTTCAAGGTAATCGCTTATCCGGAAAATCAGGATGCAAGCTATGCGGTATATTCCGATTATGCATGCACTGCCGCATTTGCGGATAATGTTGTTCAGATGAGTGCTGCGGATACAGTAGCATATTTGAAGGTTACATCTGCAGACGGCTCTGCTTCAAAGATTTATACACTTAATATTCATACAAGCTCTGAAGACTTCAAGCCTGTTGAGCCTGTTGATCCGCCTAAGGAAGAGTATGTCACAATAGATAATGCAACTCTGATTGCAGACGGTGAGTATACTATCAAGGCTGAAGATAATATTTCAAGCTACGATGTACTTCCCAAGCTGCTCGACAACAAATACAGTGCTACCACCTACAGAGTATTTGCCGATAAGAATTGCTCTAACTCTATTGATGTAGAGCGCGCTGTCGGCGAGCCCACCACTGTACCGGTAATCGGAAAGTATACAAATGTATATGTTAAAGTATACGTTAAGGAGCTTGCCGAGGGTGCAGATACTCCGACCGGTGTAACTGACTTTATTGTCAAGGTAACTATTGATTCTAACAGACCTAAGGCTACCTATGCTGACGCAGATGCAATTTCCGGCTGGGCAAAGGAGCAGGTTAACTTCCTCAATGATAACGGCTTTGGCTATTTCCAGGGTGACAACGGTTACTTCAGACCCAAGGATAATATTACAAGATTTGAAGTAGCTGCGATAGCGGTCAGAGTTCTCGGAATTGACGAAAGTCTTTACAGCAACATCATTCTTCCTTATACAGATACAATCCCCGATTGGGCAAGCAATTACGTAAAGGCATGCTTTAGCCTTGGCATTATGACAGGTGTTGACCCCCAGACCTTTGACGGCAAAAAGCCTACCACAAGACAGGAATTTGCCAAAATCGGCGTAAGCACTGTTTGCATAATGAGAGGCGATGCCGACGATGCACTTACACTTTATAATGAAAACCAGGAAGCAATAGACGCAGCTTATAACGAGCGTGGCTTTGCGGATGAGGCGAGTGTATCTAACTGGGCAAAGCCTTATATGCGCCTTGCGGTTGTAACTTACGGACTGATTAACGGTTCTAACGATTACGGTGTGCTTAACCTTAATCCGAAGAAGGAAATCACACGTCAGGAAGTTGCTGTAATTCTTGCAAATTATAACGGCTATACCAAAGCGTAATTTTAAACTTAAATCCCCGCGATATTATTTCGCGGGGATTTTTTATTGACATAGTTTGCTTCATAATATAAAATATATTGGTGAATGGAGTGAGTCTATGCTTTATCAGGAAACTAACTCTGTCGGTTCTAATCGTTTCGAGTGTATTAAATATGTGAACTTCAGATATGTACCTCATATCCATAAGCATATGGAAATAGTCTACGTCAAACGCGGAACACTTGATGTTTGTCTTGAAAATAATCATGAGCATATGCGTTCAGGTGATTTTGCCCTTATTTTAGGCAACAGCGTTCATTCGTACAATTCCACAGACAGTCTGGCATATGTCTGTGTTTTTTCCGATGATCTTGTGTCCAAGTTTGCCCGTGCAACAGAAGGAAAGTTTGCCGGTCGAGCTGTTTTTCGTTGTGACAGTCTTACGGAAAAATACGTAGTTGATAAGCTTTTTTTAAATGATAACCGCGATATTTTTACTATTAAATCATGCCTGTATGCTGTTTGCAGCAGTTATCTTGACTCTGTGCCTCTGACTGATGCGGGACTTAGTAAAAATGATGAACTGCTGCATAAGATTCTTTCTTATATTTCCGAACACTATACGGAAAATATCACACTCATGGCACTTGCAGACAGCCTGGGTTATGACCGCCATTACCTTTCGCGTTATCTTCATGCAACAATGAAGGTTGGTTTTTGTGAGCTTGTTAACAGCAGCCGTGTTGACAGGGCAAGAGTGCTGATAAATGAAACAGAGCTTTCTATGGCGGAGATAGCAAGACTAAGCGGTTTTCAGAGTGTCCGTAATTTCAATCGTGTTTTTAAAGAATATGTCGGTGTAGTACCGAAAAAAATATAAAAACGAGTAGTTACATTTAAAAGGAGAGCTGTTATGAAAGCTGATTCAAAATGGATTTGGGCGGATACCGAGCCGAAAAAGGATTCGTATGCCGAGTTTGTCGATACATTTAATTTTTCCGGAGATTCTGCTCGCCTTCTTATTTCTGCCGATTCAAATTATACTGTCTATATTAACGGCCGATTTGTCGACTCCGGTCAGTATCCTGATTTTCCGTACTATAAGGTTTACGATAATATTGATATTACAAGCTATTGTGTGCGGGGTAAAAATACACTTGCCGTAATAGTCTGGTATTACGGGCAGAAGAATATGAGCTATTTCCCCGGCAATGCGGCGCTGCGCTATGAACTATATGACGGCGGACAGCTTGCGTGCTGTTCGGGAGCAAAAACACAGTCACGTTTAAGTCCTTCCTATAAAAACGGTTATAACAAGGTTATTACAGGTCAGCTCGGTTTCAGTTTTCTTTATGATTCAACTAAGGAGGATGAATGGAAATCCGGTCTTTTAAACGGATTTAAAAGCAGTGTTGTTGTAAATCAAAATCTTCCTATGTTTGAGCGTCCTGTAAATAAGCTCACTGTCGGCAAAAGACGTGATTCGATTGTTTTAAAAAATGACGAGAACCGACATTTTTTAATAGATATCGGCAGTGAAGAGGTGGGTTACCTTACATTAAGGCTGCATTCACAGATAAGACAAAAGCTGGTTGTCGCTTACGGAGAGCATATAATTGACGGATGCGTGCGCAGGATGATAGGCACCCGTGATTTCAGCGTAGAGGTTGTTGTCGGTGAGGGCGTGACGGATTATACGAACTATTTTCGCCGGCTTGGTCTGCGTTATCTTGAGATTTTTGCAGAATCGGAAATAGAGCTTGAATATGCAAGTGTATTGCCGTGCTTCTATCCTCTTAAAAAAGTGGAAAAATCATTTGCTGACCCTTTGATACAGCGTATTTATGACGTTTCGGTACGTACGCTTGAGCTGTGTATGCACGATCACTATGAGGATTGCCCGTGGCGTGAGCAGGCGCTGTATGCAATGGACAGCCGTAATCAGATACTTTGCGGATATTATGCTTTTGATGAATACCGTTTTCCGCGCGCAAATCTTTATCTTATGAGCAAGGATAACAGAGCAGACGGACTTCTGTCTATTTGTACGCCCAGCGGCGAGGACCTTACAATACCGTCCTTTTCACTGCATTATTATAATGAGGTTTACGAATATACAAAGTATTCCGGCGACCTGACGTTGGCGCGTGAAATTATGCCGAAGCTGCGTTCGGTGCTTGATACGTTTTTAAATCATATGGAAAACGGGCTTATACCGACATTTACTCAAGAGTGTCACTGGAATTTTTACGAGTGGGCCGATGACCTGTCCGGTAAGCTGCACAGAACGGATAATAAATCGCTGGAGGCTGCGTTGAACTGTATGCTGTCGCTTGCGCTCGACCGAATGCATAAGATTTGTGAAATGCTCGGAGAACCCTCGGATTATAAAGGCATTGCAGACAGGCTTAACAATAAAATTGTTGAAGTTTTTTACGATCGTGAGCATCAGCTGTTTGTTAACAGAGCGGGCGAACATAAATACAGCGAGCTTGTAAATTCCCTTGCAGTTCTATGCGGTGCCGCCAAAGACGAAAAGGCAGATAAAATTGCAGAAATCATGACGGGCGAAAATGCGCTTACAAAAGCGACGCTCAGCATGGCTTGCTTTAAATATGACGTACTGCTAATGATTGACAAGGATAAATATAAAGATTATATTTTAAATGATATTAGGGTGAAATATAAGAAAATGCTTGATCTCGGCGCAACCTCATTTTGGGAAACCGAGAAGGGAGATTCTGATTTTTCCAATGCAGGCAGTCTTTGCCACGGATGGAGCGCAATGCCTGTATATTATTTCAGTATCCTGCTGTAATGGCATAGCCTGAAAACTGTGATAATTATAAACAGCACGAAAGGATATTGTTTTCGTGCTGTTTTTATTTGTTATTAACTTTCTTTAATTTCAGGTAGAAAGCCCTCAAAAATGTATATATCAAAATTTTTTTTAACTTTTTCAACCTGCGACAGCTCGGTAAAAGTCCATCCGGCGCGCATTGCCCCTAAAAAAGAACATATTCTTCTTGGAAATGCTTTGACATAACGCATGTCGTAAGATATAAAATCCGGTCTGGAAATCATATTTAAAATCAACAGACCTGCGGCTGCCTTCAGCGCGTTGTTTTTAGGCTGTCTGAAAAAATCGGTTGATAGCTGACCGCGGCAGATATCCGGTCGGTTATGCCTGTACCAAAACATCGGCAACGGGTTAAATGACTGTACTATATACTTGCCGCTGTATTGTCTTAAAAGCCTGTCCGCGGCAGTACAAAGCTGTTTAAAGCCGGCATCGGCACACTTGAATTCAATTACGAGCATGGTTCTTCCGTTCACGGTCTTCAGCACATCTTCGAGAGTGGGGATTTTTTCCTGCGTGCCAAAAAGTTTATATTCGCATAACTCGTCGTATGTCAGATTTTTAATACGTTTGTTCACTCCGCATGCACGCATGAGTGTATCGTCGTGAAATACAACTACTTTTCCGTCAAGAGTTATGTGTATATCGATTTCCACACCGTAGCCCATATCGGCGGCTCTTTTTATTGCTGTTATGGAGTTTTCCGGTATACCGTCCTTTAATGAATGAAGCCCGCGGTGTGCAACGAACAGATTTTTGCATAGCTGTGAATTCGGATGACGGCGCAGAGCGGGGGAGATGCAGAAAAAAAACAGTATAATCACTACGCATAATATGATAATGAACAACATTTATATATCATCCTTTTATATATCTATAATACCCGCCTGTATATTGAAAACAGACGGGTATAAATATTATTGCCCCTTTTTCAGAAAGCTAAGCTTTGGCTTGTATGCCAAAAAATAAAGCGGAACTGCGAGCGCAAATGCTCCGAAAACGTCTAAAATCGAATGCTGCTTTATAAACACGGTGGACATGATAATAAGAATTGCAAGTATAAGCGATGACCAGACGATAAGGCGGCGGCATTTTGTTATTTGTTTCGACTTTGCTATTGCAATGTGCATACCGATAGAGTTTAGACAGTGTATGCTCGGAAATACGTCATACGAGCTGTCCATATTCTGAAGTGAACGTATCCAATCAATTAAGACATTGCTTCTGCCAAGCGTGTCATAATCAACGCGCAGCTGCTGACAGTTGGGAAAAACCGTATAAATAATGAGGCACACCGTCATGCCTGTGTACAGAAAAATACACATGCGTACAAATTCTTCGCGGGAAGTCAGCATTAAAAAAATATATCCCACAGCAATATAAGCGAACCAAAGAAAATAAGGAATTGCAAATATCTCTAAAAACGGTATGTAATCGTCCAGCTTGCTGTACATAACGAAAACATCGTCTCTGGACGGAGTAAACGTATTCAAAAACATGAAATACGGCATGTAAAGAAAAAAGTATAAAACGAGCAGACTATGTTTATACTTTTCAAAATAATATTTAAAGCCTTTTGTCATCTTAATTAAATTTATATACCCTTCTGACTATTTTATACAGCGCTTTGGACACTTTCTTTCCGCTTTTTCCGGGAAGTGCCATGAAAAATGCTTTTGAAAAATAGCGGATTCGTCTGTAAAGCCGTATATCACGCTCTTTCAGTCGTTCCCACAGCTCGACAAATTTTCGGTCTGATTCTGAAGTGTTATCCAGTGCGAGCAGTGTGGTGGTAATGGTATACATTATCGAAAGATAATATATCATATATTTAGCCAGCTTCGGCTCACGCTCTTTGATTTTGTTTATGTCGTGGCTGTCAAGCATCATGTTTGTTACTCTAATCTGCTGATCCAGCCGTCCTATCATTACCTTTTCGTTTACCGACTGATCCACACGCCCAATGTAGTAACGGTAAAAATCAACATTCAGATAGTACATCTTTTTGACATTAGGCAGAGGATTGTAAAGCACCATGTTGTCGACGTAAAAAGTGTGCTCGGGCAGCTTTAGCCCGCTGCTTCGCAGCACTTTTGTACGGTAGGTGACAGAGTGCATAATTATATATTTTACGGGGTCGATACGAATCATATCCTCCCAACCGAAAACTCTGTTTTCCGGGAAAATGCCGGAATATGATATTGTATGATGCTTGCCGTCCTGTACGTGCTCGTAGACATAGTTGGTTATAAGCATATCGAGAGGTATATCTGAGGAGATAAACATGCGCAGGGCTGTAAGAACCGACTCCAGCGCTTTTCGGTCAACCCAGTCGTCGGAATCAACGACTTTAAAAAACTCACCGCTTGCATACTCCAGTCCTGTATTTACACCTTTGCCGTGTCCGCCGTTTGTCTGATGAACAGCACGCACAATGCCGGGATATTTTAACTCGTAGTCGTCGGCAATTTCCGCTGTTTTATCAGTAGAACCGTCGTCGATAATTATTATTTCAATGTCATCGTCTCCCGTTGCAAGTAGAGAGTCGATGCATTTTTCCATATAAGCCTGTGAATTGTAGCAGGGAACTGCAAACGATATTAATTTCATCACTTAACTCCGTATCTGTTGCTTATCTTTAAATTCTATACGAATTATAACATTGCGACGCCGAAAAATCAATAATTATGACTAATATATTATTTATGTAATACAAAAAGATGCAGAAAATACCTTCTGCATCTTTTTTTGACAATATTTTATGACTATTACGTCACGCATTTATTCGGGAATTTCTTCGCCGTCGCTTACATATACGATTTCATAACCGGTACAGTTGTCAATGACATAATCTGTAAATTTTTCCGTTTTTTCTTTGCCTATAAAAAAGGCTTTGCCGGTATTCAAAATATTAGTTATCAGATATCCGTCTTCGGTTACGCTTAAAGCTATGTTTTCGTATCCCAAAAGCGGTATGCTCACACCGACTGTCATTTCGGCTGTAAAATCATGGCTGTCATAATTATCTATTGATTTAGCATCTCTGTCAGAGAGGAGCATATCCCATATTACACTGTCATCTAAGTCGTTAAATTCTATATTTTTGTATGCACCGTTCTCAAAGTAACTGTATGATGCAGCACCGAATTCAATATTTTCCTCCAATGACAGTGCGTCTGTAAACTCACCGAGAGTCGAGGGGAGATAATACGAATTTATATATACGTAATATTCTTCGCTTCCGTCAAATTTAATTGCGGCGGCGCAGCGCTCGTCAATCCCGATTACGGCGTATGCTGTGGCGTCGGCTTTTTTTTCTGCCTCTCCAATGAAGCCTGTCGCTGTAACATCGGCAAGCTCTCTGCCGACCGTTTGCTTTGTCAGCTTTGCATTTTGCCCGGAAAATTCCATATCATTTATTTGTACTGTCGGATATTTTTGAGCGAGTGTCAAGTCCTCCCATTTCGGCACCGGCACTTTTTCGGCGCTGCTTTCTGCGGGGACTCTTTTTATCGGCCATTTCGCCGATTGCTCCGGGATTTTGTCTGTATCCTTGTTCGGCTTCGTATCCGTTTTATCGGTGTTGCTGTTTGTTTTATTGCTTTCATGTGTGCCGACAGACGGTTTTTGCGTATATATATTGCCATCTGACGGTTTATAGAAAATTCCCGTATGAAATGCAACGGCGGTTATTATTACGGAACCGATGCATGCCGCTGCACTCAACCATACGATATGTGTGCGCTTTTTTCGAGGCTTTAGCGTCGGCGACGCTTCTTCTATATATTTACTGTCGGTTTTACCTAAAATTTTCAAAAAGTCCTTTTCATTCATATATCAATACCTTCTTTCTCCAAAAATTCCTTCAGCCTGCCTCTGATGCGCATAAGCGTCATCTTAACTTTACTTTCGCTGACCGACAGGTTCTGTGAAATCTCTTTTACAGAGCATAGATACCAGTATCTTTGCATAAAAATTATTCTGTTCTGCGTTTTGAGGCTTTTTAGAAAACGGCTGATAGCTTTTTGTATATCCAAGCTATCTGCAATATTCCTGGTGTTATCTGTGCTCGCAAAACATTCTGTCAGCTCGTTTAAGACAAGCTCTGTCTGTCCGCCGCCTCTCTTTTTTGCATTGGAGCTGTCATATCTGTTCAGAGCGATATTACGCGTAATTTTGCCTATCATAGCCTGCAGACTTTTCGGATTATGAGGCGGTATTGCGTTCCATAAACGTATAAGAGCATCGTTTATGCACTCTTCGGCGTCTTCTTCACTGCCCAATATATTGCGCGCTATTATCATGCAGTATCCGCCGTATTTCAGACGTGTTTCCTTCAGCGCAAGCTCATCACGCTCAGAAAACAGCTTTATGATTTGTGCGTCCTCCATAATCCCGCTCCCTTCAATAATTCAGAGTACCCTTCACTTATAAAGACAGATATTGATACTTGCAGGTCACATTATAGCAGAATTTTATTGTAAAGTAAAACCGGCAGGTATCTGCACCTGCCGGCTGATGCTTACAGCTTCTGAATAAATTCTTCCGTATATTTGTTAAGCGCTTTAAAATTCATGGCTTCTATATAGTACTTTTCAAGTAAGTCATGCTTTTTCTTGATATCACCCATATCCTTTGCCGCCCTTGATATTAGCTCGCGTATCAGCTTTCTTGCAAAGGTAATTTTGTTTTTATTGGCAGAATAAAATTCGCGGTCTATATAGTTCTTTGAGCTTATGGTTTTTAAAACCTTTTTATCATCGATTTCGGGTGAATATAAGTGCCCGCCCGCTATGAAGCCGAGTCGCAGCTGCGGGATAATTACCTGCTCTAAGCGTTTGTCGGGACTGAGCGGAGAACGTATAAGAATAGTGTCATACCCTAATTTTTGAAAGCATGTCGCCGTCTTTGATAAAAATATACCGGCGATACCCGCCGTGTCATCTATAATGATGTACTCGCTGCAAAGCGTATCCGTTGTCTTGCTGTATGTTATAACGCCGTCGCCTGCAAAAGCGGATAACAGTCTGTTTGATACGGTTGGCTTTGAGGATACGGGTGTTATTGCATTTTGCTTAATAACTTTTTTGATTTGGGCATTTATCTTTTCGTAGTCGATTTTGCCGTCCAGCTGCTGACACTGCCATGCTTCAACGCTTCCCGCGGCTTTAAGCAGATTATACACCGGCTTGTAGCCTGCGGATATTTCGGTAAACAGAGACTTTATTTCATCTCTGTTTTCGGCAAGCTTGTTTTCATTCCAAAACCTGCTGAGGTCAACTATTGACTCAAAGGCGCCCGGTGTACCCATATCGTATACGTGCGGAGCGGTGGCGTCTATTACTACAAAACCTTTTTCCGTAACTTTAACCCCGTCAAGACTGTCAGGGTCGCTGGAGCAGTGAATTCTCTCCACCGTCATATTTTCTTTTTCGAATTTATCGGCAATTTTTTTCATCAGTGTGCTTTTTCCGCATCCGGGACCGCCTTTTATAAGATAAACGCGTTTAAGTGAATCGTCGCGTATAAGCTCGTCGAAGTAAGAACAAAATCCTTTCTCCGTATTGGCTGCTGTGAATGTGTCATAAGTCATAAATCACCAAATCCTTTCCGGCATGCGCCTTGGATGCCGCATATTTTTTCGGCGCGCGGCACGCCGTATTCGGTCAGGTTTGCGGCAGTTTGCACAAATACCCTCTGTTTCCATAATATAACGCAAAAATAAATGTGACACAGGTAATTTTAAAAAAATGCCTGTCAATAATGGTATTACGGAGGGCAAAACTATGATAAATAACAATAAAGTTGTAATAAGCGGAATTGACACATCAAAGCTGCCGGTTCTTTCGGACGAGCAGAAGGAAAAGCTTCTTATAAGGATAAAGCAGGGAGATAAAGCGGCAAAGGATGAGTTTATTAAAGGCAATTTGAGACTTGTTTTATCAATAGTACAGCGCTTTGCCGGCAGGGGAGAGAGTATGGATGATTTATTTCAGGTCGGCTGTATAGGACTCATTAAAAGCGCTGAAAATTTTGATACAACGCTCGGACTTAAATTTTCCACCTACGGTGTGCCTATGATTTTGGGAGAGATACGCAGATATCTGCGCGACAATAATATAGTCCGCGTATCGCGTGCGATGCGCGATACGGCTTACAAGGCGCTGGCTGTCAAGGAACGTCTTACCTCAGAAAAGTCCAGGGAGCCGTCAGCCGATGAGATTGCCAAGGAACTCGGAGTGTCAAAAGAGGATGTAGTTTTGGCGCTGGAGTCGATTGTAGATCCCGTTTCACTGTTTGAGCCGGTGTATTCTGAAGGAAGCGACGCAATTTATGTTATGGATCAGGTCAGTGACGGCGGAAGCGATAATAACTGGCTGGATGAAATACTGATAAAAGAGACGATAGCAAATCTGCCCGAAAGAGAGCGAGAGATAATAGCGCTGAGATTTCTGGACGGAAAAACCCAAATGGAGGTGGCGCAGGAGGTGGGCATATCTCAGGCACAGGTCAGCCGACTTGAAAAGGGAGCTTTAAACAGAATAAAAAGTCAGCTTTGACACATAATTCCTCTGACCCGAATAGGATATTGTAAGACAGATTTGGGTGAGTGGTTTATGCTGTTAAAGGTAATTGATAAGGATAAAGTAAAGGTACTGATTGAAGACAAGGATCTGGAAGAATACAGAGTTACGTTTGAGAATATCGACAGCGACGACGCTTCATCACGCGAGTTTTTGCTAATGCTGCTGAACGAAATTTACAGCAGTACGGGAGTTAATTTTCTTGACAGCAAGGTGCTCGTAGAGGTTATCCCCGGTATATCAAACTCATACTATATTATTATTACCCGTCTTTTACCGTCATCCGACAATGCTGTCAACATAGATAAAACGGTAAAGGCTGACGAGGATATGTATTTGTTTGAACTGTACTGTCCGGAAAATATCTTTGATATCGCCGGCGTTTTTGATAAAAACAAGGACGTTAAATTCAGTGCAACCCGGATGTATAAATATCGAGACAAATATTACTTTACGGTAGACTTTCCGCCCGAAACTGTCTCAGGAGAGAATTTTTATCTTTTGATAAAAAAACTTACAGAGTTTTGTGAAAAATGTAAATGGAGTATTGTAAATGAAGCGCTTCTGGAAGAATGGGGAGAGCTGATTGCCGAAAACCCGGTTCAAAAAATAAGGGCGCTTTAACAATAAAGAGATGAGCAAAAACTCATCTCTTTTTAAATAGGCAAAGCACCCGCTGAATTTCAGCGGGCGCTTTATCTTGATTTGATTATGACTGTATAATATTACGGCTGCCAAAGAAATTTTTGGAGATCAACCATATTCTCCTCGTTTACCTCCACGCCTTCGTTTTCAAGACGAATACGCTGCTCGTCAAGACCGCCGAAAACATATGCGGCGGCAAGTCTGCCGTGGCGGTTGACAACCCTGTGGCACGGAATATCGGACGGATCGGGATTTGCGTGCAGCGCATATCCCACAGCTCTTGCCGCCATCGGCGAGCCGCACAACGCCGCGATCTGACCGTAGGTTGCAACTTTACCCTTTGGTATTCTTTTTACATTTTCGTAAACTGTGTCGTAAAAACTCATATTATCACCGCTTTATTTGAAAATTTCTGCTCCCGGATAGCGTGCGCGCTCACCGAGTGCCATTTCTATCTGCAGCAGACGGTTGTATTTGGCAACTCGCTCGCTTCTTGCCGGTGCTCCCGTTTTTATCTGTCCCGCATTCATCGCGACTGCGAGGTCTGCTATAAACGAGTCGGCTGTTTCGCCGCTTCTGTGGGAAATTATTGTTTTATAGCCTTTAGTCTGTGCAAGGCGTATTGCCTCCATGGTTTCGGTCAATGTGCCGATTTGGTTAGGCTTTATCAGTATGGCGTTTGCAGCTTTTACCGAAATGCCTTTTTTCAGCCGTGCCGGATTTGTTACAAACAAATCGTCGCCGACAATCTGTATTCCGGCGCGAGGGGTAAGCTCTGTAAATCCCTCGAAATCGTTTTCACCGAGCGGATCTTCTACTGAAATTATAGGATACTTCGTTTTCAGCTCACATACATAATCAATCAGCTCGGCTCTGGTAAAGTACATGTTTCGCTTAGGAAGCAGGTATCCGTCTTCGCTGACCCATTCGCTTGAAGCCATGTCAAGAGCAATGTTAATGTCGTTTCCCGGCTTGCACCCGCTTTTTTCTATCGCTTCAAGTAAAAGCTCAAGCGCCTGTTCGTCGTTTGCAAGGTTGGGGGCAAACCCGCCCTCGTCGCCGACAGCCGTGGAGTGCCCTTTTTCAGACAGTATTTTCTTTAAGGTATGATATACCTCGACACCCATGCGCATAGCGTCCTCAAAGCTCTGTGCGCCTGTCGGTACAATCATAAATTCCTGAATATCTATATTGTTTCCGGCGTGTGCTCCGCCGTTCAGTATATTCATCATCGGTACGGGCAGCGTTGCGCCGTTAATACCGCCTATATATTCGTAGAGCGGAATATCTGCCGAGAACGACGCGGCACGTGCAGCCGCAAGAGAAACTGCAAGAATTGCGTTTGCTCCGATATTCGATTTGTTTTCGGAGCCGTCGGCGTCGCACATTATGGCATCGATATCCGTTTGGTCAAAAACAGATTCATTTTCAAGTGCCTTTGACAGAACTGAGTTTATATTGTCAACGGCACGCAGAACGCCCTTGCCCATATAATCGTCACCGCCGTCACGCAGCTCGCATGCCTCGTGCTGTCCGGTTGACGCACCGCTCGGAACAGCCGCGGTTGCAGCCACTCCGCTTTCAAGGACGATTGTCGCTTCGACAGTCGGTGTACCGCGGCTGTCAAAAATCTGGCGTCCGAAGACTTTTTTTATTGTATCTTCCATATTATCACCTCGTAACTATTTTGAGAGCATAATATGAAAATATACAAAAAATCGGCGAAAGAAATTTCGCCGTTTAAAATTCAAAATCCTCTTTGGTAAACGCGCTGTGTACCGCGGCTTTTTTTGGCGGAATTCTTTTCAGCGGCGTGTATCGGAACCTGCGGCAGCCGTAGCTTGCTTTGACAATTCCTTTCTTTTCACAGATAACGTCGTCTGTCGACATTATCTGCCTGCCATGCTCGCAATAAGCGCACACAGGCGTTATATCCTTTGAAAAAATCATTTTAACCACCGATTAATTATTTTATCCTATTATACATCGTGTGTTTTGATTTGTCAAAGATATTATAAATAAAAATTATGCAGGTTATTAAAAAGATAATAAAGAGAATAAAGGAAATGACGGGCATTTGCGCTCTGGGCGCGTCAACCTCAACCGATATTATTTCAGACAGGCAGGCAGCTATTATCGGCATAAGTACCGTGTAGATTATTTTCCCGATTATTAGAGGACGTTTCGGAAGTCCTGCTTTTATTACGCATGCAATGCACTGCATGATTACTGAAATTCCGGAAAAGGCGACTATAACGGCTGCAATGATAATAGCGCTGCTGTCCGTAAAGTTTAGCATATATATGCCTCGCGTTATTTCAATAAAACCTACACTCAGTGCCCCTGCCTGGCTTTCCGGCAAAAAGAACAGTATCTTGGCGGCAAGCGAGGGAAGACCCGCTTCGATGGCAATGTCTGCTATAATCCCGAAAAAAATAATATATCCGCATACGTATAAACAGCTCATTACCGAGTTGGAAATGCTCTGACATGCAATTTCAGTGATATTGATTACACCTATTTTTGATTTGCTGCTGATTTTTTTCTTGAAGCATCCGAAAAATACTGCACAGGCAAAAGCGCATAAAACCTGCGATGCAAGAAGCACAATTCCCGCCGTCTTGCTGCCGATTATGCACACTCCTATAAAAGCCACAATGTATGCCGGTGATGCGTTTGCCGTACAGTGCAGCAGCGAACATGCGCTCTTTTTATCAATGTTACCGTCACTGTACAGCTTGCAGACGTTTCGAACTCCTGTGGGAAAGCCCGTTATAAGTCCTGTTGCAAATGCCGCGGCACAGTGATTGCTGCCGGTGCCAGCAGTTGCGGACATCAGA
This sequence comes from Clostridia bacterium, assembly GCA_017937065.1. Lineage (GTDB taxonomy): Bacteria > Bacillota > Clostridia > Oscillospirales > QAKW01 > RGIG9041. The sequence continues at coordinate 16,588 of JAGBEI010000016.1, read as the reverse complement.
AATTCACAGAGTATGAAAAACGGAAACAGCGACGGTATGACCGAATCGTAGCACAGCCTCAGACTGTACATCACAGATTGAATAACGGTATCGGAACGCAGGGAAAATACGGCAATAAGAATTACCGCGGCTGAAATTGTAAGTATAGGTTTAATCTTTCTCATGGTAAGTTATATGCAATAATATTGCTTTTATTGCATAAATTTGAGTAGGGAGCGATGTAAGTGAGAAATAAGATAAAAAACAAATCAAAAAAGCAATCGCCCGTCGGCGCTTTCATAAAAGGTATTGAAGTCGTAAATCCGGCGGTTGACGGCTGCTCGTCCGTTGAGCTTGTGGGAAATAAACGTGTTATAATTGAAGATGCAACGGGAATTTCGGAGTATGAAGCGGACCGCGTGCGCATTAACACGAAAGTACATACAGTTGTAATAGACGGAACCGGTCTGACTTTGGACAGTTACTCCGGCGGTATTATTGTAATTGACGGAAAAATCAAGGGCGTTTGTCTTGAATAAGGGAGCTTAATATGTTAAAATCATTGCAAAGATATCTGCTCGGAACATTGCGCGTAAGTATCAGCGGCAGCGGCTGTGAGCGTTTTTTAAATCTGGCTCACAGTGAAAAATTTAAGATATACGACATCTGCCGCGATGATGACGGCTGCGTTTCTTTCGGTATTTACAGGAAAAACTTCAGGCATCTGCGTCCGCTTGTCAGGAAATCGCATGTCAGAATACATATTACAAAAAGACTCGGGTTGCCGCAGAGAACACGTAATTACCGCCGCCGTTACGGGCTTATGCTGGGTATAATTATAATTGCGGCAAGTCTGTATGTTTCGTCGCTTTTTGTGTGGAATGTCCGGGTGAGCGGCTGCGAGAGCATATCCGAGCAGGAGGTTTTAACGGTCTTGTCCGAAAACGGATTTACTGTCGGAGGACTTAAACGCAAATTCAATATACGAGAGATAGAGAACAATTTTTTAAAGCACAATGATAAGATTTCGTGGATATCCATAAATATCAAAGGGACAACCGCGTTTGTAGAGGTAAGGGAAAAAAGTGAAAAGCCCGAGCTTATAGATGCAAGCGAGCCGTGCAGCATATATGCCGCCAGGGACGGCGTGATTGCCTCGGTTTCCGACTATATGGGTTACAGTCTTGTAAAGCCGGGAGACACGGTGACAGCGGGAGACCTTATTGTTTCGGGAGATTATACCGATAAATACGGTACTCAGTATAAGCTGCATTCGTATGCTAAGGTTATGGCGTATACAACGCATACAAAAACGGTCACCGTGCCGCTCAAAGCGTCAGAGCATGTCAGGACGGGAAACGTAAAAAATAAATATTCATTAAAATTCATAAGATTTTCCGTTCCTCTTTATTTTAGTGAAAAAATATTATATAATAATTACGATGTTACAAAATCGGAAAAGTTTTTAAAGCTGACAGACAGCTTTGTGCTGCCGATAAGCCTGTGCAAAACCACCTATACCGAGGTGGAAAATTACGAATATACAAAATCAAAGGAAACAGCGCTGTATGACGCATATGAGCAGCTGCGTGATTTTGAATATAATCTTGTAGGCATAAGAGTGCTCGGACGCGAGTATGAAGAACAGGTTAATGAAGATTCCGTCACTGTAAAGGTGATGCTTAACTGCTACGAGGATATAGGTATATCAAGAAAAATTGACTGAAAGCTGGAAATAAAGGATGGAAAAAACCCTAAACGGTCTGGAAACCGAATACATTTCTGCCGTATTCGGTGCGTTTGATGAAAATATTGAGATAATTGAGAATGAGTGTAATGTAAGGATTCTGAGCCGCGGAGATATGGTCTCTGTGACGGGCGAGCGGGAGAATGTCGAGTATGCCGAAAAGACGCTGAAGAATCTTTTTGATATAGCTAAAACGCGCGATGTGATTGATATTCAAACCGTAAAATATGTAATGAGTCTTTCATCGGAGAAGGATAACGAGGATGTGGCGCGTGCGCTGGATGAATGTATTTGTATTGCCTCCTCCGGTAAGCCGATTAAACCTAAAACCGTTTCTCAAAAAAAGTATGTTGACAGCATAAATAAAAATGTCGTGACTTTCGGAGTCGGCCCCGCCGGCACCGGAAAGACATATCTTGCGGTAGCGCTTGCCGTAACGGCGCTTAAAAACAAGCAGCTGTCAAAGATAATACTGACGCGTCCCGCGGTTGAAGCGGGGGAGAGCCTCGGATTTCTGCCAGGTGACCTGCAAAATAAGGTTGACCCCTATCTTCGTCCGCTGTATGACGCCTTGTTTGATATGCTGGGCGCAGATACTTATCTGCGCTATATGGAAAAGGGAATTATAGAAATAGCGCCGCTTGCTTACATGCGCGGTCGGACTCTTGAAAACAGCTTTATAATTCTTGATGAGGCTCAGAATACCACGATTGAGCAGATGAAAATGTTTCTTACGCGTTTTGGCTTTAATTCAAAGATTGTGGTAACAGGGGACGTGACCCAGGTCGATTTGCCACGCGGAAAGACCTCCGGACTTGTCCATGCCCTGAAAATACTCGGCGGTATCGACTTGATAGGTATTCATAAATTTGATAAAAAGGACATTGTCCGTCACGCACTTGTTCAGAAGATTGTCGACGCATACGAAAATTCATCCAAAGGCAGGATTCTTTCATGAGAGTACAGATAGATATATACGGCGGTGATTGGCAGTCGGAAACAATAAAACGTGCCGTTCGGGCGGCTCTTGAAAGTGAAAAGGTTGATTGTGACTGTACTGTAGAGGTGGTTATTTCCGATGAGGATGAAATACGCCGTATTAATAACGAGAACCGCGGTATTGACAGTGTGACGGACGTGCTCTCGTTTCCCATGTTTGCAAGCCGAAAGGAAATTCGTGCAGACGAAAGCGGCAGCGCTTTTTTGGGAAGTATGGTGATTTGCAGGGAACGCGCGCGGGAACAGGCAGCGCAATACGGTCATTCGGTTGAGCGTGAGGCGGCATTTCTTGCCGTTCACAGTACGCTGCATCTTTTAGGGTATGACCATGAAACCGGCAAAGAAGACGAGCAGGAAATGTTTTCCAAACAGGAGGCTGTGCTGGAGACTATGGGGCTTACAAGATGAAAGTTTTACTGTTAAGCTTCAAATATGCTGTGAGCGGCATCTGGTTTTGTGTTAAAACCTGCCGTAATTTTCGTATTCATTTGGTAGCCGCAGCTTATATTCTCTATTTTAAAGGTTTCTATGAGCTTGACCGTACTGCCGATGCAGTCATTTTCTCAGTGATTGCGCTGGTGCTGATGTGCGAGGGTATCAACTGTGCCTTGGAGCAGGTTTGCAATGCCTGTACCGAGGGTTATAACGACAAAATAAAACATGCAAAGGATGCGGCGGCGGGCGCTGTTTTAACAGCGGCTTTGTTTTCCGTTGCAGTCGGAATTGAGTTTTTTTGGCAGCCTGAGGTGCTAAGGCAGATTTTTAACTTTGTTTTCGGCGATTTTTTGAGACTTTGCTTGTTTATTTTATCTTTGATAATATCGGTACTGTTTATTTTTTGTAAGGATATATTTAAAAATGAAAAAGGAAAATGAGTCTAAAACGGTTTTTGTGACTATATGCGGCAGACCGAATGCAGGAAAGTCTACGCTTTTAAACAAAATAATGGGCAGGAAAGTCTCTATTGTTTCTCCCAAAGCACAGACTACACGTGTGCGCGTAACTGGGGTTTTAACAAAAAATGACTGTCAGTATGTTTTCCTTGATACACCAGGTCTGCATAAAGCCAAAAGCGGATTGGGACAAGCTATGATGCAGTCGGTGAGCGAGGGCATTGAAAACGCCGATATTACTTTGTTTGTTGTTGAGGCTGGCGACAGAGTGCTTGCCGCCGAAAAGAGTATTGTTAGGATGCTGCGTGCGAATAAAATGCGGGCGTTTCTTGTAATCAATAAGACGGATACCGTAAAACCGCCGCAGGTTCTGGAAACAATAGCACAGTTTTCGCCTCTTTACAATTTTGAAGAGGTTATCCCCGTAAGCTCATTGACGGGTGACGGGATTGATGTGCTGCTCTCAGAGCTTGAAAAGCGCGCGGAACCGTCGTTTTTTTATTACGACAGTACTTTTGTCAGTGATATGCCCGATGCAAAATACGTCTGCGAGGTCATACGTGAAAAGATGCTTTATAACCTCGGACTGGAAATACCTCATACCGTAGCGCTTCTTGCAGACAGCTTTGAACAGAATGAAACACTTGTCAAATGCAGTGTTACGATATATTGTACCCGTGAGTCTCACAAAGGTATCATCATAGGCAAAGGCGGTGCCATGCTGAAAAAAATAAGTATGCAGGCAAGGCTTGAGCTTGAAGAGCATTTCGGTAAAAAGGTTTTTGTCGAATGCTTTGTAAAAGTCAAAAATGACTGGCAGAATAACAGCTCAATGCTAACTCAGCTCGGACTGTAAAACATTACCTTGATTATAAACATCACTGTAACAAAAAATAGTTTCAAAAGATAGAATATAAAGGGTGATGTTTATGAAAAACAGCGATGCATGGCAGATTTTTAAAAATACAGGCAGCGTGGAGGCGTATATAACCTTTGCGCAGACAAAGGATATGGTGACTTCTTCCGATGCCGACAACAGTCAAGATAAAGGGAATAATTCTGAAGATAAGTGATACGCCCGGTAAGGATAGGCTTTTGCATATCCTTACCGACAGCTCTTTTATCACCGCGTTTGTGACACCGAAGCGTTCAGCCGGCAAAAAGAGTTACACTTTTGATTTGTTTACATACGGAGAATTTGTGCTGTACGTAACAGGCAGCGGCAACTATTTGGTTAACAGTATAACGCCGCTCAATAGCTTTTACGGCTTGCGTAATGACATTGCTTGTCTTTCTGCTGCGGGCTATTTTGCGGAGCTTGCAAAATACGTGTCGTCCGACGCGGACTGCGACTACAAATGCCTTATGTCTCTTGTGCTTGAGGCTTTCGGCAGACTGGCAGACGGATGCAGTATAAAGACGGTAAAGCCTGTTTTTGAATTTAAAGCCGCCCAGCTGCTTGGATTTACGCCCTGCCTTGAAGCTGAAAAAAAAGCTCAGGTGTATTGTTTTGATTTGAATGACGGAAGGCTGCATATAAACAATATTCACGCTGGAATAATGATTTCCCGCAAAGCCGTTTATGATATTTACAGGATTCTGTCCGCATCGCCGGCTGACGCTTATGAATGCATCTTAGCAGAGAATTGCGAAATAATTTATAACCTGGCTCAACAATATATAATTTATCATACGGAACGCGATTTTGCGTCTCTCAGATTTTTAAACGGAGTGATTTAGAAAAGTGAACGACCGTACAATATTTTATTATAAAAAATCCATGTCGGCGCTGGAATTTGATAAGGTTAAAGAGACTCTTGCCTCTTTTGCCGCTATACATAAAACACAGGAAATGATAGGGCAAATAGTCCCGCTGTATGACAGGGGCTGTGTTGTCCGTATGCAGCGAGAGGTTACGCAGGCGAAAAATATGCTTAGTTTGAACCGGCGGGTACCTCTGGGTAATCTGTCTGATGATATTGATTTGAATATAAGCCGTGCAGTAAAGGGCATAACCTTAAATGTCAACGATTTTATGGCTATATCGCGTCTTATGCGAATGTCTGTAAGAATGTATGATTACAGAAAAGACAGCAATGCTCAGACCGATACTCTTGAAATTCTTTTCGAGCGTATGTTTACCGACAAAGCGCTGCCCGAAAAAATCGACAGGATTTTTCCGGACGGAGAGCATGTGGCAGATGATGCGTCACCCGCGCTTTTGTCTATACGCCGCAGTATTATAAGAGAATCGCAAAAGATAAAGGAGTCGCTGGACAAGTATATACGCAGTGCGGATGTATCGCCGTATCTCCAGGACTCTCTTGTGACTATAAGATATGACCGATTTGTTATTCCGGTGAAGGCTGAAAGCCGCGGTCATATCAAGGGTCTTGTACATGACACGTCAAACAGCGGCTCAACGCTGTTTGTGGAGCCTTTGTTTGTAATTGAGGCAAACAACAATATTCAGCGGCTTGAAAATGAGGAAAAGCGTGAAATAGAACGTATACTGTCGGAGCTTACGGAGGAGGTGGCAGTGTACGCTCCTGTGCTCACCGTCGCTTACCGCAGCCTGCTGACGCTTGATTATATATTTGCAAAGGCTCGGTACAGCTACGAATACGATATGTGCGAGCCATACATTGCAGAAAAAAAGCTTGTTGAAATAAAGCATGCGCGTCATCCGCTGATTTCAAAGGATATAATGGTGCCGCTTGATATAAGCATGGATTCCGACACTGACACTATTATTGTCACAGGCCCCAATACAGGCGGCAAAACCGTATTTTTAAAGACCCTGGGGCTTATGGCGCTTATGACCAAAGCGGGAATGCACTTGCCGTGTGACAGCGCAAAGGTGTTTGTGTTTGACAGAGTGTATGCGGATATAGGCGACGAACAGTCGATAGAGCAATCACTGTCTACTTTTTCATCACATTTGAAAAACAATAAAAATATAATTTCAGCGGCAGACAGTAAAAGTCTTGTACTGTTTGATGAGCTCGGCAGCGGTACCGACCCGTCGGAGGGTGCAGCCCTTGCTATTGCAATAATTGAGAAGGTGCGCTCAAACGGCAGCTTTGTCGCATGTACTACCCATTACAGTGAACTTAAAACCTTTGCGCTGGAGCAGGCAGGAATAAAAAACGCCTCTTTTGAGTTCGATTTGGAAACGCTCAGTCCCACTTACAGGCTCAATGTAGGTATACCCGGCAAGTCGTATGCCTTTGAAATCTCAAAGCATCTCGGACTTCAGGATGATGTAATAGCCAATGCCAAGTCGCACATAAGTCAGGAAGTGAAGCGATTTGACAGAGTTGTGGATGAGCTTCTGCGTGAAAAGGGCGAATATGAGCGTTTAAAGCGTGAGCTTGCCGAACAGAAGGCTGAGGCGGCAGAGCTCAGGCTTAAATTTGAAGAAAAGAACTCCAAACTTGAAAAAAATGCGGAGCGTGAACTCGAAAATGCACGTATGAAGGCGCGGCAGGTAATAGAAAAGGCAAGGCGCGACGCCAATAACATGCTTGAGGAGCTTAAAAAGCAGAGAAGCGAAATGGACAAGCAGTCCTTTCAGCGTATCCGCAGTGCTGTCCGCAGCAGTATAAATAAGCTCGATGCCGGAGATATTCCGCTTGAAGCAAAGCCGCAGGACGGTAAACCTCTCGGAAAACGTGCGGCGGTCGGCATGACGGTTTTTGTTCCCAAACTTTCAAAATCGGGAGAAATTGTCAGCATATCAGGCGATAACGCAAGAGTAAACTGCGGCGGACTTTCTATAAGCTGTAAAATCAATGAGCTTTACACGCGTGAAAGTACTGCGGACAAAAAGCCGGATAAGCCGAAGCCTCAAGGCACGGCAAAGCTTGTGCGCTCCGAACGTCAGGATACGGGCATGGAGCTGGATATTCGCGGAGAGACGGTTATGGATGCGCTGGATGCTATTGACAGGTTTATAGACAGGGCTGTGCTTGACCGTATGGGAAGCGTGACTATAATACATGGTAAAGGTACGGGTGCTTTGCGAGCCGGCGTTCATTCACACCTGAAAGGTCACCGTCAGGTAAAGGGCTTTCATCTGGGCGCATACGGCGAGGGCGACAGCGGTGTTACCGTGGTAGAGCTAAAGTAGACTTTTAATTTGGGAAAGGAAATTGGTTGTATGGTTAAATTCGGACCGGGAGGAAACTGTGACTGGTTTTACGAGAGCGGTTATAAAAACACTTATCAGGTGCCTGAATTTTTGGGCAAAGTAGGACTGGATGCTTATGAAATACAGTGCGGTCGCGGAGTACGAATGAGGGAGGACGCCGCTGTTAAGCTCAAAAAAAGTGCAGAGGAAAATAATATAATCCTTTCGGTGCACGCTCCTTATTATATTTCTATGTCAAGCACGGATGAGCAAAAGCGCTTAAACAGTATAAATTATATTCTTCAAAGTGCCTCGCTTGCGAGGCTGTCAGGTGCAAATCGAATTGTAATACACAGCGGGTCGTGCTCGAAAATGTCCCGCGAGCATGCGCTTGAGCTGGCAGTGGATACCATGAAGCAGGCTGTTGCGGCAATGGATGAGAACGGCTTTGGTGATATCTGCATGTGTCCCGAAACAATGGGGAAAATCAACCAGCTCGGCACTCTAAACGAGGTGCTTGAGCTGTGCAGCGTTGATGAGCGTATAATACCGACTGTCGATTTCGGGCATATTAATGCAAGGGAGCAGGGCTGCCTTTACAAGCCTGATGATTTTGAGCGGATTATCGACAAAATACAAAACAGGCTCGGTGAGTTCAGAGCAAAGAATTTTCATGTGCATTTTTCTAAAATTGAGTATTCGGCAGGCGGCGAAAAACGTCATCTGACATTTGAGGATACAGAGTACGGTCCCGAATTCGAGCCGTTTGCCGAGATTATATTGAAGCGTGACCTGAGCCCGATAATTATTTGCGAAAGTGCCGGTACTATGTCGAAAGACGCGCTTTTCATGAAAAATACTCTAAAAAACCTTGAAAAAAGTCTTTAAATCGAATCGTTTGTTAAAAAATGCTTGAAAACATACAAATTGTAGTGTACAATATCCTTTAGAATATATTGGAGGTTTTAAATATGATTACAGCAGGGGATTTCAGAAACGGCGTGACCTTTGACATGGACGGTCAGGTTTTCCAGGTCATTGAGTTTCAGCATGTAAAACCGGGTAAAGGCGCCGCTTTCGTAAGAACCAAGTTTAAAAATGTCATTACCGGTGCCGTAGTTGAAAAGTCTTTCAACCCAACCGATAAGTTTGAAAACGCATACGTTGAAAGAAAAGAGTATGAATATCTTTATAACGACGGCGAGCTTTATTACTTCATGGATACAGAGACCTATGAGCAGCTTCCGCTTAATGCGGACAAGCTTGGGGATAATTTTAAGTTTGTCAAAGAGAACGATACCGTTAAAATCATGTCCTATAAAGGAAATGTTTTCGGTGTTGAGCCCCCGCTTTTTGTAGAGCTGGAGGTAACTGATACCGAGCCGGGCGTAAGAGGCGATACGGCGACAAATGTCACAAAGCCGGCAACGCTTGAAACAGGTGCTGTTATTAAGGTTCCGATTTTTATTAATCAGGGTGAAAAGATAAGAATTGATACAAGAACCGGCGAATATATGGAAAGAGCATAAGGAGATTAAATTATGACTTTACTTGAAAGAGTATCTTATATCAGAGGTCTTATGGAGGGTCTGGGTATAGAGGATAAAGACCCTATGGGAAAGGTAGTCAGCGAGATTGTAGACGTTCTTGACGAGATGGCAGCTTCCATTGAGGATATGGACGATTATATGACAGAGCTTGACGAATATGTCGGCGAAATCGACGAGGATCTTGAGGCTGTTGAGGATTTTCTTGACGACGAGTGCGACTGCGATTGCGACGAGGATGATTTCTATTCGGTAGTGTGTCCTAACTGCGGTGAAGAATTCTGCGTGGATAATGAGACGGCAGATAAGGGAGAGCTTAACTGTCCCAACTGCGGCGAGGAGCTTGAATTCGACTTGTCTGACTGTGAGAATTGTCCTCATGACTGCGGGTCGGATGAATAATTGTGTTTTGTGTTTTACCGGAGCTTATAAGCTCCGGTTTTTTCTTGTTTGTGCGAATTGTATAAATCCGAAAGCTGTGATTTTTAATAATTGATTAACGTGACAAAATGAAATCGGTGCATGAAAAAACCATTTATAATTGTTGACAAAAACCATATTTTGCAGTATCCTATATAGTAGTTAGTTAAGGCTAACTGTTTTAAGATAAATACTGGTATATGAAAGCCAATAATCGGCTTATTTATAAAAAATCGGGAGGATTTTTTGTGAAAACTCTTAAATCTGCTAAAATAGGTGACACGGTAAGGGTGGTAAAGCTGCACGGAGAGGGTGCTTTAAAGCGCAGGATTATGGATATGGGTCTTACTAAGGGAGTAGAAGTTTACGTGCGTAAGGTTGCGCCGCTGGGCGATCCGCTGGAAATTATGGTACGCGGATACGAACTGTCAATCAGAAAAGCCGATGCAGATATGATTGAGATTGAGTAGGGCTGTTCTGTTTTTGAATTATTTGTATTACTGCTTAAGGAGAATTGAGGGATATGGATTTGAAAATTGCGCTTGCAGGCAATCCGAACAGCGGCAAAACAACATTGTTTAATGCACTCACGGGCTCCAATCAGTTTGTGGGTAACTGGCCGGGAGTTACGGTTGAGAAAAAAGAAGGAAAGCTGAAAAATCACTCCGGCGTTATTCTTACCGACCTGCCGGGTATATATTCCTTATCCCCGTATACGCCCGAAGAGGTGGTTGCCCGCAATTACCTCATAGGTGAGCGGCCGGACGCTATTTTGAATATTATTGACGCTACAAATATAGAGCGTAATCTGTATCTGACAACGCAGCTGACGGAAATCGGAATACCTGTTGTAATTGCTCTTAATATGATGGATGTCATAGAGAAAAACGGAGATAAAATCGATATTGCCGAGCTGTCAAAAAGAATAGGCTGCCGCATAGTGGAGATATCCGCTCTTCGCAGCACCGGTATTGACGAGGCTGCCGCAGCGGCAATCGATGCTGCAAAAGGTAAAATAACGGTTCCGAAGCATTTCTTTTCGGGCGTTGTGGAGCACGCCATTGCTCATATCGAGGAGGCGGCAATTCATGATATGCCTGATGAACAGCAGCGCTGGTATGCCATTAAGATATTTGAACGCGACAGTAAGGTTTTAGAGCAGCTGGCGCTGGATAAAAAGATTGTCGAACATATTGAGACGGATATTGCCGCAGCCGAAAGGGAGCTAAATGACGATGCAGAGAGCATTATAACCAATGAGCGCTATAATTATGTTGAAGCCTTGCTAAAATCCTGTTATACAAAGAAAAATGCCGGCAAGCTAAGCACGTCCGATAAAATTGACCGTGTTGTTACAAACAGATGGGCTGCACTGCCTATTTTCGCGGTAATTATGTTTTTGGTGTATTACATATCTATTTCAACCATCGGAACAATGAGCACCGATTTTGTAAATGACGGTGTGTTCGGCGAGGGCTGGCATCTTTTTGGTATTGGCACATCGGATTATGACGATGAAATGGCGGATTATGCGGCTGAAAATATATGGACATCCGAGTTTAACGAAATTATCGATGCTGCCGCCGATAACGGAGCGGTCGGTGCCGAGCGGATTCAGTCTGCTGTAAAGGCAAAAAACTTTGCAGAATTTGAAAGTTTGTATTCTGCCTATGCGGATTCTCTTGCAAAAGACGGATATGATATTTCTGTGATTTATGATTCGGCGCTGGGTGAAAATGCCGCAGACGTGCCTCAGGCGTCGCAGTACGGTATTTGGGTTCCCGGTATACCTGTGCTTGTGGAACGCGGACTCGATGCCGCTGATGTACCGCAGTGGCTTGACGGTCTTATACTGGATGGCATAGTGGCAGGCGTTGGCGCTGTACTCGGATTTGTTCCGCAGATGTTTGTTCTGTTTCTTTTGCTGGCATTTTTGGAAGCCTGCGGATATATGTCGCGTATTGCATTTGTAATGGATCGTATTTTCCGAAAATTCGGTTTGTCGGGTAAATCGTTTATACCAATGCTTATCGGAACAGGCTGCGGGGTACCCGGTATCATGGCGTCACGAACAATAGAGAATGTGCGTGACCGTCGTATGACGATTATTACAACGACGTTTATTCCGTGCGGAGCAAAGCTTCCCGTTATTGCTCTTATTGCTTCTGCCTTGTTCGCAGATGCATGGTGGGTTGCTCCGTCGGCGTATTTTGTGGGTGTTGCAGCTATCGTAATATCCGGTATAATGCTTAAAAAAACAAGGCTTTTTGCGGGCGAACCTGCTCCGTTTGTTCTTGAGCTGCCGGCATATCATATGCCTACTGTTAAAAATTTACTGCGTTCAATGTGGGAGCGGGGCTGGTCGTTTATAAAAAAAGCAGGTACCGTCATTCTCCTTGCTTCGATTGTTGTCTGGGCAGGCTCTGTTTTCGGAGTATTAAACGGCAGATTTATGTTTGATTCCGATATGCCGCTTGAAAACAGTGTTCTCGGCATGATAGGAGGAGCTATAAGCTGGATTTTTGCGCCTCTCGGTTTCGGCAATATAAAGGCGTCAATCGCCTCTATAATGGGTCTTCTCGCTAAAGAAGAAATTGTCGGTGTGTTCGGAGTTCTCGATTTTGAGGAAATGACTAAACTGTCAGCATATGCGTTTCTCGTATTCAATCTTTTGTGCGCACCCTGCTTTGCCGCAATCGGAGCTATCAGAAGGGAAATGAACAGCGCAGGGTGGATGTGGTTTGCCATAGGGTACCAGAGCGTGTTTGCATATGCTGTTTCGCTTATGATTTATCAGTTTGGTTCGGCTTTAACGGGCAGTGCTCATCCTGTGGGGCTTGTTTTTGCCGTCGCCGTTTTAGTGTTTATAATGTATATGCTGTTACGTCCGCAAAAAAATAATAAGGAAAGGAATGCTGTATAATGGCGTGGATTTCTCAAAATATAGGAACAATCATTGTATGTTTGCTGCTTTTCGGGATTATAGCGGCAATAACAGTAAGCCTTATAAAGAAAAAACGCCGTGGTGAGTCTTCGTGCGGCTGCAGCGGATGTCCGATGAGTGATTCCTGCGGTAAGAAGGAGTAGCAAAAGCTGATGCTTTGGTCATGTTTATATTATTTATAAACTGATATATAATCAATAAGATAAAGCCTGACGTTTATTCGTCAGGCTTTATCTTATTTTTTTAATCAGACAGCTCCAGCCAGCGTTCCGTTAAAACGTCAAGCGCGCTCTTTTTTAATTCAAGCTCACTGCAGGCTGATGCAAGTGTTTCATAATTGCTTGTATTTTCGGCAATGATTTTTTCAAGCTGTGAAATGCATTTTTCCAATTCGGCTATTTCTTTTTCGCAATTTGTTATTTCCGCTCTCTTTTTTGCATCATTTATTCGGTCTTTTTTAGACTTATATCCGTTTTGAGAACTGCTCTTTTCTTTAATCTTGGATTCATCACTTGTGTTTAAAATACCGCTGTTTAGAAATTCATCGAATTTCCCGTTGAATACTGCTGTTTTATCTTTTGAAATATAAATAATTTTATCGGGAATTTTATTCAAAAGATATCTGTCGTGTGAAATTATAAGCTCTGTGCCTGAAAAGTTTTCCAGTGCGCTTTCAAGCTTTTCCTTACTCATCATATCAAGATGATTTGTTGGCTCATCCATAAGAAGTGTGTTGTTGTCCTGCAATGTCAAAATTGCAAGCTGGAGGCGTGCGGATTCCCCTCCGGATATGTCAGCAGTCTTTTTATAAATATCGTCTGCGGTAAAGAGCAGGGAAGCGAGATGAGAGCGCACCTCATGCTCTGTCATGGTCGGATATATATCCCAAAGCTCGTCGCGTACCGTTTTATCGGGATTTTCATACTCATGGTTTTGTTCGTAAAAACCGATGCTTACATCTTTTCCCCACGAGAATTTGCCGGTATAGCTATCATGCTTGTCTGTAAGTACTTTAAACAGAGTTGATTTTCCTGCTCCGTTGTCTCCGATGACGGCAATTTTCTCTCCTGCCTTTATGTCTGCGCTCAGCCCGGAAAACAGGAGCTTGTTTCCTGCGCTTACCGATATATTGTCTAATTTAAGAACGTCAAACCAGCTTTTTTTATTAAATTTGAATTTTACGTTTATTTGTTTGTTATACACTCGCGGCTTGTCCGCTTTTTCCATGCGTTCAAGCTCTTTTTGTCTGCTTTTTGCCATTTTGGAGGTAGAAGCTCGGACAATATTTTTAGCTATATAATCTTCAAGCTTATTTATGTAATCGGTTTGCTCTTTATATGCCTTTTCAGCCAGCTCGAGGTTTTTGGCTTTTGTTTTTTTATAGGATGAATAGCTTTCATGGTATTCGTTAAGTTTACCGTATTCGATTTCCCATATTTCATCGCATACCTTGTCCAAAAAGTATCTGTCATGTGTTACGCTTATTACTGCACCGCTGTAATTTTCAAGATATTCTTCAAGCCATGCGCAGGTTTTAAAATCCAGGTGGTTTGTAGGCTCGTCTAAAAGCAGAACATTTGCGTCACAGAGCAGTAGCTTTGAAATCGCAAGCCTCGTTTTTTCTCCGCCGCTGAGGGTTGAGACAGTCTGCGATTTTTGCTTTTTCGTAAAACCCATTCCGTTTAAGACATAGTTAATTCTAACTTCAATATTATATGCGTCTCGTGCGTTTATATATTTTGTAAGTCTGTCATATTCATACTTTCCGTCGTTTGTATCAAGATTGAGATTTTTTAACTTTTCAATCGCTTGTATTTCTTTTTCAAAAACATTCAGCATTTCTTCAAAGACGGTAGCGCTGCTGTCAAAAATAAAATTTTGTGTAAGGTAACCGAGCTTTACATTCGGATTTATATAAAGCGTTCCGCCGTCGGGTGCTTCAGCGCCGGAAAGCAGCTTTAAAAGCGTAGTTTTTCCGGCACCGTTTGCACCTATTATACCTATTCTTGATTTTTGACTGACGATTCCCGATACTTTGTCAAGTATAATATCAGAGCCGTAATATTTTACAAGGTCATTAAAATTAATTATCATTGCTGTATTTCCCGCATAATTGTTTTAGTTCTTTGATAGCGTCTGCAAGTCCGCCGATTTTATCAATAAGTCCTTCCTTAACAGCCTGAACACCGTCAAGGGTAGAGCCGACGTCCGTTACAAGCTCTCCTATATTTGATAAAAGCTCGTTAAAGCGTTTTTCCGTAATGTTTGAATTGTTTACAATAAAATTTGTTATTCTTTGCTGCATACGCTCGAAATTATTAAAGCTTTGAGGTACCCCTATAATGACTCCGTTTGTTCGAACGGGATGAATTGTCATTGTTGCACTGGGGACAATAAAGGATACATCGCTTGCCACTGCGAGCGGAACACCTATCGAATGTCCGCCTCCGAGCACGATTGAGACAGTGGGCTTGCTCATAGATGCAATCATTTCGGCTATGGCAAGACCTGCCTCAACATCTCCGCCTACGGTGTTTATTAGTATTAGCAGACCGGTTACATTCGGATTTTCCTCGATTGCAACGAGCGCGGGCAGCAAATGCTCGTACTTTGTGGTTTTGCTCTGGTCGTTCAAAATGAAGTGACCTTCTATCTGACCGATTACAGAGATAACTTCAATTCCGCTGTCGGCTTTAACAGCGCCCATTTCCTTTATTGTATTAAACTGAATTTCTTCTTCGGTGTTTTTTGAGTTATTTTCATTATTGTTTTGCATTAGCATTACCTCTTTTCTAAATTTAGTATGTTAACACAAAACGTTTGTATTCTTAAATATTTTTACCCGCAAGCTCAAAAATTTTCAGGCAATCGTCAACCGTTATAACACTGTTGCTCATTCTTTTAAGCTGTGAGGCGTTATTTATACCTTTAAGATAATAGAGAAGATGTTTTCTGAATTCACGGACTGCCGAAAATTCACCCTTGTTTTCGACCGCGTACATCAGATGCTCTCGCGCAGCACTGAAAATATCCGTTGTCGGTACAAATGTATTGAAAAGCTCTTTTTTTATTTCTGCGAAAATAAACGGATTGCCGAGTGCGGCGCGACCTATCATTATGCCGTATGCACCGGTATAATCAAGCATATGCTTTGCCGATACGGCGTCCGTTATGTCACCGTTTGCGATTACAGGGATACTTACTCCCGACACCACGCTTTTGATTATTTCGATATCTGACTTTCCGGAGTAAAACTGACTGCGTGTCCTGCCGTGCACTGTAATGAAATCTGCTCCTGCGCTCTGACACATTTTCGCAAATTCAACCGCGTTTATGTGTTCGCTGTCAATTCCGCTGCGAAATTTAACGCTTACGGGAAAGGCAGAGACCTGCTTAACACTTCTGATTATTTTATATGCCTTATCCGGATCTTTCATAAGTGCGCACCCGTCGCCGTTTTGAAATATTTTGGGAGCGGGGCAGCCCATGTTAATGTCAACGGCGGCAGGGGTGCTATGTAAATTTATGTATTCCGCCGCATTTTTCATGCACTCTGAGTCGTTTCCGAAAATTTGTATGATTATCGGTTCCTCCTGTGCCGTATAATGCATAAGCGAACTTGTCTTTTTATCACGGTAGTAAATTCCTTTTGAACTTATCATTTCACTTACTGTTACATCGGCGCCGTATTTTTTGCATATTTTGCGAAAAGCACTGTCCGTTATGCCTGCCATAGGTGCAAGTAAGATTGAATTTTTATTAAAAGGTATATTTTTCATGTGTATTCCTTAAAAAATAATATGATAATTTTATCATACGCGCGGTAAAATGTAAATGCAAAATTTTTGAAAAAAGGTATTGACAATTATTGTTTTATAGTGTATCATATAACACGTTGACGGCACCAATCATTAGGCTGACAATTGC
>JAGBEI010000015.1 GCA_017937065.1 Clostridia bacterium | reverse complement strand
GCTCTGAATTCAACCTTTTCACATCACCGAGCAGCTCCTGATTATGATTTAAAATACTCCACGGCATTGCCGAATTAAAAGTAACGGCGGCGTCTTTAATTTCATACCCCGGTATACCTTTAAACAGCTTAGGCAGCAAGCCCTCCAATTCACAGTCCGGACTAAGCTCAATGCCAAACTTATGGCAGAACCTTTGAACAAACGCAATATACAGCATTAATTTCTGCCCGTCCTCACCCGGCAGCTGCCGGTAATGACTGTCCAAAAATAAATATAATTCAGAAACCATTTGATTTTCACCCTCTTGATGTAATTATACAGCAACGGTTTATATTTGTCAATAGGTATTTATATACCTAAAAAATTAATGACAGAAGAGCGAAGGTATTTGATAAAGCCGCCGTGATAACGGCACTGAATCTGGCGTGCTTTTACGGCGGCTCTATAAAGAAAGTCTGAAAATACAGCTATAAAACCGACGTTTGGGCAAGCTCCTTTTCCTCGTCGCTGACCTCGGCGCAGTCTGCCGCCGGCTCCTCCTCGTAATACTCATCCTCAACGGGACGCCACGCCTGACCGAACTTCACATCCTTAAAAAGCGCCGCAAGACCCGTAATCTGTTTCAAGCGCAAAATCTCATCCCTATCCATTCCCAGGTGCTTGGAAATCCATGCGTCGGATCTGCCCAGCTCATGCAGCTCTTTGACAATGTTGCTCATAAGGTCAACATCGTGAGAACCGCGCGCCCTGTTATGGCGAATAGTACTTGCCATACGGTTATCAAGACGCTTATTGATTACAGATACAGGAAGTCTGCCGTTTTCACGCTCGCGGATATCGGGATAATCCAGCATCACCCTGTAACGGTGAAAGCCGTCAACGATAACATAGATATCCCTGTTTTTGACGTAATAGCACACAATCGGCATGGTATAGCCGTCCTCCCTGATGCTGTCATAAAGCAGCTTCATCTCGGGAGGCGCAACGGAATTCGGATTATATGTATTCGGCACAATCTTTTCAATCGGCACCGAAATCACATTGTATACGGGACTTTTGAAAGCCATAATCATTCACCCACCTTACTGTATTTGCGTTTAAGCACATCTACTTTTCTCTGCTGCTCTTTTGTCAAGCCGAAGCCCATAAAACGGCAGGTATGGTCGTTTTTAAGAATACAGTAGCACATTCTTTTCCAGCTCGGAATATCCTTTGTTGATTTGATATCGTCCGTATGGTCGGGAATTTTGCCGATAAAAATAACACGGGAGTTTTTCATAACGGTATAGTTTGAAACGCCGTTTCTACGGACGTTATAGCCTCGGTCGATAAGCTCCTGTATCACGCGCTCATCTAAGCCCCCGCCTGTCTTGTGCCAAAAATCAACAGAGGTTTTAAACTTTTTGATATAGTTGTTTCGAAGTCTTACAGGCAGAGTATCAAGCAAAAACTTTGTATAAGACTCCCAGGTGTGTCCCTCGGGCAGCGTCAGACTGCGATAGCCGAGCGCCTTTGTTTTACCGTAAATAGAGCCGAAGTTTGCGCCGCGCACACGCCCGACCAGCCTTGCCCACATTTCGGGGTCAATCACACGGTACAGATTAAGGCTGTCCTTTGCATAATCGTTGAAAGGAGAGGCAACGCGCATCTGATCCGGCTTCAGTCCCGCCATATAGTAAAGGTCGTAAAGCTTATTGTAATCATAGCCGAACAGGTAATTGGCATGCCAAACGTCGCTGTTTGACCAGTCGTATATAGGCGACGCCGACCAAACATCCTTGAACTGCCTGCTTATCCAGCACTCGCCGTTATAGCCGTACTTTTTATTGAGAATACTGCTGTAACGCTGGAGTGATTCATCGGTACGAATGCCCAGCAGACAAACCGTTTTTTTACCTCCGTGAGACTTGCGGTACCAGCGTCCGAACTGTCTGGCAAGATCCTCCTGGTGCATACGGTATTTATAAGTGGTAATGGGATTATTCTGCATATTGACTACAAAATCATGCCGGGGCATAGGACGGCACCATGCCTCCTCCATGCTGTCATCCCACGGATACCAGTACATCTGATAGCTGCTCAGCGCCGTTCTGACCGCCATAGGCAAGCAGACCCAATATGGCTCCGTCTCATCCTTGATTCGATTAAAGGTCCGCTCGACATACTCCGTTGTTACGGTGTACTGCGCCTCAAAATCCTGATGGAAAACGCCGATTTTCTTATTCGGGTAATATTTTTTCTGAAAATCCAGCGTCAGATTTAAAAGCAGACCGCTGTCCTTGCCGCCCGAAAAGGAGACAAAAATATTGTCAAATTCCTCGAATATATACCTAAGCCTGTCCTGAAGGGCATCGTACACATTCTGCCCCGTATATTCCCGTGTCATGTACATGTTTACCTGTCCCTCCATGGGGTACATTTACCAAACGGCAGTGCGGCTGCCGCAAAATTTGTGTGAGAGCGTCATCCTTGACAGCAGAGCAGGCTGCGACAATGCCTGCCCCGGCAAAAGCAAAAAAATTCCTATTTTTTTACGTTTAATAATTATAATCAAAACGTCGGGTTTTGTCAAATTTTTCATATATTACATTATAATACCGAAGTGCGAAAAGACACGTTTCAAGGCGTTAAACAAAACGACCTGTCAAAAAAGACAGGTCGTTTATTATTAAATTTATTTATACGGTTAACCGCCGATTATTTTCTGGAACCAAATCACATCATATGATTTGCAAAACTTAATGCCGCAGCCGCTGAAATGACCGACAGCCTCAAAGCCCTGCTTTAAGTGAAACCTCACGCTTGCATTATCAAGATGAAAATCCTCCTTCTCCGTATACGCAACGCACGCATAAAGATGGGTAATACCGCGTAACAGCAGCTCCTTTTCCATCCGATTGTAAAGAAGGCTGCCTATTTTGCGTCCGCGGCAGTCGGTGCGCACATACACCGAAAGCTCAACCGAATGCGCATATGCCGCACGGTTTTTCAGCGCGCCCGCATAGGCATATCCCACAGGCTGCCCGTCGATGCACGCCGCAATATACGGATAGTGCTTCAAAGTATTTGAAATCCTACCTTCAAATTCACTGACGGAAGGCACCGTATACTCAAAGGTAACAGCAGTATTTTCAACATACGGCGCATATATTTCAAGCAGCCGTGCCGCGTCATTCACCGTAGCAGAACGTATTTCAATGTCAAAATTATCACTTGTATTCATCTATTATTTTATAAATCGCAGACTTTGCCGCGTCATACCGTGCGGCGTATTTTTCATCGGACTCCGCCCGTTTTGAATCGTACACCCGAAGGCAGAGAAAATACGTATTACCGCCTTCATCAAATCCGTTTACCGCGGTGAGCATGCCGCTTGCGGCAGCATTAAAGCAATCGTCCTTCAGATACTCCGACTCACCAGCAGCGCTGATATCCGCGAAAAATCCGCCCGCCTTCAGCTCATTGTAATTCTGCTCATCAATAAGATATATAAGATGATTTCCCGCGGCAAGATTTGCAGAGCGCGATGCGTTTGCGGCGTTTGCCTCCTGAAGCGTACTGCCGTAATTTATCGCCACAACCTGCGAGCTTGAAATTCCGTCGCCGTTCACATCGCTTGCATAGCCGTCAAAAAAAACGGACAGCCCCTCAGTCTGATAATGACTGCCGGCAGCGCCGTGAGTCATAAACAGCACGCCCACATCATAGTCCTGCTTTTCCGAACAGCTTTTTATGACGGCGCACAGAGCGACAACCGCCACGATTCCCACAAGCACATAATACTTATAATAATACCAAAAATCGGCTATTGTCTTAATCTTTCCCTTTATCACAGCAGCGCTCCCCGACCTTAGTTATCCGTCGTATCTGAAAAACGGCATCGGCTTTAGCTTAAACATATTCATTTCATGCAGTCTGTCAATGCGCGCTTTTATCCCGGCGTCTTCGATTTCTCCCGTGCGGATATATCTGTCCAGCACGGCGTAGGTAAAGCCGAGATTATCCTCGTCCGTCTTGCCGCAAAGCCCGTCAATGGGCACCTTATCGACAAGCTCTGTCGGAAGCCCAAGCTCACGGCCGAGCTGTCTGAGTTCGGTCACGGTCAGGTTGGCAAGCGGGGAAAAGTCGCCTGCCCCGTCGCCGTAGCGCGTGGCATAGCCGACATAATCTTCAGACAGATTGCATGTGTTGGCGACACGCCCGTTTAAGCTCTGGCTTACGGCATAAAGGGTGCTCATTCTGATTCGCGGAGGCAGGTTGATTTTCGACTGCTCCGAAAGCTCCAGCTCATGCGGAATTGCGGACACCAGCCCGTCGATTGCCGCCTTGACATTTACGGTGTAGCTTTTAATTTTAAGATGGTCTACCAGCAGCCTTGCGCAGTCTATATCCGCCTGCACGCCGTTTGGCATAAGCACGCCTATTACCCGCTCGCGCCCGAGCGCCAAAACGCACAGTGCCGCCGTAATAGAGCTGTCCTTTCCGCCCGAAATACCGACAACCGCATTACAGCCCCTGCCGTTTTTCTCAAAAAAATCGCGTATCCACTCTACGATATCATTTTTTACCCTTGCAGCATCAAACATAGTATCCGTCCTCTGACTCCGTTAAATTTAAAACAGTTTATCCTCTGTTTTCAAAATAATAATACTCTTTTGAAAGTTTGTCAATACAAATAATCAGAATTTACCGCCGCCCCCGCCGTGCGTGCGGCCTGAAGAAGAAACGTGCGTGCCGGAGCCGCCTCCGCCGCCGGAAGACTGCGGGCGGGCATGCCTGTCAACCTTGGAGTACAGGAACATATCCCTGCTGTCCGTAATATTAAGGCTGCCCTGCTTTATATAGCTGTTTGCCGCATACTGCTTTTTTACGGATTTCAGCTTTCCCTTCATTGCCGTAACGCATATCAGCGCGGCGGCAAAGCCGACAGCAACGGAAATAAGCAGGTTGAGTACAAAATTAAACGGTTTACGCGGAAGATTTCCCGCGTCGTACGCACTGCCGCTGCGCGCCTGCGTTACATAATCGTCGCACATGGACGCAAAGACGTCAAACGCCTTATAGTATTCACCGTCACTAAGATATGGCAAAAACCGCTCGGACATATACTCGCGTCCCGCGTCGGTTACCGCGGTGATGCCGAAGCCGCAGGTGGATATGTACCAATCGCGCGAGTCCATGCATACAAGCAGCAGCGCACCGTCGTCACGGTAACCGCGGCTGTCATAATAATCGTCGGCATACTGCATCGGTGTGCTGCCCTCAAGGCTTTGCACCGTAACGACGACAACATCAAAATTCTGGCGCTCACTCACCTCGTCAAGTACGGACAGAAGACTGCTTTGCTGCGAGCTGCTCAAAAGTCCCGCGCCGTCATTTAAGCGCGGGCTTGAGGCAAAAGCCGTAACCGACAAAAGACAGAATACGGCAAGCATGATTACAAAGACAACGGCACGTTTTGAAGCGCGCCTGTATAACATATATCTGTTCATACGCCGCCCCCTATAAAAGCCAGATTAAAAACGTGACGGCAAACACGGCGGCACTGCACGCAGCGCCCAGACCGAAAAGCCAGCGCCTGTAAGCGCGCTTATCCACGGGGAGATTGCCCGTGAATTTACCTGTCTGACCGTTCATTGCAAACACATACTTCTTATCCTGCCATGTGGTGTTTAAAATCCACACGGGATAAAGCGCATACTTTGCCTGACCGCCCGAAAAGCGCACGCTGCCGCCGTCGGGCAAAACCGTGGCATACCCGCGCACGCTGTCCCTGAACGCAGTCTCGGTGCTGTTTTTTATTCTCTCATTGGCGCGGCTTATGCTCTGCTGCGCGTCAACATCATACTTATCGGCAAAATAGCCGGCAAGATATGCCGTGTTGAAATCCACGGCTTCGCTGAAATCGTACGGCTCGATGGACTCCATAATATCGTCCGCCATTTTGGATGAGCCGTCAACGGGCACACGTTCAAAGCGCATACTGCCGCCGCGGCGGATTGAAAAAAAGCTCGTTTCGGTATAGTTGTACCTGCTGTCGCTCCACACGCGCGTGCGCGTTGCGTTGTAGCGCATATCCGCATTGACGTCGGTATCAAACAGCCAGAACGGGACATAGACGCCCTTTATCCGGTCGATATGGTTTTCGTCCTTAAATATTTTAGGCAAAAGCCGCTTGCCGCTAAGGTGCTTAATAAGTCCGCTCTTTGCCGCCTCTTTATTCAGCTTAAACGGAATCACATAATCCGGCTTGAGCATACCCGATACCTTACCCGTCATAACAACGGGGTTATCGCAGTACGGGCATTCGGCGGCGATTGTGTTTTCGTCGCAGACTATCTCTCCGCCGCAGGATTTACAGACATAGGAGCAAAGCCCCTCCTGTTCGTTCTCCGACCACTCGCCGCCCGCCTGCGTTTCCCATTCGGTGTCGTCCCGGGAATTCAAATCCTCGTCCAGCGATTTAAGTGTCTGCACATCGAATTCGGTGTCGCAGTACGGGCACTTCATTTTCTGAACCGAGCTGTCAAACTCTATCGCGCCGCCGCAGCAGGGGCATTTATATTCAAGAAGTGTTGCCATATAATGTTACTCTCCGTCAAATCACTTTACGTCGTTTTCGTCAAACCTGTCTCCGCACTGCGGACAGAATTTGGGCGGGTTTGCAGGGTCTTCGGGCTGCCAGCCGCATTTATCGCATCTGTAAAGCGGCGCGCCGGCAGGCTTGGGGGAGCCGCAGTTCTGACAGAATTTACCCTTGTTAAGCTGTCCGCAGGAGCATTTCCAGCCCGCGGGTCTGGGCGAGCCGCACTCGGTGCAGAAGTTACCGTCTGCCTCGGCGCCGCAGGTACAGCGCCAGGTATCAGCCTGAGGCGCGCCGTTCTGCTTCGGGTTCGGGTCAGACCCGTCAGACCTCTGTGACTGACCGTCGCCCATCGCAAAAAGCTCTTTTGCGTTCATGCCGCCGCCTGCGTTCATCGCCATGCCCATACCCATAAAGCCTGTCATGGCGCCGCTGTCGTTTTCCGCCGCCGCCTTCATCGCATCTGCCTGGGCGCCGACAAGCGTTGCCGCAGCCATTGATGGGTCGCGCATGATTGCCGTGCGCTGCGCCTGCTTTATCATCTCTGCGTCCTCATCGGGCAGCGTCACGGGATTGAGCGCGACGGATACAACCTTAAGTCCGCGCAGCTCGCCCCATTTCTGCGAAAGCGCCGCGTTCATCGCGCCCTCCAGCTCGGCATTATGCGCCGAAATCTGATTGGGGCGAATTTCCAGCTCGGAAAGCCTTGCAAGTGCGGGAGCAAGCGCGCTGATAAATTCCGTTTTAAGCTGGGTCTCTATCTCATCGCGGCGGTATTCCCTCTCCACATTGCCGCAGACATTGGTATAAAACAGCAGCGGGTCTGCGATTTTATACGAATAAACGCCGCTGCAGCGCACGGATACATCTACGTCAAGACCTATCTTGCTGTCAACGACACGAAACGGCACGGGGTTGGGAGTGCCGAATTTATTGTCCATAAGCTCTTTTGTATTGAAATAGTAAACGCGCTGATCCTTGCCCGTATCGCCGCCGTAGGTAAAACGCTTTCCGACGGTGAAAAAGGTTTTCTTAATGCCCTCGCCGAGCGGACCTGCAAAAATACTCGGCTCGGTGGACATATCGTATGTAAACTCGCCCGGCTCGGCGCAAAGCTCAACCACCTTGCCCTGCTCGACGATTATCATACACTGACCGTCCGCAACGGCAATACCCGAGCCGTTTGAAATGATATTGTCACTGCCCTTTGTATTGGACGAGCGCCCGCTGACGCGCTTTTGACCCTTGGTCATCATTATTTCCTTATCAAGAGATTCGCAGTAAAAGAATTCCTTCCACTGGTCGGCAAGCGTGCTGCCCAGCGCTCCGATGCCTGCTTTTATCAAACCCATAAAAATACTCCTTTCGGGGTGTGTTATTTATAATATTATATTACATATTTTCGGCGACATCAATATCTATTTTAAAACACCCTGTATTTCTAAAAAAGAGAGAACTTAAATCCAAGGCTTTAAGCTCTCTCTTTTACTTCAGTTATTTAAATATTTAATATAGCAAAGCCAGTCCTCACGGCTGAGATAGTGTACTCCTGAGCGCAGATGATATCCGATATCACCTTCATGCATACATTCACCCGCATACGGCAGGCGGTCGGGATGCACAAATCCACGCAAACCTTGAGATTTATAATAGTCGCTCGCCGCGACACAGGCAAGATACTCGTTTTGCGGAGTTGCCCACAAATCGCCCTCAGCGCTTGCCACATAGACACGGTGCGCGGCATTTGCCGCAATCAGGTAATGCTGGTCAAACGGCATTGTGTCCTCTTTTCCGGAATATTTCAGATAGTTTTCACAAAACCAATAGGGAAACTTATCGGTGATTGCTTTCACCGTCTCACCGTCAGCCCCTCTTGCAAGCGCGGCTCCGCTGCAGCCCGAATTATTGGAAAATGCACAGTAAAAGCGTTCATCCAGCGCACCTGCGAGCAAAGCGGTTTTACCGAGGCGGGAGTGCCCCGCCACGCTGATTTTATGACGGTCAAGCTCGGGCAAAGTTACGGCATAATCCATAACCGCGCTTGCCGCCCAAGCCCAAAGCCCGATTTTTCCGCACGCATCGCTTTTCCTCTCCCCATCGGGATATATAACACCTGCCAAGCCATCGGTAAAGTCCGCGCTGTCGGAAGTAACGTCAAGATAGCAAAATGTAAGCACGGCATACCCAGAGTCTACAAGTTCCTCCGTCGGCTGATACTTATCCGGAATAAGGCTGCGGAAATTGACGTGAATAAAGCACGGTACAGGTGCATCTGTATATAGCGGACACACATAATATATCGGAAAGGAGAACTCGCCCCACTCAGCCTGACAACGAAGAATCAGCTTTTTTAAAGACGCCTTGCCGGCGCAAAACTTTTTATCCTCGCTTTCAAGACTCGCGCTGACCCGATACGGGCGCGCGGGCAAATAACCGTATTCCTCACGCAGCAGCAGGTCTACAATCGCGCGTTGTTCCAGTCCCGACGGGTCGGGCAGCTTATCTGACAGATACATAATACGTTTCCTCCTTAAACCGGCTTACGCAAATACCGGCGGCTGCAAAAAGCTTTGTATCAGCGTTCCTCTCTGAAATACGGAAGACCAAGGTGTGCCGGCGGCTGATTTTCGCGGCGCTTGCGCGCGCTGATGACAATCAGCACAACAATCGTCACAAGATACGGCAGCATTTTTATAAGCTCCTTTGCCGCGCTGGACAGACCAGGGATATAGGTACAAATAATATACAGTCCGCCGAAAATAAACGAGCAGGGAATGGCAAGATTGGGCTTCCACAGCGCAAAGATAACAATGGCAATGGCAAGCCAGCCGCGGTCGCCGAAGCCGTCGTTTGTCCACGCGCCTGCGATATAGTCCATAACAAAGTACAGTCCGCCCAGCCCCGCGACAGCGCCTCCCACGCAGGTGGCAACATATTTATAGCGGGTCACGTTGATACCGGCGGCGTCCGCCGTGGCAGGGCTCTCGCCCACCGCGCGAAGATTCAGCCCGACGCGCGTTTTGTTGAGGATAAAGCCCGCGGCAATCGCTATAATCACCGCAAGATAAGCAAGAAAGCCGTAGGAGAAAAACACCTTGCCGAAATCGCCCAAATCGTCGGCAAAGGGCAGCGCGGTCTTGAAATAGTTACCCGTTGTGAGAAGCGAGATTGAACCGCTTTTCCCGAAAAAGCTCTGGAGCGAGCCGCCCAAAAAGTTTCCGACGCCGACGCCGAAGGTCGTCAGCGCAAGACCCGTCACGTTCTGGTTTGCACGCAGGGTTATTGTCAGAAAGCTGTAAATCAGTGCCATAAGCGCAGACGCCAAAAGCGAGCTTAAAAGCGGAATAAGTATACACAGCGCCGCCACGGGCTCTGGAGTGTAGTATTCGTAAATATACCCGCCGACAATTCCCGAAATTCCGCCTATATACATAATACCCGGAATGCCGAGGTTAAGGTTGCCGCTTTTTTCGGTAATTATTTCACCCGTTGCACCGTAAAGCAGCGGAATACCCTGTATTATCGCGGCATTGATAAAAGAGGCTATTGTCGATATCATTATTTACCCTCCTTTTGGCTCTTGCGAAGATTAATTTTGTAATTGACAAAAAACTCGCAGCCGATTATAAAGAACAGAATTATGCCCGTGAGTATATCGGCAACGCTTTGATTTAAGTTGAACTTTGTGGCAATCTCTCCCGCGCCGCGCTGCAAAAACACGATGATAAACGAGGTGACAACCATAATCCCGGCGTTGAACTTACCCAGCCAGGACACCATGATGGCGGTAAAGCCCATGCCGCCCGCCGTTGTCGTCGTTATAGTATGGTTTGTGCCCGCCACAAGCAGAAAGCCCGCAACGCCGCAGAGCGCGCCCGACAGACCCATGGTGCGCAGAATAACCCTTTTGACGTTAATTCCTATATATTTAGCCGTGTTCTCACTCTCGCCGACAACGGAAATCTCATAGCCCTGTTTGCTGTATTTAAGGTAGATGAACATTGCTACGGTTATGACGGCGACGATAATAATATTAAGCAGATATTTCTGTCCGAAAAGCTCTGGCAGCCAGCCTGCCCTGCTGTTTTGGTTGATAATGCCCATAACGCTGGAGCCGCTGGGCACCCAAATCATAATGAAAAACGAAACAAGCTGAGTCGCAACATAGTTCATCATCAGCGTGAACAGCGTCTCGTTGGTGTTCCATTTCGCCTTGAAAAACGCGGGAATCATTGCCCAGATTATACCCGCCGCAAGGCTTGCAGCAAGCATTATAACAATCATCAGCGCCGTGGGAAGTCTGTCCCCGACATAGAACATGACAGCCGCCGTGGCAAGACCGCCGACCAGCACCTGACCCTCCGCGCCGATATTCCAAAAGCGCATTTTGAAGGCGGGCGTTACCGCCAGCGAAATGCACAGGAGCATCGCAAGGTTTTGCAGCATTATCCAGAACTTGCGCGCGGTGCCGAAGCTGCCGCGAATCATGGCGGAGTACACCTGAACGGGATTATACCCCGTAATAAGAATTATAATAACGGAACACAGTACAAGCGCCAGCGCAACCGCCGCCGCGCGGACAAGCCACGATTTCCACCAGATTAGTCCGTCACGCTTGGAAATGCGCAGCAGCGGTTCGGAATGTTTGGTTTTCTCACTCATTTATCTGTCCTCCGTCCGTTTTTGTCATAAGCAGACCTATCTCTTCCTTTGTGGTGCGGCGGGCGTCCACTATACCCGTGATTTTTCCGCCGCCGATGACCATAATGCGGTCGCACAGCTCGATAAGGACGTCCAAATCCTCGCCGACAAAAATCACCGCCACGCCGCTTTCCTTCTGCTCGGTCAACAGGTTATATATAGTATAAGATGAGTTTATGTCCAGTCCGCGCACGGGGTATGCAGCCATGAGCACGGTGGGCGCCGCGGCAATCTCGCGCCCGACAAGCACCTTTTGCACATTGCCGCCCGAAAGTCTGCGCACGGGGGTTGAGGTACCGGGCGTTACAACCTTCAGCTGGTCGATTATCCTGTCGGCAAGCTCACGCGGCTCGCGCCGCTCCAAAAACACGCCCTTGCCGCGGCGGTAGCTCCGAAGCATCATGTTGTCCACAATATCCATATTGCCGACAAGACCCATGCCCAGCCTGTCCTCGGGAACAAAGGAGAGGCGCACGCCGAGATCCCGTATCTGAAGCGGCGTTTTGTCCCTCAGATTGTCCGCCGCGCCCGTTTTGGGATTGTTATAGATTATCTCGCCGCTGTCGATGTGCTGAAGCCCCGCTATCGCCTCCAGCAGCTCGCGCTGACCGCTGCCCGCAATTCCCGCAATGCCTAAAATCTCGCCGGAGCGCGCCGTAAAGCTGACATTGTCAAGCAGCGTTACCCCCTCGCGGCTGAGACAGCGTATATTATTGACAACAAGCCTGTCAGCCGTATTTTTCGGCTCGCTGCGCGCAATGTTAAGGCTTATTTTCTTGCCAACCATCATTTCGGTAAGCTCTGTCTCATTTGTCTTTGCCGTTTCCAGCGTCCCGACATATTCGCCGCGGCGCAGAACCGAAACACGGTCGGACACGGACAGCACCTCGTGCAGCTTATGCGTGATAATGATAATCGCCTTGCCGTCGTCCCGCATACGGCGGATTACCGCAAACAGCTTCTGCGTTTCCTGAGGGGTGAGCACCGCCGTCGGCTCGTCAAGGATAAGGATATCCGCGCCGCGGTACAGCACCTTGATAATCTCCACCGTCTGCTTTTCGGAAACGGACATCTGGTAAATCTTCTTGCGCGGGTCGATATCAAAACCGTATTTCTCGCTTATCTGCGCGACACGCTGTGACACTTCGTTAACATTGAATTTCCGATTGTCATTCAGACCCAAAACTATATTTTCGGCAGCTGAAAACACATCCACCAGCTTGAAATGCTGATGTATCATGCCGATTTTATAGTCGTAAGCGTCGCGCGGCGAGGTGATAACAGCCTCCCTGCCGTTTATGAAAATCTGACCCTCATCGGGATGATATATTCCCGATATCATATTCATAAGCGTAGTCTTGCCGCTTCCGTTTTCGCCCAGCAGCGAAAGTATCTCGCCGTGTGATACGGAAAGATTAACATTATTGTTGGCAACAACGCTGCCGAAACGCTTTGTTATGCCTTTAAGTTCAATAGCCGCACTGCCCATTACTTTACCTCCGTTTGGTTTTCAAAACAAAAAACCGGCTTGATTTTCTGTTTTCAAAATCAAATTTATATAAACCGTGCCGTCCCCCATGGAAAAACGCCGCACGTCGGGGGGCTTTGTCCCTTATTGAAAAGACTTTAAGGCGGAGCGTATCTGCGCTCCGCCTTATATTACGGATTTTAATTATTTGGCGGTGATACCGTCAATATACTTAATATCAAAGTAAGGTGCAGAGCGTTTTTCCGACTCATGGAAGTATCCGTCCGATACAACCTCGGTGTCGGGAGTAAACGCATCGTCTGTGTCAACATCAGCCATATATGATGTTATGGTCTCGCCGTTGACGGTAAACTTTGAAGTATCAAACACATGAAGCGTGCCTGCCTCAAGCTCAGCCTTGGCAGCGTCAATTGCCTCCTGTGTGCCGGCAGCGGCAACGGCGGAATTAAGCTCTGTAAGCTCTACCGCGCCGTCCTTAATGCCGGGGCAGTAGTCAAACGGGATTTCCGTACCGTCTTTTGTAGCATTGATAATCATTTCCATATAGGGCTGCCAGTTTATCTTTGAAGAGATAAGCGCTGTGTTGGGCGCCATTGAAATTGTGCTTATATTATAGGCGACGTTGGGCACGCCCTTTTCCTCACAAGCCTTGGGAGCACCCTCGGAATCGGCATGCTGGCTTATGAGAACGCAGCCGTCGTTGATAAGTGAAAGAGCAGCCTCTTTTTCAAGGGCTATATCAAACCATGAGTTTGTATACGTTACAGACATCGTCGCACTCTCGCAGACGCTTCTTGCGCCGAGATAGAAGGAGGTCATGCCCGAAACAACCTCAGCGTAGTCGAATGCGCCGACATAACCGATTTTCGCCCCGTCGGCAGTAATCTGACCCTTTTCAATCATTTCGTTGAGCTTCATGCCAGCGGCAATACCCGCAAGGTATCTGCCCTCATAGATAGATGCAAAGGCATTGTGGAAGTTTGCAACCTTTTCAGTATGCGCCATCGTACCTGTCGCATGACAGAACTGAACGTCGGTAAACTCCTTTGCAGCCTGGAGCATATAGGACTCATGACCGAAGCTGTCGGCAAAAACAAGGTCGCAGCCCTCGTCGACAAGCTCTGCCGCCGCATTGTAGCATGCGTCGGATTCGTCAATGCCGGTCTTAAAGAGCACCTGGTCGTCCGTGAGACCGCATGCCTTTGCCGCCGCGCTTGCAGCATCCATAAAGTTTTTGTCGTAAGTGGAGTTCTCGTCGTGCAGGAAGATAAAGCCTACCTTGAAATCGGCGTCACTGCCGCCGCCCGACGGCGTTGCCGGCTCGCCTGCACAGCCTGCAAGCAGAC
Organism: Clostridia bacterium; assembly: GCA_017937065.1. Lineage (GTDB taxonomy): Bacteria > Bacillota > Clostridia > Oscillospirales > QAKW01 > RGIG9041. Next base: position 52,339 of record JAGBEI010000015.1, on the reverse strand, counting down.
CGAGAGACATAACAAGAATAAGCGCAATGGATAAGAACTTTTTCATTTTGTTGTCCTCCGTTTTTTTATCCGTTTTTTATATGTAAAAAAATTACATAACCAAATCATCTGCGGAATTTTATCGTTCCGCCGTCAATACTGTCGATAATTGCAAGCGACTCCACGCGTATTCCGCGCCCGCGCAGACTGTCGCCGCCGTGCTGAAAGCCCTTTTCCACGGCGATTGCACAGCCGACAAGCTGCGCCCCCGACAAGGCTACAATATCTATAAGACTGTTGAGCGCCTGACCGTTGGCAAGAAAATCGTCCACCAGCAGTATGCGGTCATCCTTTGAAAGATATTTTCTTTCGACAACCATGTTATAGTCCGTATTATGAGTATACGAATGAGTTTTTGCAGACAGCATATCGCCCGACAGATTGCTTGTCCCGTGCTTTTTGGCAAACAGAACGGGCACGCCCATAACAGTCGCAAACGCCGTCGCAATAGCTATTCCCGACGCCTCGACCGTAAGTATTTTAGTCACGCCCGCGCCGGCAAACAGGCGGTTTACTTCCTTCCCCATTTCAAGCAGCAGCGACACGTCAATCTGGTGGTTCAAAAAGCTGCCGACCTTTATAACGTTTCCGGGCAAGACCTCGCCCTCGCTCAATATTCTTCTTTCAAGAAGCTCCACACCGTACCTCCGAAAGGAACAGAAACAACATGCGGCAGTACCGAAAATAAAAAAACAGACCGATAAAAGTCCGCTTACGCTCGCTGTTTTTCCGATTTTTATTCAATAATATTTCACGTAAATATTAACACACAGTAAACTTACTGTCAATAAACAATAATTATTTTGTCGAAAAACACAATTTTACGATTATTTGCACCGATATTGTACACAATACATACAAATGTATTTTTATTAGGAGTATTAATATGTATAAATTTGCTTTTTTCGACGCGCGGCCGTATGACAGACCGGGCTTTGACCTGTACGGCAGAAAGAACTGCATAGTATTTAAGTATCTTGAAACAAAGCTGGACATTGACACAGTGGAGCTGGCGCGCGGCTGCGACGGCATATGCGTATTCGTAAACGACGATCTAAATGCGCAGGTTATCGAAAAGCTGTACGAGTACGGCATAAAGATTATCGCGCTGCGCTGCGCGGGCTTCAACAACGTGGACGTAAAAGCCGCATACAAGAAAATACACATTCTGCGGGTGCCGGCTTACTCGCCCTACGCCGTGGCGGAGCATGCCATTGCAATGCTGCTGACCTCCATACGCAGAATTCACAAGGCGTATAACCGCACGCGCGAGTTTAACTTCTCGCTCAACGGATTTACCGGCTTTGACCTGCACGGAAAGACAATGGGCGTTATAGGCACGGGGAAAATCGGAAAAATCTTTATAGACATCTGCCGCGGCTTTCGCATGAACGTCATAGCATACGACCTGTACCCCGACAACGCATCAGACATAAATTACGTTGAGCTGGACGAGCTGTTCGGCAAAAGTGACATAATCTCCCTGCACTGTCCGCTGACAAACGAAACGGACCACATAATCAACAGGGAAAGCCTTGCCAAAATGAAAAAGGGCGTCGTTCTCATCAACACCTCACGCGGCGGGCTTATCGAAACGGAGGCGCTTATAGACGCGATAAAGGCAAAAACGGTAAGCGCCGCATGCCTTGACGTTTACGAGGAGGAATCGGACATATTTTTCGAGGACAACTCCGGACACATCATGCAGGACGACAATCTTGCACGGCTGCTGTCCATGCCCAATGTGCTCATAACCTCACACCAGGCGTATCTGACAGAGGACGCACTGGATAACATCGCGCAGGTTACAACGCAGAATATATCCGACTTTTTCGAAGGCAGGGAGCTCAAAAACGAAATCTGCTACCACTGCGATAAAATCCCCCAGTGCCAAAAGCAGAGAGTCGGGCGCTGCTTTTAGTATTTCGGATTTTTCGGTAAAAAAGTAAATTAAGGTCACCTTTTTTGTTCCGGCATAGAATGTAATGTATCCCGTATACACGGGATAAATATATATGCTTGGAAGGACAAAAATCATGGAATACAAAAACGACTTAATCGAGCGCAGACCCGACCGCCCGGAAAAACCCTGCGGCTGCGACGGCTGTGAGAGAGAGACCAAAGTTCACACCAACGTCAAAGTTCCCGTTGAGTTTGAGCCGACAGCAAAAGTAGGCGAAGTTGAAGTTGAGTGCTGCGGCGACCCCGAAGTCAAGTGCGAATGCACACACGACGGTACAATCAGGGTTGTAATCGCCCAGAACCTCTTTATAAAGGTTCCCGTTTGCTATGACGTTAAAGTAAGAACCGGCAAAAGTCACGTAGACTGCCGGGAGTGCGGAAAGTAAAAAACAAAGCGGTACTTAAAGTACCGCTTTTTACATATTGGTTTACAGATATCTGCTCATTTCCTGCGTCATGCGCTCCTCAAGGTCTATCAGGCGCTTTGCTATCCCGCGCGCGCCGCTGTCGGCATCACCGTATTCGTTCAGATACTTATTGAGATTTTTAATTCCCATGTTACAGCCGTCGGTCATAATATTCGCTATCGTTTTATCCGACTCATTCATCGCCATCTGCATATTTGTCTTAATCCAGGACATGCCCTTTGCCATAACGCTCGGTTCCTTTATATCCGCGCCCATTTTCACAAGCTCGGTCTCCGTTTCGCCCTTGAGTGTTTCATGCTCCGACTTGAATTCGCACAGCTTTTGGCGCATCTTATCGCTCTTAGCGCCGCCCATTACCTCGTCAATGGCGGTAACGCCCATTTTAATTCCCGCATCACACTCGCAAAGCAGCTTTATCGTATCGTCATTATTCATTTTATCGTCCTCCTTAATATTTGTTCAAAGTTTACCCGCATTTTTTAAAAATATAACAAAGACATCAAAAAAGCACCTGTTTTTCATCAAAACAGTGCCTTGTTTTGCAGTAAAAGCTCTTCTATAATATGACTATCAGGCAAAGGAGGATTTACCATGATTAAACTCAACAGAGAAGAACTCTACGACAAAATCAACGCGTGCTGGATAGGCAAAAACATCGGCGGCACCATCGGCGCACCGTATGAGGGAAAACGCGAGCTTTTAAACGTGACGGGCTTTGTCACCGAGGCGGGCAAGCCGCTGCCCAACGACGACCTCGACCTTCAGCTTGTATGGCTTAAGGCGCTGTACGAAAGAGGCCCGAAAAACATCAATTCCAAAGTACTGGGCGAATACTGGCTGACATATATCGGTCCCTGCTGGAACGAGTACGGAATATGCAAAGCCAACATGCAGGACGGATTTCTGCCGCCCATGTCCGGCAGCGTATTAAACGAGGACTGGAAGCACTCCAACGGCGCGTGGATACGCACCGAGGTATGGGCGTGCTGCTTCCCGGCAATGCCCGAAACCGCTATGCGCATGGCGTTTGAAGACGCCAGCGTCGACCACGGCTTCGGCGAGGGTACATACGCCGCGATATTTGTTGCGGCAATGGAGAGCGTGGCTTTCGTAAACAACAATATAAACGAGCTTTTGGAGATAGGTCTTTCCAAAATTCCCGAAAGCTGCCGTGTTTCGCGCAGCGTCCGGCTTGTCATGGACTGCTTTGAAAAGGGCATGGACTGGAAAGACGCAAGGAATGCGATTGTCGAGGACTCCAAGGATTTGGGCTGGTTCCAGGCGCCCGCCAATGTGGCGTTTGTTGTACTCGGACTGCTTTACGGCGGCTGCGACTTCAAAAAGAGCATGCTTTATGCCGTAAACTGCGGCGACGACACCGACTGCACCGCGGCGACCGTCGGCTCGATTTTGGGTATAATGTACGGAAATGAGGGAATTCCAGACGACTGGCGCCGCCACATAGGCGACGATATAAAGACCGTCTGCATTCGTCAGGAAGCACAATCCTTCCCTGCCTCATGCTCCGACCTTACGGAGCTTGTAAAACGGATACTGCCCGTAACTCTCAACTCGGAAAGACGGTTCAGGCTTACGCAGAGCAAAAGCAGACCGTCGGCAGATTTATGGGTTTCAATCACAGACGAGCCGACATCGACAGGCAATTTCGATATAAACTCTTGGAAGGGCTGTGAATTTGCTGAGAGTCTTGCAAAGCGTTCTCCCTACTCAATAACAACCGAATGCGTATATGCGGAGGCTATGGTTGAGCTGGACAGCGAGCCGTCAATAAAGCCGCTGGGCACCATCAGCGGAAAAATCACCGTAAAGCATGACGATAAATCAAACGACCAGATGCACCTCAACGTCAAATGGTTTCTGCCCGAAGGCTTTACCGTTGACTGTCCCAAAAATCTGCTGATGAACTTCCGTACCGGAAAATCACAGACAAGCGAGTGCCGCTTTACAATCACGGCGGGCGAGACAATCGGTGCAGACAATGATATTGTAATCCAAATCAAGTGCCCCCACCGCCCGACGCCTATGTTTTTACCCGTTCATATTATGGGCTGATACAAAAGAGCAGGATATAAACGGGCAAGGTTTATAGTAAGTAATTTCTATGCAAGAAAAGGTGTAACCTCGTTTTGAGGTTACACCTTTTTAAGTGGGCAAACAATAGTACTGCAGGTTTGAATTTTTATATAAAAAACATATGCTTGTTATATCTATAGACAGGGAAACATTTCTGCTGTGTAAAATAATCTTTCAAAACACAAAAGCGACTAATTGAGTACACAACTAATCGCTTTTGGCTCAGATATTTATTTTCTATTCCACTTGCATTCAATATTCATGACCGAAACAGGCGTCGAGATAAACTGAACATCAAATTTCAAGCTCGGCTGAACTCGATTACTTGCACTATGAATTCTAAAACTGAATGCCCAACCATTATCCATATAAATTTCAACCGTTGTTCTGCTTCCTATTTTGAATCTCATAGAAATTATTTCTGTAGGCGTGTCTGCTGTCGGAACTTCAAAAGCGGATACCTTAATGCGACCCGGCTTGTTCAATGTACCATGAAGATTGAACGTATGAATTAAAGTCATTCTCTTACTGTCGTGGCTGACAATCTTATGATAGTCTTTGATACCAACCAAGTACTCAAACATTCTGATTGCTACATTAGGATCTTTATTATAAGAATATTCTACTTCATCTAAAAACGCCTGTAATAAAGGAACATAAACATCGTCTTCCTTATCATGCAAATCAGACCAATTTGTACCGCAGTTTTTCTCCCTCTCCAACATATCGAAGACAGGTTTAACGTCATTCCAATACTTATTACTGCACGGAATACCATACCACTCGTTTCCAAAGTCCAAAACATGACTCAATCGACTATGCTTGACCGCCGCATGGTTATGTTTAATACTCAATCCAACTTCCCATTCAATATCATCTCTGCGGATAACAATGTCCCGAACGTCGCCAGTCTCACCGGATTCATCTTTTTGAAACTCGAGAAACAATGTATCTCCATTGTTTTCTTCCATACGAGGCTCAAGTTCTAATATTGCATTTACAGCAGCATCAGCAGAAACAGTAAACAAATCTCGTTTTTCCTGACTTACAGCGTTCCAAGCCCTTTTATTTGCATCCAGACTTGAATTACATATAATGCTTGTTTTTCTAATAGGATTGAGTGTTTTAAATAACGCAGCAATCCAAGCATATTCGTATGCTCGCCCATAATCATTACTGTTTGTACTCATTTTCTTACCTCCTGACTTTTTTTCTTCTGTATCTATACCGATAACCTTATCTCCTTCTCCTTGTAAAAACATCTTTATTGCCGTTGCAATCTCGTAAGCAAGATTTACCGGCACAGCATTTCCAATCATTTTATATGCATTGTTGGTTTCTTTGTAAACAAACCGGAAGTCATCCGGGAATCCCTGAACTCTTGCTACCTCACGAATAGACATTCGACGATAGAGATGTTCGCTTCCCTCAACAAAACGATAATCGTTTTTATCAAATTTAACCATTTTCGGCGCTTGAGGATGAAGTTGGCACTGCCGCCCCGACGCTTGAACTGTAAATGCCTGCTCATCCCAGCTTTTTACTCTGTTACGACTCATGAATATCGGAGAAAATGCTCCAATATAATATTCATTGTTATTGATTGCTGCTGGATTATGATGGTTTTTTTCAGCAGCAGGAACGGCTGTTTCCTTTAAATCCCAAATTATATCCCTCAAAGTAATTTTCTTATCATCTTCTGTGGTTGAACCTTTCGGAAACACAAAGTCAATACCCAAATCTTTTCTAAATCCAATATAGAATACACGTTTTCGTTCTTCAGCAACCCCGTAATCTTTAGCATTTACAAGCGTGAGAGAAACATCATATTCTGCTTCTTCAAATAAGCTAATAATATTTTGCACCGCTTCGCTGTGCCTGTTTGCCAGCATACCGCTTACATTTTCAGCCAAAAAGAATTTTGGCTTAAATTCCTTCAGGATTCTTATGTAATCATAGAATAACCGACCTCTTGCGTCCTCAATTCCTCTCAAAGATCCTGCTTCTGACCAAGACTGGCAAGGAGGTCCGCCAATAATACCGTCAACTTCACCGAAAATAAAAGGTATAATATCATCTTTGGTAATCTGTCTAACATCACCTTCAATAAGATGTGTTTTTGGATGATTTACCTTGAAAGTTTCATAAATAGTCGGGTCGAATTCATTTGCAACCGGAATATTAAATCCGGCTCTTTCAAAGCCCAAGTCCAATCCGCCACAACCGCAGAATAAACTAATAACATTCATGTATATACCCCTTTTTACATTAGATTTTTGTTTGTATTGATATATACGACGCTATTCAACATATGCAGACTTTTTTCACTTCATCTTCTTCCAATATATAAACATATATGATAATATTGAAACCTATACAGGCTCGTTCAAAAAGCTGTATATTTAATATTTTTCGATATACAACATGGTGAAATAATTTGTTATAAGTTACTGCCATAGTGCCTCTTGCTTTCACAAATCTCGGCAATTATTATATCATAACTTCAAGAGTATTTCAATGTATTAAATATTTTTTATTCATCCTGAAAATCACCTTTAAGTTACTATCATAATTGTACTTCAAAGGTGGTTTATCAATAAATAAGAAAATTAAAAAACACAGAAAACCATAATTTTTTTCGGTATATGTCTTTTACAGTCCCCTTTGCACTGTCCGATAATGTTTCCGAATTACTTGCTTATAAGGCATTGAATATCCTGCTCTTTTATTTTTCCGCTTTAAAATTCAGGTCCCGGCGACCGAAATTATTCAGCAGCGCAATCGCAAAAATGACAAGCAGCATTCCGACAACCGAAACAATACCGGGTATCTCGCCGAACACCAGCATACCCGCCAGCGTTGCAACCATCGGCTCGGCGGTAGCCATAACAGATGCCTTTCCCGCCTGCGTTCCGACAAGCCCCAGTGTATACAGCAAAAACGGTATAACGGCAGTCACAAGCCCCATGGCAAGCGTCAGCGCAAACGCGCCCGCGCCGCCCTGTACCGTCTTTGAAATCAACGATACCGGATTTACGGCAAAAAGCGCGGACAGTGCCGCAAAAATAAACGCCCACAGGGTTACGGTATACGCACTGTAACGCTCAAGCGCCTTTTTGCCGAAAATGCTGTAAGACGCATATGTAATCCCCGCCATAAGCCCGTAAAAAAGACCGGCAGGCGTCACATTCCCTCCGACCCCGGCAATCAGTACGCAGCCCAAAAACGCAAGCAAAAGCGCCGACGCGGTTTTCGGCGTTATCCGTTCCTTATAGATTACGGCAGACGCCGCCGTCACAAAAAAGGGCGCCGTATAGAGCAGTATTGCAGCCACAGACATAGATGCCGCGGAAATTGCGCTGAGATAGAAAAACGACATCGCGAATATTGAAACAATCCCCGTTACGGCAAGCAACGGGAGGTCGCGCAGGCGAACCCTGAACGCGGATTTATCCTTTATAAGCATTATTGCAGACAGCAGCAAAGCTGCCCAGATTATGCGCAAAGCGGCGGCTTCAAGCGTTGAAAAGCCCATTTTCTCGGCGCTGCGGCTGAATATGCCCATAACTCCCCAAAACGACGCGCCCGCAATAATAAGCAATGAATGTTTTTTCACATGTTTCCCCCATTTTTAAATCCGATATACAATTCAGTATTATATCATCATGCATAAGCGTTGTCTATATAATTAAATAAAACTCCGTTTTTTACGGGAAGAACAGCTCTACCGACCGAAAAGCTCATTCTACCCGCAGTAGAATGAGCTTAAAAAACGGTTGAAAGACGAATAACTTTATGTTATACTGTAATATATTTGTATTCAGGCAGAAAGGAGGCGTATTAATTGGATGAGCTCAAAAGCATCGTTGCCGAAAACCTCAAAGCCCTGAGAACGTCGGCCGGTCTCACACAGGGAGAGCTTGCAAATCGGCTGAACTATTCTGACAAGGCAGTTTCCAAATGGGAGCGCGGAGAATCACTTCCTGATGTGCAGGTGCTAAAACAGCTTGCCGACATGTACGGCGTCGGAGTGGACTACCTTTTGAGCAGCGACCACAAGCCTCAGATTCAGTCTGAGGACGCGGCAAAAATAATACGGAAAAACAGACTGATTATAACGCTGCTTGCCGTATCGGTGGTTTGGCTTGTCGCAACGATAGCGTTTGTACTTCTGCGCTTATCGCTTGAAACACTGTCCAAAATATGGCTCGCATACATTGTCGCCATACCAGTTTCCTGTATTGTTCTGCTTGTTTTCAACTCAATATGGGGGAGACATACGCTGAACTTTGTTATTATTTCGGTTCTCATGTGGTCAACGCTTTTATCACTCTGCCTTATTCTTTCGTTTGAAAATATCTGGCTTACATTCGTGATAGGCATACCTGCACAGATTATAATCGCGCTTTGGTCACGGCTGAAATCGACAAAGCTCGGAACCATAATTCAGCGCGCGTCAAAAAATCAGAGCTCAAGCTCATAAAATAAGCAAAATTCATTTAAAATATAACAAACGGGCGCACACTGTTATAAATACGCCCATAGATAAGGAGAAGGTCATGAAAAAGACAGTATTAAAAGTTATTACGGTTATCGCCGCGCTCTGCATGCTTGTATCGGTTTCCGCCTGTGCGGGAGAGCGGGTTGCGGTATACATCAATGAAAACGAGGTAAACGGCATAAAGGTGACGGAAACCCTGACATTCAATGCAAAGGGCGATATAATTTATCAGATAACGGAAAATATGAAGCTGAATTTTTCTGATTTCGGCGAAGATGAGATAACAAGCCTTAAAGATGTCTTCAAAACCTCCATAACCGATGTATATGCCGGAATCGAAGGGGTCACCTGCACAGACGATTTAACAGACGGCGTATATACAATAAACGCTGTAATCCCCGCCGAGAAAGAAACGCTTGATATCCTTTCCGAAAAGGGACTGATGGAATTTACCGGCTCCAGCTCAAGGCTGTCACTTGCCGTCACCGAAAAATCGCTTAAAGAAAGCGGATACGTAAAATCGGAGCAGTAAGCCGTCTGTCCGGCAAATACAAAAACCACTGTGGCAAAGCACAGTGGTCGTAATACAGTTATTAAATATCACAAAGGGCGAAGATACCGTTAAAAGTATCTTCGCCCTTTAATCATTTATGTGATTGTAACGCTTTTTGGTATCAAAATCCTTGTTATGCGAGGGTTTTTAAGACTTGTTTTTTAGGTGGTAAGGTGATTATACCCCTAACCTAACTTTGTCAGGTAAAAGCGTTACAGTTGTGCAACGAATATGCTATGTTTCCTTACGGATTCAATGTAATTGTTTCATTAGCGAAATCGTCGCCTAACCAATTATCCTCGTCATATGCTCTAAGCTTGAACTCGATTGTTTCTACCTCTGTAATACTATTTTCCTCAAAGGTGGTATCAGACCAAGCCATAGAGCTAAATGTGCACTTTCCTGCAGAAACAGATGTTGCATAAAACGGATCTGCCATAAAACCATTTACGGATGCTTCATCAACACTAAACATTACGTTTTTATCAGTTTTATTGAGCAAGAACAAGTTTACGGTATAGCCAAAAATGTCATCTTTTTCATAGCCTGTAACAATAACAGTGATATAATTATTGTCGATAATCACATTGTCAGTTGCCTGTGCTTCTCTAACGAATTTAACAGCCTTGTCCTCGCCATAAGGATAGATATGGATAGTTTCTCTCGCAACCTCATCAGCAGTCCAGTCATTACTATCGTATACACGGAAAGTCAATTCAATATCTGTATACTCGGTAATGCCATTTTCCTCTAACTCATCACCGGAAAAACTAATTTCTTCATTGGACTTTTTGCCTGCGGCTACCTCGGTTGCAAAGAATGGGTCACACTGAACTCCATTTATGGCAGCGGTTTCGACAGAAAACATATAGGTTTTCTCAGCAGACTTGTTTTCAAGCAACGCCTTTATGGTATAACCCCACATATTGTCGGCTTCAATGCCAGTAATTTTAATGCTGCACTCGTCATTATCGACAGCAACCATTTCGGTAAAGGAGATTTCATTTTTGCCGTTTTTCTCACCTGTTGTTGACTCGTCCTTCGAGGAAGTGGTTTGGTCAGAATTGTTAACGGAGTTATTGCCGTTTGTTCCGCCATTGTTGTTTGTTGTTTCTCCACCACACGCTGCAAGAGAACACAGCATTGCAAGCACGAGAAACAGTGTTGCGATTCTTTTCATTTTCTTTCTCTCCAAAATATAAAAAGTGTGTGCAACCGAAGTCGCACACACCGAAAAACGCAACCCCGATTGTCGCCAAACAAAGCTCGAATAGAAAGGAAAACCTTATGCTACCCAAGTGGGATTACGTTTTTACCGTAATTCATTTTGGGTAACAATACAAAAGGGTATACTCCCCATTAGCTAAAGGTTAACCTTCTTTCAATATTCAGCTTTGTTTGGCACTTAATATTATACCACTTATTTTCAAAAATGAAAGTGATTTAGGAAAAATTACAATTATATTTTTTTGATGTTTAATTTTTGCGATAAGAGCAAGATTATACCATGGTTCCAAATTTGACCATGGCTATCTTATTTGGGTGTGCCTGCCCCAAACCATGCAAATAAAAATGGAGCATATCAAAAGTGAAGTAACCCTGATATGCTCCATTAACTGTTTTATGACCACTGTGGCAAAGCACAGTGGTTTTATTTTTGTATCAGAGAGCAGACGGCGTGCGCTGCAATACCCTCAAGCGCACCTGTAAAGCCGAGCTTTTCCTCGGTCGTTGCCTTGACATTAACAGTCCCCGGCAAAACTCCGAGCACGCCCGAAATATTGCTGCGCATCTGCGGGATATACCCCGATAGCCTGGGCTTTTGGGCAATTATAGTAATATCGCAGTTTACGACAGAAAACCTGTCAAGCACCTTTTGCGCGGCAGCTTTCAGAAGCAGCATACTCGATATATCCTTATATTTTGGGTCGTCATCCGGAAAAAGCGTTCCTATATCCCCGAGTGCCGCGGCGCCGAGCAGCGCATCAATGAGAGCATGAAGCGCAACATCCGCGTCGGAATGACCGTCAAGCCCCATATCAAAATCAATCTTTACGCCGCAAAGCCAAAGCTCGCGCCCGTGTTTAAGCCGATGCACGTCATAGCCGTGACCGACACGCACGGCGCCCGTGCCGCAAAGGCGGGAACAGATATCCAAATCCTCTTTTACCGTAATTTTTATATTATCGTTTGTACCGAACACGGTTTTCACCCGCCTTCCGTAATATTCGTACACGGCGCAGTCGTCGGTAAACTCAATATCCGTCTCAAGCGCCTTTGCCGAAAGCTCAAGATATTCGGCGCGCAAAAAGACCTGCGGAGTCTGAATCCGCACCAGATTTTTGCGGTCAACGGTGACAGTTATATCGCCGTTGTCATCAATGCGCTTCACGGTATCGGTCATCGGCACGCCGAGCGCCGCGGCGCCGTATTCAAACGCGGCGCGGCAGGTACTCTCAATCTGCTGCGGCTTTACCATGGGGCGCGCGCCGTCCGTGACGGCGACATACTCACCCTTTGCCGCCAGCACTCCGTTCCTGACAGACGCGGCACGGGTACTGCCGCCTACCGCCAAAACACACGGCTTGGAAATACCGAACCGTTCAATTTCCGCATGAACCCTGTCAAAGCTCTCCTCTTTGGTCACAATCACAAGCTCGCATACCTGAGCACATGCTGCACACGCGGCAAGTGTTCTTATAAAAACAGGTACGCCGTTTATCTCGGAAAATATTTTGTCGGTACCGCCCATTCTGACGGAATTGCCTGCACAGACGACAACCGCACTGACCGTTTTACTCATACACCCTCCGCGACCGAATATAAAAACAAAAAATCAAAATTTACTCAGAATTTCCTCAAATATTTCAGAGGTATCCGTTTCAAGCGCAGCATTCAGCTCGGAGCACAGAATACTTTTTGTCAGTATAAACATTTTCCTGTCGCTGGTGGAAAGTCCGTGATTTTTTTCGCGCTGGATAAGCCCGCTGAGCACATCCGCCACACTGTCAACCGTTCCCGTCTTCAGCTTGTCTACATTTTCCTTATACCGCTTGTTCCACGGAATATCCGGGTCTTCTCTCATACAGTCAAAGCCGTCGATAACCCGCCTTGCCTCCGTCCTGGACACAACGGGACGAAGCTGCACGCCGGAGGTATTATTCACCGGCACCATAAGTGTGATGTTTCCGCTGTAAATCTTTACGCGGTAATACTTAACGGCCTTTTCATCAATCATCCGTTCCTCAATCGCCTCAATTTCACCGGCACCGTGCATCGGGTATACGATTTTATCTCCGACCTTAAACAATGTTCTTCTCCGTTTCTTTTTTTGCGGGCAAAAGCCCGTTTGTCCTTTATCTTAAATTAAATTATACTACTTTTTTACATAAAAAGCAAGAAATTAAATTATCATTTTTTTAAAAATCACTTGATTGTTGATATATACGTGGTATAATATGATGATATATTTACAATGGAGGGAAGGACTTTGGGGAAATTTGACGGAATACTGATATGCTCCGATATTGACGGGACTATACTTCAAAATTCGCAATTTGACGGTATTTTTGAAAAGAACGCCGCGGCGGTAAAATATTTTACCGACAACGGAGGAAGGTTTACCTTTATCACCGGTAGATATAAGTTTTTTTTGAGTGAAATGCCTCTTTATCCGCTTATAAACGCACCCGCCGGCATATTTAACGGCGCTGCTGTTTACGACTGCGAAACTGACACGGTTCTGTACGCAAGGCATATAGAACATACCTGTGATGAGCTTGCAGACACGGTAAATGATTTTCGCAGTCATTTTGTACGCAGCATATATCCGACCGATACCGAGGAAAACGAAGTCACGTCTGTTTTCGGCGACCTGCCGGAACAGCTTTACGGAAAGAAACCGCTTAAATGCGCACATGTATTTGACAGCGAACAAATCGCGCTTGAATTCAAAAAGATGCTTTTAAACGACAGCCGCTTTGACGACTGCTGCATCACCCGTTCATGGAATATCGCAGTTGAGCTGACAAGCGCGCTTGCAACCAAGGGTCACGCGGCGCGATATATAAAGGAGCTTACAGGCTCACACACGCTTGTTACAATCGGAGACTATGAAAACGATATCCCCATGCTTGAGATGGCGGACATCGGCGCCGCGGTCGGCTCGGCGCCCGACAATGTAAAAGCCGCCGCTGATATAATCGTAAAGCCTTGCTGTGACGGCGCTGTTTTCGACCTTATTGAACGGCTTGACAGAAAGACGAATAAGTCAGGCGTATACACAATATAGTTAAAATGCCCAATGGAAACAATTTCCGTTGGGCATTTTAATATTTTATAGTCGATTTTTTGTTGAATTTGACTAAATTTACATCATTACAATAAGTTTTTTGTTCAAAGCATTGAAAACGACATTAAAGTGATATATAATTAATGCACTTATAAAAGCGAGTTTTGTAAAAATACTTCGGCAGAAGGCTGAGTTCACTTCAGGTAAATAAGCTAAATTTACATATAAAGGAGAACACACAATGGCTGAGTTAACAACAAAAACAATCCGCAATATCTGCCTTTTGGGACACGGAGGAAGCGGCAAGACCTCCGTTGCGGAAGCGATGCTTTACTGTGCCGGTCAGACAGAGCGAATGGGCAGCATCTCTGACGGCAACACGGTTTTGGACTTTGACAGCGAAGAAAAAAAGCGAAAATACTCCGTCTCTCTTGCCACCGCATCACTCATGTGGAAGGATATAAAAATCAACATCCTCGACGCGCCCGGATTTCTCGATTTTGAGGGGGAGGTCGCACAGGCAATCCGCGCCGCCGATGCCGCCGTTATTACGGTTGACGGCAAGGCAGGAGTCGAGGTGGGCACGGAGCTTGCATGGGAGTACACCGAAAAGGAGGCACTGCCGCGCGCATTTTTCGTAAACAAGTGCGACGACCCGGAAAGTGATTTTGAGCGCACGTTTGAGCAGCTGCGCGATACCTTCGGGCGCAACGTCTGCCCCACGTTTGTGCCTGTAAAATCAGGTGCGGATATGCTGTTTGTAAATCTCATATACATGAAGATATACAGCTTTGACAGCAAGGGCTCACGTACAGAGCACCCCATGACAGACGACATAAAAGCTCAGGTCGAAAAATACATTGAGCCGCTTAAGGAGGCAATCGCCATGACCTCCGACGAGCTTTTGGAAAAGTACTTAAACGGCGAGGAAATCTCACTAAACGAAATGGTGCTCGCCCTGCATGAGGGGCTGATAGTAGGCTCGATTGTACCCGTATTTTCTGGCGCTGCCGTCAGACTGTGGGGAATCAAGGGTCTCATGGACACCATTGCGGACTCATTCCCGCGCCACACCGCCAAAAAAGAAGAAAAGGCGGAGGACGCAGACGATATCGCCATAGACCCAGACGGTGCATGCGCGGTGTTTATCTTTAAAACACTGGTAGACCAGTTCGGAAAAATGAGTATTTTCAAGGTCATGAACGGCACGCTCAAACGCGATACCGTACTGAAAAACAAACGTGCAGGGACACAGGAAAAATTCTCGCATATTTACATACTTAAAGGCAACAAGCAGACGGAGGTCAGCGAGCTCTGCTGCGGTGATATCGGAATGATATCAAAGCTGGCATCGGCAGCAACGGGCGATACCTTCAGCGCGGGCGGAGATACGGAGTACCGCAGAATACATTTTCCAGTACCGTACATGCGGCGCGCAATAGTAACCGCCGCCAAGGGCGACGAGGATAAGATATCTTCGGCGATACAAAAGCTGCTTGACGAAGACCCGACCATGAAATACGAGAACAACTCCGAAACAAAGCAGATGCTGATTTCGGGCATGGGTGATATACATATTGATGTCATTACATCAAAGCTTAAATCGCGCTACGGTATAAGTATAAATTTATCCGAGCCTAAAATTGCCTACCGCGAAACTATCAAAAAGAGCGTTCAGGCAGAAGGCAAGCACAAAAAGCAATCGGGAGGCTCGGGTCAGTACGGGCATGTAAAAATTACATTCTCACACGGTGAGGCCGAGGGGCTGACTTTTACGCAGAGCGTAGTCGGAGGCAGCGTGCCCAAGGGCTATTACCCCGCTGTCGAAAAGGGGCTGCTTGAAGCAATGCAGAAAGGCGTTTTGGCAGGATATCCCGTTGTAAATCTTGCCGCAGACTTATTCGACGGGTCATATCACCCGGTCGATTCCAACGAGATATCCTTTAAGCTTGCTGCCAAGCTTGCATACAAGGAGGGGCTGCCCAAGGCAAATCCCGTACTGCTCGAGCCGATTGGAACACTTAACGTATCGGTGCCAAAGGATATGGTAGGCGACATAATGGGCGACCTGAACAAGCGCCGCGGGCACGTCATGGGTATGAATCCCGACGAGAACCGCCCCGGTTACACCTTAGTTCAGGCAGAGGCGCCCGAAGCAGAGATGACAGACTACACCATAGCGCTCAAAGCCATGTCGCAGGGGCGCGGAAAGTACAACTTTTCTTTTGCACGCTATGATGAGGTCCCCGCTGCACAGGCACAGAAAATAATAGCCGCCTCCAAGTCGGACAACGAATAGTTTCAAATAGCCTTGCGTATTAAAAACCGCCGTGCTGAAAAGCACGGCGGTTTTCTCTGCTTACTTTTACTTATCAGTAAAGCTTAGCGCCTGCGGGAATTTTATCATCAACAATAAGAAGGTTCAGACCCTCCCTGCCGTCGTTTTCATAGACGGCGGAAATAAGCATACCGCAGGACTCAATGCCCATCATCTTTCTCGGCGGCAGGTTTACAATGGCGATTACCGTTTTTCCGATAAGCTCCTCCGGCTCATAATACTCATGAATACCGCTTAAAATAGTGCGCTCGGTATCCGTCCCGTCATCAAGCGTAAAGCAAAGCAGCTTTTTGCTTTTGGGCACCGCCGCGCAGTCTTTGATTTTAACGGCGCGGAAATCCGACCTGCTGAAGGTATCAAAATCAACCTCGTCCTCAAAAAGCGGCTCGATTTTCACCTTGGAGAAATCTATTTTCTCAAGCGGCTTTTCTTCGGTCTGCGCGTTTGAGGATTGCTCGGCGGGTTTTTCCGCCTCGTCCTTTTTACCCTCCAGCGGCTTCATTGTCGGGAAAAGCAATACCTCACGTATAGACGCAGAGTCGGTAAGCAGCATAACAAGCCTGTCGATGCCGAAGCCAAGTCCCCCCGTCGGCGGCATTCCGTACTCAAGCGCGGTTACAAAGTCATAATCGACCTGTGCGCTTGTATTCGGGTCTTCCGCCCGCTTTTTTGCAACCTGCGCCTCAAAACGTGCGCGCTGGTCAATGGGGTCATTCAGCTCGGAGAAGGCATTGCCAAACTCGGTGGCATTGATAAAGTACTCAAACCGCTCCGTAAACGCGGGGTCGTCCGGCTTGCGCTTTGCAAGCGGACTGTTTTCAACAGGATAATCGTATATAAACGTAGGCTGTATAAGATTTTCCTCGACAAATGCGTCAAAAAGCTCGGCAAGAACAGTACCGCGAGTCGCGTCGCCCGGCACCTCCACATGCTTTTCGGCGGCGCAGCGGCGTGCGTCCTCGTCGGACTGCCAGCTGTAATAGTCACAGCCGCTGTACTTTTTGACAGCTTCTGTCATGGTCATGCGCTCCCAGTGGTCAAGGTCGATTTCCTGTCCCTGATAGGTTATCCTGCGCGTGCCGCAGATTTTATCCGCAAGCAGCTTATAAAGCTCCTCAACAAGCTCCATCAAGCCGTAGTAATCGGTAAATGCCTGATAAAGCTCAATGGTTGTAAATTCGGGATTGTGCTTGGTGTCCATTCCCTCGTTTCTGAATATACGCCCGACCTCATACACACGGTGCATACCGCCTACAATTAGACGCTTTAGATACAGCTCGGTCTCAATCCGCAGGAACATATCCATATCAAGCGTGTTGTGGTGAGTTTTGAACGGGCGCGCCGACGCGCCGATTTCAAGAGGCACGAGTATCGGCGTATCCACCTCTAAAAAGCCCTTGCCGTCAAGATAATTGCGTATCTCTTTAAGTATCATTGAACGCTTATAAAATATGTCCTTTACCTCAGGATTCATTATAAGGTCAACCTCACGCTGACGGTAACGCATATCAAGGTCGCGCAGACCGTGGAATTTTTCAGGCAGCGGCAAAAGCGATTTTGACAGCAGCTCTATTTTCTGAGTATGCACGGATATTTCGCCCGTCTTGGTCTTGAAAACAATGCCCTCAACGCCCACAATATCACCGATATCGTACTTTTTGAACTGCTTGTAGCTCTCCTCGCCCACATCGTCACGGCGGACATACACCTGAATACCGCAGGTGGAATCCTGCACATTATAAAAGCTCGCCTTGCCCATTATGCGGCGGCTCATCATTCTGCCGGCAATTTTCACTGTCTTATTCTCGTACGCCTCAAAGTTATCCTTTATGCTTTGCGCATAATCGGTAAAGTCGTACTTTGTAACGGCATACGGGTTGTTGCCCGACGCCTGAAGCTCAGAGAGCTTGTCACGGCGAATCTGAAGCACCTCGTTTAAAGAGAGCTCGTTTGCCTGTGTACTGTTTTGATTACTCATATTTTTCTCCGCTTATTTTACGATTTCCATAACTTTTATTTTTACCGTACCGACAGGCGCCTCGGCAGTCACGCGGCTGCCCGCCTTTTTGCCGATAAGCGCACTGCCTATCGGGCTGTCCTCGGATACCTTCACGGTATCGCCGCCGACACCGCCGGAGTTTACAACGTCATAGGAATTTACAATCTCAACAACCTTTGTTTCCTTGGTATCGGTAAACTGGATTTTTACAACCGAACCGTGGCGGATTTTATCTGCGGACTCCGCGCTGTTTTCGTCGATAACCACGGCGATTTTCAGCGTCTGCTCCAGCTCGGCAATCTTTGCCTCCACCATAGCCTGCTCATTTTTCGCCTCGTCGTATTCGCTGTTTTCCGAAAGGTCGCCGTAGGAGCGCGCGAGCTTGATTTTTTCCGCAATCTCCTTACGCTTTACGGTGCGAAGCTCCAAAAGCTCCTCTTCGATTTTCTGCTTGCCCTGAGCGGTAAGCTTTACTACCTTTTCGTTTTCCGTTTTATTTATTTCTTTTGCCATAAAGATTTACTCCCTGTTCTGTACAATTTATTCCGATACCGTTTCCGTACCGTCAAAAGACGATGTATCATCGGGATTTAATGTTTGCTGTCCGCCGTCCGGCGTATCCTGCGCGGGACTGTTTTTTTCCATATAATCCGCAAGGCGAAGCACTATTGTCGTACCCTCGGCGCGGGTAAGCACGCCGCGCGGCTTAATCGTGCCGTCGGGATAGCCGTCTATAAGACCTATCGCCTGCGCAATGCCCATTGTCTCGACGGCATAATCGGAAATGTCCGCCCTGTCGCTGTAAGTCATGTCCGCCGGCTGCGCCTCAAAGCCCTTGGATTTAAGGTAGCGCACCGCCATTGTGAGAAATTCCTGGCGCGTAACCTGCTCCTTGGGCGCAAAAGAAGTCTGAGTGCGACCGAGCACAATGCCGTTTTCATACGCCCAGTTTACCGCGTCCGTATACCACGCGCCGTCCGGCACGTCGGCAAACGGAGATTTCGGCAAGCCCGTAATATCGTCGCCCGCCATGCGCGCCAGAACGGTCGCAACCATAGCACGGGTAAACTGTCCCTTGCCCTCAAAGGTGGCGGCTGTCATGCCGTTTACATACCCGCGCTCGTACGCCTCAAGCGCAGCTTCAAGATACCAGGAGCCGGCGGGAATATCCGCAAAAACATCGCCTTCAAACAGCGCGTAATACGTCGCGTTGTTTTTTACGGTAAATTCATAATAGCTGTCCGTGCTCACAAGGTTTCCCCATTGGTCATACCAGCCGACAAACGGCTTTCCGCTGTCTGACACTGCCGTAAGACCGGCGGTATCGTCAATAAAGTACTTGCCGCCGCCCGACGCGGCGCCCGACCGCGATGCCTGTACCGTTATGAGCTTTGCCGTTTCGTATTTAACCGCTGTTTCATTGTAAAGCGCGGCAACCGCGGCGGCATTCTGTCCGAGGACGTCGGAATAGGAATGGTCCCAGCTGTGAGAGCGCTCCCACCTTGCCAAATCGGTTATCATAAAATACTGATAATTAATTTTGCCCGTTCTTGCATAATTGGCATGATCCATGCGCACATCGAGCCAGTAATACTGACCGTCGACAAGCACATAATTCCATTTGTGCATATAGGTCGAGCCGTCGGCATTAATAAAGTCGCCCTCTATAATACGGCAGTCAAAGCCCAGATGCCCCAGCAGCACCGTAAGCAGAGCTGCATAGTGAACACAGTTTCCGTTGCGCGTCAGCATCATATTATAAGCATAAGCACCGACCGCCCACTGAGTGTCAAACGGACTGTACGTATTGAAATATGATGTTAGCTCTTCTCTCAAAACAGCCTTGCCGCTCTCGACATTTGCTTTCATTCTGTCGGCATATGCCGCCGATTTTTCGGCGACCGCACTCTCGTTAAAATAATAAGTACCGTTCCATTCGTTTTCATAGCGCGTGCAGTGCAAAATAATCCAGTCATAAACCGCGCGTATTTTTTCAACCGGTGATTTACCCGCCGTCGGAATTTCCTTCAGGATTTCATCAGCCATATAATCAACGTCGATATAGCCGAGGTATATCGGGAGATTTCCGTAACGGGGCGCCGCGAAGACCTGCGCCGGTATCATAGAAACAAGAAGTACAAATACCAAAATACATGAAATGACTTTTCTTTTCATAGCGTCAGCAACTCCAAGTTACCCGAATTTTTTCAAAGCGACTTCAGAAAATTCCGAAGTCGCTTATATAAACTTTTTACTTATTCATACTGGCGACTTCTGCTGCAAAGTCGTCCTGTCTCTTTTCAAGACCCTCGCCCTTTTCGTAGTTTACAAACGAAACGAGCTTTATATCAAAGCCAAGGCTCTTTGCCGACTGAGCGATATACTGCTCGACGGATATCTTCTGCTCCTTGACATAAGCCTGCTTGAGCAGACAGTTTTCCTGATAAAACTTATTGATTTTACCCATTACCATCTTTTCTACGACGGCATCGGGCTTATCTGCTGTTTTGGGGTCGTTCTTTATCTGAGCGATAAGAATATTTTTCTCGTGCTCGATAACCTCAGCCGAAACATCGTCGGGCGAGAGATACTCGGGAGTCATTGCAACAACCTGCATACAGATGTTCTTGCCCAGCTCCTGGAACTGAGCACTGTCGGCGTTGCCTGTCTCGAACTTGGCGATACAGGCTGCGCTGCCGCCGCCGTGAACGTAGCTTACAAGGTCGCCCTCAAGTCTTGCAAATCTGCGGATTTTCATGTTTTCGCCGATTTTGAGAATTTTTTCTCTGAGTATATCCTCAACCGTAAACTCGGTGTCCTTGAATTTGCACTTGAGAAGCGCGTCCACATCGGCGGGGCTGTAATCCGCAACTGCTTTTGCCGCGCCGTTTACAAGCTCCTGAAACTCCGCGTTTTTCGCAACAAAATCGGTCTCCGAGTTAACCTCGATGATAGCTCCGACTTTCTTTTCTTTGTCAATATATACGCTTACCATGCCCTCGGCGGCAATTCTGCCCGCCTTTTTTGCCTGAGCGGCAAGTCCCTTCTCGCGCAGAAGCTCGATAGCCTTATCCTGGTCGCCGTTTGCCTCCGTAAGCGCTTTTTTACAATCCATCATGCCGCAGCCTGTCTTCTCGCGAAGAGCCGCGACGTCTTTTGCCGTAAAGCTCATACTACAATCTCCTTTTGTATTACTCGGCAGTCTCTTCGCTGTCCGCGGCTGCCCCTTCTTCTGCTTCGTCTTCAAGCTGCTCGCCCTGTTTACCCTCTAAAACGGCGTTTGCCATCGTCTCGGCTATAAGCTTAACCGCACGGATAGCATCGTCATTTCCGGGAATGGGATATTCGATTTCATCGGGGTCGCAGTTTGTATCAACAATAGCTACAACCGGAATACCCAGCGAATGTGCTTCCGAAATTGCAATTCTTTCCTTCTTGGGGTCAACCACAAACATAACCGACGGAGCACTCGGCATATCCTTGATACCGCCGTAGTTTTTCTCAAGAATTTCCTTTTCGTGCAGGAGACCGAGCACTTCCTTTTTGGGCAGAAGCTCAAATGTGCCGTCCTCTTCCATCTTTTCTATCTGGCGCAGACGCTGAATGCTCTTTTTGATGGTTTTAAAGTTTGTAAGCATACCGCCGGGCCAGCGCTCGCTGACGTAAAACATATCAACGCGCTTTGCCTCATCGCGGATAGAATCCTGCGCCTGCTTTTTGGTGCCGACAAACAAAACGGTGCCGCCTGCCGCCGCCGTATCGCGGACAAACATGTACGCTTCCTCGATTTTCTTGACGGTTTTTTGCAGGTCGATGATGTGAATACCGTTTCTTTCCGTGAAGATGTACTCGCTCATTTTCGGGTTCCATCTTCTGGTCTGGTGTCCGAAATGAACGCCTGCCTCCAACAACTGTTTCATTGAAACTACTGACATAACAATGTCCTCCTTTTTAGTTTATACCTCCACCCGGCGCGTATTCGCCAAACCGACAGAGCGGCAACAGCGGCGTGCACCGAGGTGTGCGTATTACGGTTTGCTATTATATCATATAAATGCCGCAATTTCAAGTGTTTGGAAACATTTTTTAACAGACTTTTTCAGATATAAAAAACAACCCCGCAGACAGGGCGGCAGGCGCCAAAGCGCCGTGCGCGTCCGGGAGCGGGGAAAAATAACGAAATATCAATTTCGGTCAGATATTCTGTTTGAAATTCTCAACGGTATTTGAGATATCCCTTTCGGCAAGGTCAAGGTACTGGGTAAAATCGTCAAGATAGTGGCGGATTGTGGTAAGACGGGTATCCATTTCGGATTTCGAGAGCATAACATTCTTTTTCATTTCCCTGAAATCGCCCTCAAGCCGCGCCATCTTCTCAAAGGTCTCCTCCAGCAGCTCGCCCGACTGCTTCTGCGCGTCATTCATAACCTCCGCCGCGTCGGTGCGCGCCTTTATCATAAGCTCTGCCAGCATTTCCTTCTGCTCGTCGTACATCGCCGATTTTTCACGCAGCGCATCCAGCTCCTCGCGAATGATATAAACGCCGCCCTCGCTGTCCTGCTTGTACTTATTTTCAAGCTCCAGCTCCAGCTTTACCCTAAGCTCGCGCTCGGCATCGGCATAAATCTGCCGGCGCAGCTCGCTTTCCGCATCCGCCGAGCCTGCATTTTCCGCCTCGCTCACCCGAACCCTGAGACGGGAAAGCTCGGTCTCCTTGCTGTCCAGCTGCGCTTTCAGCTCCTCCATCTGAGAATTAAGCGTCATTATATAATCCGCGACGTCCTGCTTGTTATAGCCGCGAAATTCGGTTTTGAAAATCTCACTCATTACGTAGTCCCCCGCATGAAAGCCGTTATTTATAACAGTATATCATCGCGGACGGCAAAAATCAACTGCTTTTTCAATACTTGAGAATATCCGGCACACCGTTTTTAAACACCAGCAGCCCGTCGTCCACCTCAACGCTGTCGTATTCCACGCTGAAAAGCTCGGAAAAGTCGTCCTCCTCGATAAACGGACTGATAAGCCCCTTATCAATGGGCACGCCCGACACGCTGACCGACTCTATTTCAAATGCCGCCATTCCGCCGTTATCCGAAAGTCCGCCGATAACCTCAATGTTGCGGTTTTCCACGGCGGACAGCAAAAGAGAATATTTTTCAAGCTCGGGGTACTGCTCCAAAAGCGCATCCTTATCCTTTATCTTTGCCCCGACCTTTATTTCGCTGTCCGACTTTAACTCTACGCTGACATTGTTCAAAAACCCGTCAAGAGAAAAAATATTGCGCGCAAGCTCCGTTATCTGATCCTCCGTAAACGAAACGGCGCCGACATTGTCGGGTACATCCGTAAACTCCTCCGTGCCGCTTTTGTCATCCGTTTCTTTCTGACTCGGCGCGGGCTGCTCCTCAGCTGTGCCGCCCTGCGAATTGAGATACAGCATAAACGCAAGCACAAAGCACGCGCAGACAAGCAGCGATATAGTAAACGCCATCATCCAATTTTTTGTATATTGCTTCACTTTCACACTCTCCGTTCTCAATTTATTGTATCAGAAAATATGAAATTTATAATATATATTGAAAAAACACATCAAAAAAGTTATACTGATTATGAGGTGAAAAAATTGAAGAGAAAACAGCTTACTGCAATACTGTGCGTTATTATACTGATAATCGCCGCCGTCACGGTTGTATCCGCGACAAATATTATCGGCGGCAAAAAAACGGACGAAAACGGCAAGCCCGATACGGGTGAAAACGACACGCCCAACGAGAGCGACACTCCCAACGAGAACGACACGCCGAACGAAAGCGACACACCCGACGAGAGCAACAAGCCGGATACAAACAACACGCCGGACGAAAACGACAAGCCGGATACAAACGAAAACGACACATCGGACGGAAGCGGCAAGCCAAATGACGGCGGCAGCGGATATAAAAGCTTTTCGCTGACAAGCGGAATGAGCGCCGCTCAGGCATATGAATATCTCGACTCATTTTTAAGCTCAAAATACTCGATTTTAATAAACAAGCAGCACAAGGTCGGCTCCGACTACGCCCCCGACAATCTTACGGTTCCCGCCGGCTGCGACTATCAGATGGAGCAGACGGCGGCAAAGGCGCTTACAAACATGCTGGCGGCGGCAAGGGCGGACGGGTACAGCGACCTTATTCTCTACTCGGGATACAGAACATATGCGTCTCAGAAAAATAAATTCGAAACGAGAACGCAGCGGTACCTGAACGAAGGGTATTCACAGGCTCAGGCTGAAGAAAAGGCAGGCGAATACATCGCGCCGCCCGGTTCGAGCGAGCATCACACAGGGCTTGCGGCAGACGTCTGCTCATCGAAAATCGTCTCGAAATTCGGCTATCTCGACGACAGCTTTGACAGCACCGACGAGTACAAATGGCTGAAGGAGCACTGTGCGGAATACGGATTTATCATGCGTTACCGCAAGGATGCGGAGGACATAACCGGCTTTTTATACGAGCCGTGGCACTACCGCTATATCGGCGTTGACCACGCAAAGGCGTGCACAGAGCTTTCTCTTACCTACGAGGAGTATTATGAAATGCTTGAGAAAATGCGTGATGAGGCAAAGGCAGAAGCCGGACTGTAAAATACAAATTTGCATAAATAAAGGAATTGTGTGCAAAATAAGCCACGAGGTGATTAACCCCGTGGCTTTTATTATTTTACGGTGCTTTATCTTATATTTTGCGGTAATTCTGGCAGTGAGAATAATGGGCAAGCGCCAGATAGGCGAGCTTCAGCCGAGCGAGCTTGTTATTACAATACTTATTTCCGAGCTGGCGTCCATGCCGATACAGGATACCGACCAGCCGATTCTGTCCGGCATACTGCCCATTTTCACGCTCGCGGCGATTGAGCTGGGCATATCGCTTATTACCCTGAAATCAATAAAAACCCGATATTTTTTCTACGGAAAGCCCATTGTGATGGTATACAAGGGTCAGATATACCAGCATGAGATGGAACGCGCGCGGGTATCCATAGACGACCTGACAGAAGCAATGCGCACGTCGGGAGTAATGAAAATCGAGGACATTGACTACGCGATACTTGAGACAAACGGAAACGTAAGCATAATATCAAAGCCGGAAAAGCTGCCGCTTACTCCTCAGGATATGAAGGTAAAGCCCGCCGATAAAAACGAAATGCCCGACAATATTATAATAGACGGCAGGATAATAAAAGAGAATATGCCCAAAGACCTGTCGGACGGCTGGCTTGACCGCGTGCTGGCAGCCCAGGGAGTGTCCGACCCCAAGGAAATATTTTTACTGACGCGCGACAGCAGCGGCAAGACATTTATTGTGAAAAAGGAGAAAAAACAGCGTGAAAAGAAGCGTCATCTGCTTTAGCCTGCTCTTTGTTATGGTAGCTGCGGGGGCTGTTTCGGAGATATTCTATTCCAACTCATTGGCACGGAACATTGACAGGACGATAAATCAGTGTCAAAGCTCGGACTTTGACGAAAAAGCAAGACTTTGCAGGGAGCTATCCGACAGGTTTGACGGCAAAGAAGTGCTCAACGAGCTGTTTTTTTCACGCGAGTTAATAGATAAAATCAGCCGGGGACTCAGTGACCTTATAATATATGCCGAATATAAAGACGAAAAAAATTTCAGGCGCGCACTGAACAGCCTGAAAATCTGCAACCAGGAAATACACAACGCCGGGATATTTTAACCAATATCCGCCGTTCTGCATAATATAGGTTAAGAACGCAAAGGCGGTGAGTGTCAACGATGAATCAACGTAATTTAAAGATTTTCGGGCTGGCGCTCACCTGCTTTTCGCTCGGCACGATAATGCAGATATTCATTCCGGATATTTTCTTGGTGCTGATATTCGCATGCGTTCTGCTTGTTATCGGTATATTTTTGCTGAAATGCTGAAGGAGGAGAGCCGCAGTTGAAAGTTGTCGTTATAAAACCGCCCCGCATGATTGCAGGAATCCTGAAAAGAATTTTCAAGATACATAACTCATAAAAAAAACAACACTATCCGCAGGGGTCATAAAGCGGATAGTGTTGTTTTTTGCACTGAAAAACGTGCATATACCGAGTATGTGTAGCCTTAAATATAACAACAAGACAGAAAAGATGAATCGGTAATTACAGCCGTACGTCTTCATCTCAATATTTTCGCATTACATACTATACCCGTATTATAATGTATGAAATGCAATTTTTTTGTCGAATTTTGTCTGATTTTTCACAATCTTGTCTTTAGCTTTCAAAAGCTTTAAAAACAAGTAATATATTACTTAGTAATTATTATAATCTACATGTAAACTAAAGTCAATAGCAAATATCTAAACTATGGAAATAATGTGAATATATGACAAATACGGAGATATGAAGCGCACTCATGTGCGCTTTTTATTTTTCATAGTTTTGTATAAATGCGGATAAAACAAGCACACTAAGTCGATATATAGACTAAAGTTATTAGTCTATATTTAAGCTATGATAGGATTTTGAAAAATTATCAAAAAAAGGAATGAAAAGGTTTGGATTATGTAAAAAGGATTCGTGATTTACGTGAAGACAGCGACAAGACTCAAAAAGAAATCGCCAGAATTCTGCAAACTACACAAAGCTATTACGCTCAGTATGAAAACGGAAAGCGGGAGCTGCCTATTCATCATCTTATTACACTGTGCCGTTATTACAACGTATCGGCGGATTACATGCTGGGGTTTACAAACGTATGCAGACCGCTGAATGAACGCAAAAAGTAGATGACATTCAGTGTATATCTGAAAAACAGCCGCGTAAAATGATTGAATTTTACGCGGCTGACGGATTTATATAATATAAAGTAGAAAAGCCTAATTTTTTCCGCCGAACTTCACCTTGGCGCGCTGAGTGTTGGAAAGGATAGTCTTTCTCAGGCGCAGATTTTCGGGAGTCACCTCGATAAGCTCGTCATCCGAAATAAACTCTATACAGGCGTCCAGGCTCATTATGCGCGGCGGAACAAGGCGCAGCGCCTCGTCCGAGCCTGAAGCGCGCATATTTGTGACGTGCTTTTTCTTGCATACATTTACATTGATGTCCTCGGCTTTCGGAGACATGCCGACAATCATGCCCTCATAAACGGGCGTTCCCGGAGTAATAAACAAAACCCCGCGCTCCTGCGCATTATAAAGCCCGTAGGTTACCGCCTCGCCCGTCTCAAAGGCGACAAGCGAGCCTGTCGTGCGGCTGTTTATTTCACCCTTATAGGGTGCGTAGCTGTCAAAGACCGTACTCATAACGCCCTCGCCGCGCGTATCTGTCAGAAATTCGTTTTTATATCCGAAAAGCCCGCGGGACGGCACAAGATACTCAAGGCGCATACGGTCGCCCGCCGGAGACATCTGAATCAGCTCGCCCCTGCGGCTGCCCAGCTTTTCCATAACTGCGCCCATATAATCGGACGGAACATCGCACACAAACCGCTCAACCGGCTCCAGCTTTTTGCCGTTTTCATCTTTATAAAGCACCTTCGGCGCGCCGACCATAAACTCATAGCCCTCGCGGCGCATAGTCTCTATCAGGATTGACAGGTGCATCTCTCCCCTGCCCGCGACACGAAAGCTCTCTGTGCTGTCGGTTTCGCTGACACGCAGCGACACATCCTTTAAAAGCTCGCGCATCAGGCGCTCGCGGAGATGGCGGGAGGTGACAAACTTACCCTCCCTGCCCGCAAACGGGCCGTTGTTTACGGAAAAGGTCATCTCAACCGTAGGCTCCGATATCTTCACAAACGGCAGCGGCTCGACCGCGTCGGGCGCGCAGACCGTATCGCCTATTGTAATATCCGCAACGCCCGATATGCAGACGATATCTCCGGCGAACGCACTGTCAACGGGAACGCGGTTAAGCCCCTCTATCTGATACAGGTTTACGATTTTGGCGCTGTACGGCGCATGAGCGCCGTGATATTCGCAGATTTTTATTTCCTGATTTTTCACCATAGACCCGCGCTCTATCTTACCGATACACACACGACCCACATACTCGTTATAGTCAATAGAGGACACAAGCATCTGGGTGCCGCCGTTTTCCTCGATAACGGGCGGGTCGATATGCTCAAGTATCGCGTCCATCAGCGGCACAAGGTCTGTACCGGGCACATCGGGCGACAGCGACGCCGTGCCGTCCCTGCCGGAGCAGAAGAGCACGGGGCTGTCAAGCTGCTCGTCGTTTGCGTCAAGGCTTATAAGCAGCTCCAGCACCTCGTCCACCACCTCGTTCACACGCTGGTCGGGGCGGTCGATTTTATTTATGACAACAATAACCTTATGCCCCATCTGAAGCGCCTTTTGCAGCACAAAGCGGGTCTGCGGCATCGGTCCCTCCGCAGCGTCCACAAGCAGGATAACACCGTCCACCATTTTGAGCACACGCTCCACCTCGCCGCCGAAATCTGCGTGCCCCGGTGTGTCGATAACATTTATCTTGACGTCCTTATAATGAATCGACGTGTTTTTTGCAAGAATCGTAATCCCCCGCTCGCGCTCCAAATCGTTATTGTCCATAACACGCTCGGCAACAACCTGGTTTTCACGGAAAGTCCCGCTCTGCCTGAGCATCTGGTCAACGAGAGTTGTCTTTCCGTGGTCGACGTGCGCCACGATAGCGATATTTCTTAAATCCTCTCTTTTTGTCATGTTTTTTCCTTCTTTTATTTGTTTTTAACCATATTACTTTACTATAAACATAACCGATTGTCAAGAACACATACCCATACGTCTGAATTTCGCTTTAAATTTTATCGAAAACAGCAAAAAAAGCTGTACAATCGCCTGCGATTATGTTAAAATAGTCACAGTATTTTTAATTCATATTTATTCAGACTTAAAGATTTATTTATATTTGCGCTGTAAAATTAATACAGTGCAAAGAAAGAGTTGAGTTTATGGCTATAAAAACCTTTAAGCGGTACGAATTGAAATATATTCTTGATCGTAAGCAGTACGACGCTGTCATAACCGGAATTGCGCCGTACGTAGAGACGGACGCCTACTGCGTCGGCGGCAAAACATACGGTCTTTTCAACATCTACTACGATACGGACGACTATGCGATTATAAGACACTCGGTATCCAAGCCGCCGTTCAAGGAAAAGCTGCGGCTGCGCTCGTATTATGAAAATCCCGCCAATGACGACAGGGTATTTATAGAGCTTAAAAAGAAAGCGGACGGCTGCGTCAACAAAAGACGTGTAACCATGAAATACGCCGACGCGCTGAGGTTTCTTGATACGGGCGTCTGTGAAAAGACAGGCGATTATATGCACGACATGGTGGCGCACGAGATTGAGTATTTTCTTAAATCCCGCAGGGTTTCACCGAAGGTATTCATAGCCTACGACCGTGCGGCATACTTTTTAAAAACGGACAAAAAAATACGGCTTACCTTTGACACGAATGTCCGTGCAGGTCCCGCGCAGTACGGTGCGTCAGGCTGCGTCCCGCTGCTGAAGGACGGTCTGTATCTCATGGAAATTAAGGTCAGCGACCATATCCCGCTGCCCATTGTCAGGATACTGACCGAAAACCGCATATTCAGGCAGGGCTTTTCAAAATACGGTACTTATTATACGAATAATATTTATAATTCTGAGGAGATAAAAGAAAATGCAAGAGTTTTTTGAGAATCTTTTTGTACCGTCCGTCGGACTTTCGCTGACAGTCGGCAGTATGCTTATAACCATGCTTTTTGCAATTCTCATCGGCGTCATCATCGCAGGCGGCTACATGCTTGTCAACCGCCGCGACGGGTACTCGTCCTACTTTGTGACGGCGCTGCTTGTGCTCCCCGCCGTTATCGCAATCATAATCATGATGATAGGCAGCAACATTGCCCGCGCCTTTTCGCTGGGCGGCGTGTTCGCTCTTATACGCTTTCGCTCGGAGCCGGGAAATCCGCGCGATATAACCTACATATGCGTCACAATGGCGTCGGGGCTTGCGTGCGGCACGGGATATATCGGCTACGGCGTTATCTTTGCGGTTTTAATCACGCTTTTGCTCATAATCATAAATGCCGCGGGCTTCGGCAAGCAAAACCAAAAGGCGATGATGCTCAAAATAACCATACCGGAGGATCTCGACTTTGAGAACGCATTTGAAGACGTGTTTGACAAATACACCAAGTTCCACAAGCTGGACAGAGTAAAGACCGCCGACTTCGGCTCTCTGTACCAGATACAGTTTACAACGGCGCTGAGGGACGGCACAAAGCAAAAAGAATTTTTGGACGAGATACGCACGATAAACGCCAACCTCACCGTGTCCATGTCCTCCATAGTATACGAGGAGGGCAGAAAAACCTTCTGATATCGGCAAATCATTAAAAATATTTGTTACAAATGAAAATTTCAGTTGACAATTCGGGCAAGTGTATTTATAATATTAATTGCTATTTTGAAGCAGCCTGTATTTTTTTGAGGGCTGCCAAAAGGGTGAAATATGAAAATTTGTGTGCGTGACGCGTTTGCGTCCGATTGCTACCGTAAAGAATACAGCTTTGTCCTTGACAATACGCAGATATCGGATTTTCCGCACGGTGCCGTGACAGACAGCGTAGATGTCAGAGCGGAAATTTCCGCACGTGACGGCATTGTGAGCTGCGCTTTGACGGTCAGTGCCGATTTCAGTGTAATTTGCAGCCGCTGTGCGGCAGAATTTACACTCCCGTTTCGTTCCTTCTCTGTAAAGCAGATAAAGCGGCGCGACGACGGCGAATTTGAAGACGTCATCTTTGCCGACGGCGGTTTTTGCTTTGATATTGCCAAGGAGGCACGCGCGCAGATATATTTTGAATTTCCCGCGAAACCGCTTTGCCGCGAGGATTGTAAGGGACTGTGTTCCGTATGTGGATGCGATCTTAATGCAGGCAGCTGTTCGTGTGATATTAAAACGGCAGACCCGCGTCTGGACGTTCTCAGAAAATTAATTGATAATAATTAGGAGGATATAAAAATGGCAGTTCCGAAGAGAAAGACATCTCACTCAAGACAGGGCAAAAGAAGATCAAGCGTATGGAAGCTCAACGCTCCCGACATGGTAGAATGTCCTAATTGTCATGAGCTGACCGCTCCCCACAAGGTATGTTCCAGCTGCGGTTTCTACGACGGCAAGGAAGTACTCAAGGACGGCAAGCTTGCCAAAGAGCCTGCTAAGAAGGCCGACGCTAAGGCTCAGAAGACCGAAAGCAAAAAAGACGCTGAGTAATTTAGTAGTTAAAAAGAGAAGGCTCGCCTTCTCTTTTTGTTTTAATTGAGGATTTTACAAAAAAAGGGGGGGATTATAAATGCCTGCTGTAATATCGGGAACAGCCCCCGATTCCATCGCCTGTCAGCTCGGCTTCAAAAAGGGCGACACGCTCATAAGCATAAACGGACAGGAGATAACAGACGTTATCGACTATATGTATTACAGTGAGTGCGAAACACTTGAAATAAAGGCGCTGTGCGGCGGGCAGGCGGTGGAGTTTGACATTGAAAAGGACGCCTGTGAGCCGCTGGGGCTGAATTTTGAAACCTACCTCATAGACAGTCAGAGAAGCTGTAAAAACAAATGTATTTTCTGCTTTATCGACCAGCTGCCCCCCGGACTTCGCCCCTCGCTCTACTTTAAGGACGATGACGCGCGCCTGTCATTTTTAATGGGAAATTATATTACCCTTACAAACCTTAACCAAAAGGATATAGACAGAATCTGCAAAATGCGCATCTCCCCGATTAACGTGTCGGTGCACACAACAGACCCGCAGCTTCGCGTTAAAATGATGAAAAATCCTAATGCGGCAAGGATAAACGAGATAATGCGCCGCTTTGCGGACGCGGGCATTACCATGAACTGTCAGATAGTCCTGTGCAAAAACGTAAACGACGGAAAGCAGCTCACCCGTACCC
The DNA here is from genome assembly GCA_017937065.1 of Clostridia bacterium. Classification (GTDB taxonomy): domain Bacteria; phylum Bacillota; class Clostridia; order Oscillospirales; family QAKW01; genus RGIG9041. The sequence goes on along the minus strand of JAGBEI010000015.1, from coordinate 20,187 downwards.
TCTGCGACCTTCAAAAGCTGTATCCCGCCGTAAATTCCGTATCCATAGTGCCTGTCGGTCTGTCCCGTCACCGCAAAGGGCTGTATCCGCTTGAGAGCTTTACGGAAAAGGACTGCGCCGCCGTCATCAACGACATACATAAGATAGCCGAAAGCTGTAAAAAGCAGCTGGGCATACGGCTGTTTTATCCGTCCGACGAGTTTTTCATAAAGGCAGGCATTCCCTTGCCGGATGAGCAGTACTACGACGGGTATCCGCAGATTGAAAACGGCGTGGGACTGTCAACAAGCCTTCTGACGGAGGTCGATGACGCCGTAAGCTTGCTGAGCTTTTGCGACAAGCCCGCGGAATGTGCAATCATAACGGGGGTTCTGCCCGCAAAACTTATGCAGGATATCGCGACAAAAATCGCCCTTAAAAGACCGCGGCTTAACTGTAAAATATATCCGATAGTCAACCGGTTTTTCGGCGAGGAAATAACCGTTGCGGGACTTGTGACCGCAGCCGATATCATCGACCAGTTAAAAAACGAGAGTCTGCCGCAGCGCGTGCTCATCCCGTCATCCATGCTCAGAGCGCAGCAGGATATGTTTCTTGACAGCATAACAGTGGAGCAGGTCGAAAAAGCCATTGACAGAAAGCTCATAATTACCGGCTGCGACGGGCATGAGCTTGTGGAAAAAATACTTGATGAAAGGTTAAACTGCGATGTCTAAACCAATAATTGCAATAGTAGGACGTCCCAACGTGGGAAAAAGCTCGCTTTTCAATAAAATTACCGGGAAACGGCTGTCCATAGTTGAGGATACGCCGGGCGTAACAAGAGACCGCATTTATGCGGACGCCGAGTGGTCGGGCAAAAGCTTTACCATTATAGACACGGGCGGAATCGAGCCTGAGGGCAAAGACGTTCTCCTGTCGCAGATGCGTGAGCAGGCAAGCATCGCAATCGACACTGCCGATGTTATTATACTTATAACCGACGTAAAAACAGGCGTCACCTCGGCGGACCGCGATATTGCTACGCTTTTGCGGCGCGCGTCAAAGCCGGTTGTGCTGTGCGTCAACAAGGTGGATGCCGTCGGCGCGGTGCCGAGCGAATTTTACGAATTTTACAACCTCGGACTGGGTGAGCCCGTCGCCGTTTCCTCCATACACGGCACAGGCACGGGCGACCTTTTGGACGCGGCGTTTGAGCACATTGATTTCAGCGAATTCGAGAACGAAGACGAGGATATCATCAGGGTTGCGCTTATAGGCAAGCCCAATGTCGGCAAATCGTCGCTCACAAACTGTCTTTTGGGCGAAAACAGAATGATTGTATCGGATATCCCCGGCACAACGCGCGACGCGGTGGACGTGCAGATTGAAAACGAGCACGGCAGATTTTGTCTGATAGACACCGCGGGCATACGCAAAAAGAAAAAGGTGGACGAGACGATTGAGCGGTACAGCGTGCTGCGCTCGTTTGCCGCAGTAGACCGCGCGGACGTATGCGTTATAATGCTGGACGCCAACGAGGGAGTCACGGTTCAGGACACAAAAATCGCAGGCTTTGCAAACGACAAGGGCAAGGCGCTTGTAATCGCCGTCAACAAGTGGGACATAGCCCAAAAGGAGACGGGAACGATGGAAAGGCTGAAAAAGGATATCTACCGCGACCTGTCATTTATGGATTTTGCACCGATTGTGTTCATATCGGCAAAAACAGGTCAGCGCACAGACAGGCTGATGGCGCTCATTTATCAGGCGGCACAGCAGAACAAGCGCCGCGTCACAACAGGAATGCTGAATGACTTTCTGAGCGACGCGACAGCCCGCGTTCAGCCGCCCTCCGACAAGGGCAAGCGGCTGAAGATTTACTACATGACGCAGGCATCGGTATGTCCGCCGACCTTTATCTTTTTTGTAAACCGTTCGGATTTGTTCCATTTTTCATATAAGCGGTATCTTGAAAACAGACTGCGCGAGGTGTTCGGGTTTGAGGGCAGTCCTGTGCGATTTATTGTCAGAGAACGCGGAGAGGACGGGAAGGTATGATGTTTTTCTGGTTTGCGCTCGTTGCAGTCGGCGGGTATCTCATAGGAAGTCTGAACTATTCCATTATCTTTTCAAAGGTGTTTATGCACTCCGATGTGCGCTCAAGCGGCAGCGGCAATGCGGGCAGCACCAACATGATGCGCAGCTACGGCTGGCGCGCCGGCGTCATTACGCTGATAACGGATTTCTCAAAAACCTTTGTCGCAACCGTCGGCGCATGGGCGATTTTTACGCTTAACTGCCCGCAGTGGGTGCAGCCCGCCGTCGCGCTGACAGGGTTTTGCTGCTGTCTGGGGCACTGCTTTCCCGTGTTTTTTAAGTTCAAGGGAGGAAAAGGCGTTGCAGTCGGCGGAATCATGTCTATCATGGTGGACTGGCGCTGCGGAATTGCGGTTTTTGCGGCATTTTTGATTTTTGTCGCAATCTCAAAATATGTTTCGCTCGGCTCAGTTATGGGTGCCGCGGCGTTTCCCGTATCGCTTGCGTTTTTCACGGACTTTTCAAGCAAGCAGGACGTGACAACGCTTATAATTGCAGCACTTGTCGCCGCGCTTATCATATTTTTGCACCGCAAAAATATCGTGCGCATAGTAACGGGAAAGGAAAGCCGGCTGTCATTTAAGAAAAAATAAAAATACCCTCACGCTGCTGCGTAGTATTCTCAACAAAGATTTACAAAAGAAACCGTCAACGATATGTTGACGGTTTTTTCGTTATATAAAGTAGGTTCGGGCTTGTGCCCAACGGCATTTGTATCTACAAGTGCGACGCCGCTTCTTCTTTACTTTAACTTTTATACAGATAAGGCTAACAGGAGTGAAATCTGCCCTTTACTAAAAACATTTGATAATATAATAAATTTATGCTATAATTTATCAAAAGGCGGTGTTGATATGAGTTTTAACCATTTTACAGAAATAATAATTAAACTTTCTGCGACAAAGAAATTCATTGAAGCTACTGAACAAATTAAGAGTTATGTTAATGATTTAGACAGACAAACAGTTATCGAGATCGTAAAAGATATCGGAACTATACCTGAATGTATTGAAGCAAGTTCTTCTTCCGAAAAATTGTTTTCCAAAGCATCGGATTGTATTTTAGCGCGTTGTTTTTCAGAATTAGGTTTACCGTCTATTGCCGTAAATGAGCGAGGTAACAGCGCAGATATCGTTGCACGAAGTATACACGGCTATACTTTAGTCGCCGATGCAAAAACATTTAGACTGAGCCGAACAGCAAAGAACCAAAAGGATTTTAAAATCGATACTTTGAGTAATTGGCGTGGCTCAGAACACGATTTTGCATTACTTGTTGCCCCATATTTTCAATATCCTAACACCGTAAGCCAAATATACTCGTCTGCATTAGATAAACAGGTATGTTTGCTTTCGTGGGAACACATTTTGTTTTTGTTAGTAAACAATGTAGCGGAATCTGACACTTTAAGTTTAGAGGCTGTTTGGAACGCTCCGGTCAGGCTTGCAAGAGATACCAGAATTGCATATGCGGATAGAATGAATTGTCAATTTCCGTATATAAATCAAATGCTTTGCGATCGTATTTCAATCCCAGTCGAAAAATTTAATGAACAATTAAATAATTGTAAAGAAACTATTCGCAGTAGAGGTAATTATGAATTAGAATACCTCAACACAGAAAAAGAAGCAATAACAGCATTAACCAGGGACGAGGCTATATATGAATTGTTAAAAAGCAAAAAGGTTTTAGAAAGGATTTCAACGATTGAAAAATTTGTATCATCTTTGTAGGAGAAAAATATGAGCACTGTAATTTGCGGAGATTCAATTAAGGAAATAAAAAAAATAGATGATAATTTCATACATTTAATTCTTTCTGATATTCCTTACGGAATTTCCTTTGATAAGTGGGATGTTCTACATAATAACACAAATTCCGCGTTGCTTGGGAAAAGTCCTGCACAAAGTAAAAGCAACCTCTTTAAAACGCGTGGAAAACCTTTGAACGGGTGGTCTGAGGCAGATAAGCAAATACCATTGGAATATTATCAATGGTGTACGAAATGGGCTTCGGAATGGTTAAGGGTTCTTAAACCGGGAGCCAGTTGTTTTGTTTTTGCCGGTCGCAGATATGCCCACAGATGTATATGTGCGTTAGAAGACGCAGGCTTTATTTTTAAGGATATGCTTTCCTGGCAAAAAGACGCAGCGGCACACAGAGCGCAAAATGTATCTGTTGTATTTGACAAAAGAGACGACACTGTCAATGCAAAAAAGTGGGCGGGTTGGAAATTAGGAAATTTAAGACCGCTTTTTGAACCGATTTTATGGTTTATGAAACCTTATGCTATTGGTGACACTTTAACTGATAATATTGTTCAGCATGAAGTCGGCGGATACAACGAAAATGCCGTAAAGAACCAACCTCTCTTAAATCAGGGAATAGAGATTTGTTCCAATATCATTAAATGCAGGACGGAAAAATCAGACAGAGGATTGCACCCTGCTCAAAAGCCTATTTCTCTTATGAAATATCTTATTGAATTAACAACCTTAAAAGGACAGACTGTGTTAGATCCGTTTTGCGGCTGCGGTTCAACCTTGCTGGCTGCAAAAGAATTAGGCAGAGAATATATTGGCATTGAAATAAACCCGGATTACTATAATATTGTTTGTAAAAGGTTAGACGGCTAAAACAGAAGTCAGGGAAACAATGTTTCCCTGACTTCTGTTTTATATTGCAGCACAAAATATATATTTAATATTGAACCTGACAGACATCTACCCATGCCGCAAAAGACGAATACCTTTCAAGCTCGTCTATTGTCAGCTCAACGGCGCTGTTGGCACTGCCGCATGCCGGAAACACGGTATCAAACCGCTCAAGCGACCTGTCAAGATATACCTGTACGCCGTCGTTTACGGCAAACGGACAGACGCCGCCGACCGCATGCCCGACAAGGCGCTCCACCTCATCATATGCGAGCATTTTTGCCTTTGTCTGAAACTGCGCCTTGAATTTCGGGTTGCTTATTTTGGCGTCCCCCGCGCATACAACAAGAACGGCGCCGCCCTGTACGTCAAAGGATAAGGTTTTGGCAATACGGCACGGCTCACAGCCGAGCGCTTTAGCCGCCAGCTCAACCGTCGCGCTGGATACGTTAAACTCCCGTATTCTGTCCTCTATTCCGAATTTTTTAAAATATTCCCTTACCTTTTCAATAGCCATATACTACATTCTCCTTTTTATTAAAAAGAATTGAAAATCCGCGTTCCCCGCTTTACAATCCACTGCCAAAGCAGCGCGCACACAAGCAAAAGAACAGCAAGCGTCAGCGCCAGAAATGCAGTTGCCGAGACTGCCGCATGAACAAGATAAAACAGCCCGCAAAACAGCACTATAACTCCCCAGCTGCCAAACAGCGCAATCGAAACGCTGGCGCTCTGCTTTACCGCCACCGTCTCGTTTATCCACGTAAAATTGGGAAATTTCAGGTTTAAGATTATACCGAACAGCGCCGTAAACAGAACAAACGCAAGCGGCACCGCCAGCATTAAAGCGGCTGCAAGGAAATCCGCTTTTGCCGCAGTTACCGCTGAAACCGAAAACAGCAGAACAAACGGAAGCGTAATATACAGATGCAGCTTGATTTTCGCAGACAGCACCTGTATCGCCGAAACGGGCAGCGCCCTGGAAAGCCAAAGGGTTTTCCCCTCAAGGGAGACAGACGGGGCTGTGATATCGTTCATAGTCGAAGCAAGGCAGACCGCCGCACAGCCGAGCAGCGGCAGATACGCCTCCCACCCGGAAATTTGCACAAGCATTTCACGCAGCTGCGCTCCCTTTATAAACACGTACACGGCTCCCGCAAGCATGAAAACCGAACCGAGAGAGCAGTTCATAATATACGACGGAAGCGAGCGGTAACGCAAAAACTCCTTTTTAAGCAGTGCACCGGAAACACTCCCGACCTCAAGCTCACGTTTGACATACCTGCGCTTGGACGCGGCGCGCTTTGCGGTTACAATCCTTATAAAGCTGAGCGAAAGCACGGCGTAAACCGCACAAAACAGCACGGCGGTAAAAACCAGGAAAATGAGCATTGACACAAAATCGCCCGAAAACGCAAGCCCCAGCTGCCTTAGCGGAAATACCGCGCCGAGGTTTTTGCCTATTCGTTCAATGTTGGCAAGCAGTAAATTCAGGTAGCTGTTTATCCTTGAGTACACAATAAAGTATACCGCAAGGAACAAAACCGACAGCAGGACGGAAAACAGGCTTTTATTCTTCATTCTGCTGACAATAAGCGCCACAACCCATCCGAGCACGCACGAAAGGGCAAGCGCGACAAACGGCAGTATAAACAGCATCAGTATACCCGGCACGCTTATCCCGCCGAAGGGATAATATACGATAAGCGCCGGCACCATAACAAGCGCCTCAAAAAAGAATGTCTGTATGTAAAGCGTCAGCATACGCGACAAGAGCAGCATACGCGGCGGAATCGGCATAGACAGCAAAAGCTCGTTATCCTTTGCCTCATACAGCTGGCTCTGTGTTGCAAACACACTGAAAAATACGCCCATGACCGTTGCCGTCAGCGCCATAACGCAAAAGTACAGCCAGTCAAGCGAGAGCTGAACAAAAGGAGCGCAAAGCGTTGACGCAACCACCCAGAACATCCAGCCGAACACGCCCACTACATAGAGCATAAGCAGTGCGTAAAGCGCGGCGCTGCCCTTGGAGCGCATTTTGCCCGTCTTGCCGCTTTTGAACAGAAAAGACATTATCTCAAGAGTTTGCTTTTTAATCAGTGCTCTAAGCATTGTCGTCCTCCAGCTCCAAAAATACATCCTCCAGCGACGTGTCTCCGCGCACCTGCTCCATAGTGCCCGATTTTATAAGTCGTCCGTCCTTTATTATGGCGACCTTGTCGCACAGCTTTTCCGCAACCTCCAGCACATGCGTCGAGAAGAATATCGCGCCGCCGCGGTTGCAGATATCCCGCATAATTTCCTTTAAAATATGTGATGCTTTGGGGTCAAGCCCTACAAACGGCTCGTCCATTATAATAAGGCGCGGCTCATGCAGCAGCGCCGAAATCACCGCAAGCTTCTGCTTCATTCCGTGCGAATACGAGCCTATCGGCTGGGCAAGGTCCCCTGTCAGGGAAAACATATCGGCGTATTTGTCAATCGCCTCCTGCCGCGCGGCTTTGGACACTCCGAAAACATCGGCGACAAACTGCAGATACTGAATCCCGCTCATAAAATCATAAAGGTCGGGATTATCGGGGATATATGCCGTTTTCGCCTTGCAGGACAGCGGATTTTCCTTGACGGATACGCCGTCGACATAAATATCTCCTCCGTCAAAATCCAAAATACCGCAGCACGCCTTTATCGTCGTCGTTTTCCCCGCGCCGTTATGTCCGATAAAGCCGTAAATCTCGCCCGGCTGTATATGCAAAGACAAGCTGTCCACAGCGCGCTTGTCGCCGTATGTCTTTGTAAGATTTGTTATCCTCAGCATAGTTTTCACTCCTAAATTCATTCTTGTATTATTATAGCAGTACAAGAATACGTTTTCAAGAGCTTTTAATAATATTTTATAAAAGCGTCAGAGACGTGCCCGCAGTATACATCCTTTCCGGCACGCCGTGATTATCATTCACATTTGTAAGATAGCTCCAGCCGTATTTTTCATAAAAGCCCGTGTGGTCGGTCACAAGGTACAGGCGCCCGATGCCAAGCCCTGCCGCGTCCGCCCGTATAAAGTTCAGAATAAACCCCGCTATGCCGCGCAAACGGAAATTTTCCTCCACATAGAGCGCGCAGAGGTTGGGAGCAAGGTCGGGGCGGTCGTGAAAATCATTTTGAATAAGCCCCGCACCGGCAATTATATTGCCGTCGTTGTCAAGAATTACATACCACTGCGGCACGCCGCCGCGTGCGCTGACCGCCTCGCGCATACTCTTTTCATACGCGCTCTGCGGCACCGACCACTTATCCGAAAACCATGCGGCGGCGCGTGAAATCAGTTCCGGTCGGTCGCTGATTTTAATGATGCTTTTAAATTCAAAGTCTTCCATTGTGACTCCTTTTATAAAATGATGATTATTTTCAAAAAATTCACATATATTATGTTTACTGTAACCAAACATTGCAGTACAATAATAATAGAATGAACAGCAGATATTTTACTTACGGTAAATAATCCGACTGAATCTAAACGGAGGTAAAAACAATGAAAAGGATTTTTATAATAACAGGCGCAAACGGATTTTTAGGCAACAATATCGTAAGAAAATTAACCGAAGATGCTGAAAACGAGGTGCGGGCGCTTGTGCTCCCCGGCGACGCGCTGAAATCGCTGGACGGGCTGCACTGCCGCATTTTTCACGGAGACGTAACCAAAAAGGAGACGCTGACGGCTGTTTTTGAGGATACCGGTAACGCAGAGGTTTATGTAATTCACTGTGCCGCCATCGTGTATATAAAATCGAAATTTATCCCGCAGGTATACGACGTCAACGTAAACGGGACAAAAAACGTAATAGATAAGGTACTGGAAAAAAACGCAAAGCTCGTATATGTAAGCAGCGTTCACGCCATAACGGAAAAGCCAAACGGCGCCGTTATGACCGAAATCACAAGATTTGAGCCCGACAAGGTTGTGGGGCAGTACGCAAAGACAAAGGCGGAAATTGCAAACTATATTCTCGATACCGTACGCGGGCGCGGCTTGCGCGCATGTATCGTCCACCCGTCGGGAATGATAGGACCGTATGACTTCGGCAGCAGTCACCTCACCCAGCTGATTATAGACGTTGCCGCGGGAAAGCTTAAGGCGGGCGTGAACGGAGGCTACGATTTTGTAGACGTAAGAGACGTTGCTGACGGCATAATCAGCGCGTGCTTTAACGGAAAAGACGGTGAATGCTATATCCTGTCAAACAGATATGTAAAGGTACGTGAGCTGCTTGACACAATCACCGGGGTGCGCGGCATAAAGCGTATAAAGTCTGTGCTGCCGATGTGGTTTGCCAAGCTGACGGCGCCGCTGTCGGAGCTGTACTACTCTGTCCAAAAGCAACCGCCGCTTTACACCAAATACTCGCTCTACACGCTCGGCTCAAACGCCAATTTTTCAAACGCCAAGGCAAGGGCGCAGCTGAATTTCAAAACACGAAAGCTGACGGAAACGGTCAGGGATACGACAGTTTGGCTTGACGAGCAGAACAGACTGTCCGGCGGCAAGAGAAAGCATACGAAAATCAAAAGAAAGCACCGTGCAAAAGGCTGGTAATCAAATAAGCGAATATATAAAACAGTCCGAGTATATCACTCGGACTGTTTTTCCTTCGAAAGGCGTTTAAACAGGCGCAGCAGAACTATAACGGCAGCGCACGCGAGCACAAACTCCGCGCAAAGCTGAGCGTACGCCAGACCGTAAAGCGGGAAGATAATATTCAAAATAAACAGAGCGGGGATTTCCAATAATATCTTTCTCATGAATGCAAAAATCAGGGAATGTTTGCCGAGACCGCATGCCTGGAACAGCCCGACCGCAAGAAAATCCACGCAGAGAAACGGCTGAGCAAGACAAAGCCCGCGCAGAAAGCTCTTTCCGTAAGAGACAACCTGCTCATTGTCCATAAACGAGCGTATGAGAGGCTCGGCAAAAATGAGATACAGAGCAGTCGCGCAAAGCATTATACCGAGCGATATTTTGAAGGCATAGAAAAAACCGTTTTTCATACGCTTTATATTTTTTGAGGAATAATTATACCCGACAAGGGGCATGATGCCCTGTCCCAGACCCATACTAACCTGCATCGGTATCATTGCCAGCTTCTGCGCGATGCCCATGGCGGATACCGCCTGCTCGCCGAATGCGGAGGTAAAGTTGTTGAGCACCGTCATGCCCGTAACATTCAAAAGATTCTGAATCATTGCGGGAATGCCGACAGAGCAGACCCCGCCCGCTATGTGCTTATCAAGCCTGAATTTTCTGAAATCGACGCAGACATAGGTTTTGCCGCGTTTAACAAAAAGCAAGACCGCAAAATAGAGGCAGGCAACGCAGTTGGATATAAAGGTTGCGCACCCCGCGCCCGCGGCGCCCATGTCAAGACCCCACGGCATAATAAATACAGGGTCAAGTATAATATTCAGCAGGCATCCACTCATAGTGCCTATGCTTGCATGGAGAGCAGAGCCCTCGGCGCGCACAAGATATGCAAGAACAACATTCAGTATCGACGGCGCGGCGCCCAGCGTCACCGTCCAGAACATATACTGTGACGTCGGCTGTGAGGTAACGCTGTCCGCACCGAGAATTTTCAAAAGAGGGGACTGCAATACGGTAACAAGCAGCGAGAAAATCACGCCGCAGAAAGCCGAGCAGTAAAATCCGAAAGCACTGCTGCGGTAAACCGTTTCATACTCCTTAACTCCCAGCGCGCGGCTCATCATGCTTGACGTACCGACACCGAACAAGTTATTAATCGCGTTGAAAGCAAGCAGAACCGGAGCTGCAAGCGTAACCGCGGCGTTTTGAACGGGGTCATTGAGCATTCCGACAAAAAACGTGTCCGCAAGGTTATACAGCACCATTACAAGAGAACTGAGCACCGTCGGTATACAAAGCTTCAGAACCGCTTTGGGAATCGGCGCCGTTTCAAACAATTCGACTCTACTGTCGCCTGACATATCTAATCCTCCGTATACTCTCTTGAATTTTGCATCAGAGCATTTAGATATTATATCAAATATTTTTTTAATTTGCAATAATAATACATGATTTTTACAACAGCACGCAAAAATCGGGCAGCAATAAAAAAAATAACGCCGAGCCCGAAAACAAATCAGGGTCGGCGTCACGCTGGAGCAGATGACGGGAATCGAACCCGCGTATTCAGCTTGGGAAGCTGACATTCTGCCATTGAATTACATCTGCATACACAAGTATGATATCACAGTTTACGTGCCGTGTCAATTAATTTTGACAGCGGGTTGAAATTTTATTGCCGTATACTATTGCATTTTTTCACGGATAAGGATAGAATAATAAAATAAGATTTACGGAGGATTTATATGAGAATAGTTGTAAAGGTCGGCACCTCAACGCTTGCGTACTCCACGGGCAACCTCAACATACGCCATATGGAAGGTCTGTGCAAGGTATTGAGCGATATTAAAAACGCAGGGTATGAGGTTATCCTTGTGTCGTCGGGCGCAGTCGGCATGGGTATGGGCAAGCTGGCGCTCAGGGAAAGACCGAGTGAGCTGTCGCTAAAGCAGGCGGCGGCGGCGGTCGGGCAGTGCGAGCTTATGTATACATACGACAAGCTCTTTTCAGAGCACAATCACACAGTCGCACAAATACTGCTTACCGCACAGGATATAAACGACAGTGAAAGGCGGCAGAATTTCATCAGTACAATGCTAAGGCTTTTGGAGCTCGGCGCGCTGCCGATAATCAACGAAAACGACACTGTGGCAACAAGCGAGCTTGTAATAGGCGACAACGATACACTGGCGGCGGTCGTAGCTCAAAGCATCGGCGCCGAACTTTTGATACTGCTGTCGGACATAGACGGTCTGTTCACCGCCGACCCGCACAAAAAGCACAACGCGACGCTTATTTCAAGAGTGGAAAAAATAACTCCCGAAATTGAGGCTCTGGCAGGAGGCGTGGGCTCTGCAGTGGGCACCGGCGGCATGGTCACAAAGCTGAAAGCCGCCCGCATCTGCGTTCAAAACGGCTGCGACATGATAATCGCCAACGGCAAAGACCCGTCCGTACTGTATGACATAATTGACGGAAAGAACGTCGGAACACGCTTTATAGGAGACAAAACCAAATGACAACACAAGAGATAATGGAACGCACCAAGCTTGCCTCGCGCGGGCTGTGTACCGCAGCGACAGAACAAAAAAACCTTGCGCTGAGAGAAATGGCAGACGCCGTAACAGCGGCGTCAGATAAAATCCTTGCGGCAAACAGCGCCGATATGGAGGCGGCGCGGGGTAAAATAACAGAGGTAATGCTGGACAGGCTGCTGCTCACCCCCGACAGAATAGAGGCAATGGCAAACGGAATACTCAAGGTTACCGAGCTGCCCGACCCGACAGGGCAGGTGCTGGAAACAATCACGCACCCCGACGGACTTACAATAAACAAAATATCGGTGCCGATGGGCGTTATCGCGATAATCTACGAGAGCCGCCCCAACGTCACCTCCGACGCGGCGGCGCTTGCGATAAAAAGCGGCAGCGCCTGCATACTGCGCTGCGGCAAGGAGGCGCATGCAAGCGCCAAGGCGATAACGCTTGCGCTTCAGGACGGACTTGAGCGCGCCGGACTTTCACGCGACCTTGTCATGCTGATTGACGACACATCGCGCGACAGCGCAAGAGAGCTTATGTGCGGCAAGGGATATATAGACCTGCTCATACCGCGGGGCGGTTCGGGACTTATCCGCGCGTGCGTGGAAAACGCCACTGTTCCGTGTATCGAAACGGGCACGGGCATCTGTCATATATACGTCGATAAGGACGCCGACACGGACAAGGCACTCAAAATAGTAACAAACGCCAAGGTCAGCCGTCCGTCCGTATGCAATGCGGCAGAGGTGTGCATAGTGCATAAGGACATAGCGCAAAAATTTCTCCCTATGCTTGAAAAGGCGCTTACAGACGACAGAAAAAACTCAGGTCTGCCGCCTGTCGAGCTGCGCGCCGACAAAGAGGCGCAAGCCTTTTTAAAGCATGCAAAGGCAGCGGAGGAAAAGGATTTCAACACAGAATTTCTCGATTACATTCTGGCGGTAAAAACCGTTTCCTCGCTTGAAGATGCGGTATGCCACATTCTTTCACACTCGACAGGTCACAGCGACGCCATCGTCACGCAAAACAAGAGCGCTGCCGATTTCTTCACAGCTAATACGGACAGCGCCGCGGTATACGTAAACGCCTCCACCCGCTTTACCGACGGCGGCGAATTCGGGCTGGGCTGCGAAATGGGAATTTCGACGCAAAAGCTGCACGCCAGAGGCCCCATGGGACTGCGCGAGCTCACAACCTATAAATACGTAATAGTCGGCGACGGAAATATAAGATAGAATTAATAAGGAGTAAAACGCATGAAATACAAGGCAGGATTTATCGGCGCCGGAAACATGGGCGGCACGCTTCTGAGGGCAGTTGCCCAAGCGGCGGGCGGCAGCAATACCGCGGTGTACGATATAAACGCAAATCAGGCAAAGTCCGCGGCAGATAATGCCGGCGCCGCCGTTTTGCCGATGAAAGAGCTGATTTTACAGAGCGAATATATATTTTTGGGAGTAAAACCGAATGTCACAGCGTCTGTATGCGCAGATATACGGGAGATTATTACGGACAGCAGCACCGTGGTTTCCATGGCTGCGGGAGTTGACCTTAATTTTCTCTGCCGTGAGCTCAAAACAGACAGAGTTATCAGAATTATGCCCAATACGCCCGCAGATGTCGGTGAAGGCACCATACTCTACTGCACTGCAAGCGGCGTGAAAGACGAAAGCGGGTTTTTGTCGCTGATGGAAAAATGCGGCTTGGTAGACAAAATCGACGAGTCGCTGATTGACGCCGCCGCGGCGCTGTCAGGCTGCGGTCCCGCATTTGTATACATGTTTATAGAGGCGCTGGCAGACGGCGCCGTGCGCTGCGGTCTGCCGCGGGCAAAGGCGGAGCTGTATGCAAAGCAAACGGTGCTCGGCGCGGCAAAGCTGGCGCTTAACAGTCCCAAGCACCCCGGAAAGCTCAAGGACGAGGTGTGCTCGCCCGGCGGCACTACCATAGAGGGCGTTCTTGCGCTTGAAAAGAGCGCTTTCCGCAGTGCAGCGGCAAGCGCTGTCACCGCTGCATATGATAAAACCGCAAAACTGAAAAAATAAATTTCGGAAATAGTAAAAACAGTGCGAAATTCAAGGCAGTGCCTTAGCGGAGTTTTGAGAGAAGGTATTTTTACAGCCTTCTTTCTTTTTATTGAAAATATGCAGGAGATTATGATATAGTTAATTCGTATAAATACGATTTCAGAGAGGATAATTATGAATGTTTTATCTATAGGAAACAGCTTTTCACAGGATTCTCAAAGATATCTGCACCAAATTGCGCATGCGGACGGAGTTACTTTAAATACCTATAATCTATATATAGGGGGATGCCCGCTTTCGCTTCACTACAGAAATATGATTAGCGAAGAAAATGCATATTATCTTGAAATGAATGGAGTGGGTACGGGGTTTAAGGTTTCTTTAAAAGATGCGCTTTTAAATCGTGATTGGGATTTTGTTACCGTTCAACAGGTTAGCCATAAATCAACCTGCTATGAAACATTTCAGCCATATCTTAATAAAATTGCCGAATTTGTGAGAGCTTGTGTACCTAAAGCAAAAATCGTGATACATCAAACATGGGCATATGAACAGGATTCTCGGCGTCTGAATGCTGAGCTGGGATATGACACGCATACGAAAATGTTTAACGACATTGAAAATGCCTATAAAAACGCCGCAAAAGACATCAAGGCTGATTTTATAATTCCCTCGGGGCAGCTTTTTCAAAGGCTTATTGCTTCAGGCGTTGAAAAAATACACAGGGATACATTTCATGCAAGCTACGGACTTGGCAGATATGCACTCGGATTGTTGTGGTATGCAAAACTGACAGGAAACAAAGCGGGCAGTAATACCTTTTCGGATTTTGATGAAGAAATTTCTTGCGTAAATATTGAAATAGCCAAAAAATGTGTTGAGGAAATCTGCAATACATAAATTTAAATATGCTTGTTAAAGGAAAAAGAACAAAAAATATAAGGTCTCTCCCGTTGGATTTATCTGTTTGATATCATGGAGAGAAGAACCGGCATCACATTTGTGCGTATAAATACAGTCGGGCAGCAGCCCATAGTAAAGGAGCCGTCAACGAATAGCTGACGGTTCTTTGCTTGCTTTAAAATAAAGCTGTGTTAAGAACATCACTTATTTCTCTGCGCCGTTTTGATTTTCGTTGTTTTTGCAACAGAAATTATTCTGAACATATTGTACAATATCATTATAAAACAAAAACGGAGGTACAATATGATAAGAAAAATCATTGAAATAGACAGAGAAAAATGCGACGGCTGCGGACTTTGCGCCAAGGCGTGTCACGAGGGAGCAATCGGAATTATCGACGGCAAGGCGGAGCTTTTGCGGGATGATTACTGCGACGGGCTGGGGGACTGTCTGCCGGCTTGCCCGCGCGGCGCCATACACTTTGTTGAAAGAGACGCCGCGGCGTACAACGAAAAAGCCGTTGCCGAAAACAAAAAAACGGCAGATGAAAAAACGGGGTCGGCGCCCCTGCCCTGCGGCTGCCCGGGAACGCACTCCAAAACAATTATACGAAAGGACGACAGCGACTTATCGGAAATTTCATCTGCCGTAGCGCGCCCCTGCTCACAGCTGTCACAGTGGCCCGTGCAGATAAAGCTTGTTCCGACAAATGCGCCGTATTTTGACGGGGCAAAGCTGCTTGTTGCCGCAGACTGCACGGCGTTTGCCTACGGTGATTTTCACGACAGGTTTGTAAAGGGGCATGTAACCCTTATCGGGTGCCCCAAGCTGGATTTTACCGATTACTCGGAAAAGCTGACGGAAATTATTAGGCAAAACAACATTAAAAGCGTAGCGGTTGTGCGCATGGAAGTACCCTGCTGCAAAGGCATCGAAAACGCCGTCAAAGCTGCGCTGGCGGCAAGCGGCAAAATGATTCCGTGGCAGGTATACACCGTCTCAGTCGACGGCAGAATAACAGACTAAAAATCCGAAAACAGCCGCAGGAGCATAAATCAATATGCGTCCTGCGGCTGTATTTTTACTTGATTTTCAGAGTACGCAGATACGCTTTTTGCTCAGGCGTTATGCGATAGCTCTCAACGGCTTTTTGAATAGCCTTATTATGCGTGAAAGCGTCAAGCCGCCTCTGCTTCAGATAGGGCAGCACGGCGTCATACTGCTTTGCAAGCGCCGTTGCAAAATACCATGCCGCCATCATTTGGATATAATATTCATCGGAATGAACAGAGCACACAAGCTCTGAATATTCCGGCTTAAACTGCTCGTCCAGATAAAAAGACATAAGCATTCCGATGCCGAAGCGGACTGTATATACCCTGTCGGAGACCAGCCACCCTTTAATACTGTCAAGCAGCTTTTCCGTATGCTTTTTTAAGATTTTCGGGCGCAGCATATCGCAGGTCGCCCAGTTATCTATATATGGCAAAAACCGCTCAAGCTGTGTCATGAGCTCATCATAATCCTTTATCATTGCCAAAAAGCAGGCATGGAGGTTGTCCTCCTCATAGTACCTGTGAGGAAGACACGACATAAACGCCGACGCAGCGTCGGTGCCAACGTACTCACGGGCAAGCGCGCGAATACACGGGGTGCGCACGCCGATAATTTTGCCCTTGTCCACCGTCGGCATAAGCCGTGACTGAAAGTCACGGTACTGCGCGTCGGCAAGCGCGAAAAGCCTATTTTGTATTTCTGTTTGTGGTTTATCCATATTTTCAATCCTGTTTTGAAAAAGTACAGCCGCAGTAATGCTGGCGGTAAAGCTCATACTGCCGTGACAGCTCGATTGAGCGCTGATAGCCGCCGCGCTTTTTAAAATCACACGGCAGCCATTCAATTTTGTGCCTGCGTGCGGCGGCAAGCCCCGCGTCGTTTACAGCGCCTGCGTTTTTATGCGGACTTACGGTGAGGGTCGCCGTGAAAAACTCAAACCCCGCCGCCTTTGCAAGACGCGCCGTATTGTCAAGGCGAAGCTCAAAGCATTTTCGGCAGCGCGCCCCGCCCTCCGGCTCCTGCTCCAGACCGCGTGCGGAGTCAAAAAAGCTCTGCGTATCATAAACGCACTCGACAAGCGGTATATTTAAAAGTCCGCACAGCCGGCGCTGCTCCGACAGCCTATGTTCATACTCGCTTTGAGGATGAATGTTCGGATTGTAAAAAAACACCGTCACATCAAAGTATTCGCTTAAAAATTCAAGCACGTAGCTGCTGCACGGCGCACAGCAGCTGTGCAGCGCAAGCTTTCGCCGGGCGTCCATTCGGGATATGTAATTTATAAGATCGTTATGATAATTTGTCATATTGTCAATTATATATCATTACGTATTGACTTTCAAGATTCTTTGCAATAAAATTTAGCCGTGGCAAGGGTCACGCAACATTAATAACAAAGGACGGTACTAAAGTATGGAATTCAGCCTGCCCAAAGCGGGAAAGCAGCCGGTGCCGCTTTCCCATTTTCCCACACGCCTTCAGGCGTTTATTTTCCGTGCATGTGAATTTGTGTCGTTTGAAAAAATGGCGCAGATACTTAAAACCGATGTAGAAAACGTAAAAAAAACTGCGGCGCAGATGGGGCTTGAACAGGCGGCGCAAAGCCGCGTCTGGCTTGAAAAGGGGTACATAACGATTATTCGCAGTATGTGGCACATTTTACCTTACGAACAGCTTTTGGAGCTGCTGGAGACTGATGCCAACTCGCTGGCGGTTTTACTGCGCGAGGAGGACTTTCTCGATATAAAGCTAAGTGACAAGCCGGTCTGCGAGCCGCTCAGATGGCGCGAGCTCACAAAGGACGAGCTGAAAGCGACCGAATACATTGCCAAAACCATGCGCTCGCTTAACACAGGCGGTCGGCAGGCATTTGACTTTGAATATATACAGCCGGAGATTGAGTTTTCGGGTGACACGGTGTTTGATACACGCATGATTTACCTATTTTCGGGACTGTATCAAAAGGCGTTCGATGTGGACAGCGAGGAATACTGCTCGGACAGCATGCTTGAAAGCTACAAAAGGCTTGGCATAAATGCCGTTTGGACTCAGGGAGTCTTGTTTCAGCTCAGCGAATTCCCGTTTGACAAAAATCTATCCGCGGGCTTTGAGCAGCGCCTTGAAAGGCTGAGGAAATTTACCGAGCGTCTGGACAAATACGGAATAAAGCTGTTTTTGTATCTAAACGAGCCGCGTACCATGCCGGAAGAATTTTTTGAAAGGTATCCGCACCTGCGCGGGCATTCAGGATCAGATCCGAATAAAATCTGCATGTGCACATCCACCAAAGAGGTACAGGACTATCTGACAGACGCAGTGGAGAGCATCTGCCGCGCCGCGCCGCTTATAGGCGGATTCTTTACTATTACCCGTTCCGAAAACCGCACAAACTGTTATTCTCATTCAACGCCAGACACTTGCAGCTGCCCGCGCTGTAAAAAGCGCAGCGTCGGCGAGGTTATCGGCGAGGTTGTCGCATGCTACCGCCGCGGCGCTGACCGGGTAGACCCGAAAATCAAGGTCATCGCCTGGAGCTGGGCATGGGTTGAATTTAATCATGAAATCATTAGACATCTGCCGAAAGGAGTTATATTTCAAAGCCAGAGCGAGCTGGAAATTCCGTTTGAATTCGGAGGATACAAGGGCACTGTGCGCGACTATTCCATGGGTATAGTAGGTCCCGGAGAGCGCGCAAAGTCGGAGTGGAAAACGGCGCGCGAATGCGGACTTGAGACGTCTGCCAAGGTACAGGTAAACACGACGTGGGAGGGCTCAACCGTTCCGGCACTGCCTGTGTTCCCGCTTGTTGAAGAACATATAAGGCGTCTGAAGGACGAGGGCGTGCGGCACCTGATGCTCAGCTGGACGCTGGGCGGGTATCCGTCCGAAAACCTCATGCACGCGGCAAAGTATTTTTACAGTCAGGTGAAAATTCCGACGGTCAGTGACAGAATAAGCAGAGCATGCGGTATTTTTGCCAAGGCGTTTCAGGAGTTTCCGTTTGATATCTCAGTGCTTTACAGAGGGCCGCAGAACGGAGGACCGTCAAACCTGCTGTTTGAAAAGCCGACAGGATATGCCGCAACAATGACCTGCTACGCATACGACGATGTTGAGAGATGGCGGTCTTTCTATCCGCTTGACGTATTTGAAAAACAGCTGAACCGACTGTGCACGCTGTGGGAGCAGGGGCTTTGCGAGCTTGAAGACGAGCCGGAAAACGAAACGGTGATTATGGCACGTGCAGGGTACTGCATCTACAAATCAAGTCTTGAACAGGTGCATTTTTACACGGCAAGGGATGCGGGCGACCGCAGCGCCATGCTGAAGGCGGCAGAGCTTGAGCTTGAATGTGCAAGTGAAATGCTGAGGCTTATGAACAAAAATGCCGCGCTCGGTTTTGAAGCTGCAAATCACTACTATTTTTCAAAGGGCATGATTTGTGAAAAAATACTGAATTGTAACTATCTTATCGACAAGCTGAAATAAAACCGCATGGCGAAAGACATATGTCTTTCGCCATGATTTTTAATGCAGTGATTTTCACAGCCGATGATATGTATTTTACGGTAAATCAAGATCAGCCTTTAAAAAACCAAAGCTATTTATTGCTTCTGCTGTTCTGTCACCGAGACTGTTATTTTGTGTTCTTACATTTGTATTATCAAGCCTGTCTGAAATCATTTGTTTATTTGTAATTCAGCCGTTTCTGCTTTTGACTTTTCAAAAACCAAGAATGATATGCTTTTCATATCACCGGCTGTTGTATTAATTGTCAGAACGGTCTCAAAAGCAGTGATTACCATATTCGCGCCGAGAAGCACCAATAATGGTGAGAATTGACCCCTTTATAAACGAGCGCTATGATACAGCTGCTTACGGTTAAACACAAGAATAAAGACACCCTTTTGGGTGTCTTTATTCTTTGGCTCCCCCTGTTGGACTCGAACCAACGACCCTGCGGTTAACAGCCGCATGCTCTACCAACTGAGCTAAGGAGGAATATTAAATGGTGACCCCTAGGAGAATCGAACTCCTGTTTTCAGCGTGAGAGGCTGACGTCTTAGCCGCTTGACCAAGGGGCCGTTTGGTGCACCATCAGGGACTCGAACCCGGGACCCACTGATTAAGAGTCAGTTGCTCTACCAGCTGAGCTAATGGTGCAAAAGAGTCGGCATAACATATCTTCCCGGGTCGTGACCAACCAAGTATTGTCTGCACAACGAAGCTTAACTGCCGTGTTCGGAAAGGGAACGGGTGGAACCTTCGCGTAATCTACACCGACT